>NZ_LT906457.1:1228892-1935285 GCF_900186965.1 Legionella spiritensis
TGGTCGCAAAAGACCTTCTGGACTTGATCTGGGAGGATTTGCTCGTCGGTACGTCGTTCACTGATGGAACGTGGCAGTTTCTCGCAACCTTTTGCAAGCCGGATATTATGGCCAGATTAACGGATGATCAATCCCCATGGGGAACGAGTCTGGCCATCTTGAGAATGGTTTGCGCCGATGGTCATCTGATACGAAAAATACTGGATTACCGCCCTGAATCGTCTTCAAGTGAAAGTGACGTCGCTTCAACGTCTGTGTATAGCTGCGTGGGTCACCTGTTGGCACGCCGAAACTCTTTAAAGAAACAACGTCTAAATTTTTTCCGGACGGCTGATCAATTGAATTCCAAATCGGAGATACCTGTTCCTCTGTCCAAGGAATTATGGGGATATACTCTCTCGTTTCTTCATCCGGGTCTGGAAATTGATCGTCAAGCCTGGCTTTGTAAAAATGGCCGGGAAACGGGCGTAAAAGAAGAGGACGCAACGTCATTGCCTGAGCCGGACACCCACGATTTTCGATGTGGCGGTTAAGCACCGCAAATACGCGTAGACAATTGGTCGGCGCCCCTTGCCCGATATTCACATCGGTTTAAACACCATAAGATAAAATATAATCAATACAGCAAGGAAAGCCGGCCAGCCGAGAAGAAACCAGATTTTGGCGTAGGTGTCGTATAATGCCGGAATGGGCGTGTTGTCGCGTACGGCCTCTTTTAATAAACGGTGCATGCGAATTTGCAGCCACACCACAGGAATCCAGCAGGCACCGGTGAGCAGATATAAGCCCAGCGACCACAGAATCCAGGGTGCGGTTAGCGGATAATGGAGGATGGCGAGCAAGGCAAATCCGGTCAGTGGCTGGATGATGACCGCCGGGGTGGTGAATAGCCAGTCGGCGATGACCACGTTTTTAGAGGCAAAAAGCATGGCTTGTATATTATGGCTCTGGTTAGCCCGCCACATATAAAAGGCACTGCCGAGTCCGGTGCCGAATAAAATGGTGGAACTGATGATGTGTACGTATTTTAATAACAGGTAGTACATGGTGTTTTCTCACAATTAACGCATGTCTTCAATGGCCAGCCAGATCAAGACTGCCGTTAAAATGGGGATGTTTTTTAATAAGGGCGCTAACGGATCCAGCCATAACCAAGCCAGTCCAATGCCTCCCACAACGGTATAGACGGCGATGGTGGCAAACTGTAACAGGCCAATCCATTTGTTTTTGAATGAAAACAACAACGCCATCCCCAGAAACATATCCCACAGGCAACTGCCCGTTTGAACCACCGCAACCAGGGATTGCGGAATACCCGCGGTCAGTAGTAAATGTTCGGCTTGCTGATTAACGCCCAGCAAGGGAATGAGACCGGATAAAAGCCATAGCAGCACCAGACTGATTTTCAATAATGGTCTTAAAAAATAAAGCCTGGCGTGCCAGCGATCCTGAGTCTGGCTGGGGTAATAATTAAGCCCCTCGGGAAACGGCGCCAGGTCAAAATCAATAACCGCGCGCAAGGGCTGATAATCCGCCATATTCTCGTGCAGGGTCATTTGATAGGACACGGAGTTAAGCGGGCCTAGAGCGAGGCGATCGCCCAGTTTCGTCAGTGGTTTGATAAGGCGGGATGACATCGAAACGGTGCGCGCATACCCAAAACCCAACCATTGTCTTAAATGGATTAAAATATCCCTTACCGCAACAGGTCGGGGACCAACGACGTTAATAATGCCCTGTTGCCTGCCATGTAAAACCTGTTCAAACACCTTGACCAAATCAAACATGGCCACCGGTTGAAAACGCGCGTCTCCGGAATCAATCAAGGGGATTATCCAGGGCAGGGAAGCCAGCGCACGCAACAGCGCGGTACCGCCGTAAGCGCCATTGGCATAGACCAGCGACGGTCTCAGGATACAGCTTGACAGATTCATGGTCTGCAACGTCTCATCAAGCCGGCGTTTGGTGGTGACGTAATCAATATCGGGGCCGTCTTCCACGCCCAGGGCCGAGAGTTGAATGACCCGTGGAATGGCTGACTGCTCACAGGCTTGAAACAGAGCCAGTGGTGCCTGATAGTGAATGTTGTTTATGTTTTGCCGGCGGCTTCCTTTTAAAATACCGGCACAATTAATCACGGCATCCATATCCTGCACCCGCGGCAGCCATGCGTCTATGGTCAAATCGCGGTTGAAATCACAGGCAATGGTTCGGGCCAGGGGAAATCGCCGCTCAGTCGATGCGACATCGCGCGCACAGCAGGTAATCTCATGACCCTGCTTGAGAAGATAGGCAACGAGATAACCGCCAATAAATCCATTGGCACCGGTAATTAGAATCCGCATGATGATGTTGTTGGATTAAAATAAAGATGGTACCTGATAACGAGTCTGTTTAAAACGATCATGAGGTTAAGGGCAGACCAACCGCCTGTTTTGTTTCACTTGAATCCAAGTTGTGTCTTCCCCGCGCAGGCGGGGATCTATTCCAATTATGTCATGCTGGAGTTAGACCAGCTCAGTCTTCCCCGCGCAGGCGGGATCCATTCCAATTATGTCATGCTGGAGTTAGACCAGCCCAGTCTTCCCCGCGCAGGCGGGGATCCATTCCAATTATGTCATGCTGGAGTTAGACCAGCCCAGTCTTCCCCGCGCAGGCGGGGATCCATTCCAATTATGTCATGCTGGAGTTAGGCCAGCCCAGTCTTCCCCGCGCAGGCGGGGATCCATTTTCAATACAATACCTCACTTCGTTTGATGGATGGGTCCCCGCCTGCGCGGGGAAGACACAATTTCTGTACTGAAAATATTATTCATTTAGTACAAAATCGTATGATCTTGTCCTTAGGTTAAGGGGGACGTACACGATATTTTTACAGACGTGTACAGGTGAAACAGCGGGTGTTCAATCCGCCTGATAAACTTCTGTAAATTACCGGCAACTCTGCTAAGATTGTTGCATTCGTTCCATGCAATAACGCGTCACTCATTGAGGGTTTGTTATGGGTTTGTTTTTCCGAGTTTTGTTGTTCTGCATTCCGATGTATTTTCCCGGGTATAGCGCGTGGGCAAAAGTGCTTTCTCCCGATGCGCGTGCGGCCTTGCTTGCTGTGGATAATCAAACGTTTCGTGATGAAATTATTCATTATGTGCGCGACGTGGCTGTCGGCCGTACCAATCCGGATGCTGCGAGTTTTCTGCAAAATCTGGACGCTCTCTGGTTTAATCATTATCAGAGTTCGGCCTGGGAGGTTTACATGACCGTTTTTTACAAAGGACAAGTGACGGGTGAGGGTAACGGGCATGGCAACAATCTGGTTGCGGCCTTGAAACAGGCCACGGAATCGTCTTTGAGCGCTCTTCCGGCAGGACAATTAACGGAAAAGGAACTGGAACAATATCGCTTCAAGGTAACCTTTGACTATTATCCGGCAAAGCTTTATTCCTTTATCGAATACGGTAGTAAGGGGTTGGAGTTGACTGGCAGCCGGGTTGCGGTTCGGCATATGGATAAAGTATCGCTGCAAAAACAAATTGCTGACAGCCAGCGTTATCTCCTGCAATCCATGAATCCGAAATATCACGGATTTTTCAAATTTTATTACGCCGGCAAGGATCAGTCCGAGGAATTGTTGCGCACTATTTATTCCTCATCCAGTTTGTATACATTGCTGGAACTCTATCAGTATCACCATGATCCGCAATTGCCGCAGTATTTCAAACCAATTGCGGATTTTATCCTGTCCAATCAGGTGGTTAACGGTCCGCATCAAGGCGGGTTTTACTACGGATTTGATCCCAAGACCCGGAAAAGAACCGGACTGGTTGTGGTGGGAACGACATCCAAAACGATCTTTACCTTACTGGAACTTCACCGTTTTTACCCCAGCGACCCCCAATATCTTGCCGCCGCTAAAAAAGGGGGAGACTGGTTGTTGACCCGGGTACGTAAAGATGGTGGTGTCATCGCCGTGGCGCGTATGCAGGATGGACAATGGCGGGATAACGAGAAACAATCCCTGCTGTATTCCGGACAGGTTTTATCGGCTCTGTCCCGACTTTACGCGGTTACCAGAGACCCGCGTTATTATGACGGCGCAAAACGTATTGCCGGACATTTTCTTGCCCGGGTAAAAAACGAAGGGACCTTGCTGGGTGACGATTATCGTTCGCCCAATTCCATTTCGACCAGCTGGGTCATGATGTCCTTGATCGATTTTGCCAAGGTGGATCAGGAGCCTGTTTACCGGGAAACAATAGTGCGACTCGCCGCAACCTTGTTATCGCGGCAAATTACCGATAAGGATGATATCTTCAATAACGGCCGTTATTTTGACGCCATGACCACCAGCGGCAATGGCTGGATTAACGAAGTTATGGGGGTATTGTATGATTTTTGCCGGAAAAACGGGTTAGCCCATTGCCAGCGATATCAGACAACCATGCTGTTGACCGGCCGCTGGTTATTACAAAATGCCTATAATGAGGAAAATACCTACAATATTAAAAACCCTGAGCGGGCTATTGGCGGTTTTATTACCAACTTTACCTCGTCCAAAGTGCGTACGGACGCGGTGTGTCATGGTTTGAACAGTCTGGTTATGTTGATGGAGAGCGCCGCTTCCGGTGAGCCGCTGCAATTGAAACTGCCGGAAAGGCCACTGGTGAAAATTCTGCCTTTGTTGCGGGCGGGCAAGGGGTTTATCAGTAATCCGGAACTTTGTGCCAAGAAAAATCAGGGTTTGTTGTAAATATACAGGATAAGTATTTATGGGGAAACGGAACTCCAAAAACGAGGTTTATCAACGTTACGACGCTATTGTTCGCTGGTTTGACGAGCATCGTTCGCGTGAACTTTTTGAAAGAAAATACCTCGATCAGGTCATTGCCGAAATAATCCACGGCGGAAAAATTCTTGATCTGGGTTGCGGTATGGGAGAACCCATTGGCCAGTACTTTATCCAGAAAGGGTTCAGGCTGACCGGTGTCGACGGATCAGGAAAAATGATAGCGCTTGCCCGCCAGCGTTTTCCCAACGAACGCTTTATCATTGAAGATATGCGGTATTTTGTTCTTGATGAACGCTTTGACGCGATAATTGCCTGGCACAGTTTTTTTCATCTGCCTGCCGAGGATCAAAGGCAAATGTTTGAAACATTTGCCCGTCATTTGAAACCGGGCGGCGTATTGTTATTTACATCCGGCCCGTCGGAAGGAGAGAGCTTGAGCGACAATGGTGGCCAGCAAATCTACCACGCGTCGCTAAGCGAGCAGGAATATCAATATCTGCTAGTCTTGCATCACTTTGAAATCATCACGCATACGGTGGCCGATCCGGAGTGCGGAGGTGCTACCGTCTGGCTCGCCAAATACTGTAAAAAGCGTACCTGATGTGAAATCGGTTGACGGGTGGCAAGGGTGTTGTAAAATCGTGTATCCCTGAAACTTGGTTTATCAGGAGTAAAATCAAGAATTCATTATGGCGAAAGTTACTCATCACAATAAAGCCTGCGATTTGATTTTGTTTGGGACTTTAGGCGATCTCGCAACCCGCAAGCTGCTGCCGGCACTTTATCAGCTGGAAAAATCCGGGCTATTACATCCGGATACCCGAATTCTTGGTTGTGGTCGTGAATCATTAAGTCATGCCGGGTACGCGGATGTGATTGGCAAGACGTTACATACGTTTGTCAGCGAATGCCCTGATGAATCCGTGACGCGGAGGCTAATACAACGATGCCACTATGTGTCTGTCGATTTAAGCAGGGATGAGGAGTATAAAAAATTTATCCCGCTTACCGAGCCTGCGATCCGGACACCGGTCAGCTATCTGGCCATTCCACCTTCCCTCTATGGCCACGTCAGCCGGGGACTGGCGGCGGCAGGTCTTGCCAGGCAGCCTGCCCGAATCGTTATGGAAAAACCGATAGGCCATGATTTGGCTTCCTCCATCGCCATCAATGAACAGGTATCCCGTTATTTTCACGAAAATCAGATTTATCGTATTGATCATTATCTGGGCAAGGAAACCGTACTGAATTTGCTGGTGCTGCGCTTTGCCAACGCCATTTTTTCCTCAAACTGGGATTATACGGTGATTGATCACGTCCAGATCACCGTGGCCGAGGCGGTCGGGGTGGAAGGGCGCTGGAGTTATTATGACGACGCCGGTCAGATGCGGGATATGGTGCAAAATCATCTTCTGCAGATTCTTTCTCTAATCGCCATGGAACCCCCACTAAGTCTGGAAGCGGACAGCATCCGGGATGAAAAACTGAAAGTACTGAAAGCCCTTCGCCCCATGACTGGCGAGCAAGTTCGTTTAAATACGGTGCGGGGACAATATGTTCGCGGCCAGGTGAAGGGGAGCAGGGTGCCCGGGTATCTGGAAGAGGAGGAAGGGCATGCCAGCAGCGAGACGGAAACGTTCGTCGCGTTGAAAGTCGCTATTGACAACTGGCGTTGGGCGGATGTGCCCTTTTACCTGCGTACCGGCAAACGCATGCCGAAAAAACATTCGGAAGTCGCGATTTATTTCAAATCACAGCCGCATAATATTTTTCATAAAACCCAGCCGTATTTAAATGCCAATAAATTAATCATTCGTCTCCAGCCCGATGAAGGGGTGGATATTCATATGATGAACAAAATACCCGGGTTGGGAGAGACCATGCGGTTGCAGGAAACGAAACTGGATTTAAGTTTCGATGAAACCTTCAAGTCGCAAAGGATTGCGGACGCTTATGAGCGGTTATTACTGGAAGTCATGCTGGGTAATCAATATCTATTTGTTCGGCGTGATGAAGTGGAACAGGCGTGGAAATGGGTGGACGGTATTTTAGACGCCTGGCAGGCCAACGACGTTCCCTTGCACGGGTATGACGCAGGATCCTGGGGACCTGGGGCAGCCAATGATTTATTGAACAGGGATCAGCGAAGCTGGGATGAATAACATGCACTTCCATTCCTTTAATGATACGGATGAGTTAAATCGGGCACTGGCCGGACGGATAATTGATATTTTGCGAGAGGCTATTACATTACGCGGCCATGCTTATCTGGTGGTATCAGGAGGGAAAACGCCGCAGGGTTTATTTCAGTTACTCGCCTGTACGGAGTTGGACTGGCGGTGTGTCACCGTAACACTATGCGATGAGCGTCTTGTGAAACCCGATACACTGGATAGTAATGAGCGGCTGGTCAAGGATTATTTACTGCGGCACAAGGCTTCCGGTGCCCATTTTATCAGCTTATACAGTGATAGGGAGGACGCTATGGAGCGTAAGAAAGATATTACCCGGCGCCTTGGTAAGTTGCCTGCTTTTGATGTGGTCGTTTTAGGTATGGGGGAGGATGGCCATACGGCTTCGTTATTTCCCTGTAGCCCGGAAATCAGGGACGCGCTGGCCGATACCGATGACGTGGTTGTGGAAGTGACCCCGACATCGGCCCCTTACGCACGGATTTCGTTAAGTAAAACACGTCTGCTTCGTAGCCGCGCTATATTCCTGCATCTGGTCGGTGAAAGAAAAAGGGCTGTTTTAGAGAAGGCTCTGGCGGAAAAAGAGCCTCTTGTTATGCCGATTCGTGCTTTTTTACACCATCCGGTCGCTGATGTGCAGATCATGTTCGCGCCGCTTTGAGGTCGTTATGGATAAGGTGATACAGCAGGTTACCGATAGAATAGTTGAGCGCAGCACAAAAACCCGAAACGACTATCTGGGTCGTCTGGAGACGGCGCGTTTGCGAGGTCCGCATCGCGGTATTTTGCATTGCGGTAATCTGGCTCATGGTTTTGCCGCCTGTAACCCGGGCGATAAAAAAGATTTGCGCGGCATGACCAAGGCCAATATCGCCATCGTGTCCGCTTATAACGATATGTTGTCGGCGCATCAACCTTACGGTTCCTATCCTTTTTTGCTGAAACAGGCTATTTCGGAAGCCGGCGGGGTCGCCCAGTTTGCCGCCGGAGTTCCGGCTATGTGTGACGGCGTTACCCAGGGGCAGCCGGGCATGGAGTTAAGCCTGATGAGCCGTGACGTGATTGCCATGTCTGCCGCCATCGGTTTGTCGCACAATATGTTTGACGGTGGTTTGATGCTTGGCATTTGCGACAAAATTGTGCCCGGGTTGCTTATCGCGGCACTTGGTTTCGGGCATCTGCCCTTTGTGTTTGTGCCGGCAGGCCCGATGCCTTCCGGTTTGCCCAACAAGGAAAAAGCCCGCATCCGGCAACTTTACGCGGAAGGCAAGGCCGATAAAAATGATTTGCTGGAAGCGGAAGCCGCTTCCTATCATACCGCGGGTACCTGTACCTTTTATGGCACGGCAAACTCCAATCAATTGGTGATTGAGACCATGGGATTGCAATTGCCGGGTTCTTCTTTTGTGCATCCGAATACGCCTTTGCGACAGGAGTTAACCAGGGCGGCAGCCTGCCAGGTCTTGAAATGGACGGATTTGGGAGACGATTATTTGCCAATCGGCCAATTGGTGGATGCCAAAACCATCGTCAACGGTCTGGTCGGTTTACTGGCGTCAGGCGGCTCGACTAACCACACCATTCATTTCATTGCCGTTGCCCGTGCCGCAGGATTCGTTATCAACTGGAGTGACTTTGCCGACCTTTCCAGGGTTACTCCCCTGATCGCGCGTATTTATCCCAATGGGCACGCGGATATAAACCATTTCCAGCAGGCCGGTGGTATGGCTTATTTTATCCGTACCTTGCTGGAGGCCGGGTTATTGCATGACGAGGTCCATACCGTTGCCGGGTTTGGTTTGTACGCTTATACCCGACAACCTGTTTTGCAAAAGGGAGAACTGATCTGGCAGGATGGGCCGACGGTGTCTGCTGACCCGGATGTATTAACCTCCGCTCAACAGCCTTTTAAGGAGCAGGGTGGTTTGCAGGTATTAACCGGAAACATCGGCAGAGCGGTTATAAAAACATCGTCCCTGCCTGATGGTGCGGAAATGATTGAGGCGCCGGCGGTGGTTTTTTCAAACCAGCAGGAACTGGAGGCGGCTTTCCAGGCCGGAGAGTTGAATAAGGATTGTGTGGTGGTTGTCCGTTTTCAAGGCCCAAAAGCCTGCGGTATGCCGGAATTACACAAATTGACGCCTTGTCTTGGCGTTCTTCAGGATCGTGGCTATCAAGTGGCTTTGGTGACCGACGGCCGTATGTCCGGGGCCTCCGGTAAAGTTCCCGCCGCCATTCATGTGACTCCTGAAGCATGCGAAGGAGGGGTTATTGCCAAAATTGCAGATAGTGACGTCCTGCGAATTGATGCCCGTGAAGGCTTACTACAACTTCTGGTTCCCGATGATGTCCTGGCAACTCGCAGGCCGGTCATCATGGATTGTGCCGCCCCGGCTTTCGGAATGGGACGAGAATTATTTACCGGGATGCGTGCCTTGCTTTCAGGAGCGGAACACGGTGCTTGCAGTTTGTTTGCTCCGGAGGGTTAAAGACATGGCTGATGACGGTTTTTACGCCATTGTGGCGGATATCGGTGGTACCAACGCACGTTTTAGCCGGGTAGAACTGGGGAGCCTGGCCGTAGACAAAATTGCGGTATTTCCCTGTGCCGGATTTGCAAATCTTGATATGGCATTATCCGCTTATCAAAAACGCTATGGGTTGACGAATATCAAGCATGCGGCCATAGCCATTGCCTGTCCGGTCACCGATGACCGGGTGCGTATGACCAATCTTCACTGGCAATTTTCCATCAGCGATTTGCAAAAACAGCTGGGGTTCAAGCAATTGCAGGTTGTTAATGATTTTATGGCGATGGCTATGAGTTTGCCGGCGTTAACTGATTCCGAAACAATCCGGATTGGCGGAGGAGTAGCCGAGGTCGGGAAAATCAAAGTGGTATTGGGGGCGGGTACGGGATTAGGGGTGGCTCATCTTGTGCCCACCGCCGACGGTTACCTTCCTCTTCCCGGGGAAGCCGGACACTGTGACTGGGCCGCGCAGACTGAGCAGGAGTGGTTTATTCAAAGATACCTGGCGCGTCGTTATGGTCGTGTTTCGGTGGAGCGTATTTTGTCGGGACCCGGGCTGGAGAATCTCTATATGGCTATAGCCGAGTTCCGGAAACAAAAGGTTGAGCCGGTCAGCGCCGCTGATATTGCCCGGTTGGCAAGTTCGAAACTTTGCCCTCTGGCTCAGGATGCCATCGCACAATTTTTTGCCAGCTTAGGCAGTTTTGCCGGCGATCTGGCTTTGTCCTTAAGTGCGTTTGGCGGCGTGTATATTGCAGGCGGCATTGTGCCTAAATTATTGCCTTTTATGGAGCAGAGTGCGTTTCGTGCCCGATTTGAGGAAAAAGGGCGTTTCTGTACTTTTAACAGCCAGATTGCAACCTGCGTGGTGGCTGCGGAACAACCCGGTTTAATTGGCGCCGCAGCCTATTTAAAACAAATGATGACAAGAGAACATTATGGCATTTGTTAATTGGTTATCGAGTCCGGCGACTTTACTGACAACCAGTCCGGTTATTCCTGTCGTGGTTATTCATGATATGGAAAAGGCCGTGCCGTTGGCTGAGGCTTTGCTGGCCGGGGGTATCAATATTATAGAGATTACGCTAAGAACACCGGTCGCCCTGGATGTCATTCGTCGTTTGCATCAGGAAAAACCTGAAATAATCGTAGGGGCCGGCACTATCACCCATTCCATTCAGTTGCAGCAATGTATCGAAGCGGGTGCGCAATTTGCAATCAGCCCTGGCGCTACATCGCAATTATTACAAGCTGGTCGGCAAAATAATATCCCTTTAATTCCCGGAGTGACCAGCATTTCTGAACTTATGGAAGGCATGAGCGCCGGGTATAGCCGGTTTAAATTATTTCCGGCCGAGATAGCAGGTGGTGTTCACTTGCTCAAAACGATACATGGACTTTTTCCTGAAATCCGCTTCTGTCCTACGGGAGGTGTTAACGAACAAAACTATCTGGACTATCTGGCATTACCTAATGTAGAGTGTGTCGGCGGCTCCTGGGTAGTTCCCGAGGAAGCAATCCGGCAAGATAACTGGTCAAAAATAACCCATCTATGTCAAAACGCGGTGGTTAAAGCGTATAAGGCGGATGCGTTGGCCAGGGGGGACAAATAAATAATACTATTTTTAAGGATGAACAATGGCATGGTTGGTCGCGATTATAGGTTCTCTGGCTGGATTTTTGTTTGGTTATGACGAAGGCATTATCGCCGGATCCCTGGATCTGGTCACCCGACATTTTGCGTTGACTCATACCAATATTGGCGTTATGGCGTCCGCATTACCTTTTGGCGCCTTATTCGGTTCCATGATTATTGGCGCATTACTGGGAACACGATTCGCAAAACGTTTTGGACGTCGCTCCCTTCTTTCATTTGCCGGAGCTCTTTTTCTGTTCGGCGCCATGGGAGCGGCCTTTTCCGACACCACAGCCGTATTGATTCTGTCGCGATTTATACTGGGTTTGGCCATAGGTATCGCGTCAGTGACTACGCCGTTGTATCTGGCTGAAACAGCACCGGTGCAATTACGCGGCGCTATGGTCGCTATTTACCAGTTAGCGATAACGATTGGTATTGTCTGTGCCTATACAGTCAATTATGTACTCATAGAACAACAGGCATGGCGGGCCATGTTTGCTTCAAGTGCCGTACCCGCCCTGATGCTGGTACTGGGTATTCTTTTCCTGCCGGAATCACCACGCTGGCTTTGCAGTGTGGGAAAGCGTGATGCGGCGGCTCGCGCCTTAACGGCACTGAGAAAAGGACAAACGATTGATGAGGAATTACAGCATATAGAAACGACTCTGGCTAATGAGCCAAAGCATACCAACTGGCGTTCCCTGTTTAAAAAGCCTTTATTGCCGGTTCTGATGCTGGGAATGATTTTGTTCTGTCTGCAACAGTTAAGTGGTATTAATGTCATTATTTATTTTGCGCCGGATATTTTTAAAAACCTGGGTTTCGCAAATACGACCGGCCAGATTCTGGCGACCATGGGGATTGGCCTGGTGAATGTGTTGGTGACGATTTTGGCCATTTATTGTATGGACAAGGTAGGCCGTCGCAAACTGTTGTTAATAGGTTTCTCTGGCGCGTTTATAAGTCTTGCGGCGCTTAGCCTTTTTTCATCTTTTCATATGTCACTACTGGCTTATTTGTCGGTCGCCTGTCTGACGGTTTATATCTTTTCCTTTGCAATAAGCATAGGCCCGGTGCCGCATATTGCCATGTCCGAGATTTTTCCCTTGCATGTCAGAGGGGCGGGTATGGGGATGTCGGCGATGAGCAACTGGAGTTTTAATACCCTGATGATTTTCAGCTTTCCTCTGCTGCATAAGATGGCCGGGATAGAATACACGTTTGCCCTTTATGCGCTGATTTGTCTCATCGGACTGGCCTATACCTATTATTTTATGCCGGAAACTAAAAATTTAAGCCTGGAATCCATCGAAGACTATCTGATGAGCGGTAAGCCATTGCGCAGTCTTGGTCGAACAGGGACAACGGATCAATCTTACCAATCACCGGTGCAGGCAAGCCATGATGTGGATGTTATTTATAATACCTAGTGCCTCGTCAAGATTGAATTTACGGGTGTGATCACCTGCCTTGCATTCATCTTTGTACGTTTTTTTGATGTAAAAATGCTCAAATTAGCCCTGCTAGTACTGTTTCCATTTAGTTTTGACAGGTAGCATTGCACAAAGTGTGCATTTCTTGTCATTCCCGCGCAGGCGGGAATCTATGCCTGATATAGCACAGAGCCAATTTAGCCATAGATTCCCGCCTGCGCGGGAATGACAGGCGCCTGTCAAAACTAAATGGAAGTGGTACTGGTCCTGCGCCTTTTACATCAAAAAAACGTACAAATCGGAACGAAATTCAGGCGCCAACCCGTAAATTCAATCTTGACGAGGCACTAGGCTCTGTGTACTTATCTTTTGTCCGCTGCAAAAAGGCGTATGATTTGTCCCTTTTTTGTAGCCCGTCATGAAGGCGAAGCCGAAATGCGGGACAACGTTCACTTGAGCACTCACCTGCTCTCCCGGGGAATATTGGCACATGATCCCGCAATACGGCCGCAGGCCTCCTTGCGGGCTACGGTTCTTTTGCAAAAAACATGTAGCCGTCATGAAAGAAAAGCCGAAATACGGGAAAACATTGTGTTTTTTTACAAAAAAAATCCCGGCAAAAACGAGCCGGGATTCAGGTTGAGGAGATGATGTTAATCGCGTCCTGAGAATGCACCCAGTATGTTCAACAGACTAATAAACAGGTTGTAAATGGATACAAACAGACCTACCGTGGCCGAGATATAGTTGGTTTCTCCACCATGGATGATTTCGCTGGTCTGAAACAGAATCAAGCCGGAAGCAAGAAGTATGAATACCGCTGAAATGGTTAACTGCAGGGCCGGCATGTTAAAGAAGATCCCTGCTATCATGCCTAAAACAGCGACCATGACTCCTATAAAGAGAAAACCGCCCAGAAAACTGAAGTCTTTGCGTGTGGTCAGGGCATAACCTGACAAGCCAAAAAATATCAGCCCGGTACCGCCTATTGCAGTAGCGATGAGTTGGGGGCCATTTGAAAAGCTGGCAATGTAGAAACTCAGAACAGGACCTAATGTGTATCCCAAAAAGCCTGTAAACGCAAAAACGCTGACAAGCCCAAGAGGACTGTTACGCAGAGCCTGGGTTAAAAACATCAAACCATAGACGCCGGCTATCATTAACAGCGGATTAAGCGGTTTGGCATGGAACGCAAAGGAAAGATAAGCAGTCAAGGCACTGAATAAAAAAGTCATGCCAAGCAAAAGATAGGTATTACGAAGCACCTTGTTGGTAGCAAGTACCGATTCGTTTCGCCTGCTTAAAACGGTGACGTCATTTCTGTTCATGAATTACTCCACTATATTTAAGTTCTATTTTAGCACACATATGGGCGATTTGCATGGTTTCAAGTCTATAGACATACAATATAACACGCAAGAATTATTCGTTGTTTTTACAAGGCAAAATCATAATGTGTTCCTTGTTTAAGGCAGGGCAGCCCGAACGAAGCACAGCGAGGCATCCCCTCGATGAAACAGCGGGATTTTTTGCCTGCAATTTTAAACCACACCGTCAGGATAGTGGCTTACTGCTGAATAGGAGGGTGGTTTATACTTTATTTGGCGTCATGCTACGAAATAACGACAGACCTGTATACAATGATGATTTATCAGGAAGAACCTATGTCTAAAGTAGCTGTTGTACAAATGGTGTCATCGGCTTCAATAAAGGAAAATCTTGCCCGTGTTGAGCGTGTTCTCTCCAAAGCGCGCATGGAGCAGGTCGATTTGGTTTGTTTGCCGGAAAATTTTGCGTTCATGGGCTTGCGGGAAACGGACAAACTGACGGTTGCGGAATCTTATGGCTCCGGTGAAATTCAGGACGCAATCAGCAGGATGGCTAAAAAATTCCGTATCTGGATTGTGGCCGGAACAATACCCCTTAAAAGCTCCGGAAACCGTCTCCGGGCGGCAAGTCTGGTTTTTGACGACCATGGTCTGTGTGCCGCGCGTTATGATAAAATACACTTGTTTGATGTGCGGGTTTCCGATGAGGAAGCCCATCAGGAATCCCGTACTGTGGAACGAGGCGATGAAATCGTGGTGGTCGACACGCCGGTTGGGCGATTGGGGTTGACGGTCTGTTATGACTTGCGTTTTCCCGAATTGTATCAACAATTAGTAATGAGGGGGGCGGAATTGTTTTCCATACCCTCGGCGTTTACTGCGGTAACAGGTGCCGCACACTGGGACGTGTTGCTACGGGCCCGCGCTATTGAAAATTTATGCTATGTTCTGGCTCCTAACCAGGGCGGCCAACATGAAAATGGTCGTCATACTTTTGGTCACAGCATGATCGTTGAGCCTTGGGGCAAGATACTGACGCAACAAAAAAAGGGAGTCGGGATGAAAACGGCGACTATTGATCTTGCTCGTCTGCGGCAATTGCGACGGCAGTTTCCATGCCACGATCACCATGTGCTTCAGGTTTTTAATCATTTACAACAGGTGATATCATGACTCAGGCATTGGCCATAGCAAAAGACCTCCTTCTCAAACCGGCATCTCTGGATGAATCGGCCATTGATAAATTGATTCGTTCCATGGCCGGGCGGCATGTCGATGACGCGGATCTGTATTTTCAAAGCAGCAGTTACGAATCGTGGTATCTGGAAGACTCCGAGGTGAAAAGCGGTAGTTATTCGATTGATCGCGGTGTTGGGATCCGTGCGGTCAGCGGTGATAAGACGGGTTACGCATACTGTGATGATATTTTGCTGCCGGCGATGGAAAGAGCGGCTGACGCGGCCCGCTCCATCGCTTTTGCGGCCGTGAAACCGACTCGTCCGGTTGTTATAGAAGGTATGCCCATTGCCCGCTATGCCGGAATAAACCCTGTTGAAGGCATGAGTAAACAGGAAAAAATTGCCTTGCTTGAAGCGATTGACAAGGAAGCGAGAAAGATTGATCCGCGGGTTATCCAGGTCAACGCGTCTTTGAGCGGTTGCTATGAGGTGGTTATGATAGCGGGGATGAAAGGCGACATGCAAGCGGATATCAGGCCGTTGGCCAGCATTAATGTCAGTGTTATCGTCGAAGACAAGAATGGTCGCCGTGAATCGGGGCGTTCGGGTGGGGGCGGCCGTGTTGCCTATTCCTATTTTCTGCAAAAGGAACAGGCTCTGGAATATGCCCGTGAAGCGGTGCGTGAGGCGTTGATTAATCTGGAGGCGGAAGACGCGCCTGCGGGAACCATGCCGGTTGTTTTAGGCCCGGGTTGGCCCGGTGTGTTGTTGCATGAGGCTGTCGGTCATGGTCTGGAAGGTGATTTTAATCGCAAGGGACTATCCGCGTTTTCAGATCGAATGGGTCAACAGGTAGCCGCGAAAGGTGTTACCATAGTGGATGACGGAACGTTGCCGGATCGGCGAGGCTCCCTGACTATCGATGATGAGGGCACACCGACGCAATGCACTACCTTGATAGAGGATGGCGTATTGGTTAATTATATGCAGGATAAGCTAAACGCCAAATTGATGGGCATGAAACCAACCGGTAATTGCCGCCGGGAATCCTATGCCCATGTACCCATGCCCAGAATGACCAATACCTATATGTTGGCCGGCCACTATAATCCGCAGGAAATTATCGCCTCGGTTCAACGCGGCTTATACGCGGTGAATTTTGGCGGCGGCCAGGTTGATATCACGTCCGGGCAGTTTGTATTTTCAGCCAGCGAAGCTTATCTGATTGAAAACGGCAAGATCACCAGGCCGGTCAAGGGCGCGACTTTAATAGGCAATGGGCCGGATGTCATGAAAAAAATCAGTATGATTGGTAATGATCTCGGTCTGGATCGTGGTATCGGAGTGTGCGGCAAGGATGGGCAATCCGTGCCGGTAGGTGTCGGACAGCCGACCTTGAAAATTGATGCGCTTACGGTTGGCGGCACCAAATGATCATGGGATGCGCCCGGGTTTCGTACCCAAAATTTTCCGGGTATTATTTTTTACAAAAGAGCCGTAGCCCGCAAGGAGGCCCGTGGCCGTATGGCGGGTTTCATGGTTCAATATTGTTCCGGTGGAACAGGTGATCACCCAGGTGAACGTTGTCCCGCATTTCGGCTTCGCCTCCATGACGGGCTACATGTTTTTTGTATAAAAACCGTAGCCCGTAAGGAGGCCTTCGGCCGTATTGCGGGTTTCATTTCAATATTGTGCCAAGAGAGCAGGTGAGTGCCTAGTACCACTTCCATTTAGTTTTGACAGGTAGCATTGCACAAAATGTGCCATTTCTTGTCATTCCCGCGCAGGCGGGAATGACAGGCGCCTGTCAAAACTAAATGGAAACAGCACTAATGTTCCGTTATTTGCAAATCACCATCGGCGAGCTTCATTAAAAGGGTTTTGATTTCGTGGATTTTTTCTTCGGTATTGATACTGTCGAGTGTAAATCGCAGTTTTGAGGGGCCATCCAGTTTGTAGCGTGCCGCTTGCAGCTGGATGAGCTTAATCAGCGAACCGGCATTAATTTTTGGTTGTTCCCCGAATTCAATTTTACCTTGCTGTTGTGCGGCGTTAATCCTGTTGATGCCCAACCTGGCAGCCAGCAATTTTAACTCGGTTACCAGCAGCAAGTGCTTGACCGGTTGCGGAAGCAGGCCGAACCGATCAATCATTTCTATCTGGAGTTCACGCAATTGTTCCCTGCTTTGGGCATTGGCGATACGTTTGTACAGGATCAATCGGGTATGAATATCCGATACATAGTCATCCGGGATAATGGCGCTGATCCGCAAGTCTATCTCGGGACCTTGCTGCGAGGGCATGGCCAGCTCGGGCGTTTTCCCCGCTTTCAGATCCCTGACGGCTTTATCCAGCAGATCCATATACAGATTAAAACCTATGGCCTGCATGTTTCCGCTTTGTTCCTCCCCGAGCAGTTCACCGGCTCCGCGAATTTCCAGATCATGAGTAGCCAGGGTGAATCCGGCGCCGAGGTCTTCCAGCGAAACAATGGCTTCCAGACGTTTTTTGGCGTCAGGCGTCAGGGATTTTTCATTGGGCGTCAGCAGATAGGCGTAGGCTTGATGATGGGAGCGACCAACCCGGCCTCTGAGCTGGTGCAGCTGTGCCAGACCGAATTTGTCGGCGCGGTCAATAATGATGGTATTGGCTGTCGGAATATCAATACCCGTTTCAATGATGGTCGTGCAGACCAGCACATTAAAACGATGGTGATAAAAATCCGACATGATTTTTTCAAGTTCCCGCTCGCGCATCTGACCGTGCGCACTGCTGATTTTGGCTTCGGGAACCAGGGTCTGTAAATCGAGGCAAACCCTTTCAATGGTCTGAACATTATTATGCAGATAAAAGACCTGGCCGCCGCGCAAAATTTCCCGGAGTATGGCCTCTCTGAGCATGGTATCGTTTTTCTCCTGCCAGAATGTTTTAATGGCCAGACGTTTGGCGGGAGGCGTTGCAATTAACGAAATGTCACGGATCCCCGCCATGGCCATGTTCAAGGTACGCGGAATAGGGGTGGCGGTCATGGATAGAATATCAATATGAGTTCTTAATGCTTTAATATGCTCTTTTTGTTTGACGCCAAAACGGTGTTCTTCGTCAATAATCAGTAAACCCAGATTTTTAAACTGGATCTGTCTGGAAAACAGTTTATGCGTGCCAATAACGATATCGGTCTGCCCATTTTGCAGGGACTGCAACACCTTGTCTGATTCTTTCGCGCTGCGAAAGCGTGATAACAACTCAATATTAACGGGAAATTCCGCGAAACGATCACGAAATGTTTCAAAATGCTGGCCTGCCAGCAATGTTGTGGGAACCAGAACACATATCTGTTTACCGTTTTGTACGGCAATAAAGGCGGCTCGCATGGCAACCTCGGTTTTGCCAAAGCCCACATCACCGCAGATCAGTCGATCCATGGGACGGGAAGACTGCATGTCACTAATGATTTGTTCGATGGCCCCTTGCTGGTCGACTGTTTCCGTGAAGGGAAACCCGCTGGCAAAGCGTTGATAATCCTGGTCGTGAAACTGGTATTCATAGCCTGGTTTTGCTTCACGCCTGGCATAAATTTCCAGCAATTCAACGGCCACGTCATGGATTTTCTCGACGGCCTTGCTTTTTTCTCTCTGCCACTGATCCGTCCCGAGCTTGTGCAAAGGGGCGTGTTCACTATCCATTCCGGTGTATCGGGTAATATAATGCAAGGAAGTCACAGGGACATAAATTTTATCGTCACCGGCGTATTTCAATACCAGAAACTCGTTAACGGTTCCATTGCTTTCCAGGGTTTTCAGGCCTTGATAGCGTCCTACCCCAAACTGCAGATGAACAACCGGGGCATCGATGCGAAGTTCCGCAAGATCCCGGATAATCAGGTTCGGGTCGATGGTTTTCTGGCTGCTGCGGCGTTGGGGGACAGCCTGTTCGCCAAATAATTGCGCCTCAACGATGATAGCCAATTGTTGTTCAATCAATTCGCAACCATAGATTAACGGCCCGGTCGTGATGTTGAACACACTGTCGATGTCGTTAAGAAACGCTTGCCAGGACGGTTGGATTTTCGGATGTATTCCACTTTGTTTCAGCAAATCGAGCAAGACTTCCCGCCGTCCCGGGCTTTCCACAACCAGCAGATATCTTCTTTCCGGTTGATTAAGATAGCCTACCAGGTTATGCAGCGGCTGTTGATGCTGCCGCTCAATCGGCAATGACGGCGCTTTATCAATTTTAAAATTCAGCAGGGCGCCTTTTTTATCCACAGGTTTGTGGAAACAGCGGATTTTCTGAAATTGATTGGTGTGGGTCAGTAATTCAGTCGGGGTGATAAAACAGGTCTGAGGCGTTAAAATCGGACGGGTGACGTCGTAGTGACGTTGTTCGTAACGATGGATCAGTTCCTGCCAGAATTGTTCTCCCCGTTCAGGAATATCCTCAATGAGTAAAACATGCGCCTGGGCCGGGAGATAATCAAAAATAGTGGCTGTTTCCTGGAAAAACAGGGGTAAGTAGTATTCAATTCCTGACGGGGCCTGACCATTCGTGACCGCTTCGTAAACAGGACACAACCCCGGGTTTCCTGAAAACATTTCCCTGAACGTGCGGCGAAACCGGGTAATACTTTCCTCATTCAGGGGGAATTCGTGAGCGGGTAATATTTCAATGTCCGTAATTTTTTTAATGGTGCGTTGCGTTTCCGTATCAAAAAGACGCAGGCTATCGACGATGTCGTCAAACAATTCGATACGAAACGGTTGTGTGCTGCCCATAGGATAGACATCAATGATGGAGCCGCGGACGGCAAATTCGCCATGTTCCAGAACTTTATTGACACAATGATAGCCGGCTTGCTGCAGTTGCTGGCGGAAGTGTTGCAAATCCAGCGATTGACCTTCCTGTAAAACCAGGGCGTGCTGTTGTAAAAATTGCGGCGGACACAGGCGATGCATGACGGTATTCACCGAGCTGATAACGACGGCATGGCTTGTTTGCTGTACTCGGCTCAGGGTACGCAGGCGCTCCGAAATAATGTCCTGATGGGGCGAGAACTGATCATAGGGAAGCGTTTCCCAATCCGGAAAAAGCAGTAATTGTGGCTGTGAGGATTTTTCGCCGTAAAAGAATTGCATCTCTGCGAGAAGCTGACCGGCTGTCAGGTTGTCCGGGGTGACAATGAGGTGAATGCCCGGGTTATTTTGACAGAATTCGGCCACAGCCAAAGGCAACCCGGAGCCATATAGCTGTCCCCACGTTTGTTTGGATGGCGAGGAAGGTAGATTCAGAATGAGCGACATGATTTGCTAAAGCACTTATGAACACCAGACAGGCGAGTATACTATAAATCGGGTATCAGGTGAATTTGCTTCCGGCATCTGCTATAAAATTGCCTGGTGCGGAATAAAAACAGCTCACGATTATCGGCTGGCGTATTGGTAAGGAATTTTTATGACATTTGTAATATTGACACAACAGGAAATCCGGCAATGTATTGGTATGGCTCAGGCTATTGAGGTCATGGAAACCACATTCCGGCAACTTTATACTGGTCGGGCTGTCATGCCTGTTCGAAGTTCGGTCTCCGTTGCCAGTGAAAATGCCATGATGTTGACCATGCCTGCCTATCTTGAAGATCAGCATGCTCTGGGCCTGAAAGTGGTCTCCATATTTCCCGGGAACAGCGGACGTGAAAAACCGGTTATTAATGGGGCGATCGTTCTTCTCAATAGTGAGACCGGAGAAGCCCAGGCTATGATGGAAGCCGGTTTTATCACGGCCTTGCGTACCGGTGCGGTATCGGGACTGGCTACGAAATATCTGGCCAGGGAAGACGCTGGATGCGTCGCGATTATCGGTTCGGGAGTCCAGGCCATGACACAACTTGAAGCGGTAGCGGCGGTACGCCCTGTAAAAGAGGTGCTTATTTGGTCGCGTAATCACCAAAACGCCGTCGCGTTTGCTAAAAAAATAGATCACCGCTACAACGTGACGTGTCCCGAAACCATCCGAACCGCAGTCCGGCATGCCGATATTATTTGTACGGCAACAGCCAGCAGCGAACCGTTCCTGAACTATGAGGACATCAAACCGGATGTTCATATTAATGCCATTGGCTCACATACGCACACCATGCGTGAAATTTCTAACGATGTTATGGCCAAAGCCACGGTTGTTGTGGATCAGGTGGCATCAGCCATGGCCGAATCAGGAGAGCTGTTCGCGGCAGTTAACGCCCAATGCCTGAATCCCGGGGATATCATCGAATTGGGTCAGGTAGTCAGTGAGTCTAATAACAGTTTTCAGGCAAATATGACGTTGTTTAAATCAGTCGGGTTAGCTATTCAGGATGTGAGTATCGCGCAGTATATTTATGAACAGGCATTACAAGCCGGGCTTGGTGTGACTATGACCCTGTAAATCAGGGCGGGCGTGGCGACAACTTTTTGGTATACAGGATTCAGACGATTAATTGCAACAGGTAGGGAAGGCCATAGCTGGTTGCAAGGCCAGCCAGTAATCCAAACAAATGGCCTTCCCAGGAAACGCCTTTTTTCCCGGGGAATATACCCAAAAATATCCCGGCAAAATAATAAAGGCATACGACGCCAAGAATGATGGCGGTCAAGGTGCCTTGCTGCAGGATATCGCTGACCAGTAAACCCCAATAACCGGTAATCAGGGAACTGGCTCCTACATGAATGCCCGGTTTTGCGAAACACCAGATCAATGTGCCGCTGAGAACGGTGATAAGCAGGGTGACAATGACAAAATAGAGAAGGCCGTTAATCAGAATAAAATTGCTTAGGACAAGCAGGGGCACGGAGTTGAAAAACAGGTGATTGAAGTTGGCGTGCAACAGCGGCGCGAGAAAAATACCCGGCAAGCCATACAGACGTCTGGGGATGATGCCCAGATAAAGCAAGCGGTTTTGCAAAAGTATGTTGCCTGCAAAAACAAGCCAGGGTATCGCTAGGATAACGGCCAGCGTATCAAGATTCGCTTTGGTCTGGCTGACGATAAGATTCAGGCTGCTATTGAGTTCCTCTAGCATGATTCAATTTTCCAGGTCGTGTTGTCCGATCCGGGGCTTTGCTATCCAGCACCTCGCAGGTTAACTCGCCACGTGACAATTTTAATTCTATACGATCACCGGCCTCGACTTGCCGGCTGTTAAACACTATTTTGCTGTGATGGGTTGCTATGGCATACCCTCTGTCCAGGGTGGCGAGAGGACTGACGGCATGCAAGGTGGCCAGTTGATTCGTCAAACGTTGCCGTAGTTTTTCCAGCCTTTCATTTACGGCGTGCACCAGTCTTTGTTCGTACTGTTGAGCAAGCGACAGGGAACGGTGCAGCAGCGTTACAGGATGTCTGGCTTGCAGATGGGTACAGGCCAGGTGAAGCCGGTGTTGCTGTCTGTGGATCCGTTGTTGTAACGTTTGCGTGAGTTGTCGTTGCAAGTGGTCCAGCGTTTGCCAATATTTGTAGATGAGCTGTTCGGGCGACGCGATTTTAATTATTTGATGGGATAATTTCATCTGTCGTTGCTGCATCATATGTCCGGCGGCACGGATCAGCCTTGTAATAAAAGTTTGAATAAGTTTGAGGAGTTCATATTGATCCGGTGTCACCGCTTCCGCCGCCGCGGTAGGTGTGGCGGCTCTGTAATCCGCGACAAAATCGGCAATGGTAAAGTCGGTTTCATGCCCAATTCCGGTGACGACGGGTAAGCGGCTTTCGCTGATAGCCCGCGCCAGTTGCTCGTCGTTAAAAGCCCACAAATCCTCGATACTTCCGCCGCCCCTGGCCAACAGGATCACGTCGCAATGATGATCGGCGTTGGCTTGCTTCAGAGCCTGGATTAATTGTGGCGCGGCTCCTTTCCCCTGTACTTCCGAAGCGTAGATATAAATGGCAGCCAGCGGGTAACGACGGGAAAGGGTCGTTAAAATATCATGAAGAGCCGCGCCGCTTGAGGAAGTTATAACCGCTATGTTGCCGGGAAACTCGGGCAGGACTTTTTTCCGATGCGCTGCGAACAAACCTTGTTGCTCCAGTCTGTTTTTTAATAACTCAAATTGTCTGTAAAGTTCACCTAAACCGTAGGCGGTCAATTCCTGTACAATAAGTTGGTAATCACCTCTTGCTTCATAGAGGCTTGGTTTTCCACGAACGATGGCCTGTTGTCCGTCTTTGAATAATTTGCTGTCCGGTTGATGGTAATTGCGGAAGAACACACAACGGATCTGGGCGGTTTGATCTTTCAGGGTAAAATAATAATGGCCCGATGCGGGCTTGCTGATACCGGACAATTCACCAACGACCGAAACCTCGCCTATATCCTTCTCGAGCCAGGTACGGATCTGACGATTCAACTGACTGACTGTCAAAGTAGACAAGACACAATTCTCTTTTATGGCGGATAGATTAAAAACATGGTAACAAACTATCGGCAATTATAAAAACAGTTGAAGTTATCCACTCTATGCTTTAACTTATTTAAAATTCAAACATTAATGATGTCACGAGACTCCAGGGAACAGGATATGAAAAATGCGTTAACGGCTTTTATCCTCGTAGTATCGTTCCCGCTTCAGGCGCAAACGCTATATGACGCGGTGGAACATAGTATGATTTCAAATCCCGATGTTCTGTTTAACACCGCAAAAAGTCTGTCGGATAAACAAGGCATCGATAAAGCCAGGGGTGCGTTGTATCCCAGCGTGGATATCACGGCGGGTTATGGTCGCCAGCGTAGCGAAAACCCGACCACGACAGCTATTGACGGACCCGGGATCAGAAACCTGACGCGTCAGGAATCGAATGCCGCGTTGACACAGACCCTTTTTGCCGGGGGTGGCATTGTTAACGAACTCAAGCGTAATGAGTATCGTTACGAGGCCCAGACCCTGAAAACCCAGGGTATAGCCGAGGATTTGGCTCTGGAGGTTGTGAATCGCTACCTTCTGGTTTTGCTGCATGAAAAGCTTTATGGCTATGCCAAGGCCAATATGGCTGCACACCGCAAGGTTTTCGGGATGATTAGGGAGAGAAGTCTGGCCGGGCTGGCCAGGACGGCTGAGGTCGATCAGGCCGACGCGCGTCTCGCTCTTGCGGAGTCCAACCTTATCAGCGCGGAAGCGAATCTGCGTGAGGTTAGAATTAATTTTGCCAGAGTGGTTGGCAGCTGGCCCAGCAACCTGACCTGGCCCCGCATCCCCAAAAACAGTGAGTTACCCGCAACATTGGGCAAGGCTATTGAGGAAGGGCTGGATTATCATCCGACTGTGAAATCCACGTATGCCGATGTCAAGGAAGCCAAGTCACAATATCAGGTGGCTCGTGCCGCCTATTTTCCTCGTGTGGATCTTATTTTAAGCGCCTCGCAAAACCGGAATCTGGATGGATTGATAGGCCCTAATAATGATCGGTTGGCTATTGTTCGCATGAATTATAATATCTTTCGCGGCGGTTCCGATGAGGCGAATGTCCGGTTAACTGCTTATGAGGTGCAGCAAGCCTATGAAGTGAAAAACAAGGCCCTGATTGATTTAAAGGAAGCCATTCGCTTGTCCTGGAATGCCTGGACGTCTGCGGGACTTCGCCTTAAGCCGTTGCGAACGCACGTGAGCGCGTCGAGAAAAACCAGAAGCGCCTATCAGGAGCAGTTTAAACTTGGTAAACGTACCTTGCTCGACTTGCTGGATTCTCAAAATGAGTTCTATCAGTCGCAAATCGAATACGCGCGCGGATTAAACGATGAAATGTATTCACGGTTTCGGGTTTTGAATGGTATGGGCAAGTTACTGCCTTATCTGAAAATGAGATTGCCGGTCAATGTCGTCAATAATGATATCTTTACTTCGGCTCAAACCCATATTCTGCTTGATAATACTATGGATGGCGTACCTTATCCGGATACGAGTGACAGGTCACTGTTTCTTGCCCAGCCGGTTAAAAATATGGAAACGGTACCGTTAACAAAAGCCATTATTGATAAAAATACGGCGATACCCGCTCCCCCGTCGCCATTGAACTGGTACGTTGCTGCCGGAGTGTTCAAAAGCAAGGCGAATGCGGTAGCGCTGGTAAACCGCCTTAACGGCATGGGCTTTACCGCTTTTTCCAAGGAAACCAATAAAAAAGGAGTTGGTGTTTATATCGGACCCTATGAATATAGAGGACACGCTGCAAACGGCATGGAAAGGCTCAAGGAAATTGCCCATGTACAGGGAGTGTTGGTCACATTTGAGAAAAAACCTCCCAAACGCGGTTAAATATTTGCTTGCGGCAGGTCTGTTTTTCAGTCTCCAGTCCGGGTTGGGGAAAAGTATTCGAGATAGCTCTCTGTTTCTTGCCTTTAATGAAGAGCAGAGACCCGGCCAGCAGCATACCAAAGACAATGCCGGACGCCGCCTCCGTGCCTGGAATAAATTAATTCACTCACAGCAAAATTCATCAATAAAAGACAAACTGAAAGTAACCAATGATTTCTTTAATCAATTTTATTTCGAGAAAGACAGTGATTATGAGGGAACAACGGATTACTGGAAAACACCGGAAGAATTTATTGCCGATGGCGGCGGTGATTGTGAAGATTTTTCCATTGCCAAGTATTTTACCTTGCTGGCTCTTAAAGTACCGATCAAATCCCTGCGTATTACTTACGTGACATCGAGAACCTATAATCGTGCCCATATGGTATTGACGTATTATGCCACTCCGCAGGCGGAACCGTTGATTCTGGATAATCTGGTCGGTGCCATATTACCGGCCTCCAGGCGACCGGATCTTATCCCGGTATACAGTTTCAATGGTGAAGGATTATGGCTGGCCAAGCAGCGCGGCCGGGAAAAACCACTGGGACGTTCCACCAGGCTGGATAAATGGCGGGATTTAATACTACGTATGCGAAATAAAGGTGATACTCCATGACATTAACCAAAAAAATGGCAGTGGGCGTTTTGAGTGTACTTATGATCATTTTTATAGGTACGTTCTTAATTACGTTTCATAATGAGCGAAACTTTTTTATCAAGCAAATGACCAGTAATGCCCAGGATACGGCGACTTCTCTTGGATTATCGCTCTCTCACGCCCTTCACAACAAAGACAAACCCATGATGCTTTCCATGGTGGAGGCCGTTTTTGACCGTGGTTATTTTGCCATGATTGAAGTACGGGATATGAACGATGAGATATTGATTGCCCGTTATGCTCCCAAAAGAATCGGGCAAGCACCCGACTGGTTTACCAATTTAATTGATTGGCCTGCCTCCGTGCAGTCCGCTCTTGTCATGAGGGGGTGGCAGCAGGTTGGTGAGGTTTTGGTTAGCAGCGACAGCAGTTACGCTTGCGACGCGCTCTGGAACAGTATGACTAAATTGGCCTGCTGGTATTTACTGTTTGCATTTGTGTCTCTGGTGATTGTATTTTTATTTATCCGTTGGCTTTTGAAGCCGTTGAGTCGTCTGCGAAATCAGGCTGAAGCCATTTGCGACCGGGAATTTCCCATAGAATCCGTCATACCCTCGACGCCCGAGTTAAAAAAAGTGACGCTGGCCATGAACCAGATGGTGCTGAGAATCAAGCGATTGTTTCAGGAACAATTGCAGCAAATTGATGTATTACGTCAGCAATCCTATCAGGATCCATTGACCGGATTGGGTAACCGGCGTTATTTTTTACAGCAATTATCAGCGTTGTTAAATCACGATGAAGAATTTTTACCTGGTTTTATGATTCTGGTTGCTATTGACGGCCTGGATAGACTCAATCAGGAATCAGGCTATCAGCAAGGTGATAAAACGGTTAGGAAAGTAGCGAAAACCTGTGTCAGCTTTTGGAAAAAAACGCCTTCTACGATGGTGGCGCGTATCAGCGGCAGCCATTTCGCCTTACTGGTTAAAGAAAGCGAGACCTCTCACTTCATCAACCAATGTAATGAATTTAATCAGATTATTCAGGCCTTGTTGCCCAAAGATTCGAATTGCACCATCAGCATTGCGGCAACCGCTTATCAGTTGCATCAAACTCCGGAAACCTTGCTGGCAGACGCCGATCAGGTATTACATGATGCGCGTACACAGGCCGGTCGTATGGCCTATAGTCCTGATATCCCCGTGTATAATGCGGTTACTGTCGATGCGCAGTTTCTGCTTGCAGCCATATCGGAGAGAAAACTGGTTTTGTATGCCCAACCCATTACGGACGGTCAGAGCGTTCTACACCAGGAAATTTTTGTCCGCTTGCCTGTGGACGGGGAAAATTTCAGCGCCGGTTATTTCATGCCTTTGGCAATACGGCATGGGTTGGCTCATAAAATAGATCAATTGGTATTGGATACTGTTTTAGCAAAGGATATTCTCGCAAAGCAGGACGTTGCCTTGAATTTGACACAAGCCACATTATTGGATGAAGCGAATTGCAAGCAATATCTTGGACAACTGAAAAAAATTCCCCAAGGCTTGCGTGAACGTTTAAGTATCGAGTTAAATGAATTGATTGTAATGAGTCATTTTAACGAAGTAGAGTCCTTTGTGAGGCAATTACAAAAATTAAAAATCAGGATTGGTGTGGATCAGGTGGGGATTCATTTCTCTCCGATGCACTATCTTAACCAGTTACCGGTTAATTATTTAAAACTTCACGGCAGTCTGATTTATGATATTCAGGATAATCAGAATAAACAGTTTTTTATTCATTACTTTAATGAAATGGCTAAGACGCTTGATATAGAGGTGATTGCCACTCAAATAGAGTCCGAAAAACAATGGTCGTCTTTAAAAAATTTGCATTTGCAATGGGGGCAGGGGCGATATTTGGGAAAGGTACAACCTGTTTAGAGTGAATAATGTGTAAATTATCCCAAAAAACCATCAGTATGTATTTTTATTGTACTATATTTGTATAAATAAACCTGATATATACAATGGTTGGGGTATTTATGGTAGTACCGAGCTTATCTGGGGTGGTTCAGGGACTGGAAGGCATTCTGATTAAAAATACAAGGGATGGAGGAAATGAGGTAGCAAAACTGGGTACGCCAGTTCATCAAGGTGATATCCTGACTTTATTAAGCGGTAATGCTTATATCCATATGCTGGAAGGTTTCCCGGAAGCCCTGGCGCTCAACCGGCCTGTTCAGATTGACGGTATTTCACCTCTTCTTAAAGCCGCACCACAAGAGTCATTAGTCGAACAGATTGTTGACGAAGCGTTGGCAAAAGGGATTGATCCCACCATCATTTTGAATGTTCTGGAAGAAACGGCGGCCGGTGAAGAAACGATTGGGGAGGGTGGCCGTTTTTTCGTTCTTGATCCTCTGTATGGTGTTGGGGCTGTGACGGCCGGATACCCAACCGTTGGTGTTAGTGTAGACACCAACAGCGGGGAACAACACGTATTTTTCTACGAACCGGATAGTTCGGAACAAGCCTCTGATTTTGTTTCAAATCCAGACGTTACTGAAACGACTCCTTTTGCTATCGGTGTATCTTCCGTGTCCGTTGATGAATCAGATGGGCTTGCCACGGTGGTGAACCGCGTGCAATCCAGTACCGCGGCTTCGGAAATCACATCCGTGGAGCTGAGTACTCCAGACAGCAACGCGGCGGTTTGGCATAGTGGAACTCAAACTCTGACGGCTACGGACGGAAGCTGGCAAATTATGGTAGTACGTTCGGGTAATAATGAAATAAATTATGAATTCAAACAGTTAACTCCCCTGCAGCATCCTGATGCCAGCGATCCAAATGATGCCATAACGGTGCCGATAACCGTCACCGCTACCCGAAACGACGGGGCTTCGGCAACGGATCGGTTTTCGGTCACCATTTATGACGATGGGCCTAAAATAGAAGAGGCTCTGGTAGAAAGCCCACTACCCTTGAATGTGGATGAAACCAATATCTCTTCCGGCAATGCGGTTGCAACGGTGAATTACTTCAATACGTTTGCCGGCGCCGTCCATTTTGGCATGGACGATACCCTTGATCATCCGGGAGAACTGGTTTTTAGCCTGGGCGTCACTGCGGATCAGGTAGCGTCCGGCTTGTATGCGAACGATCCTTCGGCTGTCGATGGGAAAGGCGTTGAAATTCAGTTGATTGAAGAAGGGGGGGCTATTCGAGGGATTGCTGGCGGTATAGAGTATTTTACGATCAGTATCGACAGCAATAGCGGGGAAATGACTTTTGCCCAGTCAGAGGCGATCTGGCATGGAAATCCGGCCAATCCGGATGATCTGGCCTCATTAAATACCCCGGACATAAATGATTTATTTATCAGGGTAACGGCCATAGACGGAGACGGTGATAAAGCCAGCTACCAGCTTGGGTTGGGTCAAGGCATTTTCTCCATCAACGACGACGGGCCAGGCATTGATCCGGGTTTGATCGTAGCCGCCGATCCGCTCAATGTGGATGAAACGAATCTGGCAACGGGCAATGCGGTGGCTACGGCGAATTACGCCGATAACTTTCAACCGGCCATTGATTACGGGGAGGACGGCGCGGGTCAAACCGTTTATGAACTGAGCTTAAACGGCCAGCCGGGTTCCGGTTTGTATGCCATCGATCCCAATCAGGCTAACGGCCAGGGCGATGAAATCCAACTGGTGCAGGTAGACAGCCATACTGTGCAAGGGCAGGTGAATGGCGAGACGTATTTTACCGTCACGGTGGATGGTGGCACGGGTGAGGTGACGTTCGCGCAAAACCGGGCCGTGTGGCATAGCGACAGCGCGAACGCCAACGATTTGTCCACGCTTACGACAGCTAACGCCGATGATTTCACTATCAGGGCCATTGTCACCGACGCCGACGGTGATTCGGTAGAGCAGGCATTGAATCTTGGTCAGGGTACTTTTTCCATCAACGACGACGGGCCTTTGGTGAATGGAAATACCGATACGGCTCAGCTGGTTTATGAAGATGCGTTACCAGCGGGCAATGCGGATCCGGGCCAAACTTTAAATATCAGTGGCTCCCTGTCTTCTCTGGTGGATTTTGGCGCCGATGGGCCGGGTGGATTTGAGTTAACGACAGATTACCTTACAACCCTGGCTGCGTTTGGTTTGACATCGGATGGACAAGCCTTGAGTTACAGCGCTTCGGAAAATAACGGCATACAGAGTGTGGTTGCCAAGGATTATCTGGGGCAGGACGTATTTACCTTCACGTTCGATAAAACCACCGGGAACTATGATTTTACGTTGCAGAGCCATCTTGATCACCTCCCGCCGCCGATAGCGCAGGATGATGATACGCAATCGTTGCCAATTCAGCTTGGCGCTATTATCAACGCTATTGACGCGGACGGAGACAAGGTCAATCTGGGTCAGTCCTTCGGTGTTCATGTCCAGGATGATTTGCCCGTTGCCCAAAATGATTCGGTCTCCGTGAATGAACCGAACGCCCAGTTAAACATTTATTATGTCGTTGACGTGTCAGGCAGTATGGGTGTGGTTGATCCTTTAATTGGCCAAAGCCGCCTGGAGTTAGCGAGGGAAGCGTTAGTCAATTTAACTCAGGAATACGCCAATTATAATGGTGAAGTGTTTGTAACCGTGGTGCCTTTTGCATCCGGATCAGGCAATTCCGGCGCGTTTGCCACCGCAAAGTTTGATATTTTGCACGGCGAACTGGTGGATGCACTAAATTTTATTGGCAATCTGCAGGTGAGTCAAAATCCCATTCCCGGATCAGGCACGGAATACAACGATGCGCTTGATGTGACGCAAGATAATCTGGAATTGGATCTGAACCCTCTTTCGCAAGTGGCCGGTTATCAAAATGTTGTTTATTTTCTATCCGATGGTGTGCCGGTTCCTGCAAGTGCCGGAGCGCCTGCCGGATGGCAGTCTTTTGTCGATACGAATAACATTGATGTCATACCCATTGGTATCGGTGATTTTAACCCCGGCCCTCTGGAAGAGGTGGGCAATACCGGAGATACGGTTATTCAGGTTCTTGATCCGACGGATTTGTCATCAACCTTGATTGAGCAGCTTGATAACGTAGTGCAAGGCAATGTCCTGGACAATGATGCCTTTGGCGGTGATGGACCTGACGTGCCGAGTATTGTTTCCGTGAGTTATCAGGGTGTGGATCACGATTACGACGGCGTTAATAATTCGGTAACCATTATCGATGATTTTGGTGGCCGATTGACCTTTGATTTTACAAGCGGAGATTACTCCTATATTGCTCCCGGCGTCGATCAGGATGAACAGGTGCAATTCCAGTATACTATCCGGGATAACGATGGCGATTTGAGTACGGCTAATTTGAATATTGTGGTGAATCACCTTGATCCGCCGTCCGTGACTTTGTTAACCAAAACGCTGGAGTTCACCCGTACCGAGCAAGGACAACAACCTTACGGTAATGCCGACGTTGCGGAATATCTGCTGCTTCAGGCTCTGGGTAATGAAAGCCAGCAAGTCACTTCCGTTCCCATTAATGGTGTTAATTTAAGCAATACCTTCATTTCCGTGGCTACGGAACCAACGGTCAATTTTGTATCGGAAGGCGCCGGTTATAGAAATATGGTAGGTTATTACACATATGATTCCGACGGAAATATTAATGATGCCGGATTTATCTGGGTAAATTCCTCAGCGAGTTCAAGCGCCCAGAATCCCAATGGCGGCACCAATTTGATCACTAATACCAGTGGTGCGTTCGGGTTTAATCAATCGGCTTCCTTTACGCTGCCTGATGTTTCTGCAGGAGAAGGTCTCGGATTTTTCCTGCTCGCTGATGGGGCTAACGACAGTGCCAATGTCAATATTATTAGAAACGGAAACTACGATTCCATTCAGTCGCTGAATAACAACGTTTCCATTGTCAATAATCAGGTGCTGGTGGGAGGACAGGCTTTAAATGGCAGTATTTATTTTACTCATGACAAAACGTTAAACAGTGATTATGCAACTTTTCCGGAAGGTCATGCTTTAAGCGGCGTTACCTTTAGTCAGGATCCTTCTCTCACGGCCTATTCCGGGCTTCTTATTATTGGTTTTGAAGATGTACACGATGGTGGCGATCAGGATTACAACGACGTCATTTTCAGTGTGGATCTGGGGGCTAATATCCAGAACTATGCGACGGACAGTTCACCCATCATCGAATCCGTGACCGATCCGGACAGTGCCTATTTAACAAAAGCGGTTGTTACGACCGATGGTTTCATTGAAGGCGATACGCTGAATTTTCTATCTAACGCCAACGTGCAATTTGATACGGTGAATAATCAGGTTACAGTAACTTACAACGGCGCTGATCATGTTCTGAATTACACATTGACGCCAGATGGTAATGATCCTGATTTTATATACACCTTTGCTGCCGCCGATGTTAACAATCCGGTGCCGGTAGGCGCTTATGAGATGGCTTTGAAATCCATTAGTTTCACTCCGGTCGCCAGCGAAGCCAGTGAGGGGGTTGCGCGGGATGTCTATGTGACGGTAACGGACGATACCGGATTATCCGCTACGCAGGCGACCTCATTTAATGTTGTCATCAATGATATTTTACCGATGGATTTGCTTGCATTTGATCAGCAGAATGAATTTGATTTCGGTCAGGGTAATGATACGGTGTTGATTCCTGATCAGATGGATGGTTTGGGGCAGGTCAGTGGCGGTCAGGGTATTGATACGGTGAAATTCACCGAGGAAGGTATGAATTTGACTGCCGAGGAAATCCAGGATCATTTCAATGGTCATTGGGAACAGATTGACATGACCGAGCAAGGCAGCAACATTTTGAATCTCGATCTGGAAGCCGTCTTGAAATTATCGTCCGGCAGCGAACTGAATCTTCAGTTAAATAACGGCGAAAATGTTTCCGTTTTGCAGATTAAAGCGGATGGTACCGATAGTCCCGACGGCAGTGTGGATACAGTAAATATCGACAGTGCGCATGTCACGGATGTGAGCGATCAGTTACCTGCCGCCGGACAAACTGCAGCCGAGCAGTTGTTTAAACTTACCAATGCGGACGCAAGTCAGACAGCCTACGTGCATGTGGTGAGTTTAACGCAGCAACTGCCTGAAGTTCATGCCACCTCTACGGATGGAGGAGGCGGTGGTGGTGGAGGCGGGTAAGTTGCTTTCGCACCGGGTTGTCAGGGTATGGCAAAATGCCAGTTCATGGCGGTTGCCAAATGTTCGAGCATGATTTCGCCACGAATACTATTGCCCTTGGCATTAACACGGGGACTTAAAACAACCACTCCGGCTTTGCCGGGAACAACGGCCAGGGTATAACCGGAAACGCCGCTTTTAGCAGGCATACCTGTTTTAACCATGTGAGTGCCACTCTCATCATACAATCCGCAAGTTGCCATGATCGCCAGAGTAATTTTACAGGTTTCACTGGAGATCACCTGTTTGCCGCTTTCCGGATCTTTGCCGGCATTGGCGAGAAGGGTGGGTAAATACAATATTTGTTCCGGTAAGGCTTCGTAGGAACAAAGAGTGAAATACAAATCCAGCGTTTCATGAACATCCATGGCCAGATTATTCCTGCTTTTTAGCAAATAGGCGAGCGAGCGGTTGCGATCCCCGGTCCTTTTTTCAGAAGCGAAAACCAGGGGATTCAGGCTTAAGCGTTGATTAAACAGTTTTTGTACCCAGCTTTCTATCCAGCCAAACTGCTGTTCTCCTGTACCCGGTATATGGGAGCACAGGGTAATGGCTCCGGCATTGAGCATGGGGTTGGAAGGTTTTGGCCCGAATTGTTCCAGACGAGTGATTGAGGCAAAATCATCACCGGACGGTTCGACTTTTACCCATTCAAACAATCGGTTTGCGCCGAACTCTTCCAGAAGTCCAATCAGCGGGATCAGTTTGGATGTGCTTTGCAGCGTCACCGGTTGAAGCGGCAAATTGGTGTAGGAAATCGCGGATTCTCCCGGTTTTTGCACGGCGATAGCGGTTAAATCCTGATTGACATTAGCCAGTTCCGGAATGTAGTCGGCTGTTTTTCCCTGATGGTTTAACTCCGCGACTTGTACGGCTTCCTTTAACAGTTTGATGGATAACGATTTTGCAGTCATAAAATTCTTGCTTAAAAAACCATACATTATGCTAAATTTAGCACATCAAAACAAATAAATATTCACTTTGGCTGAGGGTTTGCTTTGTCCCGGACAATTTTTCGTAAAAAAGCGCAGGCCGGGCGCCTCGTCTAATGGTACTTGCTTAAGGTCGTTACCTACGTCCCGTGGTTTATCCACGGGATCCAGTTTCTGCTTGAGATTCCCGGAACCTGGAGACTGATCTACAAGATGAGTTCGTCGAGCTTGGCGCCTATGTCTTCACAACGCATGAGACTTTCACCGATTAGAAACGCGTTAATGCCGCGAGCTTGCATGGATTTGATATCTTCGCGAGTATTGATACCGCTTTCCGTAATCATGAATTTATCATCAGGAATCAGATCATACAATTCGAGGGACGTGTTTATATCGGTTTTAAATGTATGCAAACTGCGGTTGTTAACGCCCATGAGAGGCGTAGGAAGCAACACGGCGCGTTGCAATTCCTCTCGTGTATGACTTTCAACCAGCACTGCCATACCCAGTTCCCGAGCTATTTGACAATAATCCAGTAACTGGCTGTCGTCTAAAAGCGCGACAATCAGTAAAATGCAATCGGCGCCCAGGAAGCGGCTTTCATGGATCTGATAACTGTCAACAATAAAATCCTTGCGCAGGGCAGGCAGGGTGGAATTGGCGCGGGCAATACCCAGATTACGGTGCTCGCCCTGAAAATAATGGTGATCGGTTAAAACGGACAGACAGCTTGCTCCGTGTTTTTCGTAAATTGTCGCAATAGCCGCCACATCAAAGTCCGCACGGATAATGCCTTTGCTGGGAGAGGCTTTTTTTATTTCGGCAATGATGGCCGGATTATTTTTTTTAAGCCCCGCCGTAAAATCACGAAGCGGGGGAAAAGGTTGCTCATAAAAAGCCGATTGCGGTTTCTTTTTTTTGGCCGCAGCCACTTCCAGATGTTTATGCCTTGCAATGTCATTGAGAATACTGATCATGATTTTTTTACGGTTTGGGTTAATTCTTTTAATTGATAAAAAAGTGATTTGGCTTTGCCCGTATCGAGGGCTTCGGCAGCCAGCCGAATCCCTCGCGCCAAATCATCGGCTGTCCCGGCACAAAAGAGTGCCGCGGCCGTATTGAGCAGAACGATGTCACGGGCAGGTCCGGGTTGTCCATTTAGCACGTCTTCAATCAGCCTGAGGCTTTGTTCCGGGGAGTTGATAATGATCCCATCCAGACTGGCATGATGACAATGGTAATCCCGGGGATCAACAGACCATTGTTTGAATTGTCCCTGATGCAATTCCACTACATCGGTGATGTCGCTGATGCTGATTTCATCCAGGCCGTCACGAGAGTGAATCACCAGTGCCCGCTGGCTTCCGAGGCGTTTCAGGACTTGTGCGACAGGTTGAAGCAAGTGACTGGAGAAAACACCTACTACCTGTTTGCGGACACGGGCAGGATTAATCAATGGCCCTAATAAATTAAAAAAACTGCGTATACCCAATTGCTGGCGGGCAACGCGAACATGTTGCATGGCCGTATGAAAATGAGGCGCGAACAGAAAACAAATATGTAGTTTTTCCATGCAGTGTTTCAATTGTCCGTCACCCAGTTGCAACTCGATCCCGGCCTGGGTTAATACATCGGCGCTGCCGCTTCGGCCGGACACCGAGCGGTTCCCGTGTTTGGCGACAAAAGCCCCGGCCGCGGCGGCCACAATGCTGCACACCGTGGAAACATTGAAGGTATTTTTACCGTCGCCTCCCGTACCTACGATGTCGATTAAATCATTACCCAAGTCGATACAATGCGCGTATTCCATCATCACATGGGCCGCTGTGGTGAGTTCGTCTACGGTTTCGCCTTTCATGCGCATCAATGCTAAAAAAGCCGTAATTTGACCGTCTGATAATTCACCGCTCATACAGGATTTCATTATCTCCTGCATTTGTGTGTCATTCAGGTGGTCGCCTGCAATCAGTTGTTCGAATAATTTATTGGTGTTCATATTGTAGAAAGTGGCTCAATAAAGTTAGGCCATGTTCACTTAAAATGGCTTCCGGATGAAATTGTAGACCAAATAACGGGTAATGACGATGGGAAATCGCCATAATCGTGCCATCATCAGCCCAGGCGTCTATGGCAAAACACGTTGGCAGGCTTGAACATTCAATAGCGAGGGAGTGATAACGGGTCGCCTGAAAAGGATTGGGTAACCGGTGAAAAAGGTTATGCTTATGGTGAAAGACTGCCGATGTTTTACCATGGATGATTTGTCGGGCGCGAGTGATGGATGCGCCGAAGGCATAGGCCAGGCATTGATGCCCCAGACAAACTCCCAGAATGGGGATGGTTTGATGGAAACGTTTGATGGCAGCTACTGAAATCCCGGCTTCCTCGGGACTGTTTGGCCCCGGGGAAATAACGAGGTGGGAAGGTGCAAGCCGCTCAATGTCTTTAAGCGTGATTTTGTCGTTGGCAAAAACCTGTACATCCTGTTTCAGGCACTGAAAATAGTGCACCAGATTGAAGGTAAATGAATCATAATTATCAATAACAAGCAGCATGATTATAACGAAAATTCCTCGCCCAGATAAACGGTACGTACCTGCTGGTTCTCCAGGATGTCCGCGGGAGACCCTTCACAAAGAATTTTACCCTGACTGACGATATAGGCGCGCTCGCAGATATCCAGTGTTTCACGAACATTGTGATCGGTGATGAGTACGCCGATGTTTTTATCACAGAGGTGGGAAATGATTTTTTTGATATCCAGTACGGAAATGGGATCCACGCCGGCAAACGGCTCATCCAGTAAGATAAAAGTCGGTTCAATAGCCAGGGCCCTCGCTATTTCAACCCGTCTGCGCTCGCCTCCCGATAAACTCATGCCGAGATTTTTGTGGAGATGGCTGATATGAAATTCCTGCATCAATTCCTGCAGTTTTTCCTTCCGTTGCGGTTCATTCAAATCCTGGCGTAGCTGCAGAATGGAATAGATGTTATCGGCAACGGTCATTTTACGAAAAACGGAGGCTTCCTGGGGTAAATAGCCTATGCCCATACGGGCGCGATGGTGCATGGGTTCCCTGGTAATATCCTTGCCGCCCAGAATAATCTGGCCTTCGTCGCAGGACTGTAATCCCACAATCATGTAAAAGCAGGTTGTTTTTCCGGCGCCATTGGGGCCAAGCAGACCAACGCATTCCCCGCGATTGATGGACAGGTTAACGCCATTGACTACGGTACGGGTTTTAAATGATTTTTTTAAATGTCTGGCAACCAGCGATGTCATGCTTTTTTCCCGGTTTGCTTGTCAGGGTGAATAACGATCATGGTGCGTGTTTTGCCATCGCTTTTGGAGAGGACATGCTGCTTCAGGGTATCATAGCTTATTTTTGCCGCAGAAAAGGAGTTGTCACCCTGTTCAACCCGGGCGTTTCCGATCAATTCGATCAAATGGCGATCCGGGTAGTAGCGGATGGTATCCGCAAAAGCGTGCAACAGGGGTTTGTCCGTCGCTGTTTGAGTCCAGTAATGCGCCTGATTAATCTTGTCTCCCCAGGCAATGGCGACGACCAGTTTGTTTTTCTGGTTCCCCTCCGTGACGGCTTTGGAGGCACGTAAATGGGTTGTGCCCTGATCCAGTTCCACATCGCCGACGTATTCACCACGATGCGTTTGTTCATTTAAGTCCGCCGTATCGGCGGATAACTCCATGACCTTTTCCTTGTCTTGTGGCAAGGCAAAGGCGCATTGAAAGGTCAGGGGCAGAATTAAAAGAAAAAAAAGAAATAATTTATCCATGATTAGGCTCGTAAGTTGCGCGTGCTCTGCTTAACAATTTGACATGCTTGTCTGCAAGCCAGGCTTTCATACCATCGGAGTATATGATGCTTCCCGGCCTTTCATAAGTAACGGTTAATGCGGAGGTCGCCAGTTTTTGTTGAGGGTAATAGGTCAGTTCGTTCGTGCGCAAGGTACTTTCCTGAGTCTTCTCTCCCGATTGCTGATGCACGGTCACATCGTTGATAAAGGTGATTTCCTTTCCGCCATGAACGGCTTTTGCCCGCCTGGAACGGATTTCCCAGTCCGGCTGATCAGGTTGGGCGATAACTATTTCCGGTGATTGCAATAAATGGGTATCGTTTTCGGGAACATGCTGCAATTCCGGGGTTTTGAGATAATTGATCAATTTTCCCTGCTCGTCAAACTGGCGAACATTTAAGTGAGTGATGATGGTATCAGCGGTTTGGGACAAGGTTTTGTCATCCAGTTTTTCAACCGGACTGGAGCTGGCGAAATAATACCCTGAACAAGCCAGGGCAATCAGGGTAAAAAAGAGCCAGACGGCTTGTTTGGCGGCGTTCATGAGGCGAGATACCTGATTAGGGCCGTATCCTGTTTTTGCTGTGCGCTTAAAATCAAGTCACATACTTCGCGTACGGCGCCGCGACCGCCTTGCAGCGACGTTTCCCAGCTTGCGAATTCCTTGACCTGGCGAACGCCTCCGGGTACGGTGATGCCCAGGCCAACCTGCCGGATAATGGGTAAATCAGGAAGATCGTCGCCGATGTAGGCAAATTCCTCATTGTCAAATCCCAGCCGTTGCTTTAATTCAGCAAAGGCATCACGTTTGTCCACCTGGCCCTTGAAATAATGAGTAATGCCCAGTTGCTGCATGCGATGATCAATGACCGCATTGCGGGATGTGGTGATGACGGCGACTTCGATACCCGCGGCCATTAACAATTTAAGTCCCATACCGTCCTGAACGTGAAACGTTTTCAGCTCATTCCCGTGGTTATCAAGGTAAAGCAGACCGTCGGTCAGTACCCCGTCGACGTCGCAAATCAGACATTTGATTTTTTTTGCTTTCTCTAACAGTTTGTTCATTGTGTCTCGCTCACTCTAGATAATACCTGCCTGTAACAAATCGTGTATATGAACCACGGCGACGGGTTGATTCCGATCATTGACCATAACCACCGAAGTGATGCTGAATTTTTGCATGATGGCCAGCGCCTCGGCCGCCAGCATACCCGGATTGATGGTTTTGCAGTTCTTGCTCATGACCCTGTGCAGCGGGGTCGTGTGTATGTCGTAATTCTCCGTTAATGTCCGCCTGATGTCGCCGTCCGTATAGACGCCGACCAGCTGGCCGGCGGCGTCAATTACACAGGTCATGCCCAGTTTTTTTGCTGTGACTTCGATCAGGGCTTCGCGGATGGTGGCTTGTTCCGAAACCAGCGGGAGGTTGTCGCCCTGGTGGCATAATTCGTCGACTTTAAGCAGCAAACGACGTCCGAGGGCGCCGCCGGGATGGGACAGGGCGAAATCTTCCGCGCTGAAACCCCGGGCCTGCAGCAAAGCGATGGCCAGGGCGTCGCCCATCACCAGGGTCACGGTCGTGCTGGTGGTCGGCGCAAGGCCGAGAGGGCAGGCTTCCTGTTCAACACTGATGTCCAGGTGGACGTCGGCGGTGGCGGCGAGAACGGATTGGGGGTTTCCGGTCAAGGCGATCACGGGTACTTCCAGCCGCTTAAGCAAGGGCAACAAGGTAATGATTTCATCAGTATGGCCGGAGCTGGAAATGGCAATCACCACATCCTGGCGGGTGATCATGCCCAAATCGCCATGGGACGCTTCGCCCGGATGCATGAAAAAGGCGGGGGTTCCGGTGCTGGCCAGTGTCGCGGCAATTTTATTGCCGATATGACCGGATTTTCCCATCCCGGTTACGACAACCCTTCCTGGGCAGTCGAGCAATAAACGACATGCTTTTTCAAACCGCTCGTCAATACGCTGAGACAGCTCAAACACAGCTTGTGCTTCCGTCTCAATAACAGCAAGACCTAACTTGCAAAAATTCATAAGACTCTCGGAATTGGAATCAAAACGACCATTAGTTTAGCAGAATAATCGGTTTTTTTATACCTTTCGATGGTTCCTCATTCTTCTTTATAATTCGATTATCGTCCGGATGCCGCGAACAAGTCGTGACACACAGGTTCTGGGCAAAAAATTTTCTTTGCCCCATTTTTTTACAAAAGAGTAGTAGCCCGCAAGGAGGCCTGCGGCCGTATTGCGGGTTTTCTGTTGCAATATGCCAGTAGAACAAGTGAATATCCGGGTGAATGTTATCCCCGCATTTCGGCTTCGCCTTCATGGCGGGCTACAGCAAGTTAATCATTCTTTTGGTTTGACCATCGTCCGGATACCGTGAACAAGTCGCGGCAAACAGGGTGATGATTTTCCGGTGTAAAATTCGCAAATTTTCCACCTTCGGGTATATAATTAATTACTTAGCCAAACAGGTAGTTATTTCATGCCGGAAAACCTTGTCGAAATCAGTGACTTAACCTTTGAGCGGGGTGAAAGACGCATCTTTGATCGGGTCAATATGACTGTCAAACGCGGTCGGATTACCGCGATTATGGGGCCAAGCGGCAGCGGTAAGACCACGTTGCTACGTTTGATTGGCGCCCAGCTCTATCCCGAATCCGGGCAAATTCTGGTGGACGGCAAAAATATTCATAAATTGTCACGCAAGGCGCTTTTTGAAGCCCGGCGAAAAATGGGTTTGCTCTTTCAAAGCAGTGCCCTGTTTACGCATCTGTCGGTCTTTGAAAACGTCGCTTTTCCGCTTCGTGAACATACGAAACTGCATGAAACCATGTTACGGGATATCGTGTTGATGAAACTCGAAGCGGTGGGGCTCCGGGGTGCCGCGCACTTAATGCCGGCTGAATTATCCGGGGGAATGCTTCGCCGTGTCGCTCTGGCGCGAACCATTGCCCTGGATCCGGAATTAATGATGTATGACGAACCGTTTACCGGCCAGGATCCCATCTCCATGGGGGTGCTGGTACGTCTCATCAAGCGGTTAAACCAGTTGCTTGGTACCACGACCATCATCGTGTCGCATGATGTGGAGGAAACCTGTTCCATCGCCGATTATGTCTATTTGATCGCCGGCGGCCAGGTTATCGGAGAAGGCACGCCTCTTGCTTTAAAACAATCTACGGAGCCGAGAGTAAAGCAGTTTATGCACGGTGAGGATGATGGCGCCGTTCCCTTTCATTACCCTGCAAGGCCTTATACAGAGGAACTCTTAAATGATTGACATGATAGCCCGTTTCGGTGAGCGGGGATTAAAGACCTTGCAAGGGATTGGAAGCTCGGGCGTGTTTCTGTTGCGCATGTTTGTCAGAAATCCGGATGTCGCCAGACTGTGGCCTGCGCTACGCACACAGCTTTATTTTGTCGGCGTGCTGTCTTGCCTGATTATTGTCGTGTCGGCCTTGTTCATTGGTATGGTGGTTGGTTTGCAAGGCTATAACACGCTGGAAAAATTCGGCGCCGAGAGTCAACTGGGGCAATTACTGGCCTTAAGTATTGCCCGCGAGCTTGGGCCGGTGATCACCGCGCTGTTATTTGCGGGACGAGCCGGCTCCGCCCTGACCGCCGAAATCGGCCTGATGAAAGCGACGGAACAGTTGGCCAGTATGGATATGATGGGCGTGGATCCGCTGGGGCGGGTGGTTTATCCCCGTTTTCTGGCCGGTTTGATTTCCCTGCCGTTGCTGTCGCTGATTTTTTCCGCCGTGGCCGTTTACGGGGGGTATTTCATCGGAGTGGAATGGTTAGGGGTCGATGTGGGCAGCTTCTGGTCGAACATGCAGGCTTCCGTTAATTTTCACCTGGATGTCATGAGCGGCATTGTAAAAAGTGTCGTATTTGCTTTTGTTGTCGTATGGATAGCAGTGTTTCAGGGATTTAGTTGTGTTCCTACTGCTGAGGGTATCAGTCAGGCCACAACCCGAACGGTGGTGTATTCGTCGCTGGCCGTTTTAGGGCTTGATTTTTTATTGACGGCAATGATGATTGGAGGTTGGTAAATAATGAACAAACAACGTTATATTGATATCAGCGTTGGTTTTTTTATGGTGCTGGGTTTGCTGGCCCTGGCCGTTATGATTCTGAAAGTCAGCGGTGTGTCTGATCTGACATCCACGAAAGGTTATTTTGTTTCCGCGGATTTTGCCGATATCGGCGGATTGAAGGTGCGGGCTCCCGTGACCGTGGCCGGTGTCAAGATTGGCGAGGTGACGAAAATCGAATTACAAACCGGCGAGTTAAACGCCAAGGTGACGATGCGTCTGCGCGGCGACAAGAAAATACCTTACGAGGACGCTTCGGCCCGGATTTTGACGGAGGGGTTGCTTGGTTCCAATTACATCAGTATCGTACCCGGATTTGAAGACGGCGATAATGGACAGCATCCTTATCTGCGTGAGGGCGATGTGATCGCCAAAACCCAGGAAGCGATTATTCTTGAAAATTTAATAGGGCAATTGCTGTTCAATATTAAAAAATAAGGTGAATGATGAAAACAATACGATTACTACTGGTTACGTTGACGATGGTCATGACTCAGATGGTGTGGGCGCAATCATCCCCAATCCCCATGTTGCAGACTACCGCCAATCAAATATTGGCTGCTTTAGAGCAGAATAAAGCCACGCTGCGGAAAAATCCCCAGGTGATTTATCAGGCCGTCGAGCGTTATCTGCTGCCCAAGGTGGATGTGGCCGGCATGTCCCGATCCGTTCTGGGGCGTCAGGCCTGGATGAAAGCGTCCGCTAGCGAACGAAAGCAGTTTTCGCAGGCGTTCACCAGTCTGGTCATTCGTACCTACGCAACCCCTTTGGCCGAATACACCAATGAAACCATCAAATTTTTACCTATAAGGGGTTCGTTAAACAACCGCTTTCTGCGGGTTAACAGTGTGATTGTGCGTCCTAATGGTAAAAATATTCCGTTGAGCTACAGCCTGGTTTCCAAAAACGGGCAATGGAAGATTTATGATTTAAGCGTAGAGGGCGTCAGTCTGTTACAAAGTTTCCGTTCCCAGTTTGCCCAGGCTCTGCAAAATTCCAATATGCAGGAATTGATCCGGCAAATGCAGCAACGCGCTCAGAAGGCTGCCTGATGAGTACGCCTGTATTCAAACCGGCCAGTGCCATGACCTTTGTCAACGCCGAGGCGGATCGGGTGCGTTTATCCGATTTTTGCAGGCGCGTCGAGGGCGGTGAGATTGTAATTGATCTCAGTGAGGTGACGCAATGCGACAGCGCCGGACTGGCCTTGTTAATAGAATCGAAAAGACTGGGCAGGGACCATAACAAAACCTGCCGGATAACCGGTATAACCCCGGCTATTCAATCGCTGGCGGAATTTTGCAGAGTGCAGGATATTCTGCTGACCTGAAATGATGAACCGAATTGGAATGAGTGTGCAGTATGGTAAGTAATGAAGAACTGGAAAAACAATTGGCCGCTATCTCCGGTGTTGAGCTCGTGAAGGTCGACGGCGATGGTTATCACTATCAGTTGACCATTGTCTCCGATCTGTTTGCCGGAAAATCCAGAGTAGCCCGGCAGCAGTGGGTGTACGCGCAACTGAAAGACCATATTACAACGGGAAGTCTGCATGCGTTAAGTATGAAAACCTGGACAAAAGAAGAATGGGGGAAGCAGCATGGATAAGTTAGTCATTAACGGCGGTAAGGCGCTAAACGGGGAAGTGATCATTTCCGGTGCGAAAAACTCGGCCTTGCCGATCATGGCTGCCACGTTGCTGGCTAATGATAATGTCACTATAGCCAACGTGCCGCATTTGAAAGACGTGACCACGATGATGGAGCTCCTGGGGCAATTGGGCGCGCATCTCATAGTGGATGAAAAAATGAACGTGCAGGTGGACGCCAGTCAGGTGAATGAGTTTGTAGCCCCCTATGAACTGGTCAAGACCATGCGGGCTTCCATTCTGGTATTAGGGCCGCTGCTCGCCCGTTTTGGCCGCGCCGACGTGTCGCTGCCGGGCGGCTGTGCGATTGGCACGCGCCCGGTGGATCTTCATTTAAAGGCATTGAAAGCCATGGGTGCCGAGATCAGTGTTAAAAACGGCTACATCAAGGCGCGCTGCCGGCGAGGACGACTGGTTGGTAAACCGTTGGTGTTTGACACCGTGACCGTGACCGGTACGGAAAACGTGCTGATGGCCGCTGTGCTGGCCGAAGGCAAAACGATTATCAAGAATGCGGCGCGGGAACCCGAAGTGGTCGATTTGGCCAACTTCCTCACCCAGATGGGGGCTAAAATCATTGGCGCGGGTACGCCTACGATTGAGGTGGAAGGCGTGGAATCACTAACCGGCGGCAATTACGCGGTAATGCCGGATCGCATTGAAGCGGGAACCTACCTGACGGCCGGGGCGATAACCCGGGGCCGGGTGACGGTACGTCGGGTAAAGCCGGACAACCTGTTGTCCATGCTGTGCAAATTTGAGGAAGCCGGCGCCGAACTGACTATTGGCGAGGATTGGATCACCCTTGATATGCACGGTCTGCGTCCCCAGGCGGTGAACATTTCCACCGCGCCTTACCCCGCGTTTCCGACGGACATGCAGGCGCAGTTTATGGCGTTAAACACGATTGCCGATGGCGCGTCCTCAGTGATCGAAACTATTTTTGAAAACCGCTTTATGCACGTGCAGGAATTGCAGCGCATGGGTGCGCAGATTCGTTTAAATGGCAATTCCGCCATGATCAACGGCGTGGAACATTTAACCGGCGCGCCGGTGATGGCTACCGATTTACGGGCGTCCGCCAGTCTTATTCTGGCCGGTCTTGCCGCGGAAGGTGAGACGTTTGTCGAGCGCATCTATCATGTGGACCGCGGCTACGAACGTATTGAAGAGAAATTATCCATGCTGGGTGCCGACATCCGAAGAGCGTCGTCAAGGTGATAAAACGCGATGAACTGGTTGCCTATCTTGCCGCATTGCTCGGTTGCGATAATTTCACTGATTATGCGCCAAACGGGTTGCAGGTTGAAGGTAAGGAAGCAATACGCCACCTTTGTACGGCGGTGACGGCTTCTGCCAAAGCGATCGAGGAAGCGGCCTTTAAGAAAGCCGACGCGCTTCTGGTTCACCATGGCTTTTTCTGGCGCGGCGAAGCCCCTGTGCTGACCGGTATGAAACGGGTACGGATAGGCCGGTTGATGGCGCATGACATGAATTTGCTGGCTTACCACCTGCCGCTTGATTGTCATCCCCAATTCGGCAACAACGCCGAACTGGGCAAACGTCTCAACATAAAAAATATGTCCCGCCATATCGTGGGCAACACCGCTGATCTGCTCTGGGCCGGTGAGCTGGCGGAAAATAAATCGGCCGCCGGGTTTGCCGAGCACATACAAACGGCATTGGGTCGAACCCCCTTGCTGCTTGAGGGCAGTGATCGTTTGATAAAACGGGTCGCCTGGTGTAGCGGCGGAGCCCAGGATTTTATTGTCGATGCCCATCAATTGGGTGTTGACGCCTACTTAAGCGGCGAGGTTTCCGAGCGGACGTACTATCAGGCCATGGAACTGGGTATTCATTATTTCGCCTGCGGCCACCACGCAACGGAGCGTTTTGGCATCCAGGCGCTGGCTGAACATCTGGTTGAGCGTTTTGATGTGACGCATCATTTCATTGATTCCGCTAACCCCGTATGACTCATTGAACGCCACCTGATTATGCTATAGGATGGCAATCTGTTTTTTCTGGAAGATTTATCATGCCGACCAGGATAACCCATCACATTAGGGATTATGAAAAAATAGGTAGAATTAGGGTGACTGGTGATGAACCGGTTGATTTGGAAGCCATTGATGCTTTTCTAATGTGTCATTCAGACATTAGCAAGATTGATTTATCGCATAACGATTTCGCCATTGATACTCTCTACTCAATTTTACATAGAATATTTATCTGGAATGACGAGTGCTCCCGTACAGTGCGAAGGCTTGATTTAAGCCATAATAACCTGGGTGAAAAACCACTTGCTGGATTGTTAGATACGCTTCGAATATTTAAAAAGATCAAATACTGTAACTTATCCAATAATGCCTGGAGACACTACAAGCCTTATGATTTGTTTCGAGTGTTTAGCGTAACCATGAATTCTAATATTGAGTTAAGTCGTGATGATTTATTTAGTCTGCTGCCCACGCAGCTTGAAGCCATCAAAGAAGCCCGACTCGGATATCAAAATATATTTATAGAGACCAGCGGCATAGCAAGGGAAATAGCTGGTAATACTGCTTGTTTTGAGAAAAGGGCACAGGAGAACCAACGGGATAGTCTCTTGCGGGAACTGAATTTGTATAAAGGCCTGGATCCGTATCATGACCTGGATCCGGAGCAAGATCCGGATCCGGATATTGATACGGCTGTTTGCAATTCTACGAAGGTAGGGGAAGCGCTCTATAACATAGGACGGATTTATTGCCGACTTAAGTGGTACGGTGACGCGTGTTACTACCTGGAAAAAATTGCCGGTTGGGATGATGGGCGTCGCAGCGATGTCCAAACGCTTCTGGGGGTTAGTTATTACCACGGCCGACGTACGGATATCAATCAGAAACAGGCCTGGGAATGTTTCAAGCAAGCCTCGGAGAAGGAAAGCGCTAAAGCGCTCTATAATCTGTCCTGGCTTTATTTATTTGGGGAGGGTTGCGAGCGGGACTTTGATGAAGCGATAGCCTGTCTTGAAAAGGCGGCTGACATGAATCTGGCCCAGGCTCAATATAATCTGGGTTATTTTTATTTAAAAGGTTTTACGGGATTTATCAGGCCTGATACGGATATAGCCGTGGAATGGCTCAAAAAAGCCGCCAAGCAAGGACATATAAAAGCGTTTGAGTTCCTGAAAGGGATAGAGCATCATTTTGACGCGTGGCAATTTATCAGGGACTTTGAGACGTTTTTAAAAAAATCACCGCGCTTTATGTTGTCCTGCGATCACGACGATCCGGAGCTCGTTAATGCCCGGGGGCTTAATGAGGCATTATGGGAACAAATATGGCTGAAAACCAACGAGGTTTCTTCTGCCTCCTATAGAGACGGATTCTTTCCAAAAGACTGTAAAGGCAAGCAACGCGTTGACAATCCTTCAGATGCGTTTGTTGATGGGTATGCTTGTTCATCGATCTGACGGATCCCGCAAATACGGCCAGAGGTCTCCTGTTGGTAGCTCAAATATAATTGTAGCCCGTAAGGAGGCCTCTGGCCGTATTGCGGGGATCATGTTCCAATATTGTGTCAGGAGAACAGGTGAATAACCGGGTTATCATTATCCCGCATTTCGGCTTCGCCTTCATGACGGGCTACAGAAAATCGGGCGACAAAGTTTGTAAGGGCGCAGAACCTGGTACATCGGCCGTTTTTCCTGCTTGTAAAATCCGTTGATTTCATCAACAATACCAGGCTTCCTGTACACGATAGATTTTATGTTTGATTATTTAAATGATGCCTATGCCTACGGAGAGCCTTCCTCTTCGGGCACAATCAAGGCAACGCCTGAAGATTTTCGGGTTTATGAAAGACTGGGGTTTGAATTAACAGGGGAGGGTGAACACCAGTTCCTTTATATTGAAAAAACAGGATTAAATACGGAAGAGTTACAAAAAGCCGTAGCCCGCCAACTGGGCAAGCCGGAAAAAATGGTAGCGTACGCCGGTCTCAAGGACAGGCAGGCGGTGACCCGGCAATGGTTGAGTGTCCATTGCCCCGGAGAACACATTGATGGTGTGGACAGCCTGCAGGGAGATGGATGGCGGGTTCTTGAAAACAGGCGCCATAATAAAAAGCTCAAAACCGGCGCCCTTGCCGGCAACGCGTTTACCGTTGTGATACGTGATATGAATGAGCCAGCCGAGGTTGAATCTCGCCTTACGGCCATCAAAAAAAGCGGTGTGCCCAATTATTTCGGGCCGCAGCGATTCGGCAATAACGGTCAGAATCTGGAGAAAGCCTTTCGCTTGCTGACCACGGATTACAAGGTCAAAAATCCCTTCCTGCGCGGGCTTTATTATTCGGCGGCACGTTCGTTTTTATTTAACCGGCTGTTGTCTGAGCGCGTCGAGCATAAGTTATGGAATCAGGCCATAGCCGGTGATGTGATGCAGTTAGCCGGCACCCATAGTGTGTTTGCCCTTGACGAGGTGGATGCGCAAATTGAAGAACGGGTGCGATCCTTTGATATTTCCCCAACAGCACCCTTGTGGGGCAAGGGCCGGGAGCGGGCAAGCCTTGAGAGTCTGGCGTTACAGGAAAAGGTATTTGGTCAATACCAGTCCTGGCGCGACGGGCTTGAGCGCCACAAACTGGAGCGTGCCTGCCGGCCCCTGGTTTTGCCGGTAAAGGATTTGGTTTGGGACTGGCAGGGCGATGAGGTCGTGACGCTGTGTTTTGAGTTGCCGCCGGGAAGCTACGCGACGAGCGTGGTACGGGAGTTGGTTGGGTTGCACGGCTCCTTGTAGGAACGTACGCCGGGCGCCTTGCCCGACGTGCTGGGGAGTTATTACCTCATGTGGCAATGCGCCACAGGATTTCAGGCCGGGCGTTGCCGTGGTTACAAGGTAAGGGATGTGGCGGTTTGTTCAAGCTCGCCATGAGAATCCGGATTGACCCTGGTTTCCTCCGGGATTAACGGGGTTGGAAAAGCCTTGCGCAACACTTGTTCCAACTCATCAAAATAGGGTATTTTTTTCTTTTCATCCGTTGTGACCGGGTTGTAGGGAAACGTCTGTTTTTCCCCGTCCACTTCAATGGTAAAGGACGTTAAATCGAATTCCACTAATTTCACTGCAATTGCTGAAGTTGGAAGCATCAGATCTTTGGGATCCATTTTAATCATATCCGTCGGATGTAATTCTACAGGCAAGCCATTGACAATACGTTGGCCGGTAACAAGATTAAAACCGGTCAACTGGGCCGGAGCCTGTTCTCCTTGGGCCATTGTGACAATTAATGATCCGGCCTGGTACATCAGGGAGCAGATGGATTCCAGTGTCCAGCCAAGTCCGTAGCCCGCACCTTCACCAAGTTTGCGCATGAGATAGCCCATGACGTAGGCCATGGAAACGCCTCCAAACACATCAAGTAATTTGCTTGCAATGGTGGGGGCCACCAGCATGACACCCATTGGAGATGAGAAATAAATAAGCGTACTGCCGACGGCGGCGGAAAGTGCGACTTTGGCCGGGAGAAGCTCGCTTGATTTGGTGATCATGTCTCCTAATATGAATCCGGCTGAATACCCCGTAATTTCTCCGACAGCGCCAAAAGCCGGCTGCATCACGGATGCCACTGGATGCGAGTCCCGTTTTTTTTCATCAATTTTGCAACATTCCCTGGTGATGAACGTTGAAAATTCATGCCATTCCTGTTCCGTCAATTTATCGGAAAGATATTTGTTGATTTCCTCCAGTTTATCGCTGCCGGAAATGAACCGCTGGGCGGAGAATAACGCACTTTTTCGGGTATCTTCATTAAGGACATTGTTCTTGCCCAGTGCCAGAGCCTGATTCAGCAGCGTTTCCAAAACAGAGGCTTCCTCGGAGCGCACCATGTAGTTCGCCGCGATACCGGATTTGATATAAAGCACGGCGGCTAATAGCACCCGCAGGGCGCCAACGTGTTTGTCTTTGGCTTCCGGTGTGGCAAACACCTTGTCTTTTGACAGGGAAGGACTGATGGCGGCGAGCATTTTTTTTAGAAAACTGATTTGCTTGTCACGTGAATTGATATCTTTGGCACCAAAAAAACAACTGATCCGGTAAGGTTGAGCTTTTTCCCTGGACGCTTTTTCAAGATCGATCCCTGTTTTTTCTGCATAAAGATTATACAGTTCTTCTATCTCGTCCGGAAAGTTGTCGGGTAATATATAATAGATCATGGCGCACACCTCATATCCGTATAAATGATTATCCTGAACTTTTATATTACGGGTTCGATGGTTAAATGCAACGTTGATTGATTAATTTTTACTAAATTGTTGCATTTACGGCCTTTCGTGGTATTACCTGTTTAACCTCTTGAAAAACAAATGATATAGTGAACACTAACTTATTTTTATCGGTTCGTGGATTCATGTCTTCGATTAAGTATATTGTCCGGTTGCTGAGAGTTTCCCATTGGAGCAAGGCTGCTTTTGTACTTCTTGGTGTCATTTACGCAGGCGCTCCCGATTATCGATTTTGGGTGGCGGCCCTGATTGCCGCGCTGGCTTTTTGTCTGATATCCAGCGCGGTTTATATTTACAACGACATTCAGGATCTGGAAGAGGACAGGCGACACCCGCAAAAACGGTTGCGGCCATTGGCCAGCGGTAACGTGTCTTTGGATATGGCTGTAGGCACTTTGATCGTGCTGCTGGCAGGTGGTCTGGTGACAGCCTGGTTCGTTTCACGCACGTTGGCTCTTATTCTCGCCGTCTATCTGCTGATCAATCTCGCCTATAATCATTTTTTGAAAAACTGGCCGATATGGGACGTCGTTTGCATAGCCAGCGGTTTTATGCTGCGCGTACTTGCCGGAACCATAGGTATTGGCCTGCCTATCTCATGGTGGTTGACAATAACGGCCACACTGGTCAGCTTTTTTATTGCCTTATGTAAAAGACGGATGGAAAAACAGCTTGGTTTGAAATATGAAACCAGGGTGGTTCTTAAAAAATATTCAACAAGCGTTTTGGATCTCTTGATTGCCTGTTCCGCATTTGCCTGTTTTGGCACGTATCTGCTTTATACTATTGTTGTTCGAGATGAATCGTTCTATTTTTTATTAACGTTGCCGTTTGCGGCGATCGGTTTATGGCGTTTTACAAGGCTGGCAATGCGGGATGGCGATAATGATGACCCGGTATCGTTGTTTTTTCAGGATAATTTATCGCGGCTTAATTTAATATGCTTTTTATCCTTAACCGTTGTGGCTGTGCTTAAATGAGGAAGCACTGGTTTTTTATCTCGTTACTGGCACTTGCTTTCGGGTATCTTCTGATTTTGCAGGTGGCGGCGATTTGGGATTTTACCATCGACGATATGTATATTACCTTGCGTTATGCCAGAAACTGGGCACATGGTGACGGACTATTATGGAATATCGGTGAGGAACCCGTCGAAGGCTATTCCAATTTCAGTTTTCTGATCATTGCGGCAGCCGCCATACGTATTGGCCTTGATCCGGTTATTGTACTTAAATCCATGGGTGTTGTCGGCCTGGTTTTTGCAACCGGTGCCCTGTATTTCCTGTCACGGCTATGGGTTTCCGTCTGGCTCGCCTTTATTCCCTGTTTGTGGCTGCTGTTGTACAACGGTGAAATTATCTGGTCGGTGAGCGGTTTGGAGACCACCGTTTACCAGGCGTTTCTCGCTATGGGGCTCTTGTGCCTGTTAATGGGTGTCGGATATCGTTTTGTTCCGTCAGGCAGAAGGGCTTCTCAACGTCGTTATGCGATATCGGCGGGTTTCCTCTTTTTTCTCGCTGCCTTGACCAGACCGGAAGCGCCGGCTGTCGTTGCGGTTTTTTATGGTGTGGCGCTGTTTGATTCGTCACCGGTGTCCAAGCGCTCAGCTTCGCTTGAGGTATGGGTAAGCGGTTTGGTGTTTGCAGTGTTGTTTCTGCCTTATTTTTTATGGCGTTGGCATTACTATGGATATTTATTGCCAAACCCGGTTTATTGCAAGGGATTTGGCAGCGGGGATCGTTTTGTTCTGGACATAGAGTATTTACAACTGGCCTGGCCATTCCTGTTGCTGACCTTGCCCGCCATTTTGCGCAGTGCGGGCAGACGTCATTATTATTTCTGGTTGCCCAGTGTTGTTTACCTGCTATTACTGATTGGTGCGGATTCGGTAGTGGCTTTTGCCAATCGCCTGTTTTTACCGGCGTTTCTTTTATTGCTGCCCTTGTCAGTGGCCGGCCTTAACGGACTGGTGTGCAAATTTATCGCTGAAAAAGGGCCTGTGTATACGTTTGCCATGGCTCTTGCCGTGTTCTGGGTGTCTTTTTTCTTCATTCCCAAAACCGGTTTGGCGGGATTTCGTTTTTTTACGGAAAATCCCAGGGCGGGGGAGACGCTCAGAACAGAGGTTGCCCGGTGGCTTCATGATAATATCCCTGCCAGTCATGACATTTTGCTGGCGGATAGCGGCATGATTCCTTACCTTGGTTCACACCGTTATATTGATTCCTATTGTCTGAATAATAAAAAAATGGTTACCTTGCCCGAAGCAAACCGCTATTTGTTATTTTGCGAGCAGATACTTGCTGAAAAGCCGGACGTTATTATTTTAACGGCTCTGGTAGAAAATAAAAAAACAATTTATACGCCTACGGATCGTTGTTTGCATCATAAATTAATAAAAAATCAGGCATATAGACTGCAAGCGTCCTTTAAGACCGGGGACAGACGTTCATTCTATCAATATGAAATTTATACCCCATCGCGGTAAAGCTGTAGTACTATTGTTTTTTTACCCCGGACTCTTTTGCAATGAACGCTTGACGGAGAGCGGGTGAACAGAGTATCGGTTCATAAAAGCGATTTCGCTTGCAAGGATTTTGTTGATGATGCCAAGACTGGGCAGTTTTTTTTTAAAACTATATAAAAAATTACCATCTCTGCTGTTTGACGCGGCCGCGATCCCTGTAGCCTGGTATTTTGCATACTGGTTGCGTTATAACATGCAACCTTTCCCGGCCAATTTAATGTCCAATTACTCGCTGGCCTCCCTGTTTATTTTGATTTTCGTCCAGCTGGGCAGTTTTTATTATTTCAAGGTGTATCGTGGTTTATGGCGGTTTACCTCCATTAATGATGTGATGAGGATCATCAAGGCGACGGCGGCGGCAACGCTGCTGGTAATACCCCCGCTTTATCTGACTTCCCTGATTCAACATATTCCGCGATCGGTGCTGCCTTTGTACGCGTTGAATCTGGTCACGTTGTTGTGCAGCGGCCGGATGTTCATGCGTCTTTACCGTGATCGTAACGGGCGAGAGGAGTGGACAACCGGAGAGTCCAGGCGGGTGTTGGTCATTGGAGCGGGACACGCCGGGGAAAGTCTGGTCCGTGATCTTAAACGGACACATAATTATTTTCCGGTTGGACTGGTTGACGACAATCCTCGTAAACGCGGCATGGAAATACACGGCGTTCGAGTGTTGGGAGCCACCAGGGATCTGAGTCATCTGGTCGTTACGCACCAGATTGATTTAATATTCATTGCTATCCCTTCCGCGCGTTCGGCGACCATGCGCCGTATTGTCCATTATTGCACCAATTCAAAAATTCCTTTCCGCACTCTGCCCAGCCTTTCTTCCCTGATTGCCGGCCGGGTTGAAGTGAACGCTCTGCGCGAGGTGAGCATTGAAGATTTACTCGGGCGTGATCAGGTGCAGCTGGAATGGGACAGGATAGCTCGTTCCATAGAGGGAAAACGCGTTATTGTGACCGGAGGCGGGGGTTCGATTGGCAAGGAACTTTGTCGTCAAATCATCGCGTTGCAGCCGGAGCAATTATTAATCATCGATAATTCGGAATACAATTTGTATAAAATTGAATACGAGTTAACGGCCGGTTTTCCTGCGATCCCGCAGCAGTATCGCCTGATTTCAGTCACCGATGACGTGGCCATTGATTTTATCTTCCACCAATTCAAGCCGGAACTGGTTTTTCATGCCGCAGCCTACAAACACGTGCCGATGCTGGAAGATCAGATCCGGGTCGCGGTACTTAATAACATTATCGGAACGCAGGTGGTGGCTCAGGCCAGCGCGGAAGCGGGTGCGGAAAAATTTGTTCTGATTTCATCCGACAAGGCCGTGAATCCGACCAACGTGATGGGAACGACCAAGCGTGTTGCTGAAATTTACTGCCAGAACCTCAATGATCGGGTGAGCACCCAGTTTATCACCGTTCGCTTTGGCAATGTGCTTGGATCAGCCGGCAGTGTGGTGCCGTTGTTTCAAAAGCAAATGCGGATGGGCGGGCCGTTGACGGTGACGCATCCGGATATCCAGCGTTATTTCATGACCATTCCGGAAGCGTGCCAATTAATCCTTCAGGCTATGGTTAATGGCTATGGCGGCGAAATATTTGTGCTGGATATGGGAGAACCTATCAAAATCAGTTATCTCGCCGAACAGATGATTCGACTGGCCGGCAAGGAACCCGGAAAAGATATTGAAATCAAGTACACGGGGTTGCGGCCGGGTGAAAAATTGTTTGAAGAGCTGTTTCATGTTTCCGAGCAATTGACTCATACGGAGCATGAAAAATTATTCAAGGCCAGGGTGCGTCGTCTTGAATGGCGTGAATTGCTGCAAACGTTTCGTTTGTTAAACGAGGCGTGCCACACGCATAACAACGATGAACTTTATGTGTTGTTAAAGAGCCTTGTACCGGAATTCAATACCCGTCTTGAAGTAATAAATTAACCAAGTCTGAATTAATGAATAAAGAAGCATACCTGGAAACATCACGCTATCCGTTGTTACGGTTGTTAAGCTATATGAAAGGAGACCGGCGTCAATATATGGCGGCTATCCTTTTTTCCGTTTTAAACAAGTTATTTGATATTTTCCCGGAAGTATTGATTGGAGCGGCCGTGGACGTTGTGGTAAACCGCAAGGCGTCCTGGATGGCCAAGCTGTTTGCAAATCCCAATATGATGTTTCAGCTGGCCATGTTAGGCATTATGACTTTTATCGCCTGGTGTCTGGAGTCGGTATTTCAGTATTTATACAGCGTGCAGTGGCGAAATCTTGCGCAGTCTGTGGAACATCGTTTGCGTATGGAAACTTACCGGCATATTCAGTCCGCGCGTATGGAAGATATTGATAATACGGCCGTCGGCCAGTTAATTTCCATCATTAATGATGATATCAATCAACTGGAACGGTTTTTAGAGGATGGTATTAATCAAATCATTCAGATTTTTTCCTCTACCGTGCTCATTGGCATTATTTTCTTTATTTGTTCGCCGCTCATCACGGTATTTGCCATTTTACCGGTACCGTTTATTTTGCTGGGCGCTTTTTATTTTCAACACAAGCTGGAACCGAAATTTTTAAATGTGCGCAAGAAGGCGGCCGATATTTCATCGGCTTTGTCGACCAATTTAACCGGTTTAATGACCATTAAAAGTTATACGGCCGAGGCGTTTGAGGCGAAACGTATTGAAAAAATCAGTCTTGATTATCAAAACGCCAACCGGGAAACCATCGTCATCAGTTCCATGGTAACCCCGGTGATTCGGATTATGATTTTAACCGGATTTTTGTTTACCTTGCTCATTGGCGGTTATAAAACCATTCAGGGCACCATGAATGTCGGGGTTTTTAGTTTGCTGATTTTTCTTTCACAGCGACTGTTATGGCCGTTCAGTACGCTGGCTGATGTAACCGTTAATTTTCAACGCGCCATGGCGTCTACGACCAGGGCTTTGAATTTGCTGATCTGGAAAAATGAAAGCGGACAATCGCAACTTACAACGGTTGTTGAGCCTCATACGGAACAATCCGACGGCCTGGTCATGGTGGATTTGGGTTTTACCTACCCCGGAGCGTCACAACCGGTATTTACGGCATTTAATCTCGATATCAAACCATGTCAGACGGTTGCGTTTGTCGGCGAGTCCGGATCAGGCAAGAGTACTTTGATTAAATTATTATGCCGGTTTTATCAGCACTCGCAAGGGGATATTTTATGGAATGGTGACCGTATCAATGATTTTAATCTTGAGGAATGGCGTCATCATATTGCCCTGGTCAGCCAGGATATTTTTCTCTTTGAAGGTACTATCGCCGATAACATCGCCTACGCGAAGCAGAACGCGTCACCGGATGAAATTCGCCACGCTGCCATGATTGCGGGGGCCGATAAGTTTATTTCCCAGCTTCCTGAGGGGTATGACTCTTCTGTCGGCCAGCGCGGCAATTATTTGTCGGGAGGACAAAAGCAGCGGATAGCCATTGCCCGTGCTGTTTTGAAAGACGCGCCGATTTTAATTCTGGACGAGGCTACCTCCGCCGTTGATAACGATACGGAGCTGGCCATACAACAGGCGTTAGCCACCATTTCACATAATAAAACGACGATCATCATCGCGCATCGCCTGTCCACCGTGACCAACGCAGACAGGATTTATGTACTGGATAAGGGTGCTATTATCGAGCAGGGTACCCATGATGAGCTGCTGTCCGAAAAGACGTATTACCGGCATTTATGGTATATCCAGACTGGCGAGTATCGCTGCCAGAAAGAGTTGACCACCTTGATCTGATCTGTTTTTATGGATTTGGAGTCGTACAATACAAAATTACCCGGGAGACGTGTTTATTATGAAAATCATTGTGATAGGAGCTACAGGCGTGATTGGCCAGGCCGTGGTAAAGGAGTTGGGTGCCCGGCATGATCTTGTTCAAGCCAGTCGTAGTGGCGGGGATATTGAGGTGGATATCACCGACAGGAAATCTATTGAGGCGATGTTTAAAAAAACGAGCCGGATTGATGCGGTCGTGTTGGCAACCGGTAAGGTGCATTTTGACGATTTGACTGCCATGAGTGAAGAGACTTATCAAACAGGGTTGCAAAACAAGCTCATGGGACAGGTTAATGTGGTATTAATCGGCCAGCAATATCTGAATGAGGGTGGTTCGTTTACCTTGACTAGCGGTATCCTGTCCCGTGATCCGATTCGTTACGGCAGTTCCGCCTCCATGGTCAATGGGGCGATAGACTCGTTTGTGGTAGCGGCTGCGATCGAAATGCCCAATAAATTGCGTATTAATTGTGTGAGCCCAACGGTAGTGACTGAGGCGATGGATAATTACGCGCCTTATTTCAGAGGGTTTGAGCCGGTCAGCGCTGCCAGAGTGGCGCTTGCTTACAGCAAGAGTGTGGAAGGGCTGCAGACCGGGCAAGTGTATCAGGTCGGATAGGCGTTGTTACCCGGATCAGACGTTGCCGCGATCCGGGAAGATGTCTTTGAACTGGACGTGTTTATTCAACTCCAGAGCCATAAGCCGTTTTTTATGAAATCCACCCAGTTTATAAATGATGATGGGCACTATAAAGCTGGCTAATCCCATGGCAAAGGCGATTTTATAAGAGGGATCCCGGTTTAGAAGGAGAAACGCCAGGCAGATAACCATTAAAACAATGGCGACAATGCCGGTATAGGGAGAACCCGGCGTTTTGTAACGCAGGTCATCCGTTGTATAACCGGCCTTGTATAATCGTTTGCGAAAATTGATCTGTGCCCAGCATAAGGAGATCCATGCGGTTGCGCCGGTAAATCCGGAAACAAGCAATAACGCGATATATAACATGGATTGACCAAAGAAATAACCTGCGGCCAGCAATAGCCAGATAGCAATCAAGGTGACAATACCCGCGTTTTGCGGTACGGCGTTGCGGTTTAATTTGCCCAGGCGGTGTGGAGCCATGCCGTTTCGTGCCAGCGCATTTAAGGAACGAACGATGCCGTAGACGCCGGAATTGGAACAGGAAAGGGTCGCTGTAAGCGTCACCAGGCTGGTAACCGTCCCCGCCCAGTTTAAACCATAAAAATTAAGCGCGTCGGCGAATACGGAGTTCGCTAATCCCGCTTTTTGCCAGGGGAAAATCAAAACCAGGCAAAAAATAGGGATAATATAAATAAACAGGATGCGGAAGGTGACGTTGCGGATGGCTCGAGGGATCATGCGGGCCGGGTCAATGGATTCCCCGGCGGCCAGGCCGATGATTTCCGATCCCTGGTAATTCACCAGCAGAAGAACCATGGCGGTTAACAAGACCAGGTAGCCGTTGGGGAACAAGCCGCCCTGATCGAAAATAAATTTACCGCCAACAATACCGGGAGGTTGCGGGCCATGAACGAGTCCAAAAAAAATGATCAGGGACAATGCGACGAATCCCATGAGGGCGGCTATTTTAATGATGGCCAGCCAGAATTCGATTTCACCGAAAGTACCTACCTTGGCAATATTGATATAGGTAATTAAAAGACCAAAACATACCGCCCAGACATATCCGTTGATGCCGGTAAAATGCTGCATAATAATGCCGCCGGCGATGCACTCGGCCGGTATATAGGCGACCCAGCTGATCCAGTAAGACCATCCTACACCGCAGGCAATGGAGGGAGAAATAAATTCGGAGGTGTAGGTTATAAACGAGCCTGAAATGGGAATGGCGACCGCCAGTTCGCCCATGCAGAGCATGGTTAGGTAAATAATCAGCCCACCCAGAATATAAGCCAGAAATACGGCAGGCCCAACCTGGCTGACTATTTCACCGGTTCCGAGAAAATAGCCTGATCCAATGATACCGCCGAGTGCTATCAACTGCACATGCCGATCCTTTAGTCCGCGCCGGTAGCCGCCATCGTTAATGGGCGCATGATTGGGTTTGATATGGGTGGTCACGGACTGTTTGATCTCACTTAAGGTTAATGGCTGGAGAATTGTACAATAATTTTATATATTGTCCATATTTTTTAAAATGATTTGCAGCAAAAAAACAAATTTTTATAAGAAAACGTGCTGGAACGCAAGAATTATTTTTTAAAAATGATAGGCGTTATTTCCTATTGGTTGTTTCTGCGGATTATTGGCCTGATTATTACCGTTGCTTTGGTGATTGATTCGATTGTCACAGGCTGTAATTAAATCGTTTAAGTTTTTTATTGGTTTGTCAGATTCGTAAGCCCTGGTTAATTCGAGACTGTATTCCTTAATAAACCGGCATACCGTATTGCCCAGCGTCCCTTGTTGCAACGCTTTAATATCCCGGGGCGTTAGGAAATGGTTTTCTTTACATTGAAGCAAGGCAACCAGATGCTCGGCAGCCTGACATTTATCCGTTTTGGTGAATTGTGCGGCGGCAAAAAAATGATACGTGTCTCGTATATCATCCTCTCGTGTTTTCCTGTAATCAAGAATGTCGTTGATCAGAGCCTGAATAATATGATCGACGTTATGCCTGTTTAAATCATCGATGAGTGAGTTGACTGAAATCAATGCGTCAGTAGAGCCTGATTCCAAAGCCAACGAAGGGTTGTCTTTAAGAAATTGTGTGATCGTGCGTCCCAGAAGGCCATTGTTAAGCGCGCCGCGATCCCTTTTGCGAATCATCCTGATATCTTTCGGATCGTCTGACAATGCGCCTTGTAAACGTTGAACCGCTTCGAGTTTATCTTCCCGGGTGTATTGAAAAAAAGGAAGGATATGATGAGTTTTGCCGCCTTTCTCACGGGTACTTTGATAGTCGGTAATATGGCCAGTCAACGCTTTTTTGGCCGATGGCTTTGGGGCGGGCATGGCAACGGGTTGTTCCTCATTCGGTTCAATAATCGAGTGCCGTTCATCCTTATCCGTGGTTTCCGGCTGTATTTCATCGTCACAGTCGCTCGGCTCCTGTTTGCCGGACTCTTCAAGACACCATGCCTCAAATTGCTCCGGTTCGGTGGTATACTTGTCCAGAATATCAAACAAGAGCGGTAATTGTCCGCTACTGTCCACATCGCCCGTTGATAACTGCCAGGTTTGCAGTGTGTCACGAAGGTTAATCAGTTTCCTGCGTGTGGATCCGTCTAGGATAATCTTTGTCAGGGGTTGCTTCCCGAAGGTGTCTAAAAACTCGGCAACTGTGTTTTGAAAATCGTTGAGAAGGCTGTAATAAAGTTCAAAGTCATAGAAATGTCTTTTTAAATCAATACCCGATTTGACCATGTGATTCTGCACAGCCATGATGGTTTGCTCGATGATCGGTTTTTTTCCGGCTAAAATGACACTCAAGGCCAATGGACAATTCTTGCATAACAGGGTGTTCAATTGATGGCGCGGATCGTCTTGTAAATGGTTCATGGCGTCCTCGATCAGCGCGTCCATGATAGCCTGATCCTGTTGTTGCAGCGTGCGCAGTAACTCCTCATCAATGTCTTTTGTATGGCTATCTTTTAACAAGGCTACGATGGTTGGCCACTGGTGATGTTCAAGAGCCGCGGCTAACACTTGATCAAGAGGATAGTGTTCCAGCAAGACCCGGAGAACCAGTGGTTTCGCAAGGTTTTCTGCAAACAGATCAATATTCAGTTCCGGTTTGCTTTCCGATTGTTCGTAAAGCGCTTTGAGAACCTCATGATCGGCTTCATCCAGCGCATTGGCAATTAAGCGGTTTCTTAACACGCCGGAGCTGGTTTGGGCCAGTGATATTCTGGAAAGGCGGGGATCAAAAATAAATTCTTCAATAGAGGCGTGCAGGGATGCAAAGGGACGGTATTTTTCCCGCTTAACAAACTCATACAGGCGAACCAGTTTTTTTTCTTTATACACCTTTTCGTAAATGGCCCGGGCTTCCAGTCCGTCAAATAATTGATCGAGTTTTTGGTGAAGCGCTTTCTGATCATCAAACCGAAGCGGGGTAGCCAGCACTTCATTGGCGATATTCAGGGCTTTACTGGCGCAAGCCTGATGAAATAATTCTTTTTTATCCAGCTTGATAAACTGCGGTTGGGATTGCAATTTTCTAAAGAGATCCAGGTCATCGGCAGCCAGGGCGCAGTGAAGATAGGATGGAAAATCCTGATCCCGAAATACCATCTCGGATATAAAAAGAACCACAGCCGGCTTGCCGAGTTTGAATATCAGTTCTGAATTGCCCTCAAACTGTTGATAAAAAAATTCTTTAAACCCGGGATTCTGTAACGCGGTTTTCAAAAGAGCGACGTCGTCTTGTTGAACGGCAGTCCATAAAAGCTTTTGGGCCAGGGGGGATCGTCCAACATAGGAAGCACCATGGCGGAGCAAGAAAATGCTTCCCGCAATGTTTCCCTGTGCAAGCGCTTTGTAAAGAGGCAATCCTTCCGGCTTGTGGGCGATATCGATGTAATCGCGCAGTATTGCGATAATTTTTTCATCCTCTCTTTCTACGGCGTGATGCAATAATTGTCGGTAGATTTCCGGATCAAGGCATCTTTCTTCTGCGAGTAACAAGGCCAGCAAGCCGTATTCCTTATCATTTTCCAAACGAAAGTAAATGGCTTGATTTTTGGCAACAGCAGGGTATTGGTGGAGCAAATGCGCAATCGAACCTGCTTGACGATACGTCCTGGTAAAAGTACGGTATTGTTCTTCAAGCGTCAGTGGTGCAAAAAATTTAATTCGATCGGCGAAACGCAGATACTGTCGGCTAAGACTATAATGGTGAAGCGTCACCAGATGAGCGATTTCCTTACGAGTCTCCTGATAAAACAGGGTATCTTCTTCTAAGTTTTCCCCGGGAATATGTTCGCTGATTTTACTACGGTAAGTGCTGGTTTCTTCCGTGAATAACTGATTGAAACTTATTTCATCAAGGGCGTCAGACAGCTTTATAATCTTGTCCATTATCAAGCGGGCTGGGCGATTTTTTTTGATGGCCGCCAATTGCTCCTGGATATAGGCCATACAAAAAGATTTACCGTGTGCATCGTTGATGACGCTTTTATAAAGCGATTGGTTGTCGTAGTGAAGGGCGAAGCCCAGGTATTTTTTTTGTTGCTCCGGCTCTATAGCGTGCCAGTTTCGGGTAATAAACTGATAATGGCCTCGTTTTATAAGATTTCCAATCAATTTTTCATTTTCTTTGGTGAAAAACTCGTCACATCGGATAGAGCTGGTTAAAATGGCGGTGATTTGGTCGCAATCATTGACTTCCACGGCCTGCTGCAACAAGCGTAGTTGAGGCTCGGTGGAAATGACATAGCCTTTTTCCGTAAGAAAGGCGACCATGTCCTTGTTTGAGCATTCACAGGCAAAAAGTAGGGCGTCGTCGTCAAGGGGTTCTGAGTGCAAAGTCCGCCAGTTGTCGCGGATCACGTCATTTAGCTGATATCTGGTTAAAATCTGAAAAGCGCTCAGCCCTTCCTTTTTTTGGAATAAATCAATCCTGTCTTCCAGATTGCCTGAGCGCATCTTTTTGACGAATTCAACCCAACAGGAATCGGTATGGTATGCCAGCCATAATTCAAAAAATTCGGGATTTTTTCGTTTTAACAGTTCCCGCAGGGACGTGGAGTGGATGTTAAACCCTTTTTTTAAAAGCAATTCAAAACTGTAGAGAGACGATTTTTGAAGGATTAACTTGCTCAGATAATTATTTTTGAGCGGCATTTCCGGGAGTTTTTCCAGCCAGAAGGTTAATGCGCCGTGCCGGTCTTCCAGCACAGCCGTTTCTACGGCCAGTCTGATGGTGGCTTCTGACAGCAATGGCATATGATCGGCAAATAGTTGTAATGCTTCCTGGCTACCTGTTCTGGTGAGTTCTGTAACAATCGTGTTAATAATGGATAATGGTAGTCCGGACAAATCAATGCCGTATTCGTGATAAAGATCCAATACCTGCTTAAAGGAAGGGCTGCCGTAAGCTTTGGATGCGATGACCAGAAAATAAAATTCTTCGGTAAGATAATTTTTAAACACATGCTGTTCATACGAGGAATGTTTTATCAAGTCCTGGTAGTCGGATAACATCCTGATGAATAAAGATTGATTTCCTGCATATAACGCGCTGCTGAGAAAGAGCCGTTTTCCGCTTTTGTCGCTTTTGCGGTATTGTTCCCAGACAATGGCGTTGTTGGCTTCCCGAAGCAGTAAGGGAAGGAGTTCTTGCTGAGTCAGGCTGCTGTCCTTTTCCACAATGTAATGGATGGTTTCAACGTCCCGGGCATCGCATGCAAAATTGAAACTGTTATAATTCCGGTTGTCGTTACGCATTGAAAGTTTGCGTTGGAAGGCTTGCGCGCCATTTAAACTGGTTGCAAAAATAGCTTTTTTATCAGGGTAGCTGGTTTTTTGCCGATCATCAGGGTGCGCATAGGCGTGGATTGAAAAACCTGCCAGATTATTTTTGCAATATCCAAATTGCCTGGCCAGTTCATCTATCAGGTCTGTCGCTGTGGAGAATAGTTTTATATTGGATTTATCATCCTCGTCGGCAACGTCTTGATCTTCATCATAATTAGGATCATATATCTCATATTGGCCGTTAACACAGGTAACCGCGATGGCATGATTGGGTGATTGAATGTAGTAAGAGCGGCCTTCGTTACTCATTTGTGCAAAAATCTTTGCCCATTGTTCCTTGCTTTCCACGAGGCCGATATCGAATTCCCTTTTAATGGGTTTGCCGTCGATAAAAACCTGATTTTCCAGTTCGCCCTGATATGCTTTGCCCTTGGTGTATTTCGTGGTATTAAACGCGATTTCAATGTCGCGGATAAACAGAGCCAGCTTATCGCCCTCGCTAAATTTATAATGAGGGGGAAGTGATGCTAATTGCCGGCATAACCTGAAAAACTCGTCTTTTTTGCCTTCCAGTCGGTATTTAATATAAACAACCGCCAATCCGGCACAGATCCCTTCGGTATTCAGAAGAATCGGGGCGTCTTCCTGACTTAAAAAACGGTTAACCTCATTGATAATTTTGATTTGAGCAGGCATGTGTACAACTATGAGAATTTATAAATCAAATAAGAGTGGTGTATTATACATAAAAGTGATTAAAAAATAAACTAATTGGTGCTCGAAGTCGAAAGGAGGAATTCAGGATTTGATGTTGGCGGAGAGAGAGGGATTCGAACCCTCGATACGTTGCCGTATACACACTTTCCAGGCGTGCGCCTTCGACCGCTCGGCCACCTCTCCACAAAGGCGAAAGGATATACGTATCTTAAGGTGAAATCAATACCTGTTTATAAAACAAACAGAGCAACCGTATGCTTTGCTTCATTGGAATCCATGTTGTGTCGTCCCCGCGCAGGCGGGGATCCCCTTTCATCAAACGAAGTGAGGTGTTGTATTGAAAATGGATTCCCGCCTGCGCGGGAAAGACACAATTTGTGTACTTGAAATATTATATTAATACAAAATTGTATGATCTTGCCTGATAAAGCAAACAGGAAAAATCCTGTTTTACTTGTAGTGAGTTTATAAAATCTTTTTGACTTCCTAATGAACCACGATTATTATGCGCAAAATTAAATCATCAGGGTTTTATTATGTACGTTATTGCCATTTGCGGTGCTTATGGATCTCCCATCAGGACGTTTGCAGAAGATTTATATGAGTTTGTAACGGAGAAAGAAAGCAGCTTGTCAACAATTTTGATTGATGAGAATGAGTTTCTTCACGATGTCACGAAGAGGACTCTTGTGGACTTTCCCGACCTTGCAGCTCATATCAGGAAACAGGATGAAGATAGTATCGTTTTGGTCGTTGGAAACCGCTTGTTTCTCGATGAGAACTTGCAGAAAACATTTAATATTCGCCTGTTTATAGATACGGCAAACGATATTTGTCTGAGTAACCATATAAAAAGCCAATCTGAAAAGAGGGAACTTGACCTCGTGATCGATGAGTATATGAAGTTGCTCAAACCCGAAAACGATGACCACGTGAATCCGTCTGGAAAGCGTGCCGATGTTATAGTTCCAGCCGACAAGGATTTTACGATTATATTTAATCTTCTGTTTTCCTCTATACAGGCGTCTTTGTCGCCGAAGGAATCCAGAGTTTATGATGAACGTGACGAAGAGAAAAGCGGCTATAGCTTTTTTGGCTAAAAATCGAGCCGGTGGTATATACTAAAATATATGAACTAACAGGTATGAGCCGGCTATGAATCGTCATTTACTTGCACTGTTTTCAGGTTTGGCATTCTCTGCGCCACTTTACGCGTTCCCATGTTTTATGACATTGGTTAAAGACAGTTGCTGGCTTAACTATAATGTCAAAGTTGTTGTACAGGATGCCGTGGCGAACAAGGAAGTGCTGACCATTACCGTTCCTAAAGGTAAAAAATGGGCAAGAGAGCGTTTTGAGTGTCAGCCTGCTCAAAAATTCATGTATTTTGCCAGTTTTACTCCAACGATATGGGAAAATCAGGAGGATCTGGTCTATCGAGCCAAACGTTATTGGTTCATGCCCGGTTCGATAGGTGAGGGGGATACGGCATGGAATATTCCAATCTGTTATGCCAGAGATTTTGCCGGCACGCCGTTTCCTCCCGATGCAACGGGCAATTGCGTCTGTGATTTCAGTGACATTCCGGAGGTAAAACCACAGTCCTGATTATTTTAGGTTTTTCCGACCACAAGTATATTTTAAGTGGTAACCGCTTTGTGTATGATGCTCGCAACAGAGTTTATTACATGACATGAGTGGATGGCATGACTTTACCCGCATTAAGACAGCAAATAGCACAAATGCTTATCATGGGATTTGATGGAACAAAAATCGATGATCAAAGTCCGGTGCATCATTGGTTAACTACGGATGGTCTGGGTGGCGTTATTCTCTTTGATTATGATTTACAAAAACATATTCCGCAAAAAAACATGGTCAGCCAAAGCCAGGTTAGGACGTTAACAGGGCAGTTACGTGAGGTAGCGGCCAAAGCTACGCATGCCATACCGGAAGATATGCCGTTGTTTATCGCCATTGATTACGAAGGGGGTGCTGTCGATCGATTCAGGCAAATTGACACGGAAATAAAAGCGTTGTCTCCCAGGCAATATGCGGCCCTTTCCGAGCCCGAACGGCAGCGGGAAGCGCAAAAAATGGTTGAGATGGTAAAATTGCTGGGGTTTAATCTTAATTTTGCACCGGTGGTTGATTTGAATCTGACGGAAATGGACGGCATCATAGGTAAACTGGGACGAAGTTATTCACGAAACCCGGACGTTGTTGCGAAAATTGCCCGGCAATTTGTCGATGTATTTAGCGAAAACGGTGTGATCTGCTGTTATAAACATTTTCCCGGACATGGTAGTGCGCGAGGTGATACGCACTGTGGCATGACGGATGTTACGGAAACGTTTCATGATGAGGAATTGATTCCTTACCGTCTTTTATTGGGTAACCCGGCCCGAGAGGTTATGGTGATGACCGCTCATGTCGTTAATCGCAAGCTGGATGCAAGCGGGCTGCCAGCCACCTTGTCCAAGGACATACTCACAGGCTTGTTAAGAGGGCAAATGGGTTTTGACGGCGTTATTGTGAGCGATGATCTGCAAATGAACGCGGTCAGCAAGCAATATTCCCTGGCGGATTCCCTGCGATTGACTATTAACGCCGGAGCCGATATGCTGATTTTTGCCAATCAATTGGGAAAAATATCGCCGCGGGAAGTGATAGATGTGGTAGAGGCGCTGGTTCAGGAGAAAGCGATTGACGGTCACCGCATCCAGGAATCGTATCAGCGAATCAAGCGTTTGAAACAAACAATAGCACAATAGTGCCAGGATAACGTTCAGGATATTTACAGGATGAGGTACTAGGTTCCGTGAACAAAATTTCTAACGCATCCATATCAGCGCTCCGGCAAAGTGAATAAACCCTAAGAATGCTGAAATGGTTTTATCGAAACGTGAAAAAACCCTGCGGAAATGCTTTATTTTTGAGAAAAAAGTTTCGATTAAGAACCGCTCTTTATAGACCTCGTTATCAATTTTTCTTGGACATTTTACATGCTTTCTCGATGGGATCACCGGACAACAATTATGACTCTTCAGGGAGCTAATGAATGGCTGTGAATCATATCCTTTATCAGCAAGTACTAATGTATTGCGCTGTTCTTTTAGCAATTCAGCCGCTTGAGTAATGTCGTTTCTGTGTCCGCCTGTTAGAGTAAATCGAATAGGGTTACCTAACCCATCAACCACAGCATGTATTTTGGTAGTAAAGCCCCCTTTACTACGGCCCAGTGCCTGAGCTTCGTTTCCTTGTTTGCTATAGCCTGATGCGCAAGCATGAGCACGCACAATCGTTGCATCGATCATAACGGCCTGATCATCAATATCACTGACTGAACACATTAATTCAGACCAAATGCCTCGATCAGACCAAGCTTTATATCGTCTGTGAACCTGGCGCCAATGCCCATAATAATCAGGAAGAAGACGCCATTGACATCCCGTCCGCAATATATACCAAATCCCTTCTATAAATCGGCGCAATCTCTTTTCTTCTTGTGTATGAAGACCTTTTATTCCTCGCAAAAAAGAATAGAGTCGGTTCCATACTTGCTCTGATATGTTATTATTCATTTTGGCAGTTTTTTAGTGATTTTTCGACGGCAAATCGTATTTCACTATAGAAACTGCCTTTTTTTCAACTAATTAGAAATTTTGTTCACGGAACCTAGGGCGTGTCCTCATTCTGTTTCACAGCTAAAACCTGTACTAATTTGCTCAAATTACAGTTTGAATTCGTCAAATAGGGCTGCTATTCTCCTCATTCAATCTGCAATTTGCGCTAAATTATCCCAACTTTTAGCTCGCGAAACAGAATGAGGACACGCCCTAGCCTGTCATGAAGGAGAATCCGAAATACGGGACACCCGTTCGTCCTGGTACTTGCCTGCTCTCCCGGGACAATATTGGGACATGAAACCCGCAATACGGCCGCAGGCCTCCTTACGGGCTACTTTTTTGTAAAAAAATGGTGCCAGGAAAATCTGGTTCCCGGAACCTGGTTGACACACGTCTTTTTTGTGTTAATATATTTACTTTCTGATTAAAATAAATACAAGACAGGTTATGAAAAACATCCTGATGCAAATTGGCTATCGCACACAACTCCTGTTGTTTGCTTGTTGTAACGATTAAATCATTAGCCTTTTTTCTTCTTTCAGGAACGTAATCTACACAGGTATTTATTATGTGCTCCCAAGCGAAATCCGCTAAAAAAATCTGGCTTGGCACCCCTTTTCTCTATACGGTCATGATCGTGTTAGGTCTGCTGAGCGGTTGGTCCGATATAGCCGGTTTACAGAAATTCGGCGTGATGATTTCCGATATTTTTATCAGAATTTTCAAATGTATCAGTCTGCCGATTATTTCATTGTCCATTATCGTGACGTTATCAAATTATCGTGCCGATGGGCCGATGAGGCGGATCTGGAAACGGGCGATATCCTATACGCTTGGGACAACGCTTGTTGCCGCGACCGTCAGTTTTCTGCTGTATTTAATCATTCAGCCAGGTATGGTGGGTGTGGTAAAAGCAGTTTCTGCAGAGCCGAAGCCGGATCAATTTAATTACCTTGATCACGTTGCCAGTCTGATCCCGTCCTCCATTATGTCACCTTTCCTGGAGCATCAGGTGATAGGCGCCTTGTTGCTTAGTATTTTGACAGGTATTGCCATACGTTTTATACCCGAGCAGCAATCAAGAGAAACGATAACACAATTTTTTCGTGGCGCTCACGGCTTGTTCATGGTTATCACGCGCTGGATCATAGCGATCATTCCTTTTGGGCTTTACGGTTTTATCACAGCGATTGTCGTTCAGCTTCGTGACGGGATGGCACTCAAGGGCATAGGTCAATATTTGCTGGTTGTGGTGCTGGCCAATATCATTCAGGGATTTGTGATTCTTCCTCTTTGGCTGAGATCACAAGGGATCAAACCACTGGCAGCCATGAAAGGTATGCTGCCGGCCTTGTCCCTGGCCTTTTTTTCCAAGTCGTCGGTAGGGACGTTACCGGTTACCATGGAGGCGGCGGAAAAAAATCTGAATGTGAAGCCTGAAATCAGCCGTTTTGTCTTACCGTTGTGCACCAGCCTGAATATGAACGGGTGTGCGGCGTTCATTTTTGCAACCGTTATTTATCTGATGCAAAATCACGGTATGGTCTTGTCTGTCCCTATGATGCTTTTATGGGTTGTGATTGCCACGGTAGCCGCCATTGGTAACGCCGGTGTTCCTATGGGTTGTTTCTTTTTAAGTGCCAGTTTACTGGCCAGTATGAATGTCCCTATTACGTTAATGGGGATTATCCTGCCATTTTACACGTTGATTGATATGCTGGAAACGTCCCTGAACGTCTGGTCGGATTCCTGTGTGGCTAAAGTGGTCAATGAAGAGTTCGTATCCGGCGTTGACCCCGCTTTGTCTGATAATATTCCGGTTGTTGAGCGCGCAGCGTGATATCCGGTTGTTTTTTATGGCGGAAAGTCTTGTAAAAAACCTGTAGTCTCTCATGAAGGCGAAATACGGATTTCACCTCTGATTGTAACGCCATCCCGCATTTCGGCTTCGCCTTCATGGCGGGCTACACAGGAAGTCAGGATTATGAAACCAGTATCTGTTTACTGATGGAAAGATAGAGGGTGGTTAATGTTTCCAAATCACTCGCGGCAACGCACTCATTGACCTGATGAATGGTTTGGTTCACCGGGCCCAGCTCGATAACCTCCACGCCATACGGTGCGATAAAACGACCGTCGGACGTACCGCCGTCGGTTGACTGCCTGGGTTCCTGACCGGTTATGGTCCGAATCGCATTGATTGTGCCCTCTAACAACTTCCCTTGCCCGGTCAGAAAAGGTAATCCATTGAGTTGCCAGCGAATTTCAGGCTGCAGCTTGTGTTTTGCAAAACAGGCCTCAACCGCTTTTTGCAGGCTTTCCGCGGTTTGCTCGGTTGAAAAACGAAAATTCAATGTCATCGCCAAATCACCGGGAATGATGTTGCCGGCATGGCCTCCGGACTGGAGTTTGGTCACCTGCATGGACGTTGGTGGAAAATGCTCATTACCTTCATCCCATTGGGTTGTAGCCAGTTCCGCCAGGGCGGGACTGATAGTATGAATAGGATTTTCCGCCAGGTGAGGATAGGCGACATGACCTTGTTTTCCATGCAGGGTGAGTGCCGCGCTAAGCGAGCCCCGTCGTCCGATTTTAATAACATCACCGACTCGTCTATGGCTGGATGGTTCGCCAACAATACAATAATCGAGATCAATTCCCCGTTTTTTGAGTGCGGCCATTACATGAGGTGTCCCATGCTCAAATTCATCGCCTTCTTCCCCGCTGGTTATTAAAAAACCAAGGCTGCCGTCAAAACGGGGACAGGTCTTTACAAACTGTTTGGCCATAATCATCATGGCTGCCAGACTGCCTTTCATGTCGGCCGTTCCCCGACCAAAAAGCATCCCGTCTTGCTCCGTCAATTCAAAAGGATTGGTGGCCCATTTGCCGATGTCGCCAACGTGAACAACATCCGTATGACCGGCAAAGACCAGAAGGGGACGTTGATGGCCCAGGCGGGCAAAAAAATTGCTGACAGGCCCATGGTTGTAATATTGGCAATCAAAGCCAAGCTGTTGCAGATAGTTCACCATGAATTCCTGGCATCCGGCATCATCCGGGGTTACTGATTCAAAGCGAACCAGTTCGGCAAGCAGCGTTTGCGTGTCGGTCATTATTTTACGTCCCTTAACAGCTCGTTAATACTGACTTTGGAGCGCGTTTTATCATCGATTTGTTTTACGATAACGGCACAATAGAGACTATAGCTCCCGTCTTCGGAAGGGAGGTTGCCGGGTACGACAACGGAACCTGCGGGGATGCGTCCATAAGTTACGGTTTTGGTTAATCGATTGTAGATTTTGGTACTTTGTCCCAGATACACGCCCATGGACAATACGGAATTCTGTTCCACGATCACGCCTTCCACCACTTCGGAACGGGCGCCGATAAAACAATTATCCTCAATGATGGTCGGATTGGCCTGCAGCGGTTCCAGAACACCGCCAATACCCGCGCCGCCGGATAAATGAACATTCTTGCCTATCTGGGCGCAGGAACCGACCGTGGCCCAGGTGTCTACCATAACGCCTTCGTCAATATAAGCGCCTATATTGACATAGGACGGCATCAGCACGGTGTTTTTTCCGACAAACGCGCCTCGTCGAATCATGGCGTGCGGTACCACTCTGGCGCCTGTACTGGCAAAATCAGCTGCACTGTAACCGGAAAATTTAAGCGGGACTTTGTCATAGAACTGGCAAAATCCGGCATCCATCACTTGATTCGGGTAAAGACGGAACGATAATAACACCGCCTTTTTAAGCCATTGATGGACGACCCACTCCCCCCCGATTTTCTCTGCAACCCGGTAGCGGCCTGAATCCAGGCCGGTTAAAACTTCTTCTACGGCTTGTTTCAACGGCACAGGTGCGTGCTCCGGGGTTACATGGTGGCGCTGTTCAAAAAATTCTTCAATGAGTTGCTGTAATGAGTTCATATCGTTCAATATCAATTGCGAGAATTGGCTATATATTATAATGAAACCGATACGGTTTACAGCGACGTTCGCGACATTTTTTCTACGGTTTTTTGAGTTTCAACGAACCATCATTACTAGTATACTGCTCGCAAAAAGTGGCTTAAGGTATTTTAATTATGCGTTTGTTAATCACGGGAGCGGCAGGATTTATCGGATTTCATCTTGCCAGATCCCGCCTGGAGCAAGGTGACATTGTCATTGGCATTGACAATCTTAATGATTATTATGATGTGCGTCTTAAGCAAGCCAGACTGGAATTATTGCAGGTTTATGACCAATTTGAATTTTATCACGATGATGTGGTTGACGCGGATAACCTCCGAACTATTTTTGACAGGCATAAACCTGATCGGGTGGTACATCTCGCCGCTCAAGCCGGTGTTCGCTACTCGTTAACGAACCCTCAACAATACATCCAGTCCAATCTGGTCGGCTTTGGCAACATTCTTGAAGTTTGTCGCCATCATCAGATAGAGCATTTGGTCTATGCCTCGACCAGTTCGGTATACGGGGCTAACATTTTGCAGCCTTATATGGAAGAGCAGGCGACGAATCATCCATTAACCATATACGCGGCAACGAAGAAGGCCAATGAGTTGATGGCGCATTCCTATTCCCATCTTTATCAGTTGCCGACAACGGGTTTGCGGTTTTTTACCGTGTATGGTCCATGGGGGCGGCCTGATATGGCGTTTTTTTCCTTTACCAGAAATATTCTGGAGGGCAAACCGATAGCCGTTTACAACTTTGGTAAAATGCGGCGTGATTTTACCTATATTGACGATATAGTGTGTGGCATTTCTCTGGCATTGGATAATCCGGCAAACGCGAACGGGGAATGGTGTGGAGAAACGCCCGATCCCGGCAGCAGTCTCGCGCCCTATAAAATTTATAATATTGGTTGCGGTAATCCCGTTAATTTAATGGATTATATCGAAGCGATTGAAAAAGCGACGGGTAAAAAAGCCATTAAGGAGTTTCTGCCCATGCAAGACGGCGATGTGTTGTCTACTCATGCCGACACTAAACGACTGGCTGAGGAGTTAGGTTATCAACCGACGGTTGATTTCAGAGAGGGTGTTTCCCGTTTTGTAGCCTGGTACAGGGATTTTTATTGCTAAAATCAAATATTTTTACCGGATGATGAGGACACGCCCTAGTATAATAATTGGATAAATTGTAGATTGGCCCCCTGGCCCAATACACTCTCTCTAGCTGTTCTGCAATTGACTGATTAAACGATCTTTTTCCAGCCAATGCCCATTTAGCCAGATTCTGAACGCCTCAAGGGTTTTTTCATCATTAAGGATATTATCGCCTCTGAACTCATTGGGAATGGCAATAGAACGAATACTGACTTTGATAGCCGAAATGCGGTGGCATAAAAAATCCCAGAGCGAATGTTGTTGATCCGGATAAACAATCGTGACATCCAGTATATTTTTAATTTGATTTCCCATCACACTGATAACAAAACCTATACCTCCCGCTTTGGGCTTCAGTAAATAGTCGTAGGGGGATTGCTGTGTAGTTTTTTTCTGACGGGTGAAACGGGTGCCTTCTACAAAATTCATAATGGTTGTAGGATGATGCTTGAAAACATCAAGCGCTTTACGGGTCGCTTTCAGATCCTGACCTTTTTTATGGGGATTTTTAGCAAGATAATCTTTGGAATAGCGTTTCATGAATGGACATCCCATAGCCCACCATGCAAAGCCAAGCAAGGGAACCCATTTCAATTGATCCTTGATGAAGAATTTAATCATTGGAATCTTGCGATTAAAAAGACGTTGTAAAACAACAATATCCAGCCAGCTTTGATGATTGGCAATCACAAGATACCAGTCCTTTTGGCGCAGGTTTTCCTCTCCAGTGATTTCCCATTGAATTTTCTGGGTTTTATCGATGTATAAATTATTAATATCACTCCAGTAAACAATAACGGCGTCAATCATTCTTGTGCAAAGAACTTTCCAGCGAAGATTGGGGATCAGCTTGAGTAATCCGATAAAAAGTACGGGAATAAAAAACAAAATGGTGGATACGATCAAGGTCAATACGGCAAAAACGCCACGAAGCTGCCCGCGCAATTTTTTATTTTCATTCATAAAACTATCCCTGATGAACGTTTAACCATTAACGAAGAGCCTGATTCATGTCTGCAATCAAATCCTCGATATGTTCTATTCCGACCGATAAGCGAACAAATCCGTCCACAATGCCTAATTCCTGGCGCTTTTCATAGGGAACAGACGCGTGGGTCATGATGGCGGGATGTTCAATCAGGCTTTCCACACCGCCCAGGCTTTCAGCAAGGGTAAAAACCTCGCAGCGTGACAGGAAGCGAACGGTTTCTTCCAGACTGCCTCGAACAACCATGGAAATCATGCCGCCGAAGTCGCGCATTTGTTCCCGGGCCAGCTGATGTTGGGAATGGCTGTTCAACCCCGGATAGATAACCTTGCTGATTTTGGGATGTTTTTCGAGCCACTGGGCCAGTTCTCTTGCATTTTCGCAATGGCGTTGCATTCTTAAAGAAAGGGTTTTCAAGCTGCGCAGCACCAGAAAACTGTCAAAAGGTCCCGCGATACCGCCGCAGGAGTTGTGTAAAAAAGCGAGGCGTTCGGTGAGCTCGGGATCATCGCCTGTAACGACTACTCCGCTGACCACATCCGAGTGGCCGTTTAAATATTTCGTGGCGGAATGGACAACGATATCAAATCCGCATTCCAGCGGTCGCTGGAGCCAGGGCGTGGCAAACGTGTTATCCGCAACAGTAATCAGATTGTGACGTTTGGCAATGCGGGCTATTTCTCTTAAATCAGCCAGTTTCAACATCGGATTGGAGGGGGTTTCCAGCCAGAGCATACGTGTTTCGGGGCGAATCGCTTTCTCAATGCTGTCGATATTACTCATGTCGACGAAAGAAAAGGATAATCCGGAGGTACGGGTTTTAACCTTGTCAAACAATCGATACGCACCCCCATAAAGATCGTCCATAGCCACAACATGGTCACCACAATTTAATAAATCTATGACGCTGTTGATCGCGGCCATGCCGGAGGCGAAAGCAAATCCGCGTTGACCTGACTCGAGATCAGCCACACAAGCCTCATAAGCGTTGCGAGTGGGATTTTGAGTACGGGAATATTCATAACCCTGATGGACACCTGGCGCGGATTGTTTGTAGGTGGATGTGGCAAAAATGGGCGTCATGACCGCGCCGGTACTCGGATCCGGGGCTTGTCCCGCATGAATGGCCCGGGTATCAAAATGTAATTTTTCCATAGAGTTAATCCTTTGCGTTAAAACTTGCCTGCAAAAAACCGCAAGTCGTTATATACTGTAAATAGTCATTAATTTCTTTATTTGATCATAAAGACTAAAGTTTGTTCACTTTTGTCCGTTATAGTGGTTGCAGGATATTCTAGTGAGGGATTCATGAGTAGGCAAGAAATAGACTACGAAAAAGTTGCCTCTGCAGCGGAAGATTTAAAAAAACGGGGTGAGGAACCGTCACTTACCAGTATATGTGAGGAGCTTGGGATTTTATCCCTGTCGCCACAGCTTTCCGCTTACCTGGAAAAATGGTACCACACCCAGCCGGAATTTCAGCGCACCATTTCTGCGCCGCTTTCCGAAAATATTCAAATCAAAACCAGCGAGGTTCTGGAAAAAAATCTCGAACTGGAAAAATCCCTGTCCCTGTTGCGGGCGACTTTGGAGTCCACGGCGGATGGTATTATGATGGTCAACGGCAAAGGCCAGGTTGTTGACTGGAATCAGAAATTTGTCGAAATGTGGCGCATCCCTTCCTATATGCTGGAGTCCGGTACGGAAAGTATTGGTTTCGAGTATATTCTTGAACAGCTAAGCAATCCTGCCGCGGTGGTTGCTGACGTACAGTATCTCTATGAAAATCCTGAATGGGAAGGGGAGTTACCGCCGCTGAATTTCAAGGACGGCCGTATTTTTGAGCGTTTTACACAACCCCAGAGAGTGGGTAATGAAATCGTCGGCCGTGTTTACAGCTTTCGTGATATCACCCAAAAGCGCATGGCGGATGACCAGTTACGGGTGCGTGAACGGGCTATTGAAGCAAGTACCCATGGTGTCGCCATTATCGATATTACCAAACCCAATCAACCTATCATTTATGTCAACAAATCATTCGAGCGCATTACGTCTTATGTTGAAAAGCAGACAATCGGTCAAAATCTAGCGCATATTTTAGGGCATAAGGCGGATCAGGTTAATCAGAAGCGGCTTGCCCTTGCTATCAGGGAACTTCGCGAAGAGACGGTGGAAATCGAGAGTTACAGGCGTAATGGAGAATTGTTCTGGTGCGAATTAAGTGTGGCGCCGGTCCGTGACTCCTTTGGTAAAGTCAAACATTTCGTTTGTATTATCAATGATATTACCCAACGCCGTGAAATGGAAAGACAACTGGTCAGGCAAGCCACCCATGACTCTCTCACGGAATTGCCTAACCGCGTTCTATTAATGGACCGGGTCGAACAGGCTATTTTACAGGCCAGGAAAAAGAATGCGATTTTAGCCTTTCTTTTCCTGGATCTGGATCACTTTAAAATGACCAATGATACGTTGGGACATAGTATTGGTGATAAATTACTGCAAGCCGTTTCCAACCGCTTGCTGATTGCCACCAATGATTTTGATACGGTGGCCCGCCTGGGTGGTGATGAGTTTGTTATTCTGTTGCAAGACATTACTTCCGAGCATCAGGCTGAAAATATGGCTCAGGAATTGTTACATATGATTGAGAAGCCATTTCAGATCGATCAGCACAGTTTAAAGGTCACAGGTAGTATCGGGATTAGCTTTTATCCCAAAGACGGCTCGGATTATGAGTCACTCATGAAAAACGCCGATTTATCCATGTATCATGCCAAGGACAGCGGACGAAACAATTACCGTATCTTTGAACAGGAGATGAACAGGCGGATCATTAATCACATGCAACTGGATAATGCCTTGCGCGAGGCGTTGAAACGCAAGGAATTCCATCTGGTTTATCAACCCTTGATTGATTTACGCAAAAACGAAATTATCGGTGTTGAGGCATTGATTCGATGGGAAAGTCATTTACTTGGCAACGTGTCTCCTATCGAATTTATCAGTATGGCCGAAGAAAACGGTATGATTATTGATATTGGCAAGTGGGTTTTGGAAGAAGCCTGTATGCAAACTATAAAATGGCATAAGGAAGGCCTCAAGGATCTTTGTGTCGCGGTTAATATTTCAGGGCGGCAATTTCGCCAGAGCCGATTAACGGATGATATTGCCGATATTCTCAAGAAAACCGGCCTTGAACCTAAATACCTTGAGCTGGAACTGACCGAAAGCTTGCTTGTTGATGATATTGAGCGGGCGGTTGAAACGATGCACCAGCTAAAGGACATGGGAATAAAACTGGTCATCGACGATTTTGGAACCGGTTATTCCAGTCTGTCCTATCTTAAACAATTTCCGGTTGATAAACTTAAAATTGATCGCTCCTTCATTAGCGAGCTGGTTCATGAGGAAAATGACGCAGCCATTGCCAGAGCTATTATCAACCTCGGTCATAGCTTGAAAATTGAAGTGCTGGCTGAAGGTGTGGAAACCGAGCTGCAAAAGGAATTTATTGTGAAGCATGGTTGTGATTACGCGCAGGGTTATTATTTTAAACCGCCAAATAAAGCCCCCGTTCTGAAAGAATTTCTGACGAACTATCCTGATATTAAATAATTACGTCCGCAAACAGCTATGTGATTTGTCGATTTTTTTTGTGTTTTTTTGACAACTTCTACTCTTTGCCTACGTACCGCGACTTGTTCGCGGTATCCTGCGGGATAACGTTCACTCGGATAATCACCTGCTTTCCTGCTACAGTATGGAATCATGAAACCCGCAATACGGTCGCAGCCCTCCTTTCGGGCTACCGTTCTAACCTGATATTAAATAATTACGTCTGCAAACAGCTATGTGATTTGTCGATTTTTTTGTGTTTTTTTGACAACTTCTACTCTCTGCCTACGTACCGCGACTTGTTCGCGGTATCCTGCGGGATAACGTTTAATCGGATAATCACCTGCTTTCCTGCTACAGTATGGAATCATGAAACCCGCAATACGGCCACAGGCCTCCTTACGGGCTACCGTTCTATCCTGATATTAAATAATTACGTCTGCAAACAGCTATGTGATTTGTCGATTTTTTTGTGTTTTTTTGACAACTTCTACTCTTTGCCTACGTACCGCGACTTGTTCGCGGTATCCTGCGGGATAACGTTCACTCGGATAATCACCTGCTTTCCTGCTACAGTATGGAATCATAAAACCCGCAATACGGTCGCAGCCCTCCTTACGGGCTAACAATCTTTTATAAAAAATGTCTCCCAGGTAACTACTACTGTTTCCATTTAATTTTGACAGGTTAATTGTCATTCCCGCGAAGGCGGGAAACCATTCCTGATGTGGCTCAGTGCTTGATTCAGTATGGATCCCCGCCTTCGCGGGGATGACAAAAAGACAAACATTCTGTGCAAGCCAACCTGTCAAAACTAAATGGAAATGGTACTACTCAGGTGTTTTTTCCGTCTATATTGGAAAATAGTCTGGCAGGTTCATGAAAATACCCTCGTGAAAAAACCGAATCCATGTTCGATAGGTATGATTATTGCAACACTTTAAATAGGAACTGAAGTACGATAATGGCTGACCGAAGGAAGCTTTGTGTTGGTTTATTGCCATGTAGTGATATTTGTAATAGGAGTGCAGGATGTATTGATGCGAGATAGGAGTTAATGAGTAAAAAGTAAGTGATGTCGGTTACAAGATGAACCCGTTGCTGTTGGATTCTTTGATTTGTATTGTCGTGACAGGAGTCCATGGGAGAATGGAAACTTGTGCGTAATGGAATGATTTATTGAACGGCGCACCTTGATGGAGGAGGTTCATGAAAAGCATAACCATTGTCGGTTCCGGGCTGGCTGGAGCATTGGCATCGATTTACATGGCCAAAAGAGGTTATGAGGTGGAATTGTATGATTCAAGGCCTGATGTGCGTATTGCGGCGCCGGATAGTGGTCGTTCCATTAATCTTGCCTTATCGTGCCGAGGCATTACCGGGCTCGCTGGAGCCGGATTAATGGATGAGGTGGAAAAAATCATGGTTCCCATGCGGGCAAGAGCCATTCATTCCGAGGATGGTGCCATTAAATATCAGGCGTTTGGCCGGCATGATGAAGAATATATCAACGCCATTCAACGCACGGAATTAAACGGTTTGCTTCTTAACGCCGCAGAGAAGATGCCTGGTATTCATCTTCATTTTGCAATGAAGTTAATCCGGCTGGATGTCCATGATAAACTGCTTCATTTTGAGAGCGGGGACGGGCAAAAGCAGACTATATCCTATCATCGTCTGATTGGAGCGGACGGGGCGTCCTCGCAAGTCAGGGAAACACTGGTGACGGACTCTCTGATCCATGCGACGCGTTCTTATCTGCCCCATGGCTATAAGGAGTTGTCGATAAGCAGACAACATCCGGAGAAACTGGTGCGAGAGCATTTGCATTTATGGCCGCGGGATTCCTTCATGTTACTGGGTAATCCCAACAAGGACGGTTCCATTACCGGCTCCCTGTTCCTGCCCCACGAAGGTAAAAACAGTTTTGCCGAACTGAGTGATGAAATCAGTCTGAAATCGTTTTTCAAACGGACTTTTGCCGATGTTTATGAGGAAATGCCTGATCTGGCCGGAGAGTTTTTCCATCATCCGACCGGACATTTAAGCACGATTCGGGCAGCACCATGGTATTACCAGGATCATTGTCTGTTAATAGGTGACGCGGCGCATGGTATTGTGCCTTTCTTTGGCCAGGGAATGAATAGCGCCTTTGAAGATTGCCGCATTCTCAACGAATTGCTGGATCGATACCATGACGACTGGCAGCAAGTCATGCCGGAGTTCTTCAAGGAGCGCAAGGAGAATACGGATGCCGTAGCGTCTATGTCCATGGATAATTATCACGAGATTCAAAGCGATATTCGTGATGAAAAATTCAATCTTAAAAAGCAACTGGAGCAAGAGTTAATGCATCGTTATCCGGAGCGTTATGTTTCAAAACACGTTCTGGTGATGTTTACGAATACGCCTTATGCCAAGGCAAAATTGTACGGTGACATACAGGCTGAATTATTACGTTTGATTTGTGAAAAAGTGAGGTGTATGGAGGAAATAAATTGGCTTCATGTGGATTATTTAATGGATCAATATGACAAAAAATTGGCGAATTTACACCTGATTTAAAAAAATAACTAAAAACCAACGCCAGGCGTAGTCAAAAATTTGTCAAAAACGGGTTTTCGAGGACATTTTTTTGTCGCTTCTCGAGGTTATGCTGTGAAAAATGAAAAATAATTGCCATGTTTGCCGCTAAAATAGATGTTTTTATGGTCATATTGTGCAAATAGTTGGCACAACTACTGCAACAGGTAAACTGTCCAACTAATAATTGCCTTGGAGGCAGCCATGAAAACCATACAAGCTTATATCGATTCCAAACAACAGGAATTTATGAACCATCCTTTTTTTGAAGTGCTGGAACAATTACAAAGTTTGGAAGAGATCAGTTATTTTGTCCCCGAATTAACTTTCTGGGCAATGACTTTTCAGGATATTCTTCGTTTAAACGAAGAACGTGTTACCGATCCTTACCTTAAAAAAGTCGCTCGTCACCATAGACTGGAAGACGCCGGTCATGAAAAATGGTTTTTGCATGATAAAAAATACATGAGCGCCGCCAGTCATGACAAGTCTTGTTCCAAAGATGATGTGGCCTGGCTTTATAGTAAGGAAACGCAATTAACTCGTGATGCTGCTTATTCAATTATGTCCGAAATCTATAAAATAGAGGATGAAGAATTAAACATAGCGTTACTTCTGACCCTGGAATCTTCCGGACATGTGTTTTTTGAAAAAGTTGTCAAGCAGGTTAAAAAGACAGGAGAAGATAAAAATCTTAAATATTTTTCCAGTTCCCATCTGGAAGTCGAACTGGCTCACGCTTTGTTTGAGGAAGAAATGGAACGTAAACTTTTTGAAAGAGAAGTTCCTGTGAACGTACGACGCGACGCATTAAAAATGATAGACAGATGTTATGATGCGTTCAACAAGATGTTCGATGGATTGATTCTTGCATGTAACAAACGTCTGGAATTGGCTCGAGCAAGGAATCAGCAAAATGCCGCAAACGAACCAGTGGAGTACGTCTCAGATCAAGCAGTGTGAACAGCAAATTGGACAAGCGATGCTCAGCGATGAGCATTCGCTTTTTTCTTATGGCCAGGATTTTGGTAAACTCGTTTCAGAAAAACCTCATGCGGTATGCGTTCCCGAAACCGTGAATACTCTGCAAAAACTTCTTCGCTTTGCCAATCAACAGGTATTACCGGTTGCTGTCAGGGGAAATGGTTTAAGTCAATGCGGCCAATCTCTGCCGGTGGCAGGCGGGCTGACCATTCACCTGGAACGGTTCAATCGGATTTTACAGAAGGATAAGGATTGCATCTGGGTTGAAGCCAATGCAAGCTGGGCTGATTTGTTGGCCGTTTCCCTGCAAACCCTGCAGGCGCCTTATGTTGTTCCCTACAATTGTAACCTTTCGGTTGGCGGTGTCCTCTCGGCTGGCGGGGTTGGCGCTTCATCATTTAAATACGGGAGCGTTGTGTCGCATATCAAGGCGTTGGAAGTGATCACCGCCGATGGGGAAAAACAGGAGGTGGATGAGACCTCGGAATTATTCCGGGCCTGTCTTGCCGGGCAGGGGCGGTTCGGAGTGATCAGCAAAGCCTGTGTCGGATTACGGCCGTGTAAAAAAATGGTACGTACGTATTTTCTTGTTTACCTGGACAAAGAGCAGTGGTACTGCGACCTGCAAAAATTAAAAAAACATGCCGATGGCATAGAAGCTTTTTGTACTCCGGCAATACAAGGCGCAAAACAGACCGACAAGGGACGGATTCCTTTTGCACAGTGGTTATACGCGCTGCATTTATCCATAGAGTACGATGAGCGGCCTCCTGAGCTGAACGACTTGGATGAGCCGCTTCGTCCCTGGAAGATTCTTCATAAGCAGGATGAAACCATAGACTCCTATTTTCATCGCCATGATCCTCGTTTCGCAGCCATGAAACTTATTGGCCAGTGGGAACTGCAGCATCCCTGGTACGAATGTTTTATACCGGCTAATGTATTGTTTAATGATCTTGAGGATATTTTGCAGACGTTGCCGGTTCATTACGCGAATGTGGTGCAAGTGGTTCCATTAGCTGATTTTCACGAGGGAAGAGACGGTTTTTTGATGGTGCCGGCCGCGAGTGAGATTTTTGCCGTCATGATTTTAAATCCCGGAGTTCATCCGGCGTTGTTACCGGCTTGCCTTGCGGTTATGAAGACCCTGGATAGTCGTTTTTTAAGCGCCGGAGGGAAACGTTATCTGTCAGGATTTCTTGGTGAGGAGATCTCGGACGAATATTGGCGTAATCATTATGGTTCCAGCTACCAGAAGTTGAAGAAACTGAAAGAGAAATATGATCCGAATCAAATATTCCGTTCTCATTTGCATCCGTTTTAAACGGATTTGATTGGTTTTATGGGGCATTATCCCCGCATTACGTCTTCGCCTTCATGACGGGCTACAAGGCACTTTGCACGATTTGTTTATAAAGGGGCGGTAGCCCGCAAGAAGGCCTGCGGCCGTATTGCGGGTTTCATGGGGGAATTATCCCCGCTACAACGCACAGAACCTGGTATTGTTTCCATGTAGTTTTGCAAGGTGGTGTTGAACATTGTGATCTATTTTTTGTCATCCCCGCGCAGGCGGGGATCCATTTTCATAATGGTACGGCGCCACCAGATAGATGGATTCCCGTCTGCGCGGGAATGACAGAATCTTGCAAAATTACATGGAAACAGCATTAGGATTTCATCGGTTTGAACGTCATTAAGGAAAATATACTGTCCGTTTTATAATGATTCAGGTAAGTAAAACCCGATGGCTCAATCTGTTTTTGCCATTCTTTCAAGGTACGTTGCCGGCCCCCGAGCAACGCCATCATGACGATATCCATGGTTTTGTTCGGGTGAGGAAAATCGCTTTCCGGCATAACCTGCTCGGCGATCAGAAGAGTCGCGTCCGAAGGCATCTGGCGGCGGCAGTTACTCAAAATTTCATTCATCATTGTATCGTTAAAATCATGAAGTACCCCCTTAAAGATGTAAGCTTCTGCCCGGGGTATGGTTTCAAGAAAATTGCCGCCTACGAGTTGTACCTGTTTCGGGAATGTGTCGTTTGCCAGTTGTTGAACGACTGCGTGGCTATCAAACAGGATCACATCAATATCCGGATATTTCCTGGCAATGGATTTAACCAAACCACCCCGGCCGGCGCCCATATCTATCAGGCTGGAGAAGGATGAGAAATCAAACGCTTCGGCAATGGCGTTGTCATCGTAGGTGGACAGTTTGGCCATGCCTTTGTCAAAATTCGCCTGTTTTTCGGGATGTTTGCTTAAAAAACTGAAAAAATCATCGCCATGCTGCTCATGAAACGCTGGATCACCCGTTTTTAAACTGGTATCCAGGCGGGAAAAGGCCTGCCACCAACACTCATCGACCATACAAAGAACATCCCGGATGGAATGAGGGTCGTCATCGCGTAACGGTTTGGATAATTCAGTCAGGGAGTACAAAGAGTCGGCTTGGTGATGGAATATCCGATAGGCGCTGAGAAATCTCAGAAGCCTGTCCAGCAACTCCGGTTTTGCTCCCGTCGCTTCGGCAAGTTTTTTTACACTGACCGGCTCCGATGACATATAATTGGCAATACCCAGTTTGGCAACAGTGTGAATGGCACGGGAGACAACATACCATCGGGACATGGTGGCAAGTTCAACATGAGGTTGTGTTTGAGATTCCGGCATGTTGCAATTCCTTTTGAAGTTTCTTGGGGATGGTTAATAATATCGTCTATTATGAGTCTAGTGTATTGAAATTTTAAGTGCAAAAAACAGCATGAAGATTGATTTTTTATCTTTTTGGTCTCCGAAAGAATACGATAAAAAAATTGCCGTGGCCGTTTTTTTTATTTTTCTAGTTTTGTTTCTATGGCAAATGCTCGATATTTTTCAAGCCGTCGAAACGGATACGCCTTCAAATACCCCGACACGCGTGGAGCAAGCCGGAATCTCTGTGAAATCACCGTTGTTTACCGCTTCCCTGTTCGGAGAGTACATTCCCGTAAACCTGAATGACGGCGATATCAAACAATCCATGCTCGATGCTGAAATAGTTGGTATTATGTATTCGAGCCAGGAAAAAAATTCGCAGGTTCTGATTCGAATTGGCGGAGGTGAGGAAAAAACCTATGTCGTTGGTGATAAACTGCCAGGAGGGGCGATTATTAAACGTATAAGCCCGGATAGTGTCGTGGTTTTGCATAATGGCTCGCTTGAAAGTCTGAGCCTGCCTAAAATTAAATTGCGCTTCGAAGAGCCAGCGAAGCCACTATTTAAGGAATAATGTGTATGCGGATTGTTTTTCGGTTAATCCTGTCTGTACCGCTCATGTTGTGCCTGTCCTCTTGTGTCAATTATACCAATTTGTATGAAGGCATCGCTTCCTTCAAGGTTCAGCAATATCGCTCGGCTTTTATTCATCTGAAACCGGAAGCTGAAAAAGGACAGCCGGACGCGCAATACGCCGTTGGTTATATGTATTATTACGGGCAGGGTGTGGTTGAAGATCGTAAAAAGGCATGGTACTGGATCAACAAGGCGGCCAACGCCGGTCAGCCCGATGCGTTGGAAGCGCTTAAAATTTTAAACGGGCCAAGCCGACCGGTGCGTTTAAATAGTCGTTAATGGTTGGCGCTGATTAAAATGGACAGGATGTAGCTGCAGTAAATCAGGATCAAAAGAACGCCATGCCAGCGGGTCAGTGCTTTTTTGTTGCGGTAACTGAACCATAAAAGCACGAGAGTCGTTGCAAACATGACTGGAATATCCCGCCATAATACCGCATGGCTGATTAAGGCCGGATGAATAATTCCCGGAAAGATCATAACCGCCAGAAGATTAAAGACATTCGCGCCAAGGATATTGCCGACCGCTATATCATCCGCGCCCTTGACGGCGGCCATGACAGAGGTGATTAATTCCGGTAAGCTGGAACCGATTGCAACCAGTGTCAAACCGATAACCAAATCGCTAACCCCGAAATTTTTGGCCAGAATAACACTGGAGCTAATAAAATATTTGGTACTGACGGCCAGGATGAGAAATCCCAGAATAAAGTGCACCGTGTGTATTTTGACAGAACGTTTTTGTAGCCAGGCCTGTTGAAAGTCCAAAGCCACCCGATTTGTTAATACGGATCGCCGTGCTCTTAGCAGCAGATAGCCGAGTAATCCGATACAGGCTAAAAGAAACAGGCAGCTGTCCATAATGCCCAGATAGCCATCCAGCATCAGTGAGTAGGTAAACAGCATAACGAGAAATAGCAGCGGATACTCCCTTCGCAACAGGGAGGATTGCATTTTCAAGGGTTTTATCAGGGCGGTAAGGCCAAGAACAAGGCCGATATTGGCGATATTGGTTCCTATGACATTACCAATGGCAATATCATTTAACCCGTCCATTGAAGCGTTTATCGCAATCATAATTTCCGGTGCGGAGGTGCCGATGGCTACCAGGGTAAAGCCAATGAGAAAGGGCGGCAGACGATAATAAAATGCGATGCCGGAAGCCCCGCTTACCAGGTGGCTGGCTGACCATAGCATGGCAGCAATACTCAATATCAATATGAATATGTTATACATTTCTTCCCTCAAGCATGATTAACCGATAATACTGGATTTGAGTATCAATACAAACAGGCGATGATTTTCTTGTTCAAAAACTTCACAAATTGTGCTCTGCGTGGTATGATTTTGTCCGGATAACATTCTTACGGTTTCAATTCAAGCAGCTTAACCATCTGTTGATGAAAAGGCCAGCGCTTAAAGCGTTTAATTTTGGTGTGGGATAAGTGTATGGAGCCTGAAACCAAATCGTTTGAAAATATGGTAGTGATATTATGTTAGGTAAACCATTTCAACTGTTGCAAAATCGAGCGTTTGGCTTTTTTACGCTCAGTTGTCTGCTTGCCATGTTTGGCAACGGTTTGACCTACATTATTATGGTCTGGGCTTTGATGCAATTTAGCACGTCTGTTGTCTCAACCGCACTTTTGATGACCTGCTTCTGGCTCCCTAACGTGGTGCTTGGGCCTTTTTTTGGCGTTATTGCCGATCGTTGTAATCGCAAGCATTTGCTGTTGCTGGCTAACGGCTTGAGAGCCATGTGTTTATTCGGGTTTGCCTGGTTGGCGCAAAACCACATGACGGCATGGTCCATTTATGCCCTGGCTGCTGTTATCGGAACTTTGCTGGCGGTTTATATTCCGGTGGCGATGACATTTGTCCGGGAGTTGCTGGCTGAAAAGGATTTGCTCTACGGTAATGCCGTGGTGGATATAGCCTATGAGATAGGCGCGGTTTTAGGGATGGGCAGTGCAGGTTTTATTTTGGCTACCACGTCCTCGTCCGTTTGTTTTCTGATCAACGGGGTGTGTTATCTGTTGGCCATGTTGCTGATTGTTAATATAAAATACCGCCGCAACACACGAGCAGTTGACGACAGGGAGTCGTTATTAACCCAGTTCATGGAAGGTGGGCGCTATATATTGCGTAATACCCCGCTTTTGCTGATATACCTTGTTCAGGGGCTGTTCTTTGTATGTATGATGACAGCGCCGGTTTTACTGGCTCCCTATGCAAAATCCGTATTGCATAGCAATGTCCGTGAATTCGGCTGGCTTGAGGCAATGCTTTCCCTTGGTATTATAACCGGTGGTTTTATCAGCCCATGGCTCGCTTCCCGCTTTACCATATATCGGGTTATTATGCTGCAGGTAGTTCTGGGGATGGTCTCATTTTATTGTTTCAGTCATACTCAGAGCAGCCAAAGGGCGATATTTTATCATTTTTTAATAGGTTATTCTTTCTCCGCATGGGCGTTATTGACTACCCTTGCCCAGGAAATGACTGCTCTGGAATATCAGGGCAGGGTGCAATCGCTTTTTAACAGCGTTTCCGGTGTCGTTATTATTATTTTTTATTATATTCTGGCGCACTGGAAAAACGTAACCATCGCCCGCCTCTATCTGGGAGAAATCGGATTATTATTATTTGCGGCAGGATTTCTGGTGTTAATGACGTTTCATTCCGGTCATCGCCGCACGGATTAGTATTACAGTTGTATTTTGAAAAGGATCCCTGTTTATGTACTCATTTTTGCTCATTGATGGTCATCTTTGCGCAGGCGGAGATCTATTTTAACGTGGATAGATTCCCGATTTCTCGGGAATGACAGAACTTACCATTGTAGTACTAGCAATTGATTGAGGATATCCCGGGTTGGCTTGGCGAGCGCAAGACGGCTGGTTTCTGCCAGTTTGAACCATTTTCCGGTCGTTTCCCTAATCACCGGTGTATCAGCCAGCATGGTTTTAACTAACCGGGCCTTAATATGAAGATGAAAATGGCTGAATGAGTGTTTGATCGTCATAAAATCTTCAATACACGGATTTTGAAACCCGAAATTCCGGTCAAGATACGCCGCAGGATCATGATCGATATTCAGACTTGGCAGACACCACAGACTACACCATAGTCCGGTTGGCGGATTTTTTTCAAGATAGACATGCTGATCCGATCGGTATAATAATAAAAACTGTTGATGTTGTACCGGCCGTTCTTTTTTAATTTTTTTAACGGGGTAGTTTTGTGTCTCGTTCGCCAGAAACGCGAGACAGGTTTTTTGTAACGGGCAATGATCACAATGGGGATTTTTCAGGGTGCAGCACGTTGCCCCCAGATCCATAATGGCCTGGGTATAGTCGGCACAGCGTTGATCCGGCATGCAGGAAAAAGCCAGTTGCTGCAATCGTTTTTTCACCAGACTTTTTTCCGGCCAGCCATCTACCAGAAAATAGCGTGCCAGAACCCGTTTGACGTTGCCGTCTAAAATAGCCGCTTTACGCCCGAACGCCTGGGAACTGATAGCGGCAGCTGTAGAAGGGCCAATGCCCGGGAGACGAATCAGTTCATCCGCTTCCTGCGGGAATTCCCTTCCATAGTCCCGGTAGATAATTTGTGCGGTTTTGTGGATATTACGGGCACGGCTGTAATAACCGAGACCGGACCAGAGAGCCATAACGTCGTCTTCAGGGGCCTTGGCCAAAGAGGTCACATCGGGAAAACGTAGTATGAATCGGTTGAAATAGGGGATGACGGTTTGAACCTGTGTTTGTTGCAGCATGATTTCCGAAATCCATACCCGATAGGCGCTGCGGGGATGCTGCCAGGGTAAATCCTTGCGGCCATGCTGATCGAACCAGGACAGGAGAGGCGTACTGAAATGTTCTTGTAAATTCTCTGACATAACCATGTTTTGTTGCCATTTCATTTTACGGCTGTAATTTCTGGATGCGATCAGTGTATAAGCCTTATTAGTGAAATAACGTTTTTAACTGTTGTTTTATATCCTTGACCGGTTTGGCAAGGGTTTCCTTAAGCCACATTCGGGTCAGCAGGGGTGTCATTTTCTTCAGGTTTGGAATGACCATCAATTGATTCAAGGTCCCTTTAATAAGGATTGGGAAGCTTCCACCCATCATATCCTGAATTTTATCCGCTTTGTCATTATTGAAAGAGACCTTGGCCTGGATCTGAGATTGAACGGCGTAATCGTTCAGATTAAATTGGCCATTACCATTTAATTGCAGCCTGTTTGTTTGCAAGATAAACATATCGCTAAACACCGTGTCTTTGTCAAGACGGTACTGCAAGGTTAACAATTTAAAAGGTGTTTCTCCGTTGTAGTTCATTGGTGCGTCAAGTTGAGCCAGGTCCAATTCCTGTTGCGGATTTATGTTCCTGATTTTAAGTAAAGTACCAATTTTATTATTGATTTCATCTATGACTTTATTAAAGTCAATAGTAAGCAACGTGCCATCCCGGATGGTAAAATTACCATTGGCGGTGGTATTGCTCTGCCAGTCCGTGTTTTGCAAATCCGTCAGGGTGTGCAGGGAGAAATCAAGACTTCCCTGCAATAATTTTTTCCCGGTGAGATTTTGTATCAGTTTGCCGCTGTTTAAATTGGTAGCCGTTTGATTGATAGCCAGTTTGTGCTGGGTGGTGTCGTAGCGGAGATCGCCTATGGATTCCCCATGATACAAACTGACCGTCAGAGGGTTTAATTGCGCGATGCCTTTTTTTAATTCCGCATTACCTTTTAGTCGGTCAAACCGGAACGTTTTTAACTCCGTATCCTGCAAGGTTAACTGTCCCGTCATAAATAATGATTTCAGGGCGTTTTCCGGGTTATGCAACAATCCTGCGGGCAGTTCAACCCGGCCTTTAAAATTCACTCTTGATTTAGCCAGTCGTTGCTGCAGTCTGGTTACGTCGAGCTTGCCTTTTAACTGGAAAGGAAACGACTGCTGTTGTAAATTCAATTGCTCGGCGCCAAGCTGCAAACCGGAAATCGTCATCCGGGTCTTTTGGCGTGTCCAGATAATCTGTCCACGGCTCAGCATAAGCCGCGCTATTGCAAACGATTTGGCGATATTCTGTTTTTCCTTTTGGGGAGCGTGATTGACTGGTTTGGATGTTGCCTGGGAAGGTTTGGCGTCGGAATTGATCCGAATTTTAAATCCGTCCACTTTCAACTCGCTAAATTCAAGTTTGCCTCGTAGAAGCGGCGTTATATTAAGATTAAACAACAATTTGTCCAGAGTCATGGCAAAGGGTGCGTCCCCGCCGATGTCACCAACCTTGATCGATGTGATTCGGACTCCTGGCCTGGGAAACAAATGCCAGCTGATATCCCCCTCAACGCTGCTTTTTTGCGCTGTCAGCGTAGTAAGTTGTGAGTTCACATAGTCTTTTATGACTTCGGGTTTGATTGATTTGGCAATAATCCAGAGGGACGTTACAAGAATAGTCAGAATAAGTAAAAGACCAAGCAGCAGTTTTTTCAGGAATGTCATGAAAACCGACTTCAAAGATAAAAAAGACCAAGCATATACTTTACTATGAACCTGTCAAGTGTTCAAAATTAATTTCTTGTGTTTTAAATTTGATAATAAATCAGGCCTGTCGCCATGAGATTTACCGATCCGGGGAGACAGGACAAGATATTGTTTAGCAGACGCAGTAATTATCGTGAATTTAAAATTTCCATTATATCTTGCCATCAAATTATTTTAGCGTTAATCTGATAGTCTTCCCTTGAAAAAATTCAGGAAGACAAGACGTTTATATTGCTTTTTAAGTTGTGCTCAGGATGAGTCAATTAAAACAAGGAGGGCGTCATGCAACCAAGTCAGTGGGAAGTTATCATTCTTAAACCGACCAAGGTCTTTTTATCTTTCCTCGCCTCTCAGCTCAATGACAGTAATTTGCCGGATCTTGGATTATTACACGTCGATAATACGGCTTATGTTATTCCAAAGCAGAATAGCGATGAAGCCACTTTAAATGAAATTGAACGACATTTTACAACCATGTTCCGGCATGAGATTTGCCGTTGGCTGGGTAACGATGCTCGCAATGAGATCGAAGGCAGCTTTCTGGATTTTTTATGTTGTTTTAAATTTGAGCTTCATTCCCAGATTGTTCTCATGGAAAAAAATCTGAGCGAAGGCAGGCAGCTATTACGAATAAAGCCACGTTCCGTACTGTTAAAATGGATGAAATCGGCCGTTGAGGACGATCGTGAGCTGTCTGATGTTCTGGAAAAAATTAATATTACCCATCTGTCGGAAAATGCGACGGTTGTTGTGAAAAATTTTGAACACCTTGGTGAAGTAAAACCCTTTTTAAAGCATTACTACAAGCCTATTTTTGAAGCGGAAATGCTGCGTATGTGTGAACGCCAGGAACAATGGCCGGCGGTTGACTCCTATCAAACATTCAGTCGTTATTTCGCTGTGGATATTCACACTCAATTGATTCATTTGCACTAGGGAGGTTGAGTTATGGAACCTGTCACTATAGCTATAATCTGTGCGTCGGTGTTTGGTGTTGTTGGTATTCTGGCCGCCTTTATTCGGCAATTACTGTTAAGTCGGGATAAAAATCTTAATGATCAGGCGCAACAACGGGCACTGGATCAGGAAGCGAGGGAGCTGGAAAAGCTGCGACTGCAAATGTCCAGCAACAAGCGCTTTGACTCACATTATCAGGTACTGGGATCCAATAAGGAGGCGATTCAGTATCTTGATCAGAAAATAGACGAAATACTGAGAAAAAAAGAAGAATTGATTCAACGCTATGCGCAAGTTGCCTTGAAAGAGTCATCGTCGATAGTTTCCAATGGGCCGGTGCAGACTCGCAAGGATGCCTGTGATGAATTGAAACAGGAAATAAGCAAGGAACTTGCGCGCTATGACGGGGAACTGGAAAAATTACAAACAAGGCGGGCTTCCTTGTGGGACAATCATTTCGAATTGCAGAATTATCTTCTTGAGCAGGAAAAACAGCGCAACGAGCATATGGATTCCATTTTTGAGCGTCATTCAGGACTGCTGGAAAAAATCTATTTACGTCATAACCATAACAGTGAAAATATTGCCAAACAAACGATTGATTCCTCAACCCAGACTTTCAAATCGGCCTTAATGGCACCCATTGAATTCCTGTTGGGATTTTTTAAAATATCAACTGGTATCAACCTGGAGCAGAGCAGTAAGGAAAAAGAAACCAGGCAGGATGTTTCGGATACTGAGTCGGATATTAATGATCTGGAAGATGATACGGACTCCATTGATTATGACGACGGCTGGTCCGATGATGAAACGCTGGAGGATTATCGTAAAAAATGGATCGAATCGCCCGCTTGATCAAGGATTCCATCCAATTTCGTATTGAACGGGTGACTTGCCATATATGTTCGTTATTTTATTGGGTTGTCGATTGATAACCCAATTGGCGAATCGGATTGACTCACCGTGTTTCTCAATAAATACTCTTCGCTTTTTGCTGAAAAATAGTACAATAAATTTTGAAATAGTATCATCACGAACTTTTTTATTGGTCAAAAGCATTAAAATAGTGCATAATTCAACCAAGACAGTTAACGGATGAGCTAAGTGGTTTATATTCAACGTGATAAACAAGGTAATGTGTTCTCCATTTGCGAGCATGGACAGCCGGGAGATGAGCAACTTGATCTCGATCACCCCGATGTCATTGCGTTCCTGCATCGTTGTGAAGGAGAAGAAAAATTCAAATTACTTCAATCTGATTTACAATTGATTAGGGTTGTAGAGGATTTGATTGATGTCTTGATTAGTAAAAATATTATTACAATAACTGATTTTCCGCAGTCCGTTATTGAGAAATTATTAGCACGCCAGAGCTTCCGTAAACGATTAACTGGTTCTATAGGTATGGAGTTTGAGGATGATCAATAAGTTTTCCCGTTTTTTCCTGTTTGTTATCTGTGTGTTTTCAGTTGTTTCCTTATATGCGTCCGAACAGGACGATATGCTGGCCAGCGAAAAAAACACCATCGACATTTTTCAAAAATTTTCTCCCAAGGTTGTTTTTGTTCACCGTTTGTCCGAGGTTGCCAACCACTCTTATGAAAAAATGCACGTCACAACCGGTGCCGGCTCCGGCATTATCTGGGATGCCCAGGGACATATCGTGACCAATTTTCATGTCATCAAAGACGCAGACAAGTTAATGATCACCATAGATAATAAAACGGTGCCGGCGCGAGTCATCGGTGCCGAGCCACGTAAAGATATTGCCGTTTTACAAATTGCGTCGCCCAAAGCGTTACAGTCTCTGAAATCGTTTACCCCTTTTACGATGGCGTCGACTAATAATCTCCAGGTTGGTCAAAAAGTTATAGCTATCGGTAATCCTTTTGGATTGGATCATAGTTTGACGGTAGGTGTCATTTCAGCGCTAGGCCGTCAGGTTCCGGGAATTGGCGGCGTAACTATCCGGGATATGATTCAAACGGACGCCTCAATTAATCCGGGTAATTCCGGAGGGCCTTTGCTGGACAGTAAAGGCCGCTTGCTTGGTATGAATACGGTTATCTATTCCAATTCCGGGGCTTCGGCCGGTGTCGGTTTTGCCGTTCCTTCCGACGATATCCAGCGCATTGTGCCACAACTGATTAAAAATGGGCGTGTGATTTTATCCGGTTTGGGTATACATCGTGTGGAGCCAGGTATTGCTTCCCGATTAGGGGTGAGAAAGGGAATACTGATCGCGGAAGTTCTGCCGAACACCCCGGCTGCGGGAATTGGTTTAAGGGGCACACACCGCGATGGCTGGGGGCGGATTCAGCTAGGGGATGTGATAGTGGCTTTGAATGGGCATCCTGTGCGCAATTATGATGATCTTTATAATTTGTTAACGGACATTAAAGTGGGTGAGCGTGTTACCCTGACTGTCAACAGGCATAATAAAATGATCAATTACAAAATAAAAACCATCGACATCGCTGCGTATTAGGTACCGTTGAGTTTTTATTCCCTGAATGTAAAAATCGGGTTGGGTTGCCACAGCAACCAACCCGTAAAAAAGAACCAGTAATTGTTATTCTGATCTAACAGACGTCATCCTGTTATAAATTGTAACCATATTGTTTTTGATAGGCTTTCATGCGTTCCACTTCTCTGTCGGCACCTTCCGCAATCAGATAGTCAACCAAATCAAAAAAGGTGATGACGGACAACACCTTAATGCCCTGAGCTTCAATCTCATCCACTGCGGATCGATCGGTGATACCGCGCTCGCACCGATTCATGGCAATAACGACGGTAGTCAGATTTCCGCCATGTGCTTTAATATGTTCCTGCGATTCCCGAAACGCGGTGCCTGCCGAAATGACATCATCAATCATTACAGTATTGCCTTGTAGCGGGGCGCCAATGAGTTGGCCGCCTTCACCATGATCTTTTGTTTCCTTTCGGTTAAACGTCACCGTCGTATTAACGCCACGCTCGGCCAGAGCAATCGCTGTCGCTGTCGCAAGAGGCAAGCCTTTGTAGGCCGGTCCAAACAAATGCTGAAATTCGATTTGATTATCCAGGAGCGTTTTGGCATAAAAATGTCCAATATGACGCAGGGAGTCTCCTTGATAAAACATACCCGCATTAAAAAAATAGGGGCTTTTTCGACCTGATTTCAAGGTGAATTCACCAAATTTAAGAACATCGCAGGCTAGCGCCATCCGAATAAAAGCAGGTTTTGAGTATTCCATTTGGATATCCTGTACTAATTAAAAATAATAAATGACATCACTTCTTTAAAAAAATCGTTAACAATCAATAAAAAACTGATATGCTAATCACAGTGCCAGGTTGATTTGGCACGAGAAATGACATTGTAGCGCAAATTTAATAACAATAACGCTAAATTTTGATGCCTTTGTTTTTAAATTGTTCTGCAATGGATACCAGGCTCCGTGAACAACATGTTTTTACTGAGCCTAGAGTGTTAGATCTGCCTTCCAGGTAGAAAAGCTTAAGACAAAGGGGATAAGTGAATGTCGCAAAGAGAAAGTGGCCATGTTAAGTGGTTCAATGAAAAAAAAGGATTTGGATTTATTGTCAATCAACAAGGTGATGACATTTTTGTGCATTACAAAGATATTCAAGGTTCCGGATTTAAAACATTGCATGAAAACGATCCGGTAACGTTTATTCTTGATAAGGGTCCTAAAGGATTGAAAGCCCAGGATGTTATTGTTGTCTCTGAATAAATCTCATCCTGTAAATAACAAGATATTGATGCCGGATCATTTTGTCGGGCTTGCAATGGGAAACCCGACAAGATAAATCCGTGCATCCAGATTGGGTTGCCAATTGGCAACCCAATTTACAAAAAAATAAACAAGTCACGCATATTTTTTTACAGCCAGGAAAAGCAACGTGTACTGACCCTGTTATTTACAGAATGAAGAATACCCTGGATTCTATCACGATTCGCTTGACCGTTCCGGTATGGAGCCGTTATCATTCGCGCTTGGATAATCGGTTAAATTTAGTTCAAACTCATTATCAACGTATTTTGTAAAGCCGTTCAACAGGCTCTGTTATTGTGTTGGCAATGGATCACTCAGGCAGTATGAGCGTTTGCTGGTAAGGCTATGTGACGTAGTCAGTGTCCGATTGGTTAAGACAAATACCAGGGTGATATGAGTGGTGAACGGATGACAGGCGCAAAGGAATTATTATTGAGACGATAATACCAGGTGGAGAAACGGGAATGGACTCTGATAGACGTGTAGCCGTAATTACCGGTGCTGCAAGCGGAATTGGTCTGGCCTTGACCAAGGCTTGTATAGAACGGGGTTTTCATGTCGTTATGGCTGATAATTCGGTCAGTGAATTGTGTGACAGAGTGGAACAACTTTCTCTTGGCGCGCAAACGGATGTGCTTGGTGTTGTCTGTGATGTTGCCAAGCCGGAAAGTCTGAGGCATCTGGCCAAGCAGACGTTTGAACGGTTTAATCGGGTTGATTTTCTCTTTAACAACGCGGGAATCAGCGGCCATCTTGCTCCGATATGGGAGCTGGCCTGTGAACATATCCATAAGGTGATGGACGTCAATCTGTTTGGGGTTATCAATGGAATCCAGGCATTTCTGCCAACCATGTTCAAGCAGCCACACCGATCTCATATTATTAACATGGCCAGTTTGTATGGTTTGTGCAGCGGTTCTCAAATGTCGGCCTATGCGATGTCCAAACACGCTATTGTCGCACTGTCCGAATCACTGCATTTTGATTTACAACGCCTGGAAAAGCCGGTTTCCGTATCCGTGGTTTGCCCGTCTTTTGCCAACACCCGCCTTTTGATTAACTCAACACCGCTGCATTCCGATAAATTCCATGGCATGTTGAGCGATTTGATTGCCAGAAGCCGTCCTCCGGAAGACATTGCCGAGCATATACTTAATGAGGTGGCGAAAGATACCTTTTATATTTTACCGGATAAGGAAGTAAAAGATTATTGTGAACAACGTGCCCAGGCTATTATTGAGCAAAATGATCCGCATCAGCATAGCATTGAAAAAATTATTTCCTCATTAAGCAAGCGGGCGATGCCGGAGGAAACAGAATGAGGACACGCCCTGGTATTCTTATGGCTCGAAACAAATACGGATGATGAACTATGCTGAAACTGTTTGATGCACATTTCCATATTATTGATTATCAATTCCCCTTAGTTCCCAATCAATCTTATTTACCTCCCGAATTTACCGTGACGGATTATCGCAGACGTACCAGTTCTCTTAATATTAAGGGTGGAGTTATCGTATCCGGATCGTTTCAGGCTTTTGATCAATCCTATTTGCTGGCTGCCATGCACGCGCTTGGTCCGGGTTTTGTGGGTGTTTCACAATTACCGTCATCGGTCAGTGATGAGGAAATTCTGCGATTAGATAAGGCGGGAGTGCGCGCTATTCGTTTTAATATAAAGAGAGGCGGGCCGGAACAGATCGAGCACCTGCAAACAATGGCGCATCGTGTTTATGAGTTAGTCAGATGGCATACGGAACTTTATATCGACTCAGGCGCGCTCGGTGAGTTGCGTCATATCCTTGTCGGTTTGCCTGCCGTGAGTATCGATCATCTGGGTTTGTCAAAACAAGGATGGCGGGATCTGCTGGCACTGGTTGAGCACGGTGTGCGGGTTAAGGCATCCGGATTTGGCCGGGTTGATTTTGATGTGCGAAACGCTCTGAAAGACCTCGCTGCCATTAACCCTTCAGCTTTGATGTTTGGTACTGATTTGCCGTCGACACGGGCGCCTGATCCGTTTACGGATCAGGATATTACTCTGGTTCGGGAGGCATTGGACGAGGATTTGGCAGACAAGGCACTATTTCACAACGCCATGGCGTTTTATCGTATGAATGCTTCCCAGGTTCCGTGAACAAAAATTTTCACAGCTGCAAATACGGCTAATTGGCACCATTTTTTTGCGAAAAGGCGGTAGCCCGTAAGGAGGCCTGCGGCCGTATTGCGGGTTTGATGTGTCACTTATGAACGTTTTCCCGCTGTCGCGGCAATAACAAACCAGCAAGACAACTTCAGTGAAACGTTGTACTAGGTTCCGTGCGGATTATTATTGTGGCGGTAAGAACCGGCTTCCAATTCTTTTTCCTCGGAGGCCTGCCGTGATCGAACGCTTGCCTTTTTCCAGGGTACTGGAGCAAATAACGACGCAGACGTCGCTATGCTGACGCTGTCGGATGATGAGCGTTTTTCTTTAGACTCCACCATCAGATCAATCTCTGATGTTATGGTAAAATCCTCTTCTGTTTCGAATTTTCTCGTAGAGTTTTTCTTGCTTCGTCTTGGGGATGGTAAGGAAGTCAATGAGGGGAAGGAAGGCCATTTTTTCGGGAGCGCATGTTTAAAAAGAGAAAGCCCGCTACTTTGAGAAGCAGATCGTTCGCTGGATCCCGGGCGCTCAGATTTTTTTTCAATGGCTGGGGGCGGGCCAAGATGATAATCACGAACGCAATCAATAGGGGAGGTTAAAAGAAAACCGGCTTCCTGTGCGTCTTCATACGTTCGAACACAGCGCCCGCTACGGGTACTGGAGAGTCCAAACTCCTGGCATTTGGGCGATTCGATAGAAATTGCCGCTATTTTTTTTACGCTGTTTTTATAATCCTTATCTATTTGACCCAACCCGGTAATTGGTTTGTAGTAAGTAACAAGGGGTTCTGCACCGGGTCCTTGATAACCGCATACATGAAGCGTCACGTTATCTGGCAGCATAAGACGGTTGTTACTGAAATAATCATGCAAACCTGCAAGCAGGACTTCGCGATCATCAAAGAAATAAAAATCAATCGTATCGCTTGGGTGCTCACAGGCAAATTTATGGATTTGGGCATAAAGAATGGTCAGCTTGCTGTGGTCATGTAACCATTCCTTGCGATCCGCTTTCCTGAATTTATCCGGATCATAATCAAAGGAGGCTTCATCAAGCAGGGTCAGGGCATGGGCAAACGTAGTTCCGTCTTCCAAATCATTATACAGATCGGGCAGGAGAAAAGTATCCACGTCGGCTTTTAAATAGTCACCGATTTTTAAAAGACATGGATAGGACGAACCCGTTTCGTTGCTTGCCGCATTGTCATTGTCATCGCCAATCGATTGGCGGTTGGAATCTAAAAATACGGTCGTGCCATTATATTCTTCACCGGCTCTGGAAAATTCATCCAGTAGCGATCGATTGGCTTCTATGACATCAGGTTTTTCTGATGCGAGATAGGCTTTGTTAAAAAAACACCCGTCCATATCAACGGATATAGCGCGATATAATCCCATGTAGTTTCCAGAAATAACGTAAATTTGAATTTTAAAAGATGCGATTTAATCATAAAAATGATTAAAATGAAAGCAAATTGTTTGAAAAATCAATCTAAAAGTTATTTGATTTGCCCGGATTTTGTAGTTAACGCTCGTGTTACCTCGACGCCCAGGTTCAAATACTGTGTTGATACTGAGTATTAATATTTTAATTGGCTTTCCGGGCTTATAAATTGCTATATTGTTTAGAACGTCATCGTTTAGCTATAAACGAGTATTCAAGTTCCCGGAGTGTAGGTTCTGTGCACCAAATTTTCTTATGTTAAATGAGGGCCGGGGTATTCTCAAACAGCCTTTGACAGGGCTCGTTTCCAAATAACGCAGGAGTGTCCAATGAAAAAATGGATTTTCTTTATCGGTATGTTGCTTTGTTTTTCTAACTATGCCAGCACCATGCCCTCGTTTTATGGGGCGTTAAAAAAGGCGACAGTAAAGGACGCTACGATTGCTTATTACCGCTTTGGACATGGTAAACCGCTGGTCATGATTACGGGGCATGGCGATACGATGACCACCTGGCATCCGGCCTTGTTACAGCAACTAAGTAAAAACAGAGAAGTGATTATCTTTGATTTTCCAGGCGTTGGGCAGTCGACGACAAAAGAGGCGTTTCCCAACCGGATGCAACAATTTTCCAATATTGTTCATGAATTTATTGCAACGCAACAATTACAAAAGCCCGATGTTCTGGGATTTTCGATGGGCGGCAGTGTTCTGCTTTTTCTGGCTACGCAACACGGCGAAATGTATGATCATTTTATCGTTGTCGGAGGAAAAGCCGGTGGACAACAAACCGTGTTACCGGAGGCAAAATATTTTAACATGCTAAGCGATCCCAACCTGACTCCGGAGCAAATGGTCACGACGCTTTTATTTCCTCCGAGTGCAAGAAAGGAAGCCATCCGTTTTCTGAAAACCGTGAGCACTATCCCGCAAGAAACGATGAACCATCAAGCCATTCAGGCACAAGGCGAAGCGGTGACGCATGAAAACAAAGGTTCCGGGATTTGGGATAAACTGCCCGGTATTAAAAATAAGGTGATGATTCTCAACGGCATGCAGGATGTGCTGACCCCGGTTAAGAATGCCGTCATGATTGCGGATGCGATTCCTGGTTCCTGGCTGGTTCGTATACAAGGTGCCGGACATGGCGTGCTTTTTCAAAAACCGCATTACTGTGCGAAACTGATTGAGTTGTTTCTGGAATATTAAACATATTGAGTCGATGCCAGGGAGACGGGATGATTAAAGGGTTTGCGGTGGTGCTTGTTATGATTTTTGCTTTGGGAACGACCGTCTCCCGGGCAGAAAAGCCTTCCACACCGGAGTCCAAAATATCATTATTCACCATCAGTCCGGAACTTCTGTACGGATTATGGCGCGTCCATCAATTTTATGGAGACCCCAATATGGTAAGGGGTCCTGTGACCGACAGGAGTTTTTTGCTGGGTAATTTAGGTGGTATTCGGGATGATTTGTTTGACAAGGGATTTATTATTGATACAAACATCACTCAATTTCTGAATAGCAACCTTGCCGGCGGTGTTCGTCATGACATTTGGCGAAATGATGGAAGTTCCGATTATCTCATTGCCTGGGATTCCGGTAAGGCCGGGGTTTGGTCCGGTGGCGGGATCCTTCTTCATGGGGAGTCCTCCTGGCAGGCGCAGAGAAGCATCAACCCCGACGTTGGTTCCGTTCTTCCGGCCAACTACGATGCGACCATGCCGGTTCCCAGGCATTCAGAGACGACCCTTTCCGAAGCTTATCTGGTGCAAGCGCTGCCTGAAAACCTGATTTTTTTAATTGGAAAAATAAACTTTGCGGGTTTGGCTGATCAAAATGTTTTTGCCAATAATGAAAATTTCCAGTTTGATTATGCGGGATTAGTGAATAATCCCATGTTGGGTGCGTTTGTACCCTATACTCCGTTAGGAACCGGGATTATCTGGGTACCCAATAAACAGCATACACTGGCGGTCATTGCTCTGGATGCCAATGGCAAAGCCAGTACCACCGGTTTTAATACGGCGTTTGACGGGCAATACACATATGGGGTGCAGTATCAATACACCACCGAACTGTGGAATGTTTTGCCGGGAAATTATCGCATTATAGGTGGTTATACAACCAAGCCGCCCATCAGTTTTGCTATCGATCAACGGCAATTACTGGCCGAATTAATCGGTGTTATACCGATTGCGCGGAAAAATAATAATTACGGTATTTTGGTTAATTTTGATCAGTATTTATGGGTTATGGATAATCATCACCAGGCTGCTACCAAATTTGCCAAGGGTGATGATCAGCCCTCTCGAAAAGGCATTCCTCCATTGGGGTTTGGTTTGTATGGACGCGCAGGGTGGAGTCCGGATGATCGCAATGTCATAAGCCAGTTTTATAGTGCGGGGCTGGGAGGGTACGGATTGATGTTTGCCAACCGTCCTGACGATAATTGGGGAATCGGTTATGCCTATACGTATTTCTCAAACAAACTGGTTCGTTTGCTGCAGCCTTTACGAATGGCAAACAGCGAAAAGGGATTTGAGGTATTTTATAATTACGCCCTGTTACCTTCGACAAAAATCACCCTAAATAGCCAGGTAATACGTTCGCCTTTCAGCGTCAGAAAAACAGCGTACACCGGAGGGGTGCGGTTACGAGTCATGTTGTAGCGATTAAAATGTACAGAGCCTAGCCATCCAAATTATAAATAATCTGGAAATTCGAGAAGATAATTTTATTTTTTATTGTTCCAAAGGTTTTGAAGGTTTCTTCATCGATTTTCACTGTATTCGTATTAAAACCATAACCAAACAATCCTCGTAATGTAAATGATTTTGTTATTTTTTTGCTGGCTATAAATCCGGTCGAGAAGATATTACCGGCCAGGGCAAAATTACTTTCCCCGAGTTTGGTGGGGGTGAAATCTTTTGTGGCGTAAAAACTGAACGCGTATTCATTGGAGAGCTGATACCGGCTTAAAAAAAGGAAACGATTGGTATTACGGTAATTGAGAGGAATGGGAATGAACGCATTCGGTAGGGAAATGCTGGTATATTTGAATTCCTGCCAGAAGGTGCGCATCACGCCGAGCCTGACCATGAGTTTTTCGTCAAAGCGATGGGTCAGGGCAGCGGTCAAGGTGTCCGGGATCACAAGCAATGTTTGAGAAAGTGTGGGGGCGCTGACGTTTTTAAACGAGCTGGTTCCGGTGATTTTTCCGGTATTTCTGCTGAAATAAGCCACATCAAGAAACGTGTTTTTGTTGAACAAATAGATAGCCCCAAGCGCATAGCTCCATGCGACATCATTTCCCTGCAAATTGAATATGGTCGGAGTGGAGGATATGGTAAAAGGCACAACCAGGTTCAGTTCGAGCTGGTAACGGACTATATTTAATCCTGCACCAAGCCACAGGTTTTTAGACAACTGTATCGCCAGATTGGGGTGGATAGATGCGGTACGGATGTTTTCCCGATTATACAAGCCGGGAATGTTATCTTTTGATAGCTTATAGTCAATAATAACACGATAAGGTTCGCTGATGGCCAGGCCAAAAGCGAGTTTTGGATGCAACCGGTATATGACACGGGCATAGGGCGATACCACGAGTGGATTGCTTGTCGCTTTTTTGGGATTGCCGTTGACGGTTCCTTGAAATGGAATTTTAGGATTATAGATAATGGATCCCGTGGAAACACGCAATTTTTTTACAAAAAGATTATTAGCCGGATTAATATAGTTGATGCCGTCAAACACCTGGCCATTGGCACAAAAAGCATGTTGCCATAATGATAGCCACGTTACAAGAAAACATATCCGTATGAACAAGATTTTTAGCATGTTATCAGGTTGAAAATTTACGAAAAATCATATTTAAAAATCCTTTTTTATTTATATTATTTTTATGGTATTGCTCAATAAAATATTGTTTGTTTGGAAGAAACATTCTGTTATTCTAAGGTTATATGGTTCATAACTCAAGACAAAGGATAAATTGATGATCAATATCGAAAAAATGAAAAAAAGTGTTGCAGGGCTGTTGTTTTTTTCTATTGCTTCTGTGCCTGCCGTTCAGGCTTGCACAGGCAGCAAAATACAAGCCAGAGACGGCTCGGTTGTATTTGCAAGAACCATGGAGTTTGGTGCTGAAATTGATTCGGATGTTGTGGTTATTCCCAGACATTATGAGTTAAAAGCTACTTCCCCATATGAGGGTAAAAATTTGGTATGGAAATCGAAATATGCTGCTATGGGTATGAACGCAAAATCTTTGCCACTCATTATTGAAGGCGTCAATGAAAAAGGGTTGCGGGTGGGGACTTTTTACTTTCCTGGGTTTGCCGGTTATCAGCAGGTCACGCCTGAACAGGCTGCCAATTCCGTTAGTTCGGTTGATGTCGGGGTATGGTTGCTTTCAAATTTTGCGAGTATCGCTGAAGCGAAGGCGGGACTGCAATCCATCAAGGTTTCTAATGCCATTTTCAAGCCTTGGGGATTTTCCCTGCCGCTCCATTATGTCATCAGTGAGCCTGATGGCAAAAGTCTGATTGTAGAGTACATGGATGGCAAGATGAACCTCTATGATGATGAACTTGGCGTACTAACGAACGCGCCTGAATTTGCCTGGCATTTGACTAATTTGCGTAATTACGTCAATTTGAAGCCGGAAGATGTGTCTGAAAACAGTATTCCCAATCTGCCTTTAAAAGATTTGGGCCTGGGATCCGGGATGCTGGGTTTACCGGGTGATTTTACATCGCCATCGCGATTTGTCCGCGCGGCTTTGTTTACAGCAACCATGCCTCCTTCTGAAAATGGCCATGAAGCCGTATTGGAATTGTTTCATTTATTGAATAATTTTGATGTTCCCAAAGGAGTTGTCGTAGAAAAAATGAAAGGTGAAACATACTATGATCACACTCAATGGACCAGCGCAATTGACCTTAAGAAGAAACAGTTGTTTGTTCACACCTACGAGGACAGAAATTTAAAAATGATCGATTTATCAAAATTTGACTTGAATGCCAAAACCATAAAAGTTATTAAATTGAAAAGTGCTACGGCGATTAGCGACGTATCATCATCGGTTGTCGATTTTACTTCCTGAAAATCAAGCGGCAGGAGACAGAATAAAGAGTCTGTAAAATTTTCTGTGTAACTAGCCATTCCATTATTCAGTAACTCTATCACCGAATTCGATCATAAACCGATTCATAGCTGGCTTCCAGTTGTGGATCGGCATTGTCCATTTCCGAGCAATTCGTTCAATCGCAAGATAGAGCAATTTAAAAACTGATTCGTCAGATGGGAACATTCTTTTATTTTTAATTACCTTTCGCAAAGTCATATTCAACGATTCGATGGCATTTGTCGTATATATGGCTCGACGGATGTCAGCTGGATAATCAAAAAATGGGGTAATACGTATCCAGTCTCTGCGCCATGAGGAGCTTATGGATGGGTATTGGTCGTCCCATTTCTCAGAAAATGCTTCCAGCGCCATTTCAGCCTCAATGAGTGTTTTGGCACTGTAGATTGTTTTTAAATCAGCAGCAAGGATTTTACGGTCTTTCCAGCTGACATAAGCCAATGAATTTCGAATTTTGTGTACAATGCAAAGCTGAACTTTAGCGTGTGGATATACTGTTTCAATGGCTTCTGGAAATCCAGTAAGTCCATCAACACACGCAATAAATATTTCATCCAGGCCACGATTTTTTATATCTGTCAGTACGTTTAGCCAAAATTTTGCGCCTTCATTTTGGCTAATCCACATGCCCAGAAGTTCTTTGTAGCCATCTGTATTAACACCCAATGCCAAATAGACGGATTTGTTAATAATACCTTTGTCAGTCTTTACTTTAACGACAATACAATCCAAATAAACAATGGGGAAGCAACTATCCAGAGGCCTTGCCTGCCAGGCACGTACATCTGATAAAACCGCGTCTGTCACGCTTGAAATCAATGTGGGTGATATGGTTGTACCATAGATTTCTTCAAGCTCGCTTTGGATGTCGCGTGTACTTAAACCTCGGGCATAAAATGAAATGATTTTTTCATCAAGACCATCAAAGCGGGTAGCGTATTTAGGGATAATATGAGGTTCAAATGTGCCTGTTCGGTCACGTGGCACCGCAATTTCCATTTCGCCTTCATTAACCTGAATAGTCTTCTTGCTGTACCCATTACGACTGTTGCTCTTGCGTTCAACAGCCTTGGCATGCTTGTCATAGCCTAAATGATGCGTAAGTTCTCCGGATAGCGCAGCCTCTAAGCCTCGACGCTTTAGCTGTTTAAAAAACTCAGTGAAGTCTTCTTGCGTTTTACACGTCTTGGCTATTTCCTTGGCCAATTCATCTATATCATGAGTCATAGTTTGTCTCTTCTTCAATGCCTGTCTGAAAATAGGCAGATTATATACTATGACCAATTACACAAAATTATTTACAGACCCAGAATAAAGCAAGGCCTCTTTTTCGAGAGGCCTTTTTTTATATATAAAATTTCACAATAATACCATTATTCAAGCAAAACAATGTTTGCATCTTTTTTTAGTCGGATGCAAAATATATTTTAGAAGAAAATTCGGCTCTAAAATCTCCTGGATTTCCTGTATTTATTTTGTAATAAAAACTTAAATTTATCGATACTGAATATCGATTTTTTAATTGGTTTTCTGAGCTTGTAAACCATTATAATTCTGGAATTAATGTCCATATAGTCACAGGTTCTGTGAGCCAATTTTTTCCGATCGAAACCAAGGCAACTATTGCTGCACAATAAATAATAATTTCTAGTGGCCTGTCATGAAGGCTTCGCTGTAATGCGGGATAACATTCCTAATTGGCATATCAAACCCGCAATACGGCCGCAGGCCTCCTTACGGGCTACTGCTTTTTCGCAAAAAATAGTGCGAAGAAAATTTTGATTCACGGAGCCTAGAGTAGACTAATTTTTTAGAAGCTCAAAGAATCGAGTGTTTCAGAAATATTTTTCATTGTTTTTCGTAGCCATGAGTGTCCTGGATCATTATCATGTCTTGGGTGCCAATATTGATGACATACGAAGCAGTCGTATTCAAAAGGCACTTTAAGGGCGGTAATTCCGGCGGAATTTTCAAATCTATCCACAAGCCTTTTAATTGTTAATGTCAGGTACGTTGTACCGGACAGCGATAGAAACGGAGTCAATCCGGTCCCAACATTAATGGAAACGGGTTTGTTGAGTCTAAGCCGCGAGAGATACTTCTTCATATAATTTTCAAAGGGCGTGCCAGTTAATGAAAATTGAATCAAGGGATATTTGATCAATTCATCAATGTTCCAGTCCGGAGCAGAACAGGCCGGATGATTTTTGCAACACGCAATGACCGCATTGTCTTTAAACAAGAGTTGCCGTTTCAGGTTTTGTGGAACATTTTCAAAAAAACCTACAACAAGATCCATTTGATGTTGTTCAAAATATTCCAGGGAATCCAGGTATCTTGGGTGGATAATCTTTATCTGCACATTCGGAGCGTCGGATGAAAGGCGTTTCATTAGCGGTTGAAGCAGCAGTGCCGATATAAGATCAGTCATTCCTATGCGAAAGATTCTTTGAGAGCTGGCAGGATGAAAGGAGTCCTGCTGATTAAAAACCTGGTCTATTTTACTCATTATGCTATGTACGTCATCCGCGAGTGAAGATGCCAGGGGTGTAAGCTGCATAATCTTGTATTGCCCGGGCACCAGAAGTTCGTCGTCAAAGACTTCTCTTAACTGTTTTAAAAAACCACTCATGGACGATTGGCTTACCCCGACCGTCTTGGCGGCAATAGTCACATTGCGGGCTCGAATCAGGGCGCTTAGCGCGCGAAGAAGGTTTAAGTTCAGTGTGTTAATGTCCATTAAGTTTCTCAAATTATTTTTTTAAGCAATAGCATATATTTCAGCGTTTGCATTGGTTCTGACAGGAGCAGGTGTTAGAGCTTGCAATGTTTAAATATGTTGCACCGCAAATACGAAGTGTAACTTAAATTGCCCTTCGTATTATTGATAATGACTATCGAGTATTTGATTGATCTGTCTTTGGTTGCAACGTTCTTTGCAAAACGCTGTAAGAGGGGATGCTGTTGCTTAAAAGGAACTTGAGAAACTCTGATGTAGTCTAATTTTCCAGAGGCTCGGGGAATCAAGGGTTTCGGAAAAGCTTTTTATGATTTTTCGTAGCTACGAATGTCCCTGTACCCGGGTTTTTTCCAATTAGGCCAGTGTTAAAGATCATGCTGTTTGCCCCTGAGCTGCGTTTATAATTGTACGCTCAAGCTAGCTACAATACTGTGGGTTTCATAGCCCGATGTAAATGTAGACCCGGAGATGCCAGCAATCGTTGCTCCGCTACCACTGAATGTGAATGTTGGATTGGTTGTCCCAAGATAACGATAATCGAGATCGATGGCTATAGTTGGTGTAATATTATAGCGACCACCAGCGATTCCCTGATAGCCAAATTGCCAATCCGTTGCATCGTCGCATCGGCCAATTGGAACTGTCCATTGATCATTTTGTGCAACGGCACCAATCCCCGCACCAATATGTGGGGTTAATAATAATCCATCAAATTGGAAATCGTAGATTACATTTGTTATCAGAGCATAGGCCGTACGGGTGCCGCTTGCGGGAACTGTTGCTGGGGGAACGCCGTCTGTAATACTAATTATCCGATTGTGTTGATAACGGAACTCCTCTTCAAGTCGCAATCCTGCCCACCGATAACCACCACGCACGCCAACATTATAACCATCCTTAAAGTATTCACTAAGTATACCTACCCTTGGTAAGGATGCAGGACCACTCTGCGGGCTTTCAATTTTGGTCCATCCGCCCTCAACACCTGCATACCAACCATTATTGCTTAATATGCCCTTTATTCCTGATTCTCCTGCCTGCACGTCCATATAATTCAATGTCAATATCATGGCAACGCTGAATGCGTAGTAATTTTTCATTCTATTGCTCCATACGTCTAATTTTTCAGGCTAATCCATTTTATTTTCCTTATCAACCAAGGTACATAAAATCCAGCGATTCCTGTTTAGGATCTAGGCAGTCAGCCAGTCCCGTGCCGGTAAAAACTCCGTATACAGCAATGATTCCTTGCTGCCTTTTTCAGGTTGCCAGTCGTATTGCCAGCACACTTCAGGTGGAAGCGACATCAGGATGGATTCCGTTCTTCCTCCGGACTGCAAGCCGAACAAGGTTCCCCGATCATAGACGAGATTGAATTCCACGTAACGCCCGCGCCTGTAGCGTTGAAAATCTTTTTCCCGCTGACCAAACACCTGATCTTTTCTTTTATGTACAATCGGGACGTAGGCTTCAAGAAAATGATCACCGATGCTTTTCATAAATGAAAAACCATGCGTGAATCCACCTTCATTAAAGTCATCAAAAAACAGCCCGCCTATGCCTCGTGCTTCCTGACGGTGTTTCAGATAGAAATAACGATCGCACCATTCCTTAAAACGTGGATAGATATCCTCGCCAAACGGCTGACAGGCTTTTCTCGCCGTTTGATGCCAGTGCCGGCAATCTTCATAAAAACCGTAATAAGGGGTTAAGTCAAACCCGCCGCCAAACCACCAGACTGGTGCTTCTCCCGGTTTTTCCGCCACAAAAAAACGAACATTGGCATGTGTGGTGGGCACGTACGGATTATCCGGATGAATAACCAGAGAAACACCCAGAGCCGTGAATTGCCGCCCGGCTATTTCAGGACGGGACACACTTGCGGATGCGGGTAGCTGTTCTCCGCTGACATGCGAAAAATTTACGCCCGCCCTGGAAAACACCTGACCGTCTTGCAACACCCGGGTAAGCCCGCCTCCCCCCTCAGGGCGCCCCCAGGCGTCCTCCCTGAACAGAGTCTTTCCATCCAGCGATTCAAGCGTGGTGCAAATACGCTGTTGCAGTTGTAAAAGATAGTCCCGTACCAGCGCAACGGCATTGTCCGGTAAAGACAGGGAATGTTCAGATGAAGCATGACGAATTTCAGATGTGTTCATACGAGTAATGTGGTTGATTGCAGACAGGCTGATTTTACACGATTTTGAAGTATTCGGCGTATAAATGTCTCATAAATTGGCATGGCAATTGCTTTATCGGTGATAACAACGTAACAGGGAGTGCGTATGGCTATAAATCTCGATAATTATTTTGGAGTTCACGCCAGGGCGTTGATGCTTCGCGAACAGCGCGCCTCGCAGTTGGCAAATAATCTGACGAACGCCAACACACCTAATTATAAGGCCAGGGATATCAATTTTAATGAGACCTTGAAGCAGGCTATGTCTTCCTCATCGCAACAGATGACGACCGACTCACCGGGTCATATTGCCGGTACCGGTGATTTCTCCTCGCAGTTGCAATACCGTGTTCCCAAGCATATGTCCTTGGACGGTAACACGGTGGATAAGGAGATTGAAACGACGGAGTTTGCCCGTAACGCCTTGTCTTACCAGGCCAGCCTGTCTTTCCTGGACGGTAAAATTAGATCAATGATGGCCGCGTTGAAAGGAGAATAATTATGTCACTGAATGCCATTTTTGATATAGCCGCGTCCGGTTTGAGTGCGGAAACAACCCGGATGACTGCGACCGCCAGCAATATGACCAACGCCAATGTGGTGTCCGGCAATCCGGATGCCGTCTATAAACCCGTTTATCCGATTTTCAGTGCTATCCAGCAGCAGGCTACTCTGGCAATTGAGCAAAAAATATCGGGCGGGGTTGAAGTGACCGATATGTTTCAAAGCAATGCTGATCCTGTGCAACGCTATGAGCCGAATAACCCTCTTGCAGATAAAGACGGTTTTGTGTATGCCCCGAATATCAATCACGTGGAAGAAATGGCGAATATGATTTCTGCCTCACGGGCCTATCAAGTCAATCTGGAAATGATCAGCACGACCAAACAACTGATGCAAAGAACATTGCAGCTAGGAGAAGGGGCATAATTTATGAGCATGTTAATTAACGGATCGAATGCGACTGGCGTCAATGGTCTCACACAGCCCGGAGCCGCGCAAAATAAAAAAGAATTGGGGCAGAAAGATTTTTTGCGTTTGATGGTTGCCCAGGTTCGTAACCAGGATCCTATGGAGCCTAAAACAAACGGTGATTTTCTTGCGCAGCTGGCGCAATTCAGTACCAATGACGGTATCACCAAAATGCAGGAATCTATCGAGCAACTGGCGTCATCCCTGCAATCCAATCAGGCTCTGCAAGCTTCGGCACTGGTTGGCCGGAAGGTCCTGGTGAACAGCGACAAACTGCAACTGGAGGCGGAAGGCGACAGTAAAATCGCGGTGGATGTTCCGGCCCAGGTGTCTGAATTGACGGCTTCCGTATACAACGCAAGCGGTGAACTGGTGACGAAACTCCCGCTGGGACAACATGACATTGGCCAGTTTGAGTTTAGCTGGAATGGTTTGAATCAAAAAGGGGAGCGGATGCCGGCCGGAAAATATACCGTGAAGGTTAACGGCATGTATTCCGGTCAGGAAGTTGCTTTAAAAACAATGACTGCCGCTAATGTTGACAGCGTCAGTCTTGGCCAGAACGGTGAAGGTGTCAAATTAAATGTTGCAGGTATCGGTTCGGTTTCGCTGAACGATGTGAGGCAGATTACCGTCTGATTTCGTCAGGATCATAATAGATAACTGTTATGGTCGCTTTTTCTGAATTTAATGTTATCCGTTACAGGAGATTGTCATGGTATTCGGAACAGCAATAAGCGGTATTCAGGCCGCAACGAAAGATTTGGAAGTAATCGGCAATAATATCGCCAACTCGGCAACCATAGGTTTCAAGAATTCCAGGGCTGAATTTGCCGATATCTATGCGAATGGGGCATTGGGAGGATCCAGTGCTGCCATAGGTCAAGGCGTGAGACTATCGCGAGTCCAGCAGATGTTTGGTCAGGGGGGATTCACGTTCAGTAACAACAGCCTTGATTTGGCAATCAGCGGAGGCGGTTTTTTTATGCTGCGCGATCAAGGCTCGACCGTGTTCACGCGAGCCGGTGCTTTTGGCGTGGATAATGATGGTAATATCATCAACAGCTCCCAGCAACGCCTGGTAGGATATACGGCAGACGCCAATGGTAATATAGGAACGGTTCCCGTTGAATTGAGTATAAATACGGCTAATATTTCGCCTAACGCGACGACCAACGTCATAGCCGGTCTTAATCTCAGATCCGACAGCACGCCGCCTACGGTCGCCTGGGCCGGAGGTGCGACACCGGCACAGGACACCTACAACAATGTCACGTCTTCAACCATTTACGACAGCCTTGGCAACTCGCATGTGCTCTCGATGTATTTTATTCATGCGGACGCGGCTGCCGCCGGTGGTACACCTAACGCGTCATCTCCGGTTGGAACCGATAATCAATGGTATGTCGCTTTTCAGATTGACAATCAAAATGTGCCTGCCAATGTCGGGCCCAATAACCCGGATAATCTGTTTCGAGCCAATTTCAACGCGGACGGTTCCTTTGCGGGGGTGACTGATACGGCGGATGCGGCGTTACCCGGTAATTTGATCCCATTATCGATGACGTTGAGTAATGGCGCCAATCCCCTGAATTTTACAGTTGACTTATCCAACAGTACCCAGTTCGGAAGTCCTTTTGCGGTGCAATCCAATGTGCAGAACGGGTTTACAACCGGGCGTCTTGAGGGGCTGGATATTGATGCCGAAGGGATTATTCTGGGGCGTTATACCAATGGCCAGTCACGGGCCATGGGCCAAGTGCTGTTGGCCAATTTTGCCAATCCTGACGGGTTGCAGAATCTTGGGGAAACCAGTTGGGCGGAAACCGGCGCGTCGGGGCAGCCTCTGATAGGTGTGCCTAACACGTCAAGTCTTGGTTTGATTCAATCCGGGGCTTTGGAAGATTCCAATGTGGACTTAACCAGTGAACTGGTTAACCTGATTGGAGCGCAGCGTAATTTTCAGGCCAACGCCCAAACCATCCGGACTGCGGATGCGGTTACCCAGACCATTATAAACATTCGATAATTATCGAGGCGGTGCGGCATTCGTTTAAAAGGGCCGTTTCAGGAATAGTCAGGGAAATGGTGTCTTGACAAATAAATGCCGCATGACAGTGCTGCAAAAAAGGTGGGGAAAAGCTATGGAAACAATCCTTTATAACATAATGAATGGTTCACAGAGTGATTTTACCCGTCAAACGATTACGGCTAACAATCTCGCCAATATCAATACGCCCGGATTCAAGGCGGATTTGTATAGTGCGCAATCCATGTACATGAGTGCGTCTTCCACGGAGATGACCGCGATGTCTGTCGATATGCCGCTAGGCAATGATTTCTCCGATGGCGAACTCATAACAACCGGACGTGATTTGGATCTGGCTGTGCAGGGGAAAGGCTGGTTTGCGGTTCAGGATGGTGGTGGAAAAGAAGCTTATACACGGGCGGGTGACTTTAAATTGACGGAGAACGGACTTTTAGTGACGTCATCCGGACGCCCTGTATTGGGGGATGGCGGCCCCATATCCATACCACCTGCCCAACGAATTAATATAGGCACCGACGGGACGATTTCAATCGTTCCCCTTGACGGGGCTCCGAATGAACTGGCCGTGCTGGACCGAATCAAACTGGTTAAGGCGGAATTCAAGGATTTGATTAAAGGAAGCGATGGATTGATGAGGTTGAATCAGGGGGGCAAAGCGACGACGGATCCTTCCATTACCGTCATCAAAGGCGCTTTGGAAAACAGCAACGTGAATGCGGTCGAGCAGATGGTTAACATGATTACGGCCGGACGGGAATTTGATGCTCATATGAAAGTGATGCAGACCGTGGATGAGAATGCCCAGAGATTGGCACAACTATTGCACGAGTAATAGAAAACAAGAATAAAAAAGACAAGGACATGCCATGCAACCAGCACTATGGGTCAGTAAAACCGGGTTAGATGCCCAGGAAAAAAATATTGCAAACATTGCCAACAACCTTGCTAACGTCAATACAACCGGCTTTAAAAAAGGTCGAGCCGTGTTTGAGGATTTGATTTACCAGAACCTTCGCCAGGCGGGCGCCCAGTCGACCCAGAGTACGGAAATTCCGACCGGTATTAATATGGGTACAGGCGTGCACATGGTGGCCACTCAGAAATTATTCAATCAGGGAAGCATCCAGAATACGCAAAATGCTCTGGACGTGGCTATTGAGGGACGCGGATTTTTTCAGGTTCTGCTGCCTGACGGTACGCAAGCCTACACCAGAGACGGTACCTTTCAGCAGGATTCCCAGGGGCAACTGGTCACCGCCAATGGTAATGTGGTACAGCCGCCCGTCAATATTCCGGAGCAAACACTAAGCCTGACTATCGGGAAAGACGGCACGGTGAGTGCCCTGGTCGCGGGAAATACGGCGCCAACCCAAATTGGAACCATTCAGTTAACAGACTTCATTAATCCTGCCGGCTTGCAGCCGATGGGGCAAAACCTTTTTCTTGAAACGGTTGCCAGCGGTGCGGCTCAGACTGATATACCGGGCAATTCCGGTCTTGGAACACTCTTGCAGGGTTCTCTGGAAGCCTCCAATGTCAATGTGGTTGAAGAACTGGTGAATATGATTCAGGCGCAGCGCAGCTATGAAATTACCGCCAAAGGTATTCAAACCGTTGACAACATGCTGCAGTATTTGGCGCAAACCATTTAATCGGGTGTGTAATATGATACTGTGCCGGTTTTTCTCATTGTTTCTGGTGATTTATCTGCTGGTTGGCTGCGAAGCGCTGCAGCCTCCTGTCGCGGGTACGGCGCCGGAATATGCCCCGACCTATCCGGTAACCCCGGATACCAAGCAGGCACGGTACAGGAATGGCGCTATTTACAGTGCGGAAACGGTTCTGCCTCTCTTTGAAACACCGAGAGCACGCCATCCCGGTGATATCGTGACCGTAGTACTGGTGGAAAAAACGGACGCGCAAAAAAGAGCGACGACCCGTCAGCGTAAAAATGAAAAAGCACAGATAGTAAATGCCGCGGTTCTGGGACGGCCTGTGGCTTTAGGGGGCGGATACACGTTTGATTTTGATTTGGATGCGAAGCGGCAGTTTGAAGGTGAAGGTCAATCGGTTCAGAACAATAAACTGGCAGGCAGCATTTCCGTCACCGTATCCAAGGTGTTGGCCAACGGTGTGATGCTGGTGCAAGGGGAAAAATGGGTCAATATCAATCAGGGTAAGGAATACATCCGCCTTTCAGGCATGATAAGACCTCAGGACATCAGGCCGGACAATACCATTACGTCGGATCGTGTCGCCAATGCCAGAATTTCCTATGGCGGTACCGGACAGATTAATAACGCGAATTCCCAGGGTTGGCTTGCCCGCTTTATCTGGAGTCCCTTTTTCCCTGAATAATTTTGGTGTAAGGACGTGTTGCCTGCGAATCACCAGGCAGCCCGAGCAGTTAAAACAGGATGGACTACTCATGCGTACAGGTTATCGGTTAGTACAAATGCTCCTGATGACGGTTCTCGTTTCGACAGTTTGTGCGGAACGAATCAAGGATATTGCGACGCTCGCAGGAGTTCGTGATAACCAGTTGATTGGGTATGGCCTGGTCGTTGGATTGAGCGGTACCGGCGATAAAACGGGTACACGTTACACGGAACAAACGTTTGGTAATATGCTGATCCAGATGGGTATTAATATTCCATCCGGTACCAAACTGAACTCCAAAAATATTGCTGCGGTGATGGTGACTGCCAATCTGTCCTCATTTATGAAAAAAGGCCAGACTCTGGATGTGAATGTCTCTTCCATAGGCGATTCCAAAAGTCTCCTTGGTGGAACATTGCTTCTGACTCCGCTCAAGGGGGCGGACGGGCGGGTTTATGCCATGGCGCAGGGAAATCTGGTGGTGTCCGGTCTGAGCGCGTCGGGTGAAGACGGTTCCAGCGTCACGGTCAACATACCGAGCGGTGGTAGAATCCCCAATGGGGCAACGGTGGAAGCGGATATTCCCAATCCTTTCTATTTTTCAAAATCATTGACCTATAATCTGCATAGTCCGGACTTTACCACGGCAAAACGTATGAGTGACGCCATAAATCAAATGATGGGGCCGGGTACGGCCAGAGCGATGGATGCCACCTCGGTGGAAGTTACGGCGCCAAAGCTGGTTTCCCAGCGCGTAGATTACGTCTCCGTTCTGGAAAATATTGAATTCATACCGGGTGAAACCGAGGCGAAAATCATTGTAAACGCCCGCTCCGGAACGGTAGTTATCAATCAGTTGGTGAGGGTAAAACCGGTGGCTGTGGCACATGGCAATCTGGTCGTAACCGTCAGTGAGAACCCTTTGATAAGCCAGCCTAACGCGTTTGCCAACGGCCGGACTGTGGTGACTCCGCAAACCCAGATCAATGTGGAGCAGAAAGCGGGAAGGGCGTTTCTGATTCCCGAGGGTACGACGTTGCAGGATATTGTCAAGGCTATTAATTCGGTGGGGGCGGCACCCGGTGATATTATTGCGATTCTCGAGGCTTTGAAAGAGGCAGGGGCGTTAAACGCCACGATCATCATGATATAGGATGAAGAAATATGGGCATGGACGGTATAGCAGTCGGCGATTTTCAGGGGCTACAACACTTGAGAAAACAGGCTCAGGAGGATGCCCGGAAAGCCTTGCCGGAGGTTACCAAACAATTTGAAGCGATATTTCTGCAATCCATGCTGAAAAGCATGAGGCTCGGGCAGCAATTTCTCGACGAGTCGAGCCCCTTCAAGGGAAAGTATCAGGAAACGTTTCAGGATATGCTCGATGGACAATACGCCTCAAACGTAGCCAATGGCAAAGGTATTGGCTTGGCGGAGATGCTGGCGAGGCAGTTGTCGCAAACCACGAACAAAGTTTCCGGTGTCTCGAAATCCGGGACGACGGAATCAATGGCGCTGATCCGACCGGAACAAGCGCAAACGCAGCTTCATTTGTCACCTCGGCTGCCAAGACCGGAAGGTGATACGGAACATCAAGTCGTTGATGATTTTGTGAAGTCGATTTTACCCTATGCTCGCCAGGCGGCCCGTATTCTCGGCCTTGATCCGAAATTATTAATCGCACAGGCTGCTCTGGAAACCGGATGGGGGCAATATATTGCCAAAGACGCGGACGGAAGCAGCAGCCATAATCTGTTTAATATTAAACACACCGGTAAAACCGGTAATGATGCTGTGGAGGTGCGCACTACGGAGTATGTCGCGAATACGCCGATAAAAACCAGAGCCTCGTTCAAAAAATACGATTCGGTTGCGGAAAGTTTCAGCGATTATATCGCACTGCTTAAAAATAATGGTCGTTATGAACAAGCGCTTGCCAACACAGGCGATCCTCATCGTTTTGTAACGTCGTTGCATCAGGCCGGGTATGCGACTGATCCGCTTTATGCCAATAAGGTGATGTCCATTTATCAGGGAGAGGAACTTGAGCAGGCTTTGTCAAGAAACGGGTATATAATAAAATAGGACAGGCCTTTATTAATTAAAGGAGTAAGGAAGCATGGCAGGTATCTTGGGCATAGCGACGTCCGGTTTGAGCGCGTTTCAACGAGCGTTTGAAGTCACCGGTAATAATATCGCAAACATCAATAACGGCAGCTATTCGAGGCAGACGGTAATTTTTTCGCAGATGCCTTCCCAGCGCTTCGCAGGGTCGTTTATCGGCAGTGGCGTGATGGTTTCGGATATTCAAAGGCATAGCGACCGGTTTGCCAACCAGCAGGTCAGAGATACTCTGACCACCAAAACACAGTATGATATTTTCTATGAGCAGGCTTCCCAGATTGACAAACTGCTTTCCCAGGACGGTACCAGCATATCCGTCAGTCTACAGAGTTTTTTTAACGCCCTGTCGCAAGTCAACGACACCCCGGACAGCCTCTCTTCCAGAGACGTTTTTTTGAAGCAGACACAACTACTGGTTGATCAATTCAATACCATGCAGCAGCGTCTGGATGAATATCAGAGTACCAATACGGCCCAGATTAAGGAAGCGGTGGAGCAGGTCAACAAGTTAACCAGAAACATCGCCGAAGTGAATAAACAACTGGCTGGCTCGCCGGATGCCCCGGAATTGCTGGATCAGCGGGATGAACTGCTGCGCCAGTTATCCGGGTACATGGAAATCAGTGTCATACCGCAGGGTGATAATAGCATCAGTGTCAGCGTCGCTAACGGACAAATGCTCGTTGTAGGCACTGAACAGCGGGACATGGCGGTGAACACCACATCCACCGGACAGTTCGGCACCCAGATTGTCATTGGCAATGGTGCGGGGGAGATTGATATTACCAGTTACATGAATTCAGGTATGCTTGGCGGAATGCTTGATTTTGAAGACAATGTCATCACGCCTGCCAGCCAGTTGCTGGGGCAGATGGCGATAGGTCTTGCGACAACCTTTAATACCCAGCATCAATTGGGTATGGATATGAATGATCAGATAGGAAAAATTTTTTTCACCGATTACAATCAGCAGGCCTTGCAGTTGGCCAGAGCGGTTCCCTCAAGCAGCAATACCGGAACCGGGGTGTTCTCCGTTGATATCAGCGATATTGGTCAGGTGCAACTCAGTGATTATGAACTGCGGGTAACCAACGCTGCTACCAATGAAGTGACGGTCACCAGAAAATCGGATGGCCAGTCTACGGTGTTAACCTTGACCAGTGCACCGCCGGCTCCCCCGGCGGGCGCTATAAATCTGGATGGCATGACGATTACCGTGGATGACCTGGGCAATCTCGCCGATGATGATCAGTTCATGCTGAGTCCGACTCGTGGTGCGGCAGGCCAGTTTCAGTTGGCCATAAGCGATCCGCGGGAAGTCGCGTTTGCCTCACCCGTACGCACCCAAGCGTCTTTATCAAATACCGGTACGGGCAGCATTGTACTTGGGGATATTTTCAATACGACGGATGTCGATAAAGAATACCGTATTGATTTTATTTCTCCCACGCAATATAACCTGGTGAATGTCACCGATTCGGTCACAACCGGGCCATTTGTGTTTACGCCGAACTCGGATAACACCATCCTTATTCCGGATTCCGTCACGCCATCCTATTCGGTCGTTGTGTCCGGTATTCCCGCAACAGGAGATCAGTTTACCGCTTCGTATAATAGTGGCGGCTATGCCGACAATGGCAATGGCTTGAAACTGAATGACATACAACAAAGCAAGATATTTGTTGGCGACACTGAAAATTTGTTTGATCGATACTCCGGGTTAATTTCCTCGGTAGGTGGAAAAACCTATCAGGCTAAACTTCGCAGTGAGGCGGCCGATATACTTCATCAACAGGCGGTTGATTTTCGCAGTAGCAAAAGCGGCGTCAATCTTGATGAGGAAGCCGCTAATTTATTACGATTTGAACAAGCCTATCAGGCAGCGGGACAGTTGTTGTCCGTTGCTAACAACATGATCGATGTGTTATTTGCCGCAATGAGGTGATGAATGAGAATTTCAACCAGTCAGATTTTTTCCGGAGGCTTGAATAATATGTTGAGGCAGCAGGCGGAAACGTTGCGCCTGCAGCAGCAGATATCCTCACAGAAAAAAGTGGAGTACCCCTCCGATGATCCGATTGCGGCGGCGAGAATCGATTTGATGAAACAACGTATCAGCTATGGTGAGCGGTTGCAAAGAAATAACGAGGCGGCGCAAGGTACGCTGAAATTTGAGGAAAGCGTTTTAAGTAATGGTGTCAATGTGTTGCAACGGCTTCGCGAACTACAGGTACAGGCCGGTAACAATTCCCTGACGGAAAACGATAGAAAGGCTCTGGCCGATGAGGCGGAGGTTTTGTTGAATCAATTACAGGGTCTGGCAAATACGCAAGACAGCAATGGTAATTATATTTTTAGCGGCAGTAAATCATCGGCTCAAACCATTACCCGCGATGTGAGCGGCCAGTTTGTCTATAACGGTGATCAGACCCAGCGCTTTCAAACCATTACCAGCGGTCTGGATGTGGCCTTGAACGATAACGGCGCCGATTTGTTTATGCGGATCCCCAATGGTAACGGGCGTTTTACCGTTGCTGAAACAGCGACGCCCAATACCGGAAACGCGGTGGCGACCTCCGGAAGTGTAGTCGATAACGCCGCCTATATTGCCGATGACTATACCCTGCAATTTGTTTTAAACACTGCCAATGAGCTGGTTGTGATGGTCAGTGGTGTGGCCAGCGGGAATGTCATTCCTCCAAGCGGTGATCCGGATGACGCGCCTCTCTACACCTCCGGTGCAACCATCAGTTTTAATGGTCTGGAGTTGACGGTGACAGGAACCCCCAGCGCCGGTGATTCGTTTGCCATTGAGCCGGCCGCCAGCGAATCGATTTTTTCAACGGTGGCGAATATGATTGATAATCTCAGGCAGCCTTTTTCAACACCGACGCAAAAAGCGCACACCCAGACTCGCAATAATCAGATCCTTGAACAACTAGACAGCGGATTGGGCAATATTATTGATCATCAGTCCAAGGTTGGCGCGCGTTTAAACCAGCTGGATGTGGCGGAGAAAGTGAATATTGATCTGGTAGACATCAGTACGGAAACCAAATCCGGACTGGAGGATGCCAATCTTGCCGAAGTCGCCGTCGCCCTTAATCTGCAACTTACCTACCTGCAGATAGCGCAGCAGACATTTGCGAGCATCCAGGGATTATCGGCATTTAATTTTATTTAACGCCGATAGTAGATGTATACTCCGATGAGATGGCCTATAGTAAGTTGAATCCCGGGCAACAGTATCTAGGCTCTGTGAACAAAAATTTTCACAGCTGCAAATACGGCTAATTGGCGCCATTTTTTTGCGAAAAGGCGGTAGCCCGTAAGGAGGCCTGCGGCCGTATTGCGGGTTTGATGTGCCAATTATGAACGTTATCCCGCATTACGGCTTCGCCTTCATGACGGGCTACAAGAAATTATTAGTTGTTGCGCAACTATAGTTGTCTTGTTTTCGAGCGGAAAAAATTTGTTCACAGAACCTATTACTGTTTCCATGTAATTTTGACAGGTTAACTGTCATTCCCGCGAAGGCGGGAAACCATTCCTGATGTGGCTCAGTGCTTGATTCAGTATGGATCCCCGCCTTCGCGGGGATGACAAAAAGACAAACATTCTGTGCAGGCCAACCTGTCAAAACTAAATGGAAATGGTACTAGGCACGAACTATAGATTGGGTCAGGATCCCAACCTGCAGGAAAATGTTTGATTTTGAATCATTGGATGTCTGGTATCTTATATCCTGTCAAACAAATGTAAAATCAAGGTCTTCTTCTGGTTCGCTATCAGAGGAAGAAATTTCGTTGTGGTCTTTGGAGAGTATCTCACTATGTACATAATCCCGGTTACTGCCCTTTGGCGTTTGCGATCGTTCAGACTTTAACCGGTCGCTAACACCCAAACTTTGTCCCATTGAACCATAACTGCTTCCAATATCCTCAAAACCCTCTATATCCGAGCTTGGTTCTCTTCTGACAACGTCTGGTTGATTCCTCGATCCAGAACCAAACCGTGAACCAAGTTTTTCCAGTCCGCTTTTGAAGCCAGCCAGCAAGGCCGTTCCGATACCCAGCGTTGCTGCGGCTCCAATTACTGGCGCCAGAGCCAGGCCGACCTGGGCGAATAGCCAGGTTACCGGCGTGGCCAGAGCTGTTAACACCGGTGCCAGAGCCGATAAAGCCGCCGGGCCGGCTATTGTGCCGAGAAGACTTAAGGCAGCCGGAGCGGCATATACGATCAGAGCGGCATAGGCGGCGACTGAAAGCAAACCGCTTGCTATACCGAGAACAGGGTGGATAGCCCATGCTGCTTTGGCGCTGGTGACAGGAGATGTAACGATTCGCGTGGCTAAAGAGACGCCTTTGAACAAGCCCTGCAAACCGTAGGCCATCAGCAATAAGCCGCTGCGTAAATATTGCGTGAGCACAAAATCAGGTTTCCAGGCAATGATCGCGTTTTTGAGGTAGCTTGCCGATTCGGATAACGTATTGAATAAAAATTCCGTAGGCAGTTTAATCAGATTAAGCAACGGATTGGTGATAAAACCAAGAAATGCGAAATAAAGAACTTTTTTCGCGAAGCCTCCCTCATGCGGCCATCCCAGAAAATAATGTTGAAAGCCCATGCGTTGCCGGGTTTCGTCATCTTCCAAAGGCATATAGGTATCGACCCAGGCTTTTTTGATGAAATCCAGGTAACCGCTTTTGACCTTGTTCTGCTTCTTTTCCTCCCCGGAATGCCTGAGTATTTTTGCAGCCTTTAAGACCGGACTTCCTGAAGTTTGAGCCAGCAGGTTGGCAGGGGTTATTCCCTCACCATTTTCCAGTATGTTTTTGGCCGCCATTACATTTGCCGCACAATGGTAGCCACAAGACACCCCGTCAAACAAGGATTGGGTGCCAAGCGTGTTGTAATGAACATCGAGGCTCTTGCGCTCAACAACGTCAATTGTAGCTTTCTTGTTGTAGTGTGGAATAAGAGCGCGTGCCAAACCGCCAAACAGGGATCCCCATCGGCTCACTTGTTGGTAAAATAATTTCCCGACATGGCTGGTTTTGGAGTCAAACAGGTTGATTTGGATAGCTGGATAATAATCTTGCGGTGGGAAATGAGCAGCTACGATGTGTTGTTCCGTAATGCCGGGTCCAATCAATCCACAAAGAATGTCATAGTCGTGAAATTCATCTTCTAATCCTGAGTGATCTTGTAAGGATTCAATGAGCGCTTGCACGTTGTTAGCATGAATGGTGGTTGTAACCAGGATAATATGATGTTCAATATCCAGATAATAGGAAAATGGGTTGCCCAGAGTATTTTCTCGAGCATCCGACCCAACCGTATTGATAGTTTCACCTTCAAGATGGTGAGATAATATTGTTTCACTATCATTGGTACCCAATGGCAGATATCCGGTCATCAGTGTAAAGCCTTCTAACTAGTAATTTTTTTATTATATTTGTTGAATATTAAGGCTTTATTAATTGGGGCATTTTGCCGAAGACACGTTTTTATAAAAGACCGGTAGCCCGTAAGGAGGCCTGCGGCCGTATTGCGGGTTTGATGTGTCAATCAGGAACGTTTTCCCGCATTACGGCTGCGCCTTCATGACGGCTACAAGACATTATTATTTGTTATGCAAGAATTGTCGCCTTGGTTTCGATCGGAAAAAAATTGATGCACAGAGCCTACGACTTGTTGCGCAGAAAAAACCAGTAATAACAATAGGAGCCGGCTATCAAACCCGCCACCATATACAAGGGATCGGTATTCATGGTGGCTAAAGCGGTGATCGCAGGGCCGGGACAATAGCCGGCAATACCCCAGCCTATGCCGAATAGCGCACTACCGATGAGCAGTTTGCCATCAATTTTTTTCTGCTCGGGAAGATAAAACCGCTCTGCGAAAACCGGCTTGGCGCAACGATTAATTAATCGATAACCAATAAACGTCGTCAGCAGGGCGCTGGCCATCACCACGAGCAAGGTGGGATCCCAGTCGCCGGTAATGTCGAGAAAATTGAGCACCTTGTTGGGATCGGTCATATTGGATACGGTTAAGCCCGCGCCAAAAATCAAACCGTTAAGAAACGCGATAATTTGATACATCAGATCATCCTCACTGTATGACGAATCAGGAAAACAGTCAGCATGGCGGTAGCGATAAAGACAAGGGTAGCCGCCAGCGAGCGTCTGGACAACCGGGCCATACCGCAAACACCGTGGCCGGACGTACAACCTTGCCCCATGCGCGTGCCAAACCCGACCAGAAACCCGGCGAACAAAAGCAGAGGCACAGGAAACATCCTGCGCAGCGGGAATTGAATGGCCGGCAGGAGATAAAAGAGAAACCCGCCGACAATCATTCCCAGCAGGAATGCCATTCGCCAGTAGGTCATTGGTTTTTCAGGAGGGCAAAGACCGTGAATCAATCCGCTGATGCCTGCAATGCGGCCATTGAGCCAAAGAAACAACACAACGCTCAATCCGATCAGCACGCCGCCTGCCAATCCGCGTATCGGTGTAAAGTGGGTTATCGTTTCCATAACTATTAAAATTCCATTAATAATGTTTTGTAGCCCGTCATGAAGGCTTCGCTGTAATGCGGGAAAACGTTCCTGATTGGCACCTCAAACCCGCAATACGGCCACAGGCCTCCTTACGGGCTACTGCCTTTTCGCAAACAATAGTGCGAAGAAAAATTGGTTCACAGAGCCTGGGTTTTCAGGTCAATCATACCTTATTTGAAAAGGTGATGTCATTCAGATGTTAAACGCTGTATTTGGCTACTTGATTCATTGCTCGTATAACCACACGTTTTTATACGATCACCTATAAAAAAATTGTATACAACACATACAAACAATCAATTTTTCCTCCAATTTAATAGTTGATAATCTAAACAGAATGATTCGCAAATAGACATTTGCAATCCATTTTTAATTATCAGTTATTAAGGTCATCAAATGAAAATCTCAACATCTGAAGAAAAAATTCAGCATCCGCAATCTGGACTAATTCCGGAAACTCTATGGAAAAGCTTTCAATCTGCCGTCAAAAACGGTCATTTGTCTGTTCTTGAGGGGCTGGCCGAACAATACCCTGAAAAATTGCAAGATATGATTGCGGCCGGAAGCTACTCCGTTTTTAGTTGCGCGGCTACAAACGGCCATGTGCCTGTTTTAGAATATCTGGCTGAACAAGCACCTGAAAAGCTGCAAGAGATGATTGCATCCCATGATTACAGTGCGTTCAGATACGCCGCTCAAAACGGCCATATACCTGTTCTTAAGTACCTGATCAAACAAATAGCTCGCGGTAAACTGGAAGACATGATTGCCGCCAAGCATTATTCTGCTTTTAGCTACGCGGCTACAAACGGTCATTTATCTGTCCTTGACTATCTGATTGAGGTATGTCCTGAAAAATGGCACAGCATGCTTTCTGCCGATCACTACCATGCTTTTAGATGGGCAGCCAAAAACGGCCGCCTGTCTGTCCTTCAATATCTGGCTTCAAAACATCCTCGAATACTGCAAGATATGATTACCGCTGATAATAGTTATGCTTTCAGATATGCCGCTAGAAACGGTCATTTACCTGTCCTTCAATACCTGATGGATGCAGTGGCCCCGGAAAGATTGCAAGGCATGATTACTGCCGGCAACTGTGACGCTTTCAGGAAAGCTGTTGCAAACAAACACACACCCGTTATCAATTTTCTGCTTTCCCAGGCTAATGTCTTCGCTTACGCCGAACAACACGGATATGAATATGGTGGGTATGTCAGCCCCTTTGTGGCGCAAAAGCTTGCCGAGCTTCGTGCCCTGAAAAATACGCTCGAGCAGGAAAGCGCCTATGCCGAGTTTGATGCCGCGTCACCCGAGGAAGCCAGGCTTCTTTTTTATGTCTTAAGACACCTTATCAGGCAAGATGATCCGGAACTTGGTAACGACATGCTGTTTTTGATCGGTATTCCGGCTGTCAAAGCACTAGCGCATCAGGAAGTGACACACCGTCACCCCAATGAACTGTTGCGTATTGCCCTTGATTTGGGAAATACCACCGCGGCCGAACTGTTGTTAGCTATTCCTGCCGTGCGTGAACTCGCGGCACAGCACAATTTTTATAGCAATGAGCAACATGGCCAGATGGATTTACGCGCTTTGGCTGAAGACGGCGAGTCGTCAATGAACGCGCTTACTCAACGAGAGAAACAGCATCTCAAAAGGGCCATCAAATATTATCAACCCGTGCTGAAACAGGCCGGTGTTTCTGTGGTGATGGAGGATTTACGTGCCACACTTGCAGAGCGGTATCAACAAAACCCGGCAACGGTTTTCATTGATAATCAAGGCGAAAAAACCTCGCTGGCTCTGCCTCTTGACTGGGGATCCTTTCAGGATCTTCATCTTGATGAATCAACTTATCGAAGTGCTCTGAAAGCTTATTACCAACATAAAGATCATTGTGCCTGGCGTTATTTATCCAGGCCGAATCCCTGGATGCACAAAAACGCCAAATACGTCAATGTCAATCCGGATAATACGGCTGAAAAGTGGTCAACGTTTGAGGAATATCAGCCCCTCATCAGCATGCTTTATCTGGCGGTGACGGATCAAACAATTCCAAGCATTGATCATCATACCGTTGAGACAAGACTCACCCATTTCATCAATGAGCTTGCGCTCATTGGACGAGCGCATAACTGGGATAAAACGCGGATCATTGCGGATGACGGCCAGCAGAGCATCACCGAGGAGTATGATGATCTCAAAGGAGACAGACCAAGTTGTTTTTCAGGCGTTAAACGCCGATTGTTCCAGTCCGTGCCTGGCCATCCATGCTTTACAATACCGGGAGAGGAGATTATCAGGCAGGAAATACATGAATTTGTCCGTAAACATTTTAAAGAGAGTATTCATGACGCTAATCGTGAAGCCGTCAAAATCGCCTGGGATAAAGGTATTTTATTAGAAGATAGAACGGATGAGGACTGGCAAGCCTTAAAAGCCATCGATATCAGTCATGAAAAACTGGATACCTTTATCCATTCATTAAAATATAAATATGGAGACGATCAGGTTTTCATTTATATGCGCTCTATTCAGGAAACATTTGCTCTCAACGACGACAGGGAAAATGATCGGGCCCACATCCTCAAGTTTGGTTACTTGCAGCCGGAACAATTTCTGGATCCTGTCAGGGAAATCAGGGAGAGTCAGAGCAGTTCACAAGCGCTCGGTCAATTCGGGATATTTGCCCAGGCAACGGATCATTCATCCATATCCGATGAAAATACCTTGCAATGCCAGGCAGATTAACTTCCTGCGCGGATGTATTGATATTATTTGTACTAATGTAAGAAGAGGGATACTGAAAAAAAGGGTAGCATAGTGCCATCTTTTAAACGAATTAACTTGAATTTGATATTGCATCTGAACGCGTTACTGAGTGAAAAAAACGTCAGTGCCGCTGCGGCTAAAGTGTTCGTGAGTCAGCCTGCAATGAGTTCTTCTTTGAAACAACTCAGGGAGATATTTGAGGATCCGCTATTAATTCCCGGTAAAGGAGAATATTTGCTTTCACCAAAAGCGAAAAATTTACAACCGCAGTTAGAGCAGGTGATGGATTATATAGGTAATATTCTGCAACCTGATGAACGATTCGATCCTCTCCGAACCAAGCGATCGTTCAAAATAGCGTTACCTGATTACGTTGAGTTAATCCTGCTGCCCTCGTTGCTATCAGAGCTTGAAAAATTGCCTGGTATTGTTATTGAAACGACTATTGAGGCAATGGCTGATGATCCTCGGCTGTTTATTGATAATAATGTGGATATATCCATTGGAGCCATCAATGAAAATGCTTTGTCATCTCAGCTTAAGGTTGAAAAATTATACGAGGAAGAAATCATTTGTTTTGCCAGCAGGAACAATTCACTTATCAATAAGCCGTTGTCTTTAAAAGATTATCTGAATAGTAAGCATATTGCATTCAGCTTTAATCAGAAAAGATACAGTCATTCTGCCGAGTACCTGCTTAAAAGAAAACTGATACGCAATGATATGCTTTTTGTAAAAAATATATTGCCGGCTATTTTTGCAGTGGCGAATTCGGATCTGGTTATTTCCACGGCCCCGCGCTTTTTAATTGATATTTTTTCCACCCAGTTTAATTTGGGAATGCAACCTTTGCCTTTCAGTCTTCAACCAACCCCTATCTATCTTGTAAGGCACAGTAAGAGTGAATACGATGAGGGCGTACATTGGCTGGCCGGACTAATAAGTTCTTGTATTAAAAATCTTTCCTTAAGAGACGGGTTATATTCCTGATTTATTCAGGTGATACAGGATTGGCGGGTTGTTTTTACTGAAAATGTTTATTATGCTGCGGTGACTGGTGAATGAAAGGAAGTAATGCAAATGAAACAGTGGATGTGTTGCGCGCTAGCACTTGGCGTCAGTTTTTATGCCGGCTCCGTATCGGCCTCCCCAAAGGCCATGGTCACTCATAATCAAACCAGCATGACTACCAATGCCTATGTGGACGGCGTTGCGGCACCAAAACCCGCCATGCCCCATTCAACAACCAGCGTACCCTGGTTTTTTGTCAAGGCTGGTTGTGACAAACATGTGGGGGATGGTATTTGTCCTGCGGTTATCAAAATGAATATCGATTCGGATTCCCCTATAGAAGTCGGTACTCTTTATGTCGATCTGCATAGTGGTGTGATAAGTCCGGCTGAAATTTCGGCCCATGGTTTTACTATAACCGTGAATGCGCCCGGTGAGATAACAGTCATGGAAGAGTGACCTGACACCAATTACGGTAAGGTTTCAATTGCTTGGTAGAGCAGGCATGGAGCAACAATTTTTTATCGCTGCCAATTGCCTGCAATTCAGCGTTTAGGGCCTGATATAACCTGATCCAACTCTTCTTTAAGCCTTGTTTCTTTGGAAAAAAATGCCTTATACAATGGCTTGATTCCGACGCTCAAAACATCCGTTAATTTTTGTAAAAATGGTTTTTCAGACCATTCAGGTTTATTTTTCAAGCAGATATCTAATGCTTGTTTTGCTTCAGATTTATCGGATTCGTCTAAAATTCTCTTGTTATGTATCCTTTCATCCAATGCTGAAATGGCCTCGTATCGATTTAATAATTTTTGTTGTTTCGGCGTGATTTCGCCTTCATTCAAACTCACAATACTGTTATCCTCCGAGCTTATGATAAAGCCTTTTTCTTCAATTTTATTCGCCAGGTGTGCTCTATAGTCGGCAACTATTTTTTTTGTTTTACTTGCCACTTGTTCGGAATTAACGGTGTCTATTGACTGATACATATCCAGTAGCCGGAAAGCGTCCTCATCTTGTCCTCCCAATAAATCGTATATTTTTTCAATTTTTTTCAGAGAATCTTTATTTATGGCGGGGTGTTTATTATTTGCCAAATTTCTTACCACTTCAAGCCAGTTATCGGCTTGTTTTATAGGATCAAATTCCCCGGGAGCGACGTGTTGTTCAAAATCAGATTTCAGTTGTGGTAAAAAATTCTGAATTTTTGGTAAATAATTCGGGTTATCTAATTGTTCGAGCTTCAACTTGTCTAACTTATCGAACGTTTTTTTCATGATAAATGGTCAAAAAAAATACTTGTAAGTTTGTATTAGCACATTTGCTGCAGAAATAAGCTAGGTGTACAGAGCCTGGTACTCTTTCCATTTAGTTTTGACAGGTTGGCTTGTACAGAATGTTTGTCTTTTTGTCATCCCCGCGAAGGCGGGGATCCATACTGAATCAAGCACTGAGCCACATCAGGAATGGTTTCCCGCCTTCGCGGGAATGACAGTTAACCTGTCAAAATTAAATGGAAACAGTACTGATACTACAATGGTATTTTGAAAAGGATCCCTTTGTCATCCCCGCGAAGGCGGGGATCCATACTGAATCAAGCACTGAGCCACATCAAGAATGGTTTCCCGCCTTCGCGGGAATGACAGTTAACCTGTCAAAATTAAATGGAAACAGTATTGGTACTACAATGGTATTTTGAAAAGGATCCCTTTGTCATCCCCGCGAAGGCGGGGATCCATACTGAATCAAGCACTGAGCCACATAAGGAATGGTTTCCCGCCTTCGCGAGAATGACAGTTAACCTGTCAAAATTAAATGGAGACAGTATTGGTACTACAATGGTATTTTGAAAAGGATCCCTTTGTCATCCCCGCGAAGGCGGGGATCCATACTGAATCAAGCACTGAGCCACATCAGGAATGGTTTCCCGCCTTCGCGAGAATGACAGTTAACCTGTCAAAATTAAATGGAAACAGTACTGATACTACAATGGTATTTTGAAAAGGATCCCTTTGTCATCCCCGCGAAGGCGGGGATCCATACTGAATCAAGCACTGAGCCACATCAAGAATGGTTTCCCGCCTTCGCGGGAATGACAGTTAACCTGTCAAAATTAAATGGAAACAGTATTGGTACTACAATGGTATTTTGAAAAGGATCCCTATTTATGTGCTCATTTTTACTCATTGATTGTCATCTTTGCGCAGGCGGGGATCTATTTTAACGTGAATAGATTCCCGATTTCTCGGGAATGACAGAACTTACCATTGTAGACTGGATTCTGTGCACTGGTATTATTTTATCGGGTTGCCGGTAGGGGAAGATTGTATGGGTGCCGTAGACGAGCCGCGGCACGCAGGTGGTGGGATGAGTGGTCAATATACCTTTGACAGCCCAACCTGCCATTAAAGCCACTTTTCGGGTATTACTTTTCCTCGCTTATATTTATCAAGTTGTCAATATGGTTTAGAATGTTTTCTATCAATGCCGCAGTGGATAGTAACAAGCTGTGATGCTTATACATGAAATAGGACTTGCATGAACATCATTAAGATTATCTCCTGTGCCTTGATATTACTTTTGCAGTCTTGCAGCAGCCTTGGCCCATATAAAACGCAAGTTGAGCGTTTAAGTTACAATTACTCCTTGCATAACAGTGAAAATCAGCAGCTCCTGCTCAATATAGTCCGCTTACGTTATTTCGATAATATCTATTTTTTATCGCTCAATAACATCGTAGCCCAGATGAGTTTAGCCACCTCTTTAAGAGCCAATATAGCTAAAATAGAAAAGGGTCCATTATCCGGATTCGCAGAGGGCGATGTTGGTTATCAGGAACGACCAACCATTACTTATACGCCCTTGCAAGGCGAGGACTTTGTCAAGCGACTTTTAATTCCGATTGATCTCAAAGTGGTCTATGCCTTGCTACGTTCAGGCTGGGGAATCAATCATGTCTTCCGAATGGTCATTCAGCGAATTAATCATATTAATAACGCCGTCAGTGCCTCCAGAATCGTAGGAAGCCACATCCCGCACTTTAAAAAATTCAAAAGCCTCAGTTGGGTATTTTACTATTTTGAGGAACGCGGAAATCTTGATATTACATACGGTAAAATTCATGGTTATTTTGCTATCAAGCTCACGTTTCATGGTATTGACAAAATTCCAGCCTCGGGTAAAAAATTGCTGCGCGAATTACATATCACCCCGCAAACGCCCTATATCTGGTTGGTTGCCAAGCAAGATAACCAACCCCATCATGCGTATATTGAGACTCGCAGCATACTGGGCTTTTTAAATTACATGTCCAAGGGCATCGTCGTTCCCGAAGAGCTCATCAAGCACAATCAGGTGCCAATGACCCGTTATCCAAACGGGAAAATATTTGATTGGAATCAAGTTACACAAGGGATGATAACCATCCGCGCCAGCCGTGAGCATCCGAGGAATACTTATGTGAAAGTCTATTACAATGGGTATTGGTACTATATCCCGAACAACGATTTCCATTCCAAGGAAACGTTTATCCTGTTAAATATTTTTTATGGTTTCCAGCAGGGTAAAATAACTAATGATGTGCCGGTATTTACCGTAAGCTAAGATATGGATCATGAGCTCAAGACCACCAAGTTTTTACAGGCGTTTTATAAAATTTCTGCTGACAGAACCAGATACGCTCATTCACACCTGCAAGACGCTGAAGAAAGCCTCCAGGGAACATAAGCAAAGCTTCGGTAAAACTGTGCGTGAAGCCCACCGGCTGTTATACCAATATGGCTTTTCTCCGCAAGAAGCCTACCCTTTGGGTTTGCTCGATTTATTAAACAGGCACGAGGATGTGCCGTTTTTGAGTAAGGCAATAATTGAGGCCCGGCAACAACAAATAAATCCGCCCGGCTGGAATATCCTGTTGAAAGACAAGAGTCTCTTCTACCGTCATTGCCAGGCTCTGAATTTGCCGATCCCGCAAATTTATGCTTATTTTTTTTCTAATGAGGCGGGATGGTGCAATACAAATGACGCGTTATTAACAAAAGACGACTGGATTGATTTTTTCAACACCCGATTACCGCAACGCTTCATCGTCAAACCATCCATGGGATCACACGGAGAAGGCGTCAAACGCTATCAGAATCTTGGTGGAGGGTTTTGTGATCATAAATCAGAATATATAGATAGCGAAACACTCTATCATCGTCTCAAATCCGATCCCGGGTATCAAAGTTTCGTTATCCAGGAAGTCATGACAAACCATACCAGAATAAAGGAACTAAGTGGAACCGACGCGTTACAAACGCTCAGAATTACCACCCTCCTTGATGATAATAAACACTTTCGCATCCTGCATGCCTGTTTCAAAACGATAGTGGGAACAGGCATCGTAGATAATCACCATAGCGAGGGCTGTCGCAATTTACTATCCGATGTCTGCCTTGATACCGGGGCATTGATTCGAACCATCACCACTTTTGAAAAAAACGGGTTGCGATCAGACATTAAATGCCACCCCGTTACAGGTCATTCATTAACAAACTTTCCATTGCCCATGTGGACAGAAGCGTGTGAGCTGGCATTACAAGCGGCACGCTCGTTTCAACCGTTACGAACGGCAGGATGGGATATCGCACTCAGTGAAGACAAGCCTGTCCTGATAGAGGGCAATCAAAATTGGGATCCTCCCAATTTCTCCCGGTGATAATTTGATGTGGAAAATCTTTACAACAGGCAGCGAAAGTGCTTTATATAAAACAGGGATAAATTACGGTAATGAGTAGGCGAATGAATCAGGAAGTGGACATTGTAACATCAGAACTTATACCTGAGAAATTTACTTCCAACGTTCCGGTCATGATAAAACAGGACATGGGGCAGAGGCCCCGGTTTTTTGATTGGGATCCCGGGCAACTCCGGGAAAAAATTGGCGACAAACTCGTCCTGGTGGATCACTCCCATGACGGCCTGTTCCGGGTTGATCCTGACGCCGCGACGTATGAAGACAAAATGGAGAAACTACCGTTCAACCGTTTTCTCGATAAAATCAGCCACAATCCAGCAACGAGGGATTATCTTTACCTGATCCATAGTTCCATTCCCGGACATTACCCCGAATTGATGAAAGAAATCGATATCCCCCACTATGTTGACCAGGAACGATTACGCCATATCAATTTGTGGGTGGGCCAGGCCGGAAACGTTTCCCCCTTGCATTTCGATACCAATAACAATGTGTTGTGTGAAATTTATGGCCGCAAAAAAATATTCATTTATCCGCCAAACCAGATGAGCTTGCTTTACCCTTACAGTTGTTTTAGCCGGGCACCCTATGTTAGTCCTGTCCGGGCTACCGAACCCGATCTTGATAAATATCCGAAATTTTCACAGGCAAAACCTGTCGAGATCATCCTGCATCCTGGAGATATCTTATATATTCCCCCTTTTTGGTGGCATCAGGTTTATAATCTGGATTTAACCATTTCGGTAAATTTCTGGTGGCGCCTTTACCGACACCAATGCTGGCAACGGAGCTATGCCAGAATTGTAATATACCGTTTGTACAATCGCTGTATGGATTTTTTTAAACGAAGCGTAATCCCTGAACAAGGGAGCAATTGAGCCATCATGGTTAACCATGTTCAAGAGAAACTTGCCTGTCAGGCGGATGAAGCCGAATCCGGAGTTACCGCGATCATTGGTTTGGATGGATTTGGCGCCAGTTGTATGGAATTTCTGGCCAGGCGCGGTGCAAAGATGTCAGGCACCTACAATCTGGATGAAATTAAACATTTGATTAGTCCCCGGTTGTATGCGGACTTATGTCAATCCGTAGACAAAATACGGCTGTCCTGGCCTGATATTGAAATAAATGCCAATTTTTTTGATGAAAAGTTGCTGGACAAGGCTGACCGATTTGTATTGAGTCCCGGGATATCTTACTGGAGCCCTTTTTTAAATAAATACAAAGACAAAGGGATCCCCATTTTTACCGAGCTGGATTTATTCAGGCGTTACACCAGCGCACCAATGGTTGCCGTTACGGGTACCAATGGCAAGAGTAGCGTCACCGATTTGGTATCGACGATGCTTGGTGTTGCCCGGAGAAATATTATTACAGGCGGTAATTTCAAAACCCTGATGATGGATTTGATAGCCCCTGAAGAACCTGAAATGTATCTTCTGGAACTATCAAGCTTCCAGTTGGAGGCCGTTACATCGTTACCATTGAAAACCGCCGCTCTTCTCAATATCAGTCCTGACCACATGGATCGCTATCCAAATTTTTCGGCTTATCGCCGTGCCAAGTTTAATATTTTTAACCATTGTGAGCATGCCGTTATTCATCGGGACATTAAGATTGATCATTCGGTTATTAAAAACGGAGCTAACATTATTCGTTTTGGTTTGCAAAATCCCAGTCACGATGAATTTGGCATCAAAAACCATAAAAAACGGGATTATCTGGCCTATGGACAGGACTGTCTTATCGCTTTGGACGATTTGACCCAAAATGGCAAACATCATTATGAAAACATACTGGCCGCAATGGCCATTGCCCATACCATCGGTATTTCCGTTGAAGACATGCGCCACGCGATCAAGAGTCATAAAAGTCTGGCACATAGCTGTCAATTCATTACCTGTCACGAGCAAATCAGCTGGTTTAATGATTCTAAAGCCGTTAATGTAGCAGCATGCCTTAATGCTATTGACTATGTGCGTTCAAAGGTCAGCGGGCAACTTGTTCTGATAGCCGGAGGGTTTTCTCGTCCCGCGGACTTTACTCCCTTGCAATCCGTTGTTAAACAACACGTCAAACACGCCATTCTTTTCGGTAAAAGTGCCGTCAGGTTACGTGAAGCCCTTGAAGGGGTTACGCCAGTAACCATCGTCAATACATTGAAAGACGCGGTAACAAATGCGAATAAAATAGCCAATGCGGGAGATGCCGTTCTTTTGTCTCCGGCTTGTGCCAGTTACGATATGTTTAAAAACTACAAACACCGTGGCGATGAGTTTGTAAAATGCGTCACAAAGATAACACAACAACCCTGAGTGTCTAAAGAGGATTTAATCATTATGATGGAGCGATGGCATCAAGCGCTTGAGGAATTTGACTGCAAGGGATTTGTGGTAATACCGAAATTTTTCGACGACAATGCCATAGAGCTCTTCACGTCGGATTTTCAGGAAGCCATTCAAATACCCGGTGAATCTTTTCCTGTGGTGAATGTAAGCCGTCGTTTAAAACCGTTCATCCTGGAAAAGGTGCATCCCGTCATGGCGATAATGCACCTGAAAACACGATTAAAAACCATCGACTTACTGCGAGGGGCTTCGTATTTTTCCACCGGGCACGGTGTTCATTTTCCATGGCATCAAGATGCCAAATCGTATTTCTTGCTGCAAGAGGCTTTCAATTATCTCAATCTATATATCCCTGTTATGAAGCCCGTGGCGGAAAAATCGAATTTAAAAATTATACCCTTCGATGTGTTGGGCGGTATATCCGATACATTAGCGCAAAAATTACAGGGCAGAGGCGCTACCGCCGCATTTGTTCAAGATGGCCATACGCTGTTTTACGATAATATAAACGATAAGAAGCTGGGCAAACTTGACGTAAATCTTGATGATTTGGCCATAACCCCAGCGTTAAACGCCGGTGATCTGCTGATGATGAGAGGAGATATTTTGCATTGTACCCAGGATAATGACACACAAAGGGTTGCATTATCGATTCGCCTGATGCACTCTCAAGATCACGTAGTAAAACAGCACATTCATGAGTGTGGCTGGTATAAATTGCGTATGATGCTAAAAAATTCATCGTTATTTCTCGCATTGATGGCGTGTTTCGATGAATGCGGGCGAGAAGAGATAAGTGTGGGAGAGGTTATGGACTACTTGACACAAAAAGGTCTGGATGGTTTCCGTGATTAAATGAACGCGGATCCGGTAGATTACGGATTTAAAAAGGAACGAAATCAATCGTGTCGCAGCAACAGGTAAAAAACAACACGCTGTTTCGCAACGAAGTGTACGTGTTAACCACCATGATTATTGGAACGGCGCTGAAATTCCTTGTCAGTATGCAATACGCCAGAATTTTATCGCCCACGCTATTCGGTGAATTCGTTCTAACCTTGCAAATTCTCGATTTTTTGAAGCCTTTCAATCAGTGGGGCGTGTTCTACGCATTAACCTATTACGTTCCCTATTACCTTGAAAATAATGCCATGAATTATCTTCGAGGGTTCCTGATTTGGATGTGGCGAAGGGTTTTCACCCTGTCCGGTGTCGCCATCATTATTGGTATCATTATGGCGGCGTTTGGATATTACCTGTTTTTCCTAAGGCCGGAAACGACGAAACAATTCCATTTGTTTTTCTTTTTAATATGGCTCATTCCACTGAAAGTATGTGCAGGCTTGCTAAATAATTTGCTGAATGCCAATAAGAACTATTTAGCCGCTACTATCTCCACCAGAATTATCTTTTTTTTGCTGCTTAACCTGTTCCTGTTCACGATCTACATCAACCTTGGCAATATCGCAGTACCATTGGTATGGGTTATTGCCGCGTATTGTCTGTCGCTGGTGTTAATTATTCTGGTTCAGCAAGTTGTTCTGGTTAAGAGTTTCCGCCGTACAATCATCCGTTTTAAACCCAAATATAATATTCCCGACTGGAACAAGAAAAGCAATCAGATGTTTCTCATGGGTAGTGTTCTCTCCGCCATCAATATGGTAGATATGCTGATGCTGAAATTGTTAGGTAAGAATAGTTATGAACTCGGGATTCTTGCCGCAATTTTTGCGGTACTGCTGCCCCTGGTATTAGTCAATCAAGTGATCAAAATTGTCATTAGTCCTTTAATCGCGCCCATCATGGATCATAAGGAATACCCAAAACTACAAAAGATCATAAACAACACCAATTTATATAAAACCTTAGTACTGATTTGTGTGGCTGCCTTACTCATTGTATTTGGCAAGACGATTCTAGGCTTGTTTGGCAAGGAATATATCGCTTACTATCCGCAATTCCTTTTGGCTATGTTGGGTGCTGTCATTTATTCCCTGTTTGATTTTTCACAGATGATACTAACCTACGGCGAGCACGTGGAAATTACCGATAAGCTGTTAGTGGCACAGTTAGGTTGTATTATCCTATTGGATGTGTTGCTGATACCGGCTTACCAATTGACTGGCGCCATTGCGGCAATCGTGTCTGGTGAAGTTATGATCAGCGTATTGTCTTTATATTATGTCAAGAAGTTTCATCCAATCAAACCATTGTCGGTTATTTAAAGTGCAGCTTTCTCCATACTTCACGCAGTAAATAGCGTGGATAAGCGGGTACCAGTTTTTGAAATAACCCGTTTGCATGCCACCAGATATTTATTGAAAGAGACGTGTCGATGCTGTGGATCTGGTGCCACCAATAGGGGGGAATATACAATATTTCACCTGGAAAGAGAGAGATTTCAAAGGATTTAGCCAATCTGAACCTCGGGAACTTCTCAAGATCGGGGCAGTATATGTCATTGATACGGCTGATGTGGTGTGCATCCGAAGTCCACTTGACCGGATACAGGCGGAAGCAGTCGCTCGGGCGATAGAGCACGACTTTTTTGACGCCTTCCAATTGCATCAGAAAATTATTGCTGCGATCATAGTGCAAAACAGAGACACCATCCTTAGGCCCTATCCACAGGTTCACCGCCTTTACCTTATCATGCTCAATGCAATCCGGGAGCCGCCAGTTGGCGCGCAATTCTTCAAAATCAGTCAATAATGAACCTTGTTGCAGGTAATAAAAACCCTGATCAAGGTTTGAATCAATGACTTTATCAATCAACCGGGTAAAAGGTAAGGTTATGATTCTGTCCTGCTGTTTACTGGTCAGACGATCCGGATCAGCGCCAAAGCGTCCATCGAACGAATAACAGCTTGAGACTTCACGTGTTCCCAGTGTTTTTTTGAGTGACTCCAGGGACCAGTGCGGTACCGTGACACAAGCATTCAAATATCGGCGAATGATGACAGGGTGTGATTGCGTTACATAAGGTTTGAGATCCATGCCGCAATCGTAATTTAGAGTTGGTATGTTCATGGCATCGGATCGCTTCATCGGATCCTCGCAGCCAGTGTGGATTGGTTAGTGGCGTCAATGAGTCGCGCGATATTACGTGCATGTTCTTTATTTATCATCGTTTTGTGGGTGCACTCTAATTGATGAATGTCAAGATGACGTGCTTTCTGGTGCCAGCCATTATCGGGTTTTGCATATAAATTCATAATGGCGTCTATATATTTTTGCGGATAGAGTCCGGCGTCAAAATATTCATTGTGCATGGCCTTGAACAGGACTACCCGTGCCGATATTTTCCCTGGCGTGTAGCCATGCAACATTTTACAGTTATTCAACATCAGAGTTGCCAGTCGTTGCCGGTATTTATCAGGCAGTCTTGATTCATGCAATAATTCGGACAATAAATTATTATTCGACTGATTCTCAGAATAAAATCGGGTGATTTGCTGCAGCGATGACTTATCGTAGTGAAAACTGTCCAGTAAAAATACTTGTTCCACCTCATCGCCAAGCTTTTGTAATCGATAAGCAACCTCAAAGGCAAGAAGTCCGCCTAGAGACCATCCGGCCAGTTGATAAGGTCCGCTTGGTTGGCATTTTTTTATCAGACCAAGATAATAGTCGGCAAGTTCACCGATATCCTCTATCATCGCTTCGGAATGATAAAAATTGTAAGGCTCAATCCCATACGCTTCAAAAGAATCAAGATATTTTGCCAGATTCACATATACCTCAGCACCGCCGACACCCGAATGTATAAAGAACAATTTTTTATTACCATGAATCTCGTTCAATCGGACAACAGGCATATAAGAGCGATGGCGTTCGAGGGGTATGCTGGCAGCTTGCCTGAAGATGGTATTGTAAGTGAAGGTCCATGTAATCGAAAACGCGGTGCCAAAAATTTGATTGATTCGATCGACTAATTGTACCGATAAGATGGAGTCACCACCAACGTGAAAGAAATTGTCTTCGTTTCCAAACTGGGCATGATTGAGTGTTTCCTGCCAGATTTTTCTTAATTGCAAGACGGATTCATTTTCCTGTTCCTGTTGGTCTTGCCTCGGTGTTTTTTCAGAGAGGTATTGACTGATGCGCTGCCGCAAGGCATGTTCATCCGTTTTGCCATTGCTGGTCAAAGGGATCTCGTCTATTGTCAGAAAATAGGCGGGACACATGTATGCGGGCAGATAATTGGTTAAATAACGTTGCCAATAGTCATACGCCGGCATGTTTCCATCATACCCCATTAAGAATGCGGCCAGGTGGGAGCTGTTTTCCTGTTTGAACAGGATAACGCGTGCTTCACACACGGTCGGGTGCTGAGTCAAATAATATTCAATTTGAGTCAGGTCTATTCTGATCCCATGAAATTTTATTTGCCGGTCCCGGCGTCCGATGAACTGGATGGTTCCGTCTTTATTCATTCTCGCCAAATCGCCGCTCAGATATAGCCTGGAAAAAATTTCGGGTTGTCCTGATTGATAGAAAGGGTTATCTATAAATTTTTCATTGCTTAGCTTTGGATCATTGACATAACCCAAACCAACGGCGCAACCGCTTATGGCTAACTCTCCAATGTAACCTTTGGGCAGCAACTTGCGATTGCTGTCAACGATATACAAAGCCACATTGCTGATTGCTTTACCAATTGGTATATCCCGATTTTGTTTTTTTGTATCGACAATCTGGTAAGAGGCATCAATGGTCGTTTCCGCAGGGCCATACAAATTGTATAAGTTTCCGTGATAAACGGCGCGGCATTTTGCATGCAGGCGGCGTGTGAATACTTCGCCACCGATACAAAGATGGGTAAGGCCATTCAATCGTTTGGCGTGCGGTGATTGTAATAACAATTCCAGCACGGAAGGTGAAAATTGAGCGATAGTAACCGCGTTGTCTTCAATGATATCGAAAAGTGTTTCAAACTGAAGCATGTGTTGTTCATCTGCGATGACGCACTTGGCACCCAAAAACAGTGGTAAGAAAAATTCCCAGATTGAGGCATCGAAGGTTGCACTGGTTTTTTGCAGGACAACATCCCGGGCTGAAAGATGAAATACCGTTTGACGCCATAATAGATGATTCAAGAGATTTTTATGGCTTATTGCTATCATCTTGGGTTCACTTGTAGTCCCTGACGTTGAAATCACGTAAGCCATTTTTTCGCAGGACAGGCTCTGAGGTCTGCCCCTGGCTGGAGGTGGTGCATCGGAAGTCTTGCAGGTATCGATGTTTATCAATCGACAGGGATCTGCTTTTAATGAAGAAAGCCTTGCAAGATGTTCGGTCGATGTAATGATTGTATTGATATCGCATTGTCGAACGATCTTGTCTATACGCGCCACAGGCATTTGATGGGGGTCGATAATAACGAACGCGTTATCGGAGGCCAGTACCGCCAACAGGGCATTGATAAGTGTTGTACCGCGTTCAAGGACAATGGCGATGATTTTGCCATGGTTGGTGATGTTTGCCGAAAGTGCCAGACTTTTTTCATGGAGTTCAGCATAGGTTATGGACGCGGTATTATGTACAACGGCAATCTTATCCGGGTATTTCAAAGCCTGGTGTTGAAATACATCAAAGAGATCACCGGCTGGCAAGGTAAACTCCGGTGCCGTAGCATGTAATGGTAATAGAGATGACTGCTGTGAATCTTTTAATAATGGAATGTCGGCAAGGCGAATATCCGGATTTGATAACGCCGAATCGATGATATTCAGTAAACTGCGTTTGACTTCGCGCATGAAATCATAGGAAAACAATGATCGGTTATAGTCCATCGTAACACCGAGCCTATCTTCTTTATGGGTGAACGAAAAACTGATATCAAATTTGGCATAGGGGTGAGCTATCTTGTACGGTTTAACATCCAAACCATCAAGACTCAGTGTGGCGACTTCATCATCGCTAAACCAATTGAGTATAACCTGAAAAATTGGATTGCGAAGGGGATCACGATCATGCTCGACGTCGGTCACTACCTTTTCAAACGGGAATAGTTGATTTTCATAAGCTTCAAGACAAACCTTTCTGGACGTGCCCAGAAAATCACAAAAACGGTCATCGGCTGAAAATTGATTCCTCAAGACTAATGTATTGAGCAGGCATCCAATGATCTTGTCGGTATCAGGGATCACCCGTTGTGTGATTGGCAAGCCAATCACAATGTCCACCTGTTGGGTGATTTTATAGAGCAGGATATTGAGCAGACCATACACCACCATGAATGGCGTGCATTGTTCCTGTTCGGCAAGTTTATGGAGTGCTTTTAGTCTTTTATTTCCTAGATAAAAATGGAAGGTGTTGCATGAAAATTCGGTAAAGTCCGGTGAGTCCTTATCATAGGGCAGCGAAAGGCGTTCATAATTTTTCAGTTTTTCCAACCAGTACTGGCGTTGTTTTTTCGCTTCGGCAGATTCAAGAAATTGTTTTTGCCAGGCGATATAATGTCCATAATGGTATGGGTTGCCAGCAATATCGACTTGTTGTTTATTATAGTAGCAAGCTATGTCGTCCATCATTAATTTTAATGACCATCCGTCACCCAGGATATGGTGGATGGTTATGATCATGATGTGATCTTTCTTCGTTCGCTTCAAGAGCAGGACATTCCAGCACCGGGACGTTAAATCAAAAGGATGGTTTATAATTTTTTGTATTTGTCTGTCCACCTCACCAGCATCTTTCACAGGCATGACGTTTAGCAACGGCTCAATGTCTTGCGTTGAGTGCTGCACAATCTTGCCATCAATTTGTGAAAAACGGGCGCGGAGTATGGGATGGTTATTGATTAAACGCCGGAAGGCATGTTCGAGTCTGCCGATATCCAGTTCGCCAATGATCTGATAGCTCAGGATCATGTTATAACTTCGACTGATATTGTCACTGATATTCGATAAGAACCAGATTCTTTTCTGCTCGGATGAAAGCTCGCTGGTATTGCCATTTAATGCGTTAAAATTGAGGGTTTTACCGGGGAGTAACTTTCCAGCACTAACGGCCGCGACTAAATCGATGAATTTGGGATTTTGTAAAATCATACTGGTATGGCAAAAAATCCCTAATTGTTCTTCTATCCCCAAAACCAGTTGCATGGCTTTCAGAGAATGACCACCCAGATGATAGAAATGACTGTCTGGAGAAATTTCATCGACGTTAAAAATCCGTTTCCAGATAAGACTCAGATTCTCTGCAATAAATTGATCATGTATTCTGAGACTATGTTGAGGCACACCACTTGATGACTGATACAGCGCTTTGAGTTTGGTATAGTCAATCTTATCATTCGCATTTAGGGGAAAGTGCTCTATCTCGATGACTTTTGTCGGGATCATGTACGATGGCAGGGATGTTGCCAGGTGTTGTTGTACAAGGGTTTCGGTAGATAAGCCATCCTCCGCGCCATACGCTCTGACGGAGCAAAACGCTACCAGCGATTGATCAGGTTTGTCCATACACAGTACTTCCGCCTGACGGATTTGCCTGATTTCCAATATGCGTTCTTTGATTTCATCAAGCTCGATGCGATATCCCCGTAGTTTGACCTGCGAGTCTTCGCGTCCTGAATAATAGATATCGCCATCTGCGGACCAGCTTGCCAGATCGCCTGTTTTATAAAGTCGGGTTCCGCTGCCTGTCGTATTGCCGCTATAAGGATTGCTAATAAAAACATTATTCGTCAATTGTTCCTGTCTGTAATAACCTCTGGCCAGCCCCAGACCGCTGACGCACAACTCACCAGGCACTCCGGGCGGACATAATTGATGATACTGATCGAGGATGATGACCTGATAATTGGCGAGTGGCTTGCCAATTGGAATATGATCCAGTTCCAGGAAGTTGTCACGGTTTATTCTTTTATAGGTAGCATCGATGGTAACTTCCGTAGGCCCGTAGAGGTTTATTATCTCGAGATCGAGTTTCTTCAATATCGATTTGACGGCATCATATGATAATTTTTCACCACCGGCGCATAAATAGCGTAAATTCACAAGGTTTGAAAATTCCTTAATCTCAAGAAATACAGGAAACAGGGAAGGGACGAATTGGGCGATGGTAATGTCCTTGATTTTCATCCAGGCAACCAGGCTCCTGAAGTCCTGGAGTTCTTTCTCTCCCGGGATAAATAAGCGAGCACCTGTTAATAGCGGTACAAAAATTTCCCATACTGACGCATCGAAGCCATAGTTTGCAAATTGCATGAAGCGATCCGATGCGTTCAGTGACAGGGCGTTAGCCATCCATTCAACGTAATTGAGAACACTGCGGTGTTCTATCATGATGCCTTTGGGCTTGCCGGTGGTTCCTGAGGTAAAAATAATATACGCGAGGTTATTTTTGGTTAGTGGCCGTAGTTTCAGGTTATGCCGGGTTGATACATGCCATTCTTTATCGATATTGATACAACATCCTTTCGCTGTGACCGACGCTTTTTGAGCGTTGGCCTCATCATGGATCAAAAGTTTGCTATTGATGTCCGATAAGATGGTGTTGATCCGGGCTTGTGGCAGATCCGGGTCGACAGGCACGTAGGCACAACCCAGCTTCAATACGGCAAATATCGCAATAATTTGCTGGATCCCTTTGTTTAACAGTAATGGGACTGGCGATCCGCTATCAATAACCACCCCCGATTCTTGCAGACAATAAAGGGTGTAATTTGAAAACCTGGTGATTTGTTCGGAAAGTTGTGCGTAAGTCAACGACGTTTGTTGATGGCAAAGGGCCAGGTTATGGGGGTATTTTTTGCTGATACGCTCAAACGTCGAGATAATATTTGCCTCATTCGCAATCTTGTCATGTATGGGTTGATTAAAGGTGTGTAAAATTTTATCGCGTTCATTCCGAGGTAAAATATCTATCGTCGCAATGGCCGCGTCCGGTTTCCTTGTCATTTCCATCAGACAGCATTGCAAGTGGGTTAGCATCGATTCTATGAGTGAACCTGAAAAACAATGCTCATCAAAAATTGCGGTCACTTTAAGATCATTTTGATCCTCAAACACGAATGACAACGGGTAGTGTGTTTCTTCTTTGACCGTACAATGCTCAAATAAATGCGACTCATGGTGAGGGTAGTTTTCCAATACGGACAGGTAGTTAAAGATCGGCTTTTCCGATTGCCAGTTAATAGCGTGTTGAATGTCAGTAAGGCCGATACAAGCGTATTTTTGAGATTCATGGATCTGTCGGTGCAAGCTGTGAATGACATCCGTGACAGAAACGTCATCTGTGAGCCGCATTCTAACCGGGATGCTGTTTATCAAGAGACCGGTAATTGTTTCAGCACCTTGCAATTCTATAGTTCGCCCGGAGATGGTCATACCAAAAACGATATCTTTCCGGCGGCTGTATTTCGCCAGGATTAATCCCAATGCTGAATGTAAAAGGGTATTCATGGTGATGGTTGTTTGCTTGCAAAACGCTTGGCAGGCATGGGTGATCTGCTGTGAAAATTGCAAGGCTCTATGACTGGTAATCGGAGCTTTTCCCAGGTACCTGTGAATTAACAGGGTGGCAGGTTCCTGATAGCCTTTCAGTAAATTTTTCCAATAGTTGAGAGCTTGTTGTCTCGGTTGGTTGATATACCAGGCTACATAATCTTCGAACCTGACCGGTTGCGGTCTGGCGGCATGTAAAGACTTTCCAGGGGCAAGTGTTTGATAACAGTCGTCCAGTTGTTGCAATAAGAGGCCGACACTCCAGCCATCAAGGATGATATGATGATGGCTCCATATACACAGGTGTTTGCCATCCCTTGCCTTGATAATAAAGAAGCGCATACATCCTGCTTTAGTCAGATCAAACCCGTTCCCTTTATCTTGAGTAAGCAATTCGGTCAGTTTGTACTGGTAAGAATTTTCATCTAAATTTGACCAGTCCAATACCTGCCAGTGGAGTTCTTTAAAACGGTGAACCACCTGGATAAGCTGACCGTCTGAAAGCTGATGAAAAGCGGTTCTTAGAACCGGATTATTTTTTACCAAAGCGGCCCAGGCATTTTTTAACAGGTTGAGAGAAATCCCTTTGCGAACCTGCCAGCACAGTTGAGAAACATAAGGGTCAACGTTTGCCCTGGAATGAAAATACAAACCTTGTTGCAAAGGAGTCAGGGGATAAATCGATTCTATTTCACTATCCTGGCTTAATACATTGACCGTTGCTTGCGATAAGGTCAGCAGGGGAAAGTCCGAGGCTGCATGAACGACTTTATATTGTTCCCTGGCACAGGATAAAACGTCTTTTAGTCCCTGTGCCATTTTTTTTAACAAGGTTTGTATGGATGCTTTTTTAAAGTGCTTGCTGCTGTAGCCTAGTTGTAGTTTAAATTGATTATTAATGACATAGCAATTGATTGCCAGAGGATAATCAGAACGGTTCTCGCAAGCAACCCAGTCGTCGGATTTCGTTTCTATAATTTTAAATTGATCCTGGTGTACCTGATTATCCATTACACCCATGTAATTAAAACTGAGATTTGGCATGTTTGCCTGGCGCAGTTTCTTCGTTTGGTTGTCAGGAAGCAGGTATAGTAACGCACCATAACCTAATCCTTTATCCGGTATGCGTCGCAGATGGTTTTTGGTGTCAAGGATAAGAGGTAAGGCAGATTGGGTAGGGGATTGTTTAAAGTGCACTGGGAAAAGAGTGGTAAACCAGCCTGCGATATTATGGATATCTATGGTATCGCAAATGGGTTCACGGCCATGTCCTTCCATAGTGATCGACAACTCGTCCAGTCCACGCCATTGATAAACAGCCAGGCGTAATGCGGTTATTATCAACTCTTGAGGCCTGGTGCCTAGATATTGATTGGCGCAGGTTAGCAACTCCCTGGTTTCCTGATGCGAGAGTGAAGTGACCAGGGATCTGGAGTCTGATTGATAAAATTCGCACGCATTGTAATCGTATGCTATCGGTTGAATGGATTTTACTACCTCCAGCCAGTATGGCATTTGATTGGGACAGGCATTCTCCCTGGCATATTTTTTTAAGGCATTCACCCAGTCCGCGTAACTCGATCGATTGGGATAATTGGCAGTTGTCTTGCCCTGTGACAGCGCGAGATAGATTTTTTTGAAATCGTTAAGCAATAAATGCCATGTTACCGTATCACACAACAGGTGATGGCAACTCCAGAATAATTGATCACGGGAGGTGTGTAGTCCGGTAAAACATAGAACAGACATCATTGGCCCATGCTCAATGTTTAGCATGGTATGAGACCGGGTGCTTATTTTATCGATAGTTTTTGCCTGCTCCTCCGGGCTAACATCGCTCAAGTCATGAAACGCTATGGTTGATAATCCAGAGACGTCCTGATGATAGTATTGTGTCCAACGGTTGCGACAGCGCTTGAAACGCAAACGCAAACTATCATAACGTTCCTCCAGTGCCTTTATGGTTTTTAAGACACAATCTTTTTGAAACGTACCATCATACTCAAGCATGACGGCTTGATTGTAATGATGCTGATTCGCCAGCTCCCTCCCAAAAAACCAGTGCTGGATCGGGCTGAGTTCAATATTACCCTGGGGTATGCGCGCCAAAGCCTTGCTGTTTTTATGCTTTTCCAGTTGTTGCGCCAGTGCCTTGATTGTCGGGAATTCATATAACATATTGGGCGTAAGGTGGTATCCTTTTTGTTGCATGATGGCAGACACTTGAATCGCATTGATAGAATCTCCTCCTATCGTATAAAAGTGGCTATCGAGGGTAATTTCCTTATAGTTTAAAGCCTGGGTGAAGGCATCCATAAGAGCCTTTTGCTCTTGATTTAAAGTACGCTCATGGCTATCTACGGGTACGATATTGTTTAATTGCTTGAACAAAGCCTTTCGGTCTATTTTAGCATTAGGCAGCAGCGGCAATTCATCAACCATGACAAAATGATTAGGCAGCATAAACGTTGGTAACCTGTTTTGCATATACCTGCGACATTCCTCGATTGTCGATGCGTTGCTATCCAGTCTTTCAATGAAAATGGAAAGTCTCTGGCTCTCTTTTCCATCGGCTATAACGACACAGTTTTTGATATTTTTATGGGTCAGGAGACAGTTCTCAATTTCAACAGGCTCGATCCGATATCCCCTGATTTTTAATTGGGAATCGATTCTTCCTATATATTCGAGTTTTCCTTCATCTGTCCAGCGAACCAGATCGCCTGTCCTGTAGAGTGTTTTGTAATCCGCGTTAACGTCGGTGTCTTCAAACGTGTTCGTAAGAAAGCGCGACTCATTTAAGTGGGGGCGATTCAAATACCCTCGTGCCATACCGACACCGGCAATATACAACTCTCCAATTGTACCAATCGGCGCCAATTGCCCACGGGTGTTTAAAACATAGAATCTGGTATTGGGATGAGGGCTGCCAATGGTTGGTTTTTTGCCGGGAAGGCATCGGGTCATTGATACGCAAATCGTGGTTTCAGTTGGACCATAATCATTGACAAAGTAATAATCACCGGCCCATTTATCAACGAGTGAAGGGTGGCAGATATCGCCGCCACTGATGATGACTTTCAGGCTGGGGTATCTCTGGTAGTCGGTACTACTTATAACATAGGGCGGCGCGTTGAGATGGGTAATGAACTTTTCCAGAATCAATTCGCCGATTTTTTTGGAGGGCGGCATCTCGTCTTTGGTTGGGATCACAAGGGTGGCGCCGTTGAGTAACGCCAACGACCATTCCTGTACCGACGTATCAAAACAGGGTGAATTTAATTGCAGCAATCGACTGTTGCTATCTACTTTCAAGGCTTTGGCGGTATTCAGTGCCAGATTGACCACGCCCTTGTGTTCGATCATGACGCCGTTAGGGGTGCCGGTTGAACCGGATGTGTAGATAATATAAGCCAGGTTATTGGTCGTTATAACGGGCGGTTTTACCGACGCATCCTCCGTATCCGTTTCCAAATCAACCAGCAATAATGTGTGTTCGGATACATCCGGCGCTAATGCTTGATTGGTCATGATAAAGGCAGGCGCGGAATCTTTGATGATAAACTCATTACGCGACCTGGGATAGTTTTTATCCAGGGGAAGATAACATCCTCCTGCCTTGAGGATCGCAAGGATACTGATAAACAGGTCGACTCCTCTATCGAGGTAGACGGCAATAATCGTTTCAGGCGTAAATGACGATCCGAATATGGTTTTGTATTGATGACCTAAACGCCGACATAGCGCATCCGAGCGTTGATTGAACACCTCGTAGGTTAGGCTCAGTTCGCCATGCTCCAGCGCTATGCGGTTTGGATGATGATGACAGGCCGTTTCAAAAAGATGGGGAATCGTCGTATCCGGCGTTTTAACCCGGGTTGTATTCCATCGTTTAAGTAAGGCAATCTCTTCATCGGTAATAAGCGTTAACTCGTTTATTGAGTTATTGGGTGATCGGGTGATGAGTCCAAGAGTTTTACAATATCGGGCGAGCAGCCGGTTCATCATCGCGGGTGCGAAATAGTTATCCGCGTAGGTCAGTTCTACTTGTAAGCAATCCTGATGTATAAGACTTATCACAAGTGGAAAATTGGTTTTTTCATCCACATGAAACCCATGGTTGATGCCGGAAGGGTAATTCTCAAAGACGAATAACGAATGAAACAGGGGGGATGAGTCAGCCCATCCGATAGCCCGTTTTATGTCGCCGAGCCCAATATGGGCATGGGTTTGTGCGTTGTGAATGGTTTTTTGTAAATGATATAAACCGTCCAGGAGACTCGGGTAGTTGGCGGTATTGGCCAGGATAGGGACAGTGCCTATCATCATACCGGGTATTTCGGCCGCCTGATGAAGATCAATGTCGCGTCCTGAAACGGTGGTACCAAACATAACCACGTCTTCATCGCTATAATACATCAGCGTTATTGCCCAGGCCATTTGCAAAATAGTGTTAATGGTAATCCCATGCGTTTTTGCAAAAAATTCTATCTCATGGGTCTTAACGTCAGGGAGCCGGGTTGAAAGAATCGACTGGGAACTGGTGATGTCATAACCGCTTAGCGATTGCCGGCAGAAATGTAATGGTGTTGCCCGGCTAATTTCCCCAAGCTGTGATTTCCAGAATGTGACGGCCGCATCCCTGTCCCTTGCGCGAAGCCATTCCAGGTATCGACTGAATTGGGGGCCGGATGTTCGTTGCCGCTCAAATGAAAAAAGCCGGTCGTGATATATTTCATCGAGTCTTTTGAGTAATAACGGCAAGCTCCAGCCGTCCAGAATGATGTGATGGTGAGTCCAGAGCACATAGGCACGTTGACCACCAAGCAAAAAGCATCGAACCCTCATCGGGGCAGGCAGGGCAAGATCAAATCCTTGTTTTCTGTCTTTAGCCAGACAGGACTTCAATCGGGACTGTTGTTTCTCTTCACTGAGATTGGACCAGTCTGCAATGTCCCAGTTCAGCATTGGGGCGGAATTAATTATTTGCCCGCAAATACCCTGCTCGTCCCATACGTAGCTAAGTCGCAAACATTCCGTCTCGGCAATTAATATTTGCCAGGCTTGCTGATAGCTGTCCATATCCTCGATGGTCGTTAGCCAATACACCTGATTGATATACAAATCAGAGTCCGGATACCACCGGTACGCTGTGAGCATATCCTGTTGCAACGGATTTAGCGGGTATAAGCCCGATTCGGGGCTGGTGTACATCGCTGAGACATTGCCTGAGCCAGGCTTGGTATGGCGACTGGTTTCTTCAATTTTAAGCGCAAGCGTCGCAATGCTTGGATAGGCGTATAAATCCCGCACACTAAGATTCATTCCTGAACCTTGCAGTTCGGACACCAGGCTTATAGCCGTGATGGAATCACCTCCCAGATGAAAAAAACTGACGTTGCGACCGATATCCTTTTGCGACAGCAGTCTGGACCAGACTTCCTGCAATTGACGTTCCAGTGCCGTTACTGGTGCTTCATAGTCACGACTATCACGACACTTTTCCGCAAATATTTTTGACAGTTGATGCCTATCTATTTTACCACTTGCATTGAGTGGGAACCTGTCAAGCAAAATGGTGTGCCTCGGTCGCATGAAATCGGGGAAGTGAAGTACTAACTGATGTTTTATTAATGACTGGTATTGCGTGGCGGAAAGCGCCTTGCTAATGATTGCCTGGTTGTCTACAAATAATTTTTTATAAAATGGATGGGCGCTGTCAGCAGGGTGAAAATGCAGAGAGTCATAGGAATAGGTGCTGATCTTTCGATGATTTCGCCAGATCACCGCATGGATTCGATAATCAGGATTTAATCCATTATCACATAACCTGTACTCACATCGGATATCAATCAAGTCCTGTTTTCGCAGGATCAGGTTGTCTTCAAACGCTGGAAAATAAACCGGTAGCCAGCAGTGGGTATCCTGTAAAATATCAATACTTCCGTTGTTATGATCATACAAATTAAGCCATGCGATAAATCCGGAAAAAGGGGCGTCACGGGTTACTCTTATTGCGGCTTGATGCGTCCCTGAGGAAGCCGGATCCTGGTTAAACGCTAATAATTCAAATGTGGTTGCCTCGGAAATCAGATGTTGGGGCCTGATATTTTTAATACAAATCCTTGGCATAAAACCCACGTTGTGATCGTTAATGATCTTGTCGGCATAGTCTGCGGCTAGTGGCGCAAAACCGGGATTATTCAGAAACTCATCCGGTAACGACACGGCGGCTATTTTTGTGATGGCTTTATCCGGAATCAATACCCCGCCTGGTTTCAGATGACGTTTTTTTGCATCATCAAGAATGACTGCCGCCCCTTCAGAACCACCGATCGCACCAACAATCTCCGATACGATGATATCAACAGGCTCGGGCAGTGATACCTGCCGAGAATCACCATGAATCAAAATGATACGGTTGGTCAGGTTGAGATTTTCCAGCGTTCTTTTAGCGGCTTGATAGGTTTCTTGCAGGTATTCGATGGCATAGACTTTTTTTGCACCGGCATCAAGCGCCAGTCGTGCCAGAATGGCATCTTTGCCAGTGCCTATGTCTAAAACAAGCTTATCTTTTGCCAGATCATTCAAGGCATTCTGGTAAAAATAATTTCTTTTCAAATCATTGGTCATAACACTGTAAAGAAATTCATCATAGATGAAAAATTCCGCGACGGAGGGCCAAAACTCCAGTTCATCGTGCTGCCCGGTGGCAGGCTTATCGGGTTCAATGAATGCGACGAGGTGCTCATTACCTTCAAGCGATACCACACACTGCCTGACAAAGGAGAGCTCTTCCAGTCTTTGTTCTATTTCCCGGGGCTCGATTCGTACGCCGTGATAGCTCATTTGCCGGTCTACCCGGCCAATGAATTCCAAATCGCCGTTCATGAGCCAGCGTACGTAATCACCACTGCGATAGAGTTTTTTCTTGATACCGGCGATTTGCACAGAGCAAAAATGCCGGTTGTCTTCGCCTTGAGACAGATAACCGTCTGCGAGTTGAGGGCCACCGATATATAATTCACCCTCAGCGCCCCGGGGAACAAGATTTTGACTGCTATCCAGAACGTAGAGTTGTATGCGATTTAAAGGTTTGCCAATACAGGATGGTAACGTCTGACTGTCCACTTCCTTCAAGGAGGCGCATATGGTTACCTCTGTTGGTCCATAGGCATTAATGAAATGTCTTTCCCGGGACCAATGATAAAAAACGTCCGCGGGACAGGACTCACCGGCAACGACTAACGTTTTTAAGCCAAGTGATTTATCTTTTGGCATCATGGACAACATAACCGGTGGTATAGTCGCTATATCGATGCCTTCCCGGTTGATGTAATCCAGCAACGCGTCAGCATCTTTGCGTAACGGATCCGGTATGACGCAGAGACTGGCGCCACACAACAGGGCGGTTGCAATTTCAGACAGGGACGCATCGAAGGAACAGTTTGCAAATTGTAATATACGACTTTGATCATTAACCCGGAAGGCTTCTATTTGAGCATAAGCGGTGTTCAAAAAGGCTTCTTCGAAAACAGGAACGGCTTTCGGAGTACCGGTTGTTCCGGAAGTAAAAATGATATAGGCGTAGGGTTTCTTTTTTTTCCCGCTTGCAAAGTTCCATAACGCGCTCTGATTTGCCTCCTTTGCCTTATCGATGACCAGAGCCGGACTATCACCAAAAGCCTCGTGATGTTTGTTGAGCAGCTGCGAGTCGGTGATAATCAGATCAGGCAACACGGTTTGATTCATCGCAGCGATTCGTTTGGTCGGAAAGGTGGCATTCAAAGGCAGATAACACGCGCCAATCTTCCAGATTGCTAAAATCGCTGTAAGCCAGTCGGTATTTTGCGGCAGGCAAGTGGCAATGACAGGCTGTTTTTTAGTCGAGGCAAGGGGTAATTGTGCGCAGAGACGATGAGCTATTTCATCAATAGCCTTCATAAGACCGGCATAGGTTAGATCGCGTTGCCCGGAATGGATTGCAATACGCTCGGGGTATTGCCTGGCGACTTGTATAAAATCGTTAAAAAATCGACCCGTCGTTGGGTAGTGTTTGCCTTTTATACTACCTTGTTGCAGCAATAGTTTTTCCTCGTCTGCGGGCAAATAGTGTAAGACCGGACTCGATGAACCATGTCGAAGCACATGTTGAATTAAATCGTTGAAATACCTTGCCAGCTGGTGAATAAACGCTTCACTGTATAGCGCAGTCTTGTATTCGAATGAGTAATCAAGACCTGAATCGGTTTTGTTAACAAACAGCGTTAAATCATATTGTGCCGTATCGAGATACAGATATCTTATTTTGCTCTCAAGGTCTTGGGCATCCAAATGATAGTTCTGATTGTCACTGTTAAAATCAAACCCTATCTTGTAGGGGGATGATATGCCAAGTGTTTCCTGAACAAATCCCAATGATATATCCTGATGTTTCAAGGCTTCAAACATACTTTTTTTAACAATGGCTATTGCTTCGCTGAAATGAGAGGCGTTGTTGAATTGGGTAAGTACCGGTAATGTATTGATACAATACCCAAGCATGTCGGTTAATTCCGGCCAGTGCCGGTGGGCTGCGGGCATGCCGAGTAAAACGGTTCTGGAATTGCAAAATCTCGATAATACCAGTTTGAACACGGTCAGTAATACGAGGCTTGGCGTCGCATGATTGTCATGGGCTAGTGCGGTCAATGCCCGGGTATTTTTTAATGACAGCGATTGATGATACCTCGCGCCTTCATGCGAAGAGACGCTATGGTTGTCAAATCGATCGGGCCGCAAGGACGACGCTGCGTTAATCGTTAACTGCGTTCGCCAGTAATCCAGTTGTTCCTGAAAAACGCCTTCCTCATGCAAGCGGTTATGCCACTGCGAGAAATCAATATAGTCTATCCGCCTTGTTTTTTTATGTTCGTATTCACAGGAGTCATTGGCAGCGAGGTTATAATATCGACCCAGTTTTTCCAGGAATTTGCCGATTGAGCAGGCATCGGTGATGATATGATGATGATTGACAAGCAACTCGAAGCGCGAGGCATTCAATTGAAACAGGGTGACTGCTATTAACAAGCCTTGCTCAAGGGAAAAGGTGTGTTTGGCGTGTTCGATTAACTGTTGATTAAGTTCCGATTTTGATGACGCGCGAATATGTTTTATAATCAAATGGTTATGTGAAATTATTTGATACAGTTTTCCTTGCTGCAGGCTGAAATTGACTTGATAGCAATCATTTTCGCTGATAATTCGATTGATAGCGGTTTCCAGGGCTTTGATATTAAGTTTTCCGGATAGACTTATCACGAATGGCACGTTAAATAACCATGGCGTATCAAGGTTGGCATTGGCCGCGAACCATATCGCACGTTGTCCACCGGACGCCGGAAACTGATTTCCTTTTCGTTGAGTGTGCAGCAGTTCGGGCATATCAACAGTACTGGTTTTGGCGTGACTAATGAAGCGTGCAAATTTTCTGGCGCTTGCATTATCAAATAAATCCGACAGTCCAACGTCAATGTCAAAAAATGATTTGACGCGATGGGCCAGGGCCATGGCGGAAAGAGAGCTGCCACCATGCTCAAAAAAACTGGCGTTCACATCAATGTTTTTGTCAGGCAAGCTGTCTTTAAAGAAATTTAAAATGAGTTGTTCCATTTCACCAATGGCTTGAGGCTTGTTCTGTGGCGTGCTGATGTGCCGCTCATGGTGCGAGAGCAACGCTGTTCTGTCAATTTTGCCCGTGATCGTTTCCGGAAAGGATTGAAGCACGTAGAAATACGACGGGATAAAGGCATCCTGGAGATGAAGTCCAAGGTAATCTCTTAATTCATCCGGTTCTAAATGACGGTCGGGACTTAGAATAAACGCAATGAGTACGGCAAAACCCGGTTGATGCCAGGGGAGAACGATGGCCTGGACACAAGCGTGATGTTTTTGTAAGTAATACTCAACTTCATGGCAATCGATGCGCATGCCATTTATTTTGATCTGATTATCATTGCGGCCGGCGAGAATCACGTTGCCGTCTTCCTGCCAGGCGGCCAAATCACCGGTTTTAAATAATCGTCTCGGTTTGCCCGGTTCAATCTCCCGGGTAATGAATTTATCCGCGCTTAACGCGTCATCCAGATAGCCCCCGGCAACCCCGTCACCGGCTATAAACAATTCCCCGATAACCCCTATGGGTAATGGTTGCCAATACTCATCAAGCACAAACATTTGCATATTATCCAGGGGGCGGCCTACCGGAATTGAGGACGCATCGCAATCTTTATCGCTAACCTCATAGAAACTGGCATCGGCGGTGACTTCCGTAGAGCCGTAGAGATTTAATAACCTGGCATTGGGGAGATGGGCCTTGATTGATGGTATTAACGTACCGCTTGCATTCTCGCCGCTAATCACACACATTCTCAGTGATTCAAGTTTTAATTCATTGACGCTCAGGTAGTCCAGAATCACCTTTAACAGGGAGGGCGTGATCACTAACCTTGTCGATTGATCCCTGATAAGCTTTGTCACTGTTTTTTCAATGGAATCGCGCTGCTGCTGACTCATAATAGACAACGGTACGCCGCCAAGAATCGGTCCGAAAATTTCCCACAGGGAATCCACGAAACTTAGTGCGGTTTTTTGACTGCATTTGTCCGTTGCCGTAAAGGGGAAAGCATCCCACATCCAGCTCAAACGGTTGCATATTGAATAATGGCTTATTTTGACGCCTTTAGGACGGCCGGTAGAACCGGATGTGTAGATAATGCATGCGGTGTCGTCGATAGCGGCATGATCTATCGTTGTCGCAGGGTGCGGATGATTACGTAATACATCGACGGTACAAACCTGAACGTCCCGAGCCGCCTTCTTCTTGAAAAACGTATAATATTTTTCTTCCGTGACGAGTATCCCGGCTTTACTATCTGTAATAATATGTTGCAGCCGTTTTTCAGGATGGCGTGGATCCAGCGGTACAAAGGCCGAACCTGATTTCAATATTGCAAACAGCGCCACTATCATATCGATGCCAGGATCGACAGCAACGGCAATGACACTGCCCGGCGTATGTTTTTTTTGAATGAATGCACCGGCCATTGTTTCAGCATTTTGCAAGATCCAGGCATAGTCATAAGTGCTGCCGTCGTGATCGATAACGGCGGTATCAGAAGGTCTTTGACCGGCTATTTCGTAGAGCAGGCGACTCAGTGTTTTGTATTTTTTTGGTACAGACGTATCGTTCCATTGATAAAGAAGTTTGTGGTAGTCATCCGTCTGCAAAATGCGATGCCTGTACAGTGGCAAGGCCCGGGCGCACAAAATGGAATCTATCAGCGTTAGAAAGTTATTTGCTATCCGCTGGATCGTCGTGGTCCTGAAGAGCGTCGGATCAAATTTAAAGATACCGTTTAATTCATGCTGATGTTCTTCAATATAAAGACCGAGGGATGATTTGGGGGCGGATTGATCGGGATATAATAATTCACAGCCAAACCCTCCCAAATCACCGTCCTGGTGATCATGAATTTTTTCAAATATGAAAAAGACATTTAATTCAGACTCTGCCTTGAGTTGCTGTTGACTTAAACCGGAATCCGGATCAAGGGCATATTCAATAACCGGATAAAAATCAAAAAATCGTGCCTGGACGTCAGCCAGTAACGTAGCGAAGTCTTGTTCAAACGCCAGATGAATGTGCATGGGAAGGGTGTTTATCAGGCATCCCATTTCATTACTGTCACGCAGAGAAATGACCGTTCCTAATGAAACATCACGATTTTGAGTGTAACGGCCTAAAAAAACCGCAAACATTGATAATAAACTGAGATAAACCGTGCTGTGATTTTTTTTGGCAAGGTCGCCAATAGCGATGACTTTATCGGCAGGTATTTTGAAGCGGTATTGCGATACAGAAGTCACCGCCGGTTTTTGAAGTTCAACAGGCAAATGGACGGAGGAAATTTTTGCCAGATTCTCTTGAAAACGTGACAGCTGGCTGGTGTCAGGCGGCCAAAGTTTTTTATCTTCCACGTAAGGAACTTGGGCGAGATCTTCCGCCCCATTGTACCTGTTGAACAATAACCTTAAAAATTGCTGCTGCGACCAGCCATCAAAAATAATGTGGTGGGCGACAATACTTAACACGGAATAGTCCTGTTCAATTTCGAACAGGCAACCTCGCAACAAGTAATCATTTTCAAGCTTGAAGCGCTTTTTGATGTGGTTTTCCAATAAGGCACCAAGTCTGGTTTCATCACAGCTGATAACGTCTAAATGCCAATCCAGGGTATGCGCGATGGCTTTTAACTGGTTGTCCAGGTATTTAAAATTCGTAGACAAAGCCGGATTGTCGTTGATAATCGCCGTCAGACACCGCTGTAATCTTGCTAGATCCGGCAAACCATTGATTCTTAGTGTTATGGCGATATGATTGGGACTTTCATCGCCATTGATTCTATTTTCCAGTAACCAGAATCTCATTTGCGCGATCGTCGGTTTGCCGTTTTGCAATGTAACGGCATGGGCACTCGGTATTTTTTCCTGTTTGGCAAGTCGCTCGGCTATGAACCGGCTCAACCGTCCCACTGTGTTTTTGCGGCTCAGATCGGAAAATTGACAATGAATTCCAAAATGCTTTTGAATCATGGTCACTAATGTCATCAACATCAGTGAGTTTAAGCCTAATTCAAAAAAAGTGTGGTTTCGTGCGATTTTTCCAATGGGTAATAACGACTGGCATGCTGAAATCAGGTAATCGGTGATCGGATTTCCTTCGGCAACAGTTGCCTCCTCGACCACTCTATCCATTGATTGCAGGGCGCGCCTGTCTATTTTACCATTGGCAAGCCGTTTGAATGCTTTAACTGCTTTAAAGATGCTTGGGATCTGATATTGCGGCAATGAACGGGCAAGATGTTCCCGGAGTTGGACAAAATCTGCAATGTTATCCTCGAAGCATACATAGGCTTTTAAATGTTCGATATCATTATGTTTATTTAAAACAACAACGGCTTGTTTGACACCCGGATGGTTATTGAGCAAGGCTTCAATGCTGGACAATTCAATACGATTGCCATAAATACTGACCTGGGTATCAGCCCTTCCCAGATGAATGAGCGCCTTATTTTCATTCAAGCGCACCAAGTCTCCAGTGTTATAAATGCGTGAATACCAGAGAGACTCCTGGTGTTCTTCATAAAATGGATTGGGTTTAAACTTTTGCCTGGTCAGGCGGTCATTATTCAGATAACCGGGCGACAAACCCTTGCCGGACAGCCATAATATTCCCCGCTCACCGGGATTCACCGGTTTCATATCACTATCCAGGATATAAACGCGGGTGTTATGTATAGGCTTCCCAACAGGGATCATCGTTTCCCTGGTATCGATAGTACCAATCTCATGAAAAATGCAAGAGGTGTATTCACTTGACCCATATCTATTGATAAGCGTCGTTTGGGGGAGGGCTTGTTGTATCCGTAAAGCGAGTTTTGTCGATAAACCTTCGCCGCTGATTTCCAGGTGTTTGAGTGCGGGTAGCCTGTCTTTCAGGCAGGGACTGTAATCCAGGATCACCTGCAACTGGGAAGGAACGAGAACCAGGCGTGTGATCCGTTGGGTTGCTAGAAATTCCAGAAAAAGCTCAGGTTCCAGTTCCAGTTTTGGTGGAACTATTGCTAGTGGCACCCCTTGCAGCAACGGTAAAAAAATCTCTCCGATTGAATCCACAAAGTGTACCGGGGCCTTGAGGCAGCAGACATCATCCCGGCTGAATGAATATTGCTGCCACACCCATTCGAGGCGATTTAACAGCGCTTCCTGAGTGCTGTTAACCCCCTTCGGTTGTCCGGTTGAACCTGAGGTGTAGATTGCATACGCGACAGGATGATATGCTGGTTTGGAAAAACTGGCATGGCAACATGCTTCATGGAGGGCATCGAGATCCATCACTGTGAGTGAACCATCGTTTAATTGTTCGTATCCGGTTCCCCTGGTCAACAGCACCTTACTGCCGCTATCCTTAACAATACTTCGGATATGACTCATATCGTCGTCCGTATTGAGAGGAATATAAGCACCACCCGCTTTGAGTACGGCCAAACAGGAAACCACAAACTCGATACTTCTTTCCAATGCAATAGTAACGAATTGCTCCGCTTTGACACCACGCTCCTGTAAATGTCGCGCCAGTAATGTTACGCGGGAGGCCAGTTGTTGGTAAGAAATGGTTTCCTGGGGTGTTATGAGAGCGACGTTATTACCGTGTTCACTGACTTGTTTATTAAAATAACCGATTATTGAACGCTTTGGAGAAGTAATAATTGAATCCATAATCCTGAACCTGTCATCCCTGTTATGCCGCTGTCCCTTGATCTAACATGGTTATCGTTGTGTATGGTATCATCATTTTAAGGGGTAAAGGTAGAGAAAGGCGGGCCAATTAAAAAGCCGGATGTTTCCGTGTGACGAACACGGCAAACCGGGGTAACAAGCGGTCAAAAGCTTTAATCAAAATGACTGTAATCTGGAATCTGACTGTCCCTTCCCGGCATTTTTCTTTCCGTCCTGGCTCTGTGAACAAAAATGTCGTGCCACCATTTTTTACAAAAGAGCGGTAGTCGTAAGGAGGCGGGCTTGTGTATTGCGGGATTGATGTGTCAATATTGTCCAATGAGGGCGGGTTGGCGACTAAATGAGCGTTATTCCCGCATTACGGCTTTGCCTTCATGACGGGCTACAGTATTTATTATTGTTGCAGAACAAGAGTCTCTTTGCTTTCGCCCGGTAATATAGTTAGTTCAAAGAACTTTGAAGCATTTAAATGAGGTGACATGATGACATATAAAATAGTGCGTACCAGGCTAAAAAAATATCGTGATGATAAACACATCGCCAGCAAAAGAGCGTGACCACCTTGGAGTCGTGTTTAAGTCCTGAGGAGAAACAGTTGCTTCATCTCATAGATGAGCAGGTCGGTGTGCTTCTAAAACGGAAGGCGTCCGAGCTTGCCATTATTGAGGCGTTAAAGGATTTTATTCCGGAAGTCAGGTGTCTTATGGACACCTGCTTCGAGAAGGAACTGGCGCTCTATTATTTTAAATACCGGCATTTTGCCTGGTTTGCCAGGCTGCTCGGTCGTTAAAGGGCGTTACACCACTTCCACTTCTTCAGCCTGCGGGCCTTTAGCACCCTGGGTCGCTTTAAACAGAACTGGTGTGCCTTCCTGCAAGGTTTTAAAGCCCTGGCTGAGAATAGCGCTAAAATGAACAAAGTAATCGCGACCTTCAGCCTCAATGAAGCCAAAGCCTTTATCGTCTTTAAACCACTTGACGGTTCCCCGGATTTTTTCTGACATGGTGTTTCGTTCCCTGTTGATAAACGTTTAGTGTAACCGATTTTAAAAAAAGAAAAAACCTTAATAAAGGCATTAAATAGGGATGCCTGAAGAAAGTGTGCCTGGGTTTTGATGACTGGACATTTTTTTATTAGTGTCAAGACTGTTTTTTTATTTCCTTTCTGATATTCTTACAGGGCATAAGGTATAATCCTCTCCAATCCACAATCTGTGGATATTTTTTTTAAACACCCCGTGTTTTTTTCAATGCTTCTATTCGTTTCAGTGCGATAATCCAGAGCTGGCCTGGCTTTCAAGGTTGTTTTCTGAATCAGGAGTAAAAATCGGTTATCCACAAATTCTGTGGATAACCTTGTGTATACGCTGTCAATCCCGTTGATTTGTCTAGGAGTTTCAGGAGTGTTCACGGTTCGTTCAGCGTGACTCCATGTTTTTAGTCAGCGTGGTCCGGGTGCCGGTATTAATTCAGTTCAGTCAATAAACTGCGTGATGAAAAAATGAGTGCTTGAAAGGCCTTTCGCATTTTCATATTACCTCGGACCATAGTATCCAGTGCTGTATTAATGGTTAGATGACGTGCTATATAAGAACACTACTTTTTATTAATTTTCGGCTCAATCTCGTGAATTTTTTCATTTATTAACTCCAAAGCAGTTGCAATATTTTCGTGCAGGTTTTTGTATTGTCTCATTGCCTCTATATTTTGAACTTGCGTCTCCTTATAATTTGCACTGCTCCTGGACGAGAAAAATGTAGAGAGATACCTGTTCCAACCCGTATTGAATCTTTGCTCCTCTTTCTCTTGACCTTGTATTGCTGTTTCAACCTTCGTTAATGAACTCGTTAAAGTTTCCTGATGCGATTTCAAATCAACAATACTTTCTATGTCATTTAAAAAATCTTCAAGTTTATTAATCAATTCTTCTTTATCCCCGGAAAATTCTAAAATCCATTCTAATGCGCCCATCCTGCTTTTCAATCGTTCCTTAAACTCAATGGCTTTGTCCAAAGAGGGTAATGCAATTTCTGAAGATAATTGTTTTATCACGTCAATTTTCGGTTTTTCATTAACAAACAGTTGCTTTTTGACATTATCAGGAAGGCTTTTATAAAGTGCTCTGAATTCAGGATCCTGCATATCTCTTGATAATATTTCCTCGATTGTATACCTTAATATTTTTCTATCGTCCTCTGTCAGTTGAAAATTAGATCTTTCTTCCAGTGCATGTATCAGTCCGGTGCGAGGATCTTTTTTTCTTTTTAGAAAATCAATCAACTGATTCATATTACGATGTTCTAATGCGAGCATCAGTAACGTTCGTGGATTGCTATCATTTTTCATATAAGAAAAAAAGAATTTTGCCTCGATGCAACTTGGTCTTTTTTGGGGGTCTAAATCGGTGAGCTCTAAAAGGAAGTTAACGAAAATATTTTTATCATTTTCACGGTCTTTGGGTAACTGAAGCAGATTATTGTATGGATGGCCATGAAGTTTGACTTGCCCAGCTATTATCTTCTCAAAGTTCTTGTAATACTCACTAAATAAGATTTTTGGTGTTAATTTATCATCGAGGAGAAAAGCAGCAACAGGACCCGTTGCATAGACATCAGTTGCCGTATACATTTCAGGTTTATCTTCCCACATTTCGGGTGCCAGATATGGAATGGTACCTGTCAATGGATAAAGGGGAGCGCCAGAGCCTATCTCATAGGAAAGGCCAAAATCGGCAAATTCAGGCATTAGACTGCCATCCTTAATAAACATGTTTTCAAGTTTAATATCCGCATGAATAAACCCTTTCTCGTGTATTTCGTGCAAGCGTTGAAAAGCATTTGAAATGATTTCCAGACGGTCATCAAAACTTGTATTTTCCAGTTTGGATTTTCCTTCTATCTTACGTTCCTTAAAATGTAGTAAGTCATCTCCTAGATTCGGCATATAACGATACCATTTTACTTTTTGAACTCTGTTGTCCTTGTCACGAATTATTTTTCTAACCGTTGGTTTCGTCCTTTTTATTATTTTCCGGGTAATTTCATCTTCTTTTTCTATATTCCTTCGTTGGCGATTAACCCTCCTTCTCTCATCATCATCACTGCTGTCTTTATTTCGAGTAAAAACCTCAATTTTTACCACAAAGTCCGGATTTTCAATCTTGGCAGAATTATCTTCATCAAAAACAATATAGGAAGGTGATTTTTTTACCCTGCCCATAGCACCTTCAGCAATATATTCACCGTGAATTTGATATTTTAATTGGTTGGCAGATGTTTTTGATGGACGTGCTTGTATAGAATGGGACAGGCAAACCCATTGTTGCTCACCATGGTCATTTTGCACAAGGTAGGGCTCGTTTTTATCTAGCTTGCCATCCTTATTAATTTCCGGGTTTTCCAGCATTTTTTTTAAAAGCAGGGCATTTGGCCGACTAATGTTATTTGTAGATAAATCTATAACCAGAATATCCTGGTTAAATTGTACACGCCATTCAAATTCTTTATCTCTGTCTTTCTTCGCTGGATCGTCTAGAAAGTCTTCAAAATTATCTTCAGAAAAGCTTTTGAAAGTTACGAGGTAATCTTTACCTGCTTCCAATTTGCCATTTAACAAATTATTCGGGTTTTTTATAAGCTCATTCAAAGCATCTTTAAATCGCTTTTGCTTTAATTCCTCATAATTTGATATCTCTTGCAAATCAATTAGTTGTGACTGCATAGGCTTCACCAATATCATTTTATAGCTCTTGTTAATTAAACTATAGGAGAAATTTTGCATATTATTTTTGCTAATAATACTTTTTAAAGCCTAATATTGCCAATAAATTATACATTTATTGGCAATATTACTCATTTTATCATCGCAAATTGTTAACTTACTGGTGTTGAAATTTTTACTTTTCAGAGTAGGTTTGAACATAAAAACAAGAGTTGTTCTCTTGCTAGGCTCTGAGAACCAATTTTTTTCCGATCGAAAACAAGGCAACTATTGTTGCGCAACAAATAATAATGTCTTGTAGCCCGTCATGAAGGCGAAGCCGTAATGCGGGAAAACGTTTATAAGCGGCACATCAAACCCGCAATACGGCCGCAGGCCTCCTTACGGGCTACTGTTTTTTTGCAAAAAATGGTGGCACGACATTTTTGTTCACAGAACCTAGCATATAAACATCCTAAATGGGCAATATGAATACATCTTGATTGAAATCAGATCTTTTGTTAGTATTTCTGATACTTGGTACGTTTATTTCTTTATATCGGGAGTATAAATATGAAGTTGAAGAAATTAGATTTAGCAGCGTGTTTTCAGGAATATTTAAATTTATATAATCAATTTTATGAAATAAAAAAGTCGTTTGCACAGCATGAGAATGGCCAAAATTCTTTATCTGCAAGCCAATTAGACGAAAATATTACCGAACTTGGAAGTATAAGGGATGAACTGCGCATTATAAAATTTAACGTAGATCATAGGGGATTTTTTAAAACGGATAAAGCGGCGAAAAAATTAGATGACATAGTCACTGTTGTTGAAATTAATCAGTTAGAAAAACAAATGAAATCCTGCAGTAAAAACCTGCGAGAGAACGAGCAAGACTCTCGGGTCTGTAAATAATTTTGTGTAATTGGTCATAGTATATAATCTGCCTATTTTCAGACAGGCATTGAAGAAGAGACAAACTATGACTCATGATATAGATGAATTGGCCAAGGAAATAGCCAAGACGTGTAAAACGCAAGAAGACTTCACTGAGTTTTTTAAACAGCTAAAGCGTCGAGGCTTAGAGGCTGCGCTATCCGGAGAACTTACGCATCATTTAGGCTATGACAAGCATGCCAAGGCTGTTGAACGCAAGAGCAACAGTCGTAATGGGTACAGCAAGAAGACTATTCAGGTTAATGAAGGCGAAATGGAAATTGCGGTGCCACGTGACGAGTCTGTAAAATTTTCTGTGTAACTAGCCATTCCATTATTCAGTAACTCTATCACCGAATTCGATCATAAACCGATTCATAGCTGGCTTCCAGTTGTGGATCGGCATTGTCCATTTCCGAGCAATTCGTTCAATCGCAAGATAGAGCAATTTAAAAACTGATTCGTCAGATGGGAACATTCTTTTATTTTTAATTACCTTTCGCAAAGTCATATTCAACGATTCGATGGCATTTGTCGTATATATGGCTCGACGGATGTCAGCTGGATAATCAAAAAATGGGGTAATACGTATCCAGTCTCTGCGCCATGAGGAGCTTATGGATGGGTATTGGTCGTCCCATTTCTCAGAAAATGCTTCCAGCGCCATTTCAGCCTCAATGAGTGTTTTGGCACTGTAGATTGTTTTTAAATCAGCAGCAAGGATTTTACGGTCTTTCCAGCTGACATAAGCCAATGAATTTCGAATTTTGTGTACAATGCAAAGCTGAACTTTAGCGTGTGGATATACTGTTTCAATGGCTTCTGGAAAGCCAGTAAGTCCATCAACACACGCAATAAATATTTCATCCAGGCCACGATTTTTTATATCTGTCAGTACGTTTAGCCAAAATTTTGCGCCTTCATTTTGGCTAATCCACATGCCCAGAAGTTCTTTGTAGCCATCTGTATTAACACCCAATGCCAAATAGACGGATTTGTTAATAATACCTTTGTCAGTCTTTACTTTAACGACAATACAATCCAAATAAACAATGGGGAAGCAACTATCCAGAGGCCTTGCCTGCCAGGCACGTACATCTGATAAAACCGCGTCTGTCACGCTTGAAATCAATGTGGGTGATATGGTTGTACCATAGATTTCTTCAAGCTCGCTTTGGATGTCGCGTGTACTTAAACCTCGGGCATAAAATGAAATGATTTTTTCATCAAGACCATCAAAGCGGGTAGCGTATTTAGGGATAATATGAGGTTCAAATGTGCCTGTTCGGTCACGTGGCACCGCAATTTCCATTTCGCCTTCATTAACCTGAATAGTCTTCTTGCTGTACCCATTACGGCTGTTGCTTTTGCGTTCAACAGCCTTGGCATGCTTGTCATAGCCTAAATGATGCGTAAGTTCTCCGGATAGCGCAGCCTCTAAGCCTCGACGCTTTAGCTGTTTAAAAAACTCAGTGAAGTCTTCTTGCGTTTTACACGTCTTGGCTATTTCCTGAGCCAATTCATCTATATCATGAGTCATAGTTTGTCTCTTCTTCAATGCCTGTCTGAAAATAGGCAGATTATATACTATGACCAATTACACAAAATTATTTACAGACCCCACGTGACCGAACAGGCACATTTGAACCTCATATTATCCCTAAATACGCTACCCGCTTTGATGGTCTTGATGAAAAAATCATTTCATTTTATGCCCGAGGTTTAAGTACACGCGACATCCAAAGCGAGCTTGAAGAAATCTATGGTACAACCATATCACCCACATTGATTTCAAGCGTGACAGACGCGGTTTTATCAGATGTACGTGCCTGGCAGGCAAGGCCTCTGGATAGTTGCTTCCCCATTGTTTATTTGGATTGTATTGTCGTTAAAGTAAAGACTGACAAAGGTATTATTAACAAATCCGTCTATTTGGCATTGGGTGTTAATACAGATGGCTACAAAGAACTTCTGGGCATGTGGATTAGCCAAAATGAAGGCGCAAAATTTTGGCTAAACGTACTGACAGATATAAAAAATCGTGGCCTGGATGAAATATTTATTGCGTGTGTTGATGGACTTACTGGATTTCCAGAAGCCATTGAAACAGTATATCCACACGCTAAAGTTCAGCTTTGCATTGTACACAAAATTCGAAATTCATTGGCTTATGTCAGCTGGAAAGACCGTAAAATCCTTGCTGCTGATTTAAAAACAATCTACAGTGCCAAAACACTCATTGAGGCTGAAATGGCGCTGGAAGCATTTTCTGAGAAATGGGACGACCAATACCCATCCATAAGCTCCTCATGGCGCAGAGACTGGATACGTATTACCCCATTTTTTGATTATCCAGCTGACATCCGTCGAGCCATATATACGACAAATGCCATCGAATCGTTGAATATGACTTTGCGAAAGGTAATTAAAAATAAAAGAATGTTCCCATCTGACGAATCAGTTTTTAAATTGCTCTATCTTGCGATTGAACGAATTGCTCGGAAATGGACAATGCCGATCCACAACTGGAAGCCAGCTATGAATCGGTTTATGATCGAATTCGGTGATAGAGTTACTGAATAATGGAATGGCTAGTTACACAGAAAATTTTACAGACTCAGACTCTCATTACATTAATAGTAATTATAGCTCTTAAAGTTATCGAATATAGTATGGAGTCATTGTTTTGTGATTTATATAGCCAATCTTCTCACAATAACCTCGTGCCATTGCGTCTGACATCAAAACGATAGAAAGATATTCCAAACCAAGCGTTTTTGCTACAGTAACTCGATGATTTGCCATCGCAGTTGCAATTCCTGATTTTCTAAATTCGGGGAGTACGCAAGCATTATAAAAACCTCCCGCATTGAATGTTTTAAAATTCCGATCAATGGCAAGACTACTCACCCCTGCCGCAACACCATCAATTCTAGAAAGATAATTCATACAGACAGGGTTTTCCATTTCGTACTGTTTCATCGCCCATCTCGCTGTGCTCTCAAGAAGATTCGGGAAATGAAACACCTCACAAAATATTTTTGCAAAGTCATTGGCCTGTTCTTTATTTTTCACCAGTTCAACAGTAATTTTTTCGTGACTGCAAGATAGTTTAGCTTGGTTAAGATCAAGCAACATGCCATAAAAAGGTCCTGGGGACTCAAAACGTGCTTTAAGCATTTCCTCAAACTCTGGTATCTGTGTCTCTGCTGTTATCCAAATCGTTAACGGTTTACCTAACTCATGTTGAAGGTTTTGTAGTTCTTCAATTAATTTTTTCTGATCCAGAGGGTTTTTAATGTAAATACCATTAAAAAAAAGCGCGTCAAGATTTGTTATAGAAATACCAGCTGTTGGATCATATTTTAATGAAGGTTGGATTATTGTGTCTGTTTGGAAAGATTTAAAAACTTCTACAAACGTAGATAGAATGGCTTTGTCTTCTTTTTCCAAAAAAATACTCCGGGGAATCAATCAGTGTCGGAATTTTAACCCATCCTTAACCAGTAATTCCAGCATAAGCTTGCTGATGTGAATTGATTGTCGCACTTGGGGTTTGAATGCACCCCCAAGTATTTTTACATAACTCATTGATTTTAATGGCGTCCCGGGCAGGATTCGAACCTGCGACCTGCCCCTTAGGAGGGGGCTGCGCTATCCAGCTGTGCCACCGGGACTTACGGATGCAAGTCTACCTGCTAGCTGAATAAATGACAACAGATCAGTAAGCCGGTAACCTGCGTTGGTTGTTACATCCCTTGATAATTCGGGCCGCCACCGCCTTCAGGAGCCTGCCATACGATATTTTGCCCGGGATCCTTGATGTCGCAGGTTTTGCAATGAATACAGTTTTGTCCGTTAATCTGCAGGCGAGGGCCGGATTCTTCCTCGACGATTTCGTAAACAGCCGCGGGGCAATAACGGGTTTCCGGAGAGGCGTAGAGTTTGTAATTAACGGAAATAGCCAGTCCCGGATCACGTAATACCAGATGACAGGGTTGGTTTTCTTCATGGTAGGTATTGGACAGATAAACGGAAGAGAGGCGATCAAACGTCAGAATACCGTCCGGTTTGGGATAAATGATTTTTTTAGCTTTGGCAGCCGGCAACAGGGTGGTGTGATCGACATGGTGTTTCATTGTCCATGGTGATTTGCCATGGGTAATATAGGTTTCAAACGCGGCGTTAAGAAGTCCCGCGGCCAAGCCGTATTTGAATCCGGGTCTTATGTTTCTGACGGCATAGAGTTCCGAGGCAACCCAGGATGATTTGATCCTGTCGCTATAGCTTATTGGTTCAATCTGGTCTTCATGTCCTGGTTCCGGAATGGATAGGATGGTCTCAAAGCAGGCCGCGGCGGCAAGCATACCGGATTCTATGGCGCTGTGAATACCTTTGATTTTGGGAACATTCAGGAAACCTGCCGCGTCACCGATTAACGCCCCTCCCGGAAAAGTCAGTTTCGGCAGGGATTGCCAGCCGCCTTCGTTGAGTGCACGCGCTCCGTAGCCGATGCGTTCTCCGTCTTCAAGGATATGGCGGACAAAGGTGTGGGTTTTGAAACGTTGTAACTCCGCAAAGGGATTAAGCCAGGGATTGCGGTAATCCAGGCCGACGACAAAGCCAAGTGCAACCCTGTGATCGGAGAGATGGTAAATAAAGGAACCGCCGTAGGTTTTGTAATCCAGGGGCCAGCCGACCGTGTGAATGACAGTGCCCGGTTGGTGTCTTTCCGGTTTGACCCGCCAGATTTCCTTAATGCCCAAACCGTAAGTTTGCGGCTGTTTGTTGTCCCGTAATTGAAAACGATGGATGAGATTCTGGCTTAACTGGCCGCGACATCCTTCGGCAAACAGTGTTTGTTTGGCGAGCAGGTGCATGCCTGGTTGAAAATTCGGTGTTTTTTCACCGGCTTTATCAATCCCTACATTTCCTGTCGCAACGCCGGTTACCTGACCAAGATTATTATAAAGAATGTCGGTAGCCGGAAACCCGGGGTAAATTTCACAGCCCAGTTGTTCGGCCTGGTCTGCGAGAAAGCGGCAGAGCTCGCCGATGCTGATGATGTAATTGCCATGATTTTTCATCGGCTTGGGTGTGGGGAGACGAATGGCGCGTTTGCCGGTAAGAAAATAAAAGGAATCATGAGTCACGGCCGTATCCAAAGGCGCGTTTTCCCAACTGTCCGGCAATAAATCCCGCAAACTACGGGGATCAAGAACTGCGCCTGATAAAAGGTGTGAACCGATCTGTGCGCCTTTTTCCAGAATACAGACACTGATTTCCTTACCACTCTCGGCAGCCAGTTGTTTAAGTCTGATGGCTGCCGACAAGCCTGCGGGACCTGCGCCGACAATGACGATATCATATTCCATCGTTTCGTGTTCCACGTCGTAATCCTTTCCTGCAAAATGTAGAAAGATTACCTTACTGACGTTTAATATCAAGGTTTTTTAGAGGAGTTGGCAGGTATGATATACAAGACGGCGACAGACACGGAAGTAAATGCCCGCATGGCATAGCGCCAAACGGACATTCTTATGGCGTATCAGGATATTGTGCAACTGCTGGTACCTTTGTAGCCCGGAGGCAGCTCTATCGGTGCTCGACTGTTTCCTCGCCCACGATGCGGATTATTATGGAAAATATGCCTGTTTTGTGCCTGTGGCGTATTATTGGCTATGGAAGCATTCTTTTGTTCTTGTCGAGTGTTGTTCCCGGTTATAGTCGGGTTTTTATTGTCCTTGTTTTCTTCAGTTGACGTGGCAACAGTAATCGCTTCTTTTTCCACACTCATTGCTTTCTCGCCATTGTCGGCAGACAACGTACTATCTAATGGATTGAAAGAAGGGAAATTTTTAATAGAGGCTCTATCAAAAATGACCGGGCAATTGATATCGATAAATTCATCTGAAAAAATGTATTTTATTCCCAGAAGTTGTATCATATTCCCTCTTTGCTGGTATTTAATAAAGCAGGCATCCTGCAGATAGTCACTGTATTCAGGACTTTCATCGACTGCTTTTGAAAACAAATCCATCATTTCCTGTTCATTTTTGAATATCCTGTTTTTATTAACATATTCGCGTTTTCCGTCAAAATTCCACACATAATTTGTTCCAAAACCTTCCGGCCAGTCGACCTGTTTTCTTGTATTGGTATCAAGAAAAAAATTTTGAACAATTTTCTCATCAATTTTAAAATTGTTATGATAAGACATCTTTAATGATCGTACGGGTATACTGATTAGTGTATATAGAGTCGGCTTATGATTTTCTTTTGTCGCTCCGGTAGCCTTTAACCAGACCTCATCACTCGAAGCAATGTGTCTCCAATCGTTATTGATCTCTTCCAGTCTGGCCAGTTCTCTAGGCCCTAAGAAGGTCATCACGTGCTTCAGGAGTTCATGGTATCCTTTGGGATCAAGGGGATTGGGTGTTTCTTGTTTGGCACGACTCATAATGTCTCCGGTTTGGTTATTCAATAACTCTCCAAACAAATAGTATTAAAATAATAAAATTTGATTGAGATTGAAGCATTTTATACATTCAACCTTAAGGAATTGTTAAAAAAATGTAAAAATTATGTAAGAACTTTCCTGAATAAATGGAACGGAATTCGATGAAATCTGCATGATGCTCAGGGTTTGTCGAGTCTCCGAGTTGTGAATACGAATTATTCGCTTTTTTTATTCCGTATCAGGACAATCAAGAATTCATGTGACCGGAGATTTGATCATGAGCAGGCAAGGTAAAGTGCGGCAAAATTCCTACATCATCCCGGATACCGATACGCTGCCCCGAACGTTACCGGCGTTTTTCTGGCGCTTTCTCCGCCAGCAGCCCTGGGCTTTTTTATTGTTTTTTATCGCACCGATGGCGTTAATTCTCGAAACCAACATCATTCCCTATGCCTTGAAAATGATAGTAGATGGTATCAGCGGCAATGAAGCCAGTCGTACCTGTATTTTTCATGTTCTTGCTCCGGCTCTGTGGTTGGGCGGTGGAGCCTGGGTTGGTATGGTGACGATCATCCGTTTGCAGAACTGGTGGCAAGGGTATGTGATTCCACGATTTCAGGCGCAAATACGTATGACGGTTCTGGATTACCTCTCTCAACATTCTTATCATTATTTTTCCAATCAAATGGCCGGCAGCCTGGCTAATAAAGTAAACGACCTGCCGCGCGCCATGGAATCCATCCGGATGATCATCAGCTGGAATATGATCGCAACGTTTTCCGCGATACTGGTTGCCTTATTGCTGATGATGACTATTAACGGGTGGTTTGTGGCTCTCTTGCTGGTTTGGGTCGTACTGCAATTATTCATCAGTGTTCGTTTTGCCCGCAGGATTAATAGATATTCCGAGAAAAACGCCGAAGACATCAGTACAGTGAGTGGTAAAATTGTCGATGTGCTTACCAACATCAGCGCGGTTAAATTGTTTGCAGGGCGGCAAAATGAACTGTCTTACGTGAGCCGCAGTCAGGAGCAGGAATTTAACAGCAATAAAAAACTCATCATTTTCATGAATGTGTTTCGCTTGTGTCTTGATATACCGGTTTCTGTCATGCTGGTGGTTATGGTCTATCTGCTGATTACCTTCTGGCAACGCCATCTTATTTCTACAGGGGATGTTGTTTTTATCTTTTATTCTTTCTTTTCCATCATGGGGCAGATGTGGTTTTTAAGCCATGCCATGGCCGACTTGTTCCGTGAGACAGGCGTTGCCAGGCAGGCATTGTCTCTGATTGCAACGCCCATTGAAATTAAGGATAAACCGACAGCCGCGACATTAATGGTTCCAGACGGGGATATTCAATTTGAACGAGTCAGTTTTCATTATCATCAAGGTCAGCGTGTGTTTGAAAACAAGTCCGTTCATATCGCCCCGAAAGAGCGTGTTGGTCTGGTGGGTTATTCCGGTAGCGGCAAGACGACGTTCACCCATCTCCTGCTTCGTTTTTTTGAGGTTGAATCAGGCCGCATTTTAATCGACGGCCAGGACATCAGTAGCGTTACCCAGCAATCGTTGCGCAGCCATATCGGTATGATTCCCCAGGATCCCACCCTGTTTCATCGTACTTTACTGGAAAATATCGCCTATGGAAAGCCGGAAGCCAGTCGGGATGACGTTATCGAGGCAGCCAGACTGGCGCATTGTCATGAATTTATTATGAGTCTGCCGCGAGGTTACGACACCCTGGTCGGGGAGCGTGGCATGAAACTGTCCGGCGGTCAGCGTCAGCGAATTGCCATAGCGCGTGCGATTTTAAAAAACGCCTCTATTTTGATTCTGGATGAGGCAACATCCCAACTGGATTCGCTAACGGAAGAATCGATCCAGGCGGCGTTGTTTGAATTGATGAAAGATAAGACAACGATAGTGATCGCCCATCGCTTATCGACATTATTGCATATGGACAGGATTCTGGTGTTTGATAAAGGCAGGATCATAGAGGATGGAAGTCATCCTGAGTTAATGGCCCGGAATGGTTTATACAAGGCGATGTGGGACAGTCAGGTGGGAGGTTTTTTGCCTGACGAAAAAAAATAAGGATGTCGTATGAAATATGGCGAGGATTATGCAGGAGGCCTGGCGCTGGATTTTTTTGAAAGTGCCGGGATGGAAAGTCTTGATGGCCTGGCTGAGCAGGATAAAGCGCTGGTTATCGCCCGTAATGTGCTGCGGGTTCTGACAATGGGAGGTGAGGAATCCTGGCAGAATATCCTCAACCGGAAAACGATTAACGCCGTGTTAATCGAGCGGGATCATGATTTAACTCGTGCGTTGCGGCTTGCTTTCCAGCAGGGTTTCCACCATGTTTATTCCCAATTGCAGAACAGGGAACTGGATTTGCCGCAACACCGCCAAGCGGAGCTTTTTATCAGTAATTGTCTCATGTTGTTGCCGTTTGGCGATATCACGCCGTATGAATTTTTCTCTATCCCGCAATGGGTGAATAACCGCTGGCAGTTAATTGATTACCAGGTCGTGCCCATTGAGTTAACCCCGACTTCGGGATTTAAGAAACTGTTTCTCAGTGATAATGATCGGGTGTTTGCTTATGGGTTGGAGCCTGTCAACCACGCCTATGCCGAACCACATTTGATTTTCATGGGTACGACCTATCCGGCCGGCCAGGGCTTTTTCCCGCAGGTCAACAGCGATTTGGAAAGTTTTGAAACCGCTGGAAAGAAATTATACCGTAGCGGGCGAGAGCGCATTGTAAAATGGATGGAAAGGCAAGGTCGAAAAATTCATGTTTGTGGCGCCAGTCTGGGTGGCGCCTTGTCCCTTCTGCTCGCCCTGGATCAAGGGGCGCGTATTTCACGGGTCGACGCATTAAATCCCCCGGGATTATACAATTCCTGGCGTAAAAGCCGATTTGATCGCTGGGATGAAACGGTAGAAAAACCGCCTGTTTATATCCAGAAACAGGGCAGTGATCTGGTTTCGCGTTTTGGGATCTGGAAAGAAGGCTGGCGTGTGATACACGTTATCCCTCCCGAAAAGCGACGGAGGTTCCGCTCGCTGATGGATCATGCCCTGATGTATACCGGCCTGGCAGAAACGACGTTTAAAAGTGTTGATACCCAGGCGGATAATGAGGAACGCAAGGTACGGGATTTCCTGCTATACACCATTGCGAGAAGTGCGGTTTATTATGGTGGGCTTGTCCCATATCGTTATGTTGTGTTACCGGTTATGCGCTATGCCTGGGAACATAAGTTTCAAATTGGTTTGTTTTTAGCGTTGAGCGCACTTTTTCTGGTTGTGCCCTTGTTTCCTGCGGGGCTGTTTATTCCTTTATTACCGGCTGTGGCGTTGGTTGTGATCAACGCGGTACTTGCCGCTTTCCTGGTGAGTTATTTGCTCGATAATCTTTTTGGTTTTGTATTGGATCAATATGGCAATAAAACGCAATCGGATTTTTCCCGATTAGCGGACTGGATCAGGAAGCAACCTGCCTGGGTGACGCCCGTATTCGCTATTGGCGCGTTATCATTGGCCGCGTCGACAATAATCACATTATTTGTTGCTCCCCTTGTTGCAATGGCCATTCCGGTGGTGACTTTGTTTGTTTTTAAAAGCTGGTCTCTCATGAGAACATGGTTAGGGTTTAATGAGGTCACCCAGGCAAAATGTCATGATCCCCAACTGCCCCGTAACGAGAATATGGATATCTATATAAATAAACTGGATGCGAGTCTCAGCCTGCAGGAACTGGGGGACTATTATTTTGCCAAACGCTGTTTGCTGGCGGATAAACCTTATATTCCCGGGGAAAGTGATAAACGCCGGGAACAATACGATGGGCTGTCCAAACACGAATTGATCACACAATGCGCCAGCGAGAAGGCCTCCCTGAAACGAGTCAACGTACACGCCTCGCGGGCGAAAATTCATGAAATCAGGCAAATGGCCGCGTTGGTAAATCGCTTCGGGATCCATCATTCCCAACCTTTAAGCAGAGAAAACGCAGGATCCCTGATGGATGATTTACACGCTATAGAAACGTCGTATCAGCAGGGCAAACTAGCGTCTGTTGCAGGATGAACTCGTGGTATTGAAATTCAGACGGCTTCAAGAATTGCCGCAACCCCCATGCCGCCGGCGGTACAGATGGAAATCAAGCCGCGTCCCTTGCCGGTTTGATGAAGCATTTTTGCCAGTCCGGCGACAATTCGCGTTCCTGTTGCCGCAAAAGGATGGCCAATGGCGACGCTGCCGCCCTTAATATTCATGAGTGAACGGTCAATGGGTCCCAGAGCCTTTTCCCGATGCAGGATATTGCGGCAATACTCATCAGACTCCCAGGCTTTTAAGGTACATAGAACCTGTCCTGCGAAGGCTTCGTGTATTTCATAAAAATCAAAATCCTGCAGGGATAGCCTGTTTCGTGTTAACAATTCGCTGACCGCCAGAGTCGGTGCCATTAACAAACCCTGTCCCCCGACAAAATCAACGGCGGCAACCTGGGCGTCAACAAAACGAGCCAGTAGAGGATGGTCGTATTTATTAGCCGTGTCTTCACAAACCAGATAAACGGCGGACGAACCATCGGTCAGAGGGCTGCTGTTTCCTGCGGTGAGAGTGCCGCTGCCGCTGGTGTCGAAAACCGGAGACAAGGCGGCCAGTTTGTCCAGTGAGGAATCGAAGCGAACCAGTTTGTCGCGTTTAAGTCCTTGGAACTCATAAACCAGATCGTCATAAAAGCCTTGTTCATAGGCTTTTGCGGCATTTTGATGGCTTATATTGGCCAGTTTATCCTGGTGCTCGCGGTTAATTCCCCATTTTTTGACCATTTTTTCGGTATGCTGTCCCATGGACAGTCCGGTACGTGGTTCGGCGACCGTCGGGTATTGGGGTTTGAAGTCATGGGGGCGGAAAGAGCTCAGGGCTTTTAGTTTTGCTGTCCAGCTTCTGGCCTGTTTCAAGGCCAGAAGTTTATGCGTGAAAGAAGGGCGAAACAAAACCGGTAAATCGCTGTTGCTGTCGACTCCACCTGCAATGCCGTCATCAATCTGGAAGTTGGCGATTTTCAAAGCGATTTGCAAGGTTGTTTCCAGACTGGTACCACAGGCGCGCTGCAGCGTGTAGGCAGGTGTATGGGCATTGAGCGTGGTTCCCAAAACGGATTCGCGGGCCAGATTCCAGTTCAGGGAGCTGTTGATGACGGCTCCCAACCCGACATCTCCAACGATGCGATTGTCGAGCTTCATGACATCGACGAGGTGTTGCAGCGATGCGATCATCAATTCCTGTACGGTCAATTGGCTGTAATCCGTCATGGATTTGACAAAAGGGATTCTGGCGCTTCCTGCGATGTAAACGGGTCTCGTTTTCATAATGGATTTGTTTTATGGAGTATACTTACAAGTCTAGCTGAAGTATTTTGGTTATACTTGATTTATTAATACAATGTGGCGGAAAGTAAAATGAAGATATTGTTGGCAAGCTTTATATTATTGATGAGTACGGTATTGTTTGCCGAAAATACCATGACAGCGGATGTTCATCCTGGCCAGGAAAAACTGACGATAACGCTGCCATCCAATCCCACTACCGGTTATAGCTGGACGGTAAAAAAATACGATAAATCATTATTCAAATTGCTATCAAGTCGATATTTGGCTCCCAAAACCCAATTAATAGGGGCGGGTGGAAACATGTTGTTTGTGTTTAAAGTAATAAAAGCCACGCCTCAACCGGAAACCAGTGTCATGGAGTTTCTCTATGCCCGCCCCTGGGAGCCTGACAAGGGAACCTTGAAAACAGTAACCATTCGTTTTCAGAAAGATACCAGGTAACATGAACGAAATGGTTTATCGGACGAAAATAAGGCGATTATTGTTCTACAACAAATCATGGTTCCCTGGCTCCTGCCACAATATTGAACCATGAAACCCGCAATACGGCCGTAGGCCTCCTTACGGGCTACGGTTTTTTTATAAAAAACATGTAGCCCGTCATGAAGGCGAAGCCGAAATGCGGGATAACCACTCACCTGTTTCCCCGATGCAATATTGGTACATCAAACCTGCAATACGTCCGCAGGCCTGCGGACATGAACTTTTTTCTACGGCGTCCTTGGCGATGCCGTTTATGACGATGTTTTTTTTCTGAAAGGAAGATACCTTGGTTCCCAAAAACGTTCCTCTATGAGTTTGTCCAAATCGGCATCCTGATTCTTTTGTGCTAACCCTTCTTCGATGGCTTTTTGCGCCACTGCTACGGCGATTTTTTTTGCGACAAGCTGGGCATCGTCCAAAGAGGGCAGCAAGGGAAGAAAGCTGTCTTTCCTGCTGGGAGAGTGTTGGCTCAACTCCTCGGCAGCAGCCCAAATCATGCTTTTGGTTAGCCGTGATGCACGAACGGCCAGGACGCCAAGGCCAATACCAGGGAAAACAAGGGCGTTATTACACTGCGCGATTTGTACAAGCCTGTTTTGATATTCCACCGGCGGGAAGGCGGTACCCGTGGCGATCAAAGCCTTCCCCTGGCTCCAGACCAGGATATCCGCGGGTTGAGCCTCGCATCGGTCATCGGGATTGGACAGAGGGAAAATGATCGGGCGTTCACAGGTTCTGGTCATGCTTTCCACAATATCCTGAGAAAACGCGCCGGGTTGTGCGGAACAGCCAATTAATATGGTTGGTTTGACATGACGGATCGTATCGGTCAGGGAGGGATGGGTTTTATCGTGAATGGACCAGTTAGCGATCTCCTTTTCCTTACGGGCATAGGGTTTTTGTGCTTCGGTCAATTCATAATCCGATGCCAGTAAAAGACCTTGCCGGTCAATTAACCAGAAACATTGATAGGCTTCTTCCTGACTGAGTCCCCGCCGCATCAAGGCATCGGCAATCTGATCGCTGATGCCTGTTCCCGCCGAGCCCGCGCCAAAAACGACAATACGGTGATCCTCCAGTTTTTTCCCTGTGACCTCGCATGCCGCGAGCAAGGCGGACAGTGTCACAGCGCCGGTACCCTGGATGTCATCGTTGAAGGTGCATAATTCATCCTGAAACTTGTCCAGGATGCGTCTGGCGTTACTGCGGCCAAAATCTTCCCAGTGCAGAAACGCTTTGGGAAAATGTTTTTGAATGGCGCTGACGAAATCGAAAATAAAGGCGTCGTATTGCGCGGTGTTCACGCGAGGATGGCGGCAACCGAGATAAACCGGGTCGTTGAGCAGCTCTTGGTTGTTGGTACCGACATCAAGAAAAACCGGCAAGGTTCGTGTGGGATCAATACCGCCGCAAAGGCTGTACACCATCAGCTTGGCAACCGGAATATCCATGCCGCCAATGCCTTGATCGCCAATACCCAGAACCCCCTCACCATCGGTCACGACGATCAGATCGATATCAGGATTGGAGCGATTGCTGATGATTTCCCCAATCAGATTTTTATCGGAGTGGGCAATATACAAGCCCCGCGGCTGGCGGTATTCGTGGCTGAAGCGTTTTACGGCTGTACCAACAATAGGGGTGTAAATAACAGGCAGTAACTCCGCTAAATGACGGCTTAAAAGCTTGTAGAAAAGTATCTGATTTTTGTCATGAAGGTTATTTAGGTAAATATGTTGCTGTAATCTTGTTTTATAGCCCGAACATTGTAAATAGACACGCTTGACCTGTTCATCCAGGCTTTCCACACGATGCGGTAGTTTACCCAGCAATCCGAAAGCGTGACGCTCTTCCTGGGTAAAAGCGGTACTTTTGTTTAACTGCGGTATGGTCAGCAGCGGTTTGCCGGTGATGGATGTTTCAATAAACAGTTCACCGGTCTTGTCATCGCGTACAATTTTAAAATCCAGCATGGCTTTTTCGCCTGGGTTGAAGTGGCTATAAAATAGCGAATCAAAGACGTTTATTCAATGTTTCCCGTCGGATAATTCATCGATTTCAAACGGCTCCGGAATCATGTCGCAAACATGGACGCCGCTTTGTGCGAATGACTGGAATCAACCGTCTGTCGTCATAGCTTAAGTCGCTAACAAATGGTAATATCACTTGTTTTAAAATAACTCCTTGAGGTCGTGATGGCAAAGTATTTAATCATGGTATGCACCATGCTGATGTTGAATGCGTGCGTTGCCCAGGATGAACAGTATTATCGTTTAAACCCGCAATCCTTGCAGAAAGCCATTAAAAACTGCCCGGAGAAGCAACCAGGTACGGTAAGTTGCGAGCGTCTTCAGGAAATCGCGTTTCAGGTTAATCAGCTAGCGTATCAATTACAGAAAAATCCGCAAGGTTTCGGTCAGAAAATATTAACGTTACAGCAAGAGCTGGCCAAACAACAGGAAGCGTTGAAACAAAACCCCGAACAACCGGATTTAAGGGCGAAGATCGATAAAAACCGGGCAAGTCTCACCCAATATCTGGCCATAGTTAAATGGCTGGAATCCCCGGAGGGTTAATGAATGAGAATTTTAGTAAGCAATGACGACGGGGTTCATAGTCCGGGTATTCGTGCGCTGGCAAATGAAATGGCGACGATTGCTGACGTGGACGTGGTCGCGCCGGACAGGAATCGGAGCGGCGCCAGTAATTCCCTCAGTCTGACCAGGCCAATCAGGGTCTGGCAGCTGGATAACGGTTATTATAGTGTGGAAGGAACGCCGACAGACTGTGTGCACATGGCTTTAACCGGTTTTCTGGATTCCATGGCCGATATCGTTGTTTCAGGTATTAATGACGGGGCGAATCTTGGCGATGATATCCTGTATTCGGGTACCGTGGCCGCGGCGATGGAGGGGCGGTATCTGGGATTGCCCGCCATCGCTTTTTCCCTGGTCGGGAACGGCAATATCCGGCATTACGACACGGCGGCTGTCATTGCCCGTCATCTGGTCATGAAAATGCGAACCAATTTACTGCCGGCCCAGACCATATTAAATGTGAATATTCCGGACATTCCTATTGATAAAATCAAGGGGCTGGAAGTGACTCGTCTGGGTACGCGCCATGGCGCGGAACCTACCGTAAAGGAATATGACCCCAGGGGGCGGCCGATATACTGGATCGGACCCCCCGGAATGGAATCGGATGCCGGCCCCGGTACCGATTTTCATGCCGTCAGTAATGGGAGTGTATCCATAACACCGCTGGATCTGGATATGACTCATTATCGGGCTTTTGAACAACTGTCAAGCTGGGTGGATGGAATCAATTGGGACTAATGAAACTGTTTTCCTGGCTATACGACAAAACCCTTTCGTGGTCAGGCCATGCCCATGCGCCGTACTATCTTGCCGGGGTTTCCTTTGCGGAGTCGTCCTTTTTTCCTGTTCCGCCTGATGTCATGTTAATTAGTATGGGGCTGGCGGCTCCCGAAAAATCCTGGCGTTACGCATTTATAACGACTTTGTTTTCGACATTGGGCGGTGTGTTCGGTTATCTGATTGGTTATTACGGCATTGAGTTTGTTCAAACCTGGCTAATTTCCTCATCGTTTCATGACAGTTATTTCCATGTTATGCAATGGTTTAAGACTTATGGGATATGGATTATTTTTCTGGCCGGTTTTTCCCCCGTGCCGTACAAATTATTTACCATTGCAGCAGGTGCCTTGCATATGGCTTTCCTTCCTTTTCTTATCGCGTCGTTTATAGGAAGGGGGTTACGTTTTTTTCTGGTTTCCAGTATTTTGTTTTATATGGGAGAGCGGTTAAAAACCGAACTTCGCCGCTATATTGATAGAATAGGCTGGTCATTGCTCGCCATAGTGGTGGCGGTTTTTTTCCTGGTTAAATGGGTGATCTGAGAATTCATTATGAGCAGGTATTACCTGTTGTTACTACTTGTTTTTTTGGCTGGCTGCGAGCAACGCACGGATCTTGCGCCGGTTGTGGAATTAAAATGGCGGCCGCAGACCAGACATGTCAATACTCATGTGGTTAAACGCGGTGAAACGCTTTATGCGGTGGCGTTTCGATACGACAAGGACTACAGGGCGCTTGCTGTCTGTAATCATTTAAATAGCCCCTACGCGTTGAGGGTTGGTCAGGTCATATCACTTAAAGATAGTAATTGCGTCCCTTCACGGACTCGCGCCTCACACCCGAGAACCGGAATAGCCGCAAAATCCGAAAAACGCCCGATACGTCGTTCCGTAAGTCGTTCGGTAACGAGATATGCCCCCGGTGCCTGGCAATGGCCGGCAAAAGGGCGGATTGCCAACCGTTTTATTCCACGGCAGGGAAAAAAAGGCATAGATATTGCTGGGAAAAAGGGGGAGATTGTTCGGGCATCCAGGGGTGGTATAGTTGCTTATGCTGGTAATGGTCTACCCGGATATGGTAATTTAATTATTATCAAACATGATGGGCGATTTCTTACTGCGTACGGCAATAATTTGCGAAACAGGGTTAGAGAAGGCCAGAGAGTAAAAACAGGCCAGATTATTGCGGATATGGGTGTTGTGGATAGAAAATTCTGGGGTGTTCATTTTGAAATCAGGCAATCGGGGCAGCCTGTTAATCCTATGAATTATTTACAAAAAGGTTGACAGACAATACTCAAGTGTTGCAAAAATAAGTTTAAGTGTTTTTTCTTAAAGTAAGAGATTGAAACACAATAGGTGAAACCATGCAGACTGATGATGATTCGACAAAAGAAACGATAGTTCCAAATGATGATTGGGAAGGGTCTGCTGACGATTCACTGCTCCCTGATGAAGAAATAGAAGCGGACGCTGAAGAAGCTGAAGCGGAAACTGAGGAGAAGCCGGATTTTTCGGATGAAGATGCTTTCCCAAGTTTTCACCGGGGCAGGCAAGCGTCCAAGGTTATGGATGCCACTCAATTATACTTAAGCGAGATAGGTTTCTCGCCACTCCTCTCTGCTGAGGAAGAGGTGCATTACGCTCGCCTTGCTCTGAAAGGCGATGCTGCCGCTCGCAAAAAAATGATTGAATCGAATTTACGTTTGGTCGTGAAGATTTCACGGCGTTATCTGAATCGCGGTTTGCCGCTGCTGGATTTGATCGAAGAAGGAAACCTGGGGTTGATGAAGTCCGTTGAGAAATTTGATCCGGATCGAGGATTTCGTTTTTCAACGTATGCGACATGGTGGATTAGACAAACCATTGAGCGCGCCATCATGAATCAAACCAGAACCATTCGTTTGCCTATTCATGTTGTCAAGGAATTAAATGTCTACCTGAGAGCGGCGCGTCAGTTAACTCAGAAGCTGGATCACGAGCCATCCCCGGAAGAAATTGCCGAAATGGTCGATAAACCGATTGAAGATGTAGAAAAATTACTCGGTTTAAATGATAAAGTAGCTTCGGTGGATACTCCAATCGGTTACGATGAAAACAAATCACTATTAGATACCATCGCCGATGAAAACAGTATGAATCCGGCAGAACTTTTGACTGATGAAAATTTACGCGCTCATATTGAATCCTTGCTGGATAAACTCACGGAAAATCAGCAGCAGGTTATCGCGCGTCGTTTTGGCTTGCGAGGCTTTGAAAAGGCCACGCTGGAAGACGTCGGCAAGGAAATCGATTTAACCAGAGAACGTGTAAGACAAATCCAGGTGGAAGCCTTGAAAACACTCAGAACACTGCTTGAGCGCGTCGGTTTGACACAGGAAGATTTATTTTAACCTGCCTGATAAAAGCCTCTTCCCGTGTGTGAGTATCTTTGGTGCACGGAACCTGGGGTTCTGTACACTTATCTTTTTTGTAGTGTTTCCTGTAACTCGTCATGAAGGCGAAGCCGAAATGCGGGAAATCGTTCCCCCGGGTACTCAGCTGTTCTACTGGCACAATATTACAATATGAAACCCGCAATACGGCCGCAGGCCTGCTTACGGGCTACTGTTTTTTGTAAAAAAATGGTGCCAGGAAAATTTGGGACACACGCCCTGAATTATAATGGCGTATTCAAAAAACGTGCATAACGGCTGATCGGTTATTGATTGAAATCTATGGCAAGATCTTGCCAGCAGCTGGAGTAATCCAATTGTCGGGCAGGGTGGGAGATTGCACGTTTATTGATTAGCCATGGTTCGCGGGTTTCAAACATAAAGGCCAGAGTATTTTCATATTTCGCCGGTTTGAGATCAGCCGTTGTTGCTTGCTGATAAGTGTCCTTATCAGGCCCATGAGCGGTCATACAGTTATGGATACTTACTCCGCCCGGAAGAAACCCTTGTTGTTTCGCATCATATTCTCCGGTGATTAAGCCCATCAACTCGCTCATGATATTGCGGTGGAAGTAGGGGGGTCTGAACGTGTTTTCAGCAACCATCCAGCGCGGTGGAAAAATAACGAAATCAAGGTTGGCAACGCCCGGTGTTTCGCTTTCCGACGTTAAAACGGTAAATATGGACGGATCGGGATGGTCGAAGCTTACTGTATTAATGGTGTTAAACAAGGCCAAATCATAACTGTATGGGGCGTAATTACCTTGCCAGGCTACGACATTTAACGGAGAGTGATGACTTTGTGCTGTCCATAGATTCTGCTGGTATTTGCATAAAAGTTCGACTTCCTCACGGTTAGTTACATAGGCGGCGCAAGGGTACTGAAAATGTCTTGGATTGGCAAGTCCGTTCGCGCCGACAGGACCTAGTTGCGGCAGTGTCAGCGGCGACCCCATGTTTTCACAGATATAACCGCAGGCGAGTGGGCTGATTAATTCAACCATAAAGACTACGCCTCTGGGAATTACCGCAATTTTTCCGGGCGCAACGGCCAGTTTTCCGAATTCGGTAAACAATAGTAATTCGCCAAGGTAGGGCACAATAAGCATTTCACCGTCGCTGTTACTGAAAAAACGCCGGTTCATGGAAACATTGCATTGATAGATATAGGCATTGTTACCCCGGTTGCCTGCAACGTGAAAAAGACCATCGACAAAATCCACGGGGTTTTCCGGAGGCGGGAGCGGGGACCATCGGTACGGATTAGGCGCCTGCAGAACATCGTAATCGACGAGAGTTGTTGTCCTGAAAGGTTTATAGTCCTGGTGTACAACGGAAGGTGCGGTGCGGTATAACCAGCTTTTCAAGTTGAGATGCCTTGGCCGGGTAAATGCGCTGCCGCTGAGTTGTTCGGCGTACAATCCAAAAGGGCATTGTTGCGGTGAATTCTGATTTTCAGGCAAAGAACCCGGGATTGCCTCGGTTTGATGGTGGTTGCCGAATCCTGCTAAATACACTGAGTATCCTCCTCTGAAAATAACGTCGTTAGCATAGCTCTTTTTGTCCAGGCTTGTCGAGGCGGATCATCCGTTCTTTTTATTCGACTAAGAGTAGATACCCAAGATACTTTAAAATGCAAGTTTTATGGGTATAATCCTGTGGCATAAAGTTTTATTAATGAGGTAGGGGCTATGGCTGGTCACAGTAAATGGGCAAACATTAAATTCAGAAAAGGGGTGCAGGATGCCCGGCGGGGGAAGATTTTCACCAAGCTGATTCGAGAAATCACGGTTGCAGCGCGTATGGGTGGTGGTGATGAAGACACTAATCCAAGGTTGCGCGACGCGGTGATCAAAGCGCTGAAAGCAAATATGAAGCGAGATACCATTGATAACGCCATAAAACGCGGTGCTGGCGGCATGGATGGTGAAAATATGATGGAAATGCGTTATGAAGGGTATGGCCCCGGTGGCGTGGCGATTTTAGTTGATTGTTTATCGGACAATAAAAATCGTACTGTTTCGGAAGTAAGGCATGCTTTTACAAAACATGGCGGAAATCTGGGAACGGATGGTTCGGTTGCCTATCTCTTTAATAAACAGGGAGAAATCCTGCTGGCACCCGATGTGAAGGAAGAAGATGCGATGGAACTGGCTATAGAAGCCGGCGCGGATGATGTGGTGATGGATGAGGGACAAATGGAAATCATTACCGGCCCGGAAAGCTATCACACGGTCATGGCCGCTTTACAAAAGGGGAATTTTGAAATCGAGCAATCACAATTAACGATGAGGGCACAAACCATGGTACCTCTCGAAAAGGAAACAGCGGAAAGCTTGATTAAATTGATTGATATGCTGGAAGATTTGGACGATGTGCAGGAAGTTCACAGCAATGCCCAATTTCCGGATGACTTGTTTGAATCGATGAACGGATGAGTATTATTTTAGGAATCGATCCCGGTTCACGGATTACGGGGTATGGGATAATCAGGGAGGAAAAACGAAGCATCTGCTACGTGGACAGCGGTTGCATTCGAACCTCGGAAGGACAATTAAGTCATCGTTTGCTGGAAATCTTTGACGGGATCTGTCAGTTAATGGATGATTATCATCCTGATACGGTGGCTATTGAACAGGTTTTTATACATCAAAACCCGAACTCCGCGTTAAAATTGGGTCACGCCAGAGGCGCTGCGATGGTCGCGGCGGCTTCGCATCGGGTGCCGGTCAGTGAATATTCCGCCCGTCTTGTCAAGCAATCCGTCGTTGGTTACGGGGCGGCACGCAAGGAACAGGTCAAGCAGATGGTTGTTCATTTATTAGGTTTGAGCAGCGCACCGCAAAATGATGCGGCGGATGCTCTGGCGATAGCGATATGCCATAGCCATATGCGGCATAGCGTCCTGGCTTTGCAACGGTCACGCTGAAGGAGAAGATAATGATAGGTTGGCTGCAAGGTACCATAATGGACAAACAGCACCCAGGAAAAATGGTGATCAACGTTAATGGAGTCGGCTATGATGTCGAGACATCTCTTCAGACTTTTTTTAATCTGGAATCTCAAACGAGTGAATCCATAGGGCTGCATATTCATACGGTGGTTCGAGAAGACGCATTGCTGTTGTATGGTTTTGTTAACAGACAGGAACGGGCTTTATTTCGTAACCTGATTAAGATCAATGGCATTGGACCCAAAGTGGCTATGAGCATTCTCTCAAGTGTTAGTGTCGGTGAGTTTATACAAGGTATTCATCAGCAAAATACGGCCATGTTGTCAAAAATTCCGGGGATTGGGAAAAAAACGGCCGAACGGTTAGTCATTGAAATGAAAGACAGTATCAAGCAATTTGACTCTATGAATATGGAGGCTGCTCTCTCGCTACAGACTTCTTCCACTTCCCCGCAGCGTGACCAGGCAGAGGCTATCAGTGCTCTTGAAGCTCTGGGCTATAAACCGCAGGAAGCTATGAGAGCGGTTGCTAAAGTTGATGATGGCAATAAATCCTGCGAGCAATTAATAAGACAGGCTTTACAGATATTGGCTGCAAGATGAAACGTGTACAGAACTTACGTCTCGTGTTTTTTATTCTCTATGCTTAAGCGGCCGGTAGCGTCGCTTTCAGCCGATAGTTTCATGTGTCGGTGAACAGGAAAATACACGCGTACGATAAGACCGGTTCCTTCGGTTGGCGAATCCAGCTCGACTTTGCCCCCATGCAGTTCAGTAATTTGTTGCACAATGGCCAGGCCAAGCCCGCTGCCCGGGCTTTTATTGCCCAGAACCCTGAAAAAACGCTCAAATACTCTTGCCTGTAATTCGCTGGGAATCCCCGGGCCATTGTCACAGACTTCCAGAACCAGATTATCATTTTCATGGTAAACACGAACAACGACTTTCCCCATCTCTTTACAGTACCGAATGGCATTATCAACCAGATTACGAACCAGAATACTGACGGCCGTGAGGTTGCCGGCAAATTCCGGCAGGTAATCGGCGTGTTCAAACTCCAAATCTATTTGTTTTTCTACGGCACTGGGAGCCAGCATGGCTAATACATCCCGGGTTATTTTAACCAGATTGACCTGATCAATGTCATTAATCCCGGACGCTTCGGGAACCAGTTTACTCATGGTCAGGAGTTGTTGAATGATATGAGTGCTGCGATTGACGCTGGCAATCAGTTTTTGCAGAGCCTGGTTTTTTTCTTCGACATTACTGGTATTAAGCGCGACCTGAGCCTGTGCCTTGAGTGCGGCTAATGGCGTTCGTAATTCATGGGCTGCGTCCGCGGCAAAACGTTTTTCTCGCTCAAATCCCTGCTGAAGTCGGTAAAAAAGCTTGTTCAACTCATCGATGACCGGCTTTATTTCTTCCGGAACTTCTTTCAAATCGACGGGATCCAGATGGGTCGGGGCACGATTGGCTACTTCCTGCGCAACTCGATCGAGACTGTCCAGACCCCTGCCAATAATGATCCAGATCAAAAGACCTGACAGCGGGAAGGTGAGCAGCATGATATAAAGATCATCCTGGGCGATGCGATGTCCCAGTTCGTTTCGAGTATCGTATCGTTCCGCCAGAACGGTTCGTATTCCTGCCTTCTCATTGTACGTTGTGAAAACCCGCCATTTCTGATCGGAAAGAACCTTGTCGCTGAAACCGTCTTCCTCGGCAATGAGCGGTGTTTTAGGAGCGGAAGAGGAATGGAGCAATAATTTTCCTCCGTTCGTCCAGACCTGAAAATTAAATTTGTCCAGGTAATTTTTGGGGGGCAGATCGTTTAAAAAACGATGTTTGTAATAATTCTCGATCTTTTCCGGAATGATTTCCAGGGCGTCCTGTATTTTGGTCAATGGTCGTTGATGGACATCGTCTCCAAGCAGTGCCTGATAAGACAGGGCGGAAATGGCCATCAAGGTATCGAGATGCTCCTGAATATCTTTTTGATCCAGATAATAGTTTCCGATGGCTGTCAGCGTTGTGGTGATGGTGATAGCCAGCAAGAGATTAATTAACAGGAACTTGCGTATGGACGATTTCACGGATATTAATTGCTCTCATTTTTTTCAGCCATATAACCAACACCACGGATGGTGCGGATATAATTGGCATTGAGTTTTTTACGCAGGTTATGGATGTGTACTTCCAGCGCGTTGCTATCCACGTCTTCATCCCAGCCATAAATGCTTTGCATCAGTTGTTCGCGTGATAAAACCTGTCCACTGTTTTCCAGAAGTTTTTGCAGCAGGGCGAACTCTCTTCGCGGGACATTAACTATGACGTTATCGACATAGACGGAGTGCGCCGCCGGATCGAGCATAATATTACGGTATTGCAATACGGAATCGGCACGCCCGGTAGAACGTCTGACCAATGCCCTGACCCGTGCGCTTAATTCATTCAGGTCAAATGGTTTGATCAAATAATCATCAGCACCGCTGTCCAAACCTTTGACCCGGTCTTCAATGGATTCCCGAGCCGTTAAAATGATGACAGGAGTCGTATTGCCATCATTACGAATCGACTGTAAAAAACCCAGGCCGGAGAGCTTGGGCAAGCCCAGATCAAGAATAATCAATTCAAAGGATTCCGACTTGACGGCTGCTCTTGCTGCCTCACCGTCTTTAAGCCAATCGACAACATATCCAAATTGAGTGAGACCGGTTTTAACGGCATCACCTAGCAATTCATCATCTTCAACCAGTAGCAATCGCATTGTTTGCTCCTAATATTTCGGCAGACTTTTTTCAGAGTCGGCCGAGGATTGTTGAACGACTTCCTTTTCAATCATATGCCGGCTTAAATAGATAGCCTGCAAAACCACAAAAATCAATGTTAATCCGGCACCTCCGAAGAGTTTAAAATTAACCCAGGTATCAGTGCTGAAATTGTAAGCGACATAAAGATTAAGAATACCCATAAAAATAAAAAATAAAAACCAGGCGTAATTTAATCGATACCATATTTTTATTGGTAAATTGATATTTTCTTCCATCATTTTCTGAATGATGGTTTTATTACCCACGAACCGGGAACCAAGAAAAAACAAGGCGGCAAACCAGTATATTCCTGTCGGTTTCCACTTGATAAACCAGGGATCGTGGAAAATCAAGGTAGCGGCTCCCAAAATAACAATAAGAGCCATGCTGGTTAAATGCATTTTTTCATAACGATGATGCTTCAGTCGATAAAAGGCGACTTGCCCGACCGATGCTATCATTGCAATCGCTGTGGCATAGTAAATACCGTACAGTTTATAGGTAAGAAAAAATAGAAGAACGGGGAAAAAATCGAAAAGTAGTTTCATGGTTGTTTACTATGTTGTACTTGTAAATAAGTATAACACATTATTTATGAAGAACTTGCAACTATACCGGAGATAAAGATTTAATTAAAGCCAAATAGTATTTATTTTAACTTACCAAGCCTGGTTTTCATCTTCTTCCGACTATGAAACCCGCAATACGGCCGCAGGCCTCCTTACGTGCTACTGTTTTTTGTAAAAGAGCCTAACCAATAATCAATCTTTGGCCCGGATGAATAAGCGTTATATTAATATGCGGATTCAAACGCTTCAGGGTAGACACTTTGGAATTAAACTGTTTGGCAATGCGGCTTAAACTGTCACCGGCTTTTACGATGTAGACACCGGCTTTTGGCGTTTTTTTCCAAATAATCAATTGCTGGCCTTTGCGTAGCGGCATTTTGGCATCAAGTACGTTCCAGTTACTGATTTCCGCGACGGACACGTTGTATTTTTTTTCCAGATTTTTGTACGTTTCACCCGATTGGACAATATGAACCACTTTATAAGGTTGACCAGATGTTTCCTGCGCCGGGGCATTAATGATGACCGGTTGTTTTGACGATGACAGAGTAGTATTTTTACTGCTTGGAATCAGTAAAAACTGCCCGGTCTTAAGTTTTTCAGAGCGCAACCGGTTCAGCTCCCGAATCAGTTTCACTGTCGTAAAATAACGACTGGCAATGGCGCTTAGCGACTCGCCTTTTTGTACTTGATGACGCATCCAGCTTACCCGTTTCTCTTCAGGAACATGCGCCAGATTACGATTGAATTTCGCGACCTTGTCGGTGGGAATAAGCAGTTTATACGGTTTATACGGCGCTGTCGCCCAGCGATTGTAGCCGGGATTCAGTTGAATAAGCTCTTTATACGTCATGCCGGCCATCTTTGCGGCATGATTTAAGTCAATCTGGCTGCCGATATTTACTTCCTCAAAATAAGGCGTATGAGGAATGTCCGGTAGTTTGACATGATATCGTTGCGGGTATTTGATGACTTCCGCTAACGCCAGCAGCCGGGGGACGTAAGCTCTGGTCTCGTTAGGCACTCTTAAATTCCAGAAACGGACATTGCGGAATCGTCCGCTGCTTTTGACCGCTCTTGAAATGGTTCCTTCACCGGAATCGTAAGCGGCAATAGCCAATATCCAGTCGCCATGAAAAAATTTGTTCAGATAGGCCAGGTAGTTTAAAGCGGCGTCGGTGGATGGCTGAATGCTTCGGCGTGCGTCAAACCACCAGTCCTGTTTTAAACCAAGAGTCGTACCTGTACCGGGCATTAACTGCCATAATCCCGCAGCGCCCGCTCCCGAGTAGGCGAAAGGGTCAAATGTGCTTTCAATCATGGGTATCAAGGCTAATTCGCCGGGGAGTTTTCTTTTTTTGATTTCTGTCGTGATGTGATAAATATAAGGTTCTGCTTTGGCCAGATATTGCAGGTAGCTGGGGTGAGCGACGATCCAGCGGATTTGTGCCTGTACTTCAGGCTGGGTGGTTTCGTGATTTAACTGGAACTGATTGCGAAGGACGTCCCATACGGAAGGAACTGAACGGGAATAAGCCGGATTAATTCCTCCGTAACTTATTAAAAAACAAATAAATAATCTTGCCAGCAGGGATAGCGTAACCTTCAATGTAACAGCCTGTACTGAATGAATGGGTTGCCAGTGTACTAAATAATTGTCAGGTGATAAACCTTTTTTTGTTTTTAAATTATACGAACAGGTTTCAAATAATTCGTGTTTGTTTTCGCAACCGTTTGAGATAAAGCGTAACAAATATCGAATAATCTATTGATATTAAAAGAAAATAGCATTTGACTGATACTTTAAAATAAAATATCAGTCAGTGTTTATTTTCATAAATCAGAATGTTTAATTGAATTTTGAAAACAGGAGTTCTTTGGGACGATCATGCTCGATGTGTTCTTGAACAGTTGACAGGAGTTGTTCGATATAGTCCTCCGAACGTGTTGTTGTTTTAGAGCGAAAGAAATCGTAAACAGGATGATTATGTTTTTTTACGATATTGTATAACTCGTGATCCTTTTTAAAATTTTCAATCTCCTCTTTGATGTCTTGCATGTCACCATTTTGTTTCTTAATATGTGCGACAAAGGCCAGAAGGATGCTACCCTTTTTTACACGCCCGGTTTTTCTGGATGTCTTCATGGACGCTGCGTGCGTTTTGAGTTTTTGTAGAATATCCCCGACATCCTTGGGCAGAGGATATTGTGATTCCGGAACATCAATATTTAAATAGGCTAATTGTTTTTCGGTTTTATTTCTCTGGTGCTGTTGCTCGGTCGCATGTCTGGATGCCCAGGCTTCGAATTTAAACGTTTTGCTATACTGTTCCTTGAATTTTTCTCCGAGCCAGGTGTGCATATCAGCCGTCGGGTGAACATCATCCCAAAACATATATCCTTCAGACGGAGAGATATGTTCCTTTCGATCAACAGGATCTGCCCAATGCTCGCTGAATTCTTCCGACTCGGTATAGGGTTGGGTTAATTTGCCTTTTTCGAAACCGTATTCTTCCGGGTTATCATACACTTGTGTCAATAGGGAACTGACGTCAAAAACGTCGAGAAACACAGGGGGCGAGGCGTCTTTATATTTTTCCTGCAATGCCCGACATTTTTTTGCCAATTGCTCGTTAAAGTGCTTTGACACCACTTGAGCGTTTTGCTGTTCTATTTCATCCTGGCGCTGATATCTGGGGGTTAAGGATAAATCAGGAAGGTTAAACAAGACGAAATTGCGGTAGCCATGTTCGATCAATTGTTCGATGTTTTTAATACGTTCCGCGACCGCTTTGTCCGCTTCCTCGTTAGTGGGCCTTTCGTTGACGGTGATTAAATCATTGGCACCGGACCATTCAATGACCAGAGTGTCGTTTTTTTCCTGTTCGGAAACGTCGTATTTTTCGTCATCGTTCAGTAATAATTCCCGCTTTTTTTCCAGCGTGGCAACAATTTCCCGCGCTCCCTCTTTCGAAAGATCAAACGTGAATTCCCCGGAATAATCATGCGCGGTCAACCCGCCTTCGCAATAAAACCGGGCGTATTGATGTCCTTCAAAAAAAACGTGGCCATCGTCATCAAGACTGAAGGCTTCTTCATTTCGTTCGCGAATGCCGCGCTCATCATCGAGGATTTTATCGGCCAAATCGGCGTTGTCCCTGGCATTTCTTTTAAGATGAGCTTTTCTGCGCGTGCGATCGATAAGGAATTGTTCCGCCATCCCCGCGGCAATAAAATCCCCCCAGAGAAAGCCGTTGGTAAACCGTCCTCTTGGTGATTTGCTGCTTAACCCGCTGAAATAACTCATGGGAATCAGACCAAACAATTTTCGTCGGTCCATCGTACCTTTATCAGACAAACTGTCACCTAAAACGACCACATGAGTCATGGACTTTGGTTTCGTCACACTATTATCCTGAATAAGTCTTCTATAAGAGGATATTATATACAATATGATCAAATAATGTAAGGATGTGCGGATGGATTAATGTACAAATCTGTAGCTCGCAAGAAGGCTACAAATAACTTTCAGGAAAAATGATCCTTTCCCTCTCTTATGGTGGTAAAAATAGCCAGTGAGTCCTTTGTGCTGCCGCCTTTGGCACGAACGTAATCTTGTACTTCCTCACTATGAGTCCGGAAAAAGGGATTGATGGTTTTTTCCCGGGCGATCGTTGAAGGAAGGGTGCATGTTTTTGAGCTATCCGATAACCGGGAAAGATATTGTTGTACATCCTGGTTTTGAGGCTCTACGGTCGCTGCGAAACGAAGATTCTGACGAGTGTATTCATGGGCACAGTAGATTTTGGTCTGGTCGGGAAGGGATTTTAAACGGTGCAGGGAATCGTGCAGTTCCTTCATGGTTCCGTCGAAAACACGTCCGCAACCGGCTGAAAACAAGGTGTCTCCGCAAAAAAGAAGGCCGTGGTTTTCCTCATACAGGCTGATATGGGTCGATGTGTGGCCGGGTGTGCCCAGGACTTTGAACTGTAAGGAATCAAGAAGGATCAGGTCATCGGGGTGAAGGATGTGAGTGACATGAGATATACGTGTATCATTGGGTCCATAAATGGCGGCATCGGGAAAACGGCTATGCAAATCGCCAACGCCGCCTGTATGGTCGAAATGGTGATGAGTCAGCATGATGGCGTTAAGATCTAACCCATGATGTTGTAAAAACCGCAGCACCGGTGACGCGTCGCCCGGATCAACACAGATTGCCGTGTGGTTTTTTTCGTCGATCAACATCCAGATGTAATTGTCCGAAAAAGCGGAAACAGGTTCGATGTTCATGAGTGACTCCATTTTATCGTGCTTATGATTCTAGCAGAAAAGAAGCCTGTTTTGGGTTGAAAAAAGATTTAAGACAGGTCAAAACCACCTTCATTTCCTCGGCAAGTACATAGGGCGGGTTTATAATCCACAGTCCGCATCCCCACATTCCGGAACCCGGTGTTGGAGTCAGGGAAAATTCAATACGCAGTTTGTTCTTAACAGGTATTTTGTTCATTTCTCTAAGGAGTTGCTGGTGACAGTATGGGTCAACCAGAGGATACCACAAACAGTAAACACCCGTCGCAAAACGCTGAAAAGCTGAATTTATCGCTTGCGGAATGAGCTTGTATTCCGTTTTAACCTCATAGGATGGATCAATAAAGATCAAACCTCTTCGTTCCGGTGGCGGAAGCTGTGATGTGAGTCTGGAAATACCATCCGATTCACTCAAAAATACGCGTTTTCCATCATGCGGCAACCGTTGCAGACACGCAAATTCCTGTGGGTGTAATTCACAGAAAAACAAGCGATCCTGACTACGGAAATGTTCAATGGCAATGGCAGGGGAGCCGGGATAATAGCGTAATTCCCGATTGGGATTAACGTTGATCAAGCTATGTCGATAGCAGGAAAAAATATCTGGCCACTGTTTTCTTTGCGGCCATAAAAGGCCAATGCCCTGATGATATTCTCCGGTTTTACCGGATTTGCTGTCACGTAAATCGTAAAGCCCGGAGCCGGAGTGGGTTTCAAGATAAAAAACCGGTTTGTCTTTTTGAGTCATGTAATTGATAAGCCGGGTGAGCGTGACGTGTTTGATGACATCGGCAAAATTTCCGGCGTGATAACCGTGTTGATAGCTAAGCATATAGGTTCGGTTGACTGTATTGAACGGATGATTATAACGCTATTTGGCGTCCCGATCCCTGTTTTTTTGTCTTGTAGCGGGATATGTATCGTTGATCAGGAACTTCTTTATTTACTATTTTGCAAATGCACTATACTTATAACATCGGAAAATCAATACGGAGGCGGTTATGGGCTTGCATAAAGAGCATGATGAGAGCTATTCGTTTTCAGATTTTTCACTGGAGGAAGATGCGGAAGATTTAAATCGTAAAAAATATTTGCGCAGAAAGCTTGAAGAACGTCTGGAAAGAAAACGATTAAAACAGGAATTTGATGAACTCGATGGGGAATTCGACTGGGATGAACTCGACAGGTAATCAATAGCAGGCAGATTTTGCGCACTTGGCTATTTTCAGGCTGCAAAACAAGTCTGATTGGTTCATTCATTATGAGAAATTGTTGCCAGTTCCTGGAACAAGGCAAAGCCAGATAACCGTGTGTTCTGAAAGGTGTTGGGTCTACACCAGCAACCAGGTTCTATTTTTCGCAATCAAGGTGATACCGGTATTAATAACAGGCTATCAACCTTTTACAGGCAATAAATACTGATTATACTGTTAATTTCCTGATTATTTTGAGTAAAATACTCCAATGGTCAATGACGCGAGTGGACTATGCTTAGTGTGATTATTATCGCCAAAAACGAAGGGGCAAATATTGGACGTTGCCTGGAGTCCGTGAAGTGGGCGGATGAAATTATCGTACTGGATTCCGGCAGCACCGATAATACGGTTGAAATTGCCAGCCAATATACAAAAAATGTTTACCAGACCGACTGGCAAGGCTATGGGATTCAGAAACAACGAGCGCTTCAAGCGGCCAGTGGAGACTGGATTTTAAACCTTGACGCCGATGAGTCGGTCAATGAAGAATTAAAAGCCGTGATCAAAGATGCCATAGCATCCAATGAGGCGGATGCGTACCGTATCCCGATTTGTATGAATTTTTATGGCAAGGTCATGCGCTATTCTTCCAGTCCGAAACGCCACATACGTCTTTTTAAACGCGAGGGCGCTCGATACAGTGAGGACATCGTACATGAAAAAATCCTCTTGCCCGCTGATGCCCGGGTAGGAAAAATATTGGTGCCTATCATGCATCACTCTTATCGTGATGTGAGCCATGCGCTTTATAAAATGAACCGTTATTCCTCCTACACGGCCAAAATCAGAAGGAAAGATCGGGTGGCGCCATCCTTTATGCAGGTACTGTTTTCAGCCGGCTGGATGTTTTTCCGATGTTTTATTCTGCAACGTGGTTTTCTGGATGGTAAAGAAGGTTATCTGCTGGCTATTTTTAACGCGGAAGGCGCGTTTTACCGGGGAATCAAGCAAATTTACCCGGATCAAAATATCCATAAATTACCGGAAGTGTCTGCCGCTGCCAGTAAACCCAATCAATAATAGCTCGTTTAGGTTCTGTGAACCAAAATTTTCACAGCTGTTAAAATGACAATTTAAATTGTTCCCAGTAACTATTGTAAATGGCTAATGTCCGTTCACCGACATCACGTTGAAAATGAGCCCGTTTCATCGTTTTTGAGTCCGGATAAATGGTTTTGTTGTTGCGGATTTTTTCAGGAAGGCGTGATCGTCCTTTTTCGTTGGTGATGGCATGCCCTTCTATCAAGGCAATACTTTCGCCGCTTTCAGGTTTTAGCATAAAATTAATAAACTCGTAGGCTTCGTTTAAATGAGGCGGGTTTTTGGGAATCGCCAGGCAATCTACCCAGACCACAAAACCGTCTTTCGGAAAGTGAAATCCAATAGCGCTGTTTTCTGCCCGGGCTTTAAACGCGTCGCCATTCCAGGATGCCCCCAAAGACGCGTCCTCATCAATCATAATGGCCTGCACACTGTCACTGGCAAATAATTTGATGTTGGGGATCAGCTTTAACAAATGTTGGTAGGCCGCTTTGATATGTTCAGGATTATCATCATTGGGATTAAATCCGAGGCTCATCAGGGCTATGGCAAACACTTCTCTTGAATCGTCCAGTAACATCAACTGATTCCGCCATTTTTTCTGCCATAATTGCTGCCAGCTATCGGGCGGATTGGCAATGTTTGTTCGATTATAAAAAATGCCCGTTGCGCCCCAAATGAGAGGGATACTGTATTGATTGCCGGGATCGTAATCATTTTCAACAAAACGCTCGGCAAGATTTTTCAGGTTGGATAAACGGTTATGATCCAGCTTGTTTAACATACCCAGCTTTTGCATTCGCTCCACAAAATAAGCCGAAGGTAAAATAACGTCATAAATAGTTTTGCTACTCGCTTTTAATTTGGCGTACATGGTTTCATTGCTGTCGTACGTGGAGAAATTAACCTTGACACCGGTCTCCTGTTCAAACTGGCGGATAACTTTTTTAGGAATTTCTCCTCCCCAAACGTACACGTTCACCACCCGGTTAGCAAATAAGGAAGGTGATAGGGTAGTTAAGGCAACAAGGAAAAAAATCTTAAGCATCATACGGTTTTTCCCGAGAGGCGGTGTGCGAGTATAACGAGAATCATTGATAACACGAATGTAAATGAACACAGGGCGTTTAATTCCGGTGTGACCCCCGCCCTGACCAGCGAGTAAATGGTTAGTGGTAGAATATTGAAGTCTGGCCCGGCTACAAAATAGCTGATGATGACGTCATCAAAGGAAAGCGTGAAACAAAGAAGAAAACCGCTTAACACCGCAGGCCACAGAAGTGGTAAAAGTATTCGAGTCAGTGCGATAAAGCGACTTGCCCCCAAATCGAGGGCGCTGAAATAAATGTTGGGATCCAGGGTATTGATTCGTACATTAATAGTTATCATGACAAAAGGAAGACAAAAGGTGATATGGGCAATAAGCAGGCTGAAAAATCCCAGGGGGATATGTGCGAGGTTGAAAAAAATCAACAAAGCCACCCCTAAAACCAGATCAGGAATGATAATCAGCAGTAACAGGAGTGTGTACAAAATCGAACCATGCCTTGTCCGGTACAGAAATAAACGTACGGACGTTAATACCCCAAGAATCGTCGCTATCGTTGCGGCACAAAAACCCAGAAATACGGAATTTATAAACGCAGACCACAAGCCGCGATCATGAAGCAATTCCGAATACCAGCGCAGGGAGAACCCATGCCATTGCAGGGAAAATTTGGCATTATTCACGGAGTAGAGGATCAAAACCAGAATGGGCAGATACAGCAGGCTGTATACAAAGATCAAAAAGATTTTCTGGCTTAATGATTTCAATGTATAACCTCCTTGTCCTGATTACGATAAAAAAGCAGCAGGACTAGAAGTAACAAGGTCAATACCACGCTGGTTGCGGAGCCTTGCGGCCAGTTTTCCAGAACAAGAAACTGGTTCTGGATCAGGTTGCCAAGCAGGATGGAGCGAGCACCGCCCAATACGTTGGGAATGTAAAACAGAGTCATGGCCGGTAACATCACCAACAGACAACCGGCCATGATGCCGCTGGCCGTATTAGGCAAAAAAACACGCCGGAAAATATCCCAACGGCTGGCGCCTAAATCCCTGGCTGCCTCAATTAACCGGAAATCAAAGCGCTCCATGTTGGTAAAAATAGGCAGCACCATGAATGGAAACAGGTTGTATACCAGACCTGAAATCACCGCAAAATTGGTATATAACAGGGAAAGCGGGGCGTCAATCAGATGGAGTTTTAACAAAACGCCATTGAGAATCCCTTTAAATTTCAGTATGGCAATCAGTGAGTAAGTTCTCACCAGAGAACTTGTCCAGAAAGGAATAATAATCAGTAGTAACAACAGGGACTGATGCCTCGATTTTACCAGCAGGTAGCTGAACGGGTAGGCAATGGCCAGACAAAATCCGGTTGTGATAAACGCGATAAAAAGCGAGCGTAAAAGAATTTTTGCAAATATCGGATTAAGTAACGCGGTATAATTTTTCAGTGTTAAAGGCAACGTAACCAGATGGACACTGTCTCGCGACAGGAAACTGGCAATAACCACCAGTGACAGCGGTATGAAGCTGAAAAAAAATAACCACAGATAAAAAAGGGTCAGGGAGCGCGATTTAGTTTTCATTGGGCAGCAGCACCTCCCAACCGGGCAACCATTGTACCCAAACCGTTTCATTGGGGGCATATTCCAGTTTATCGTCGTCTTCGTCAAAAAACTCGGAAGCATTGATGACGGTACCGGACGTGAGGGAGACTTTGAGATCAACGGTGGAACCTTTATAGACAATATCTATAATTTTCCCCGGCAACATGGCCTCGGTTTCCTGAACTTCCGATAAACTCCAGACCCGAATGTCCTCGGGACGGACGATAAGATGAATTTGATCGCCGGATTTATAATTGGCGGTATTTTTGCATCGTATCGGTATCGATTCGATATTGACCGTCAAATGTTCCTGATCCGCATGTTCCACTCGGGTATTAAAAATGTTGGCCTCTCCAATAAAGCTGGCCACATGAAGATTGGCAGGTGTTTCATAGACTTCCCGGGGGGTGCCGATTTGTTCAATAATTCCGTGGTTAAATATAACAATCCGGTCTGACATCGATAACGCTTCTTCCTGATCGTGCGTGACAAAGATAAACGTCATGTTCAGGGTTTTCTGAAGTTGTTTTAGTTCATACTGCATGTCCTTGCGCAAACGGTAATCGAGGGAACTTAATGGCTCATCAAGCAGGAGTACCTGAGGTCTGTTGATAATGGCGCGAGCGATGGCAACCCGTTGTTGCTGGCCGCCGCTTAGTTTTTTGATGTTTCTTGCGGCAAAGGATTCAAGACGGACCAGGCGCAAAGCTTCATGAACACGGTCATTGATTTCCGCTTCATTGATTTTTTGGCACCGCAGTGCAAAAGCCACGTTTTCAAACACCGATAAATGCGGAAACAGGGCATAGCTTTGAAACACCGTATGGACATTTCTTTTTTGCGGAGGAAGGGCGTTAATACATTGGCCATTAATATAAATATCACCGCTTGAAGGTTGTTCAAATCCTGAAATCAGACGTAGAAGGGTGGTTTTCCCACAACCGGACGGACCTAGCAACGTAAGGAATTCACCATCCAGTACCGACAGGTTGAGCTGGTTTAAGATGGGGACATTGCCATAGGATTTGCATAATTCCCTGATTTCTATAAGTGGTACGGTCATGTATTGCGTCGGACAAAAGCGCAATTATGATTGTTGTGGATGACGTTGTCCAGATACATGTACACGGTTATCCTTTTACCAGGCTGCCACCTCTTCCGGGGACGATTGAAGACTGCAGAGTTCAGATACGCCGCCGTTATTACAAATGACCAGTCCGGCTGGATCCACGGTCAGAACACCGCCTTGCCATAAACAGCAACCATGTACATCCTGAAGATCCATGACGGCGTGTCGGGTACAGTAGCAGGAAGAGTAATAACCATTATTACAGACATAACGACCGGCGGATGAATCGCAGTAGCGAATACCTCCCATCTGTCCGCAACAGACATCCACGTCACAGCCTCTTGGGCAAGCCTGGCATTTCTGGGTACCGCAAAATCCGGCGTAAGCGGATGAAAGGCTGAACATCATAGTGATGAGTACGGCCAGTTGCATTAAACGTTGCATGACGGCTTCCACCTGTTCCTATATAACTCAGGATAGCATAAGTTTCTGAAGAAAAAGAAGTAAAAAAACAGTAGCCTGCAAAAAGGCCGTACGTCGTATTGCGGGTTACTCATTCAAATATTTTGCCTCGAAAGAGTTGTGCGTATAAATCTCGTTACCCGCACCACGGCTTTGCCTTCATGACGGACTAGTACCATTTCCATTTCGTTTTGACAGGTTGGCTTGCACAGAATGTTTGTTTTTTTTGTCATCCCCGCGAAGGCGGGGATCCATACTGAATCAAGCACTGAGCCACATCAGGAATGGTTTCCCGCCTTCGCGGGAATGGCAGGCGCCTGTCAAAACTAAATGGAAGTGGTACTAGCTGTTTTTTACAAAAGAACGGTAGCTCGTTTCATGGTCCAATATTTTGGCAGGAGCTCCGGTGAATGCCCGTGTGAACATTAATTTCGCATTTTGGCTTCGTCATCATTCTGCTGGGCTTTCGAGGGGTTCCATTTTTTTATCTTCATGGATGTCAAGTTCTACGGCTTCAATTTTTTGAAAACGCTGCGTTATCTTTTTTGCGGAGGTATTAACTTCACCGACATCCTGGTGAGCCATATCAATGTGTTTGGAGAGTTTGTCCATTCGTTTTTCAAAACGCTGGAAATCGTCCGCGAGCGCATGCAAGTGCTTTTGAATGATGTGTACCTGTTTACGGGTTGCGTCGTCTTTTAACACGGCTCTGGCTGTCGTTAACACGGCCATCAGGGTGCTTGGGGATACCAGCCAGACTTTCAGGCGCTGGGATAGTGCGATAATGTCAGGATAGCTGGCATGAATTTCAGCAAAAATCGCTTCTGCCGGAATAAACATGACGGCACCATCGGTGGTTTCATTTGGAATGATGTATTTTTCGGCAATATCCTTGATGTGTTTTTGTAAATCCTGCCTGAACTGCTGCTGCAACAATTTTTTATCGTTGGCTGATACGTCATTGTTCATTAATTTCTGATAGGTTTCCAAAGGAAACTTGGCGTCAATGACGACATGGCCGGTAGGCTCCGGCAAAAAGAGGATGCAATCCGCCCGTTTTTGGTTGCTCAGAGTATATTGCAGGCGGTAATGGTTGGCCGGGATCATGTTGGCTATCAGTGTCGCAAGCTGAACCTCACCAAACGCCCCTCTCGCCCGTTTATCAATCAAGACATCCTGCAAGCTCACGACGTGCGTGGAAAGTTCGGTAATTTTCTTTTGGGCTTCGTCAATAATAGTCAGTCGTTTAACCACATCAGTAAAGGTGGATGAGGTTTTTTCAAAGCCTTCGGTCAGTTTATGATTAACCTGTTGGGTTAAGCCATGCAAATGATTGCGTATTTCTTCCGTTAACGTTTGCAGGTGGGATGTCAAGGAACCGGCATGCTGTTTGAAGCTGTGGCTGATTTGCTCCCTGACGTCTTTCATATGACGTTGAATCGTGTCGCTGGTAAGGTTCTGGCTGGCTATTTGTCCCTGATTGATTTTCTCAAGGATATTGTTCTGACTGCTTTGATAGGTGTCATTGATGGCCAGATGCAATTGATGTAATTCATTGACAAAAATCTGCTGTGTTTTTTCAAAATGAACGGTTTGCTCTTTTAAAACAAGCGTATGTTTCCTCACAAGCCAGAGCAGTAGTATAAACAGCAAGGCAATAGCGGCGGCCATGCCTTGCAAGAGAGTAAAAGGTATGAATTCGGTCATTCCTGTTCCAGTTGATGAATAGCAATCTGCTGATTGTACTCGAAAACAGGCTTTAGTTGACCATAATCGGTAAGTTGAATGGCTCCTACGAAATAGGGAGCATGGAATTGGTTGGCGCGTTCTTCAGTGAATGAAAAGGTGACGCCATGTGATCCGGGGGCCAGCCATTCGCCTTTTTGAACCGTTTCAACCGGGATTGTATTTCCTGTTTTATCGGTTGCAAAGAGTACGACCTGCAAGGCGTAGCGGCTGCCGGTCGCAACGTCGACGGACGCGGAAAAACGAAACGGGTCGTTTTTATCTATCTGATGAATACTCCGTACGGCGGCAGAGGGGATGGTGTATGAAAAAGCGGAATGCGCCTGGCGTTTGATAGTCTTCCCGCCTATATTGGAATCCACCTGCGCTTCGATGTACCAGTTTTCTCCATGGTATCCCTTTCCGGATACCAGATGAGCCTGTGCCTTGTAAACATCTTTTTTCACCCGCTTAAGCGTTAATGGTCGGATATTGCCATCGGGGGTGACCAGGTTGGCGTTTACGATATCTATCGGATATCCGATAGCGTCATCACCGAGGGAGATGGTTGCCGTCAAAGTATCGCCATACTGATAGCGGGCCTTGTCGGTTGCGACACTTAAATAGGCTGAGGACGCCTGATCAAACACATGGATGGTATAACCGTCATTCTCATGTCCTGCAACAGCGGAACTTTGTAAAATAAAGGTGCCGGCGCCCAATTCCTTTTTTAACTGCAGCAACGCCATGGTATTGTCGGCAAAAGCCGAATTGTTCAATGCCTCGTCGCGGGCGAATAAAGCGGAGGCGTCTTGCAGCGACAGGGTTCCCTGTTTTTCCGTTCGGAGGGTAAATTCCGGTTTGGCGGCGGACTCAGGATGATTCGGTACAATGCGGATAATAGCTTCCGGCGCTAAGGTGTGCAAGGCGATTCCACTCTGTAATTGCGCAAGCGTTGCCGAGATCGTATATTTTTTACTTTTTTGCCGGTGAAGCGTGTCGTGGCCAAGGGCCGTGTTTGTCAGCGCCCAGTTTGTACCCAGCGTTTCATGAGACAAGGAATCGCACACGTCGCAATCATAAGGCTGCAACTGCTGAGCCGGCAAGTTTACAGCCTGGCTCTGGCTGGCCCACAGGGCGGATAAAAGAATAATAGAATGTCTTATCATTTCGCTACTCCTTGTGCCATGAGATCCTGACGTAAAATGTCTCCAAGTCCAAGACAGGAGTGCCTGCTCTGATTATGACTCAGGGTTTCGCCGTCCTTTGTTTTGTCCGTGTCAAAAAACCAGACGTCACCGGCGGCAGTCTGCGATTTGCAATCCAGGAAACCGTCGGAACATTTATCCAGGTAAATTTTGGTGATTTTTAATGCGGCGTTAAGCATGTAACCATTACAATAGCTGGCGCCGGAAAGCGGTGAGGCATGCACGTCGCTTCCGATGATGTTGCGGAAGGGAACGGCCAGTGATAAACGCCCGGTGGAGCCATACAGTAATTCATCGTTATAGATGGCCATATCGCCGATACGTTGTTGTTTGATGGCGTCGTTACGGTAGCCAAGCAGCCAGCCCAGGGCTTCTTCAAACAAGTTGCCGTTCATCACTTCATCGGACAATGGCGTCCCTCCGCTTGAAGGGGCAATGGCTATGACCTGCGAAATAACCTTGCTTAATCGGAAATAGCGCGGATCATAAGTAGGATTGGATAAAATCCAGCGGATGACGTTGGCGCCGTCCGAGTGGGTATACACAATGAGATTTTTTATTTCTTTGTTATCAATAAAGGCAAGCAATTGATCCGCCGTACATCCCGCCGCATCCTCATGCCACATATAATGACCGTAATTACACGCAACCACATGGATGTTTTCAGGATCAGGCAAGGAGTCGGCCATATAATCAACAAAATCCTTTTTCCAATAGCCCCCCACTGCGTCATGACGATGATCATTGGTGCCGTGAATAAGGGCGATACCGGTGTGGTATTGATTATGGCCGGCCAGGCCGAGGGAAGAGAAAAATAAACACAACAAGCAGAAAATAAAACGAGTTAAATCCATTTTCATAAATCCTGTCTGAAAGTCAGACGGAACGTATACCACATACAATAGTTTTTCAGCAAGTAAAAAAATGGTGGTACACTTCCATTTTTATTCATTTTTGGTTGCAAGATGATGATTAAGGACGAAATAATCAAAAAAATAGCGGCGTTGCGCGAACAGATCAGAACGTACGATTATCATTATTACGTTCTTGATAATCCTCAGGTTCCTGATGCCGAATACGATCGTTGTTTCAGAGAGCTTCAGCAACTCGAACAGGATTATCCCGAGACTGTGACCGCAGACTCACCGACCCAGCGAGTAAGCGGGAAGGTTTCTGAAGCGTTTGAATCCATAGCCCATCGCCGGCCGATGCTGTCGCTGAGCAATGTGTTTGGTGATGACGAATTGCGGGCTTTTGTTAAACGCGTCGCCGACAAACTGGATTGTGACCCGAATGATTTGCTTTTCACATGCGAACCGAAACTGGATGGACTGGCAGTTAACCTGACTTATGAACATGGCGTTTTAGTACACGGAGCAACCCGCGGTGACGGAGAAGTGGGAGAGAACATCACCAATAACATCAAAACCATTGCCTCCGTACCTTTGAAGCTGCGCTCCCCAAATCCCCCGGCCGTTATTGAGGTGCGTGGTGAGGTTTATATGCCGAAAGCGGGTTTTGAGTCATTGAATGAGCAGGCGCGCCGTCAGGGCGAAAAGACGTTTGCCAATCCGCGTAATGCCGCGGCCGGGAGCTTGCGTCAGCTTAATTCCGCCATTACTGCGGAAAGACCTCTGGATATTTATTGTTATGGTATTGGCGATTACGAAGGCGAGGGGTTACCGGAAAGTCATTTTGCCCGGTTGGCCTGGCTTGGGGAGCAAGGGTTTCGAGTATCCCCGGACACCAGGCAGGCTCGTGGCATCGAGAGATGCTTCCAATATTACCATGATATGTTCAAGCGACGGGACGACCTCCCTTATGAAATTGACGGTGTGGTTTATAAGGTGGACAGCATTCCCTTACAGCAAAAACTGGGCTTTGTAGCGCGGGCTCCTCGCTTTGCCTGCGCCCATAAGTACCCGGCTCATGAGGAAATGACGGAAATCGTTGCCGTTGATTTTCAGGTTGGCCGTACTGGTGCCCTGACACCGGTGGCACGTTTGAAGCCGGTAGTTGTTTCCGGAGTGACGGTAAGTAACGCCACTTTGCATAATATGGATGAAATCCGCAGAAAGGATATTCATATCGGGGATACGGTCATTGTCCGTCGGGCGGGCGATGTGATTCCGGAGGTGGTATCCGTGGTCCTTGAGAAAAGGCCGGAACAAATTACCAATATTGAATTGCCAGAGACATGCCCGGTGTGCGGGGCGGAAGTGGTGCGTGAAGAAGGCGAAGCGGTGGCACGATGTACGGGCGGTTTGTTTTGTGCGGCGCAATTAAAGCGAGGGATCTGGCATTTCGCGTCACGAAAAGCCATGTCCATTGATGGTTTGGGAAAAGTCCTCATTGAGCAGCTGGTTGATGAAAAACTGGTGGAAGATGTTGCGGATCTTTACCATCAGGATATGACACGGCTGGCTCAACTGGAACGCATGGGGGAAAAATCCGCCCAAAATGTGTTGCAAGCCATTGATCATAGTAAAAAAACAACGTTTAAACGTTTTCTTTACGCGTTGGGTATTCGAGAGGTAGGGGAAGTTGGAGCCGGTGTGCTTGCTGCGGAATTTCCTGATATCGCGTCCCTTGAAAAGGCGACAGAGGAACAATTGATGGCTCTGAGGGATATTGGTCCCATCGGGGCGTATCACATTGTGCATTTTTTTGCCCAGGAACATAACCGTCGTGTTATTGATAAATTACTGGCCGCCGGCGTCCATTGGCCAAGTGAGGAACGTAAAACCGCAGACAGCAGCCACCCGTTTTATGGCAAGGTTGTCGTGTTGACCGGCACATTAAGCGGCATGGGTCGTGATGAAGCGACAGCCCGTCTTCAGGAGGTCGGTGCGAAAGTGACCGGCAGTGTTTCATCCAGAACCGATTATGTGATTGCCGGCACTGAAGCAGGCTCGAAGCTCGATAAAGCGAGGCAACTGGGTGTCGCTGTTTTGAATGAGCAGGAATTTCTTGCCAGGTTGACTTGACTAACGGGCATTGCCCTCACATCATAATACATCGTTTTTATTAAGGGATTAGCCGAGTTGAGGGGACTTCAGCCAAAAAGCGCGTTGTTGCTGTCGGGACTGTTTTTTCTGGTTGATGCCTGGGCATGGGTTTTGAATAACCCCTACCCGGAAAGCGAATCCCGACAAAAAATTTATTATTCGTCATTTGCCGAGCAACCAAAAACCCTTGATCCGGCCCGTTCCTACTCCAGCAACGAATATCTGTTCATAGAACAGATTTATGAATCGCCTCTGGAATATCATTATCTGGATCGTCCCTATCGTCTGACTACATTAAGTGCCGCAACGTTTCCTGTTGTGCGTTATCTGGATAAAAACAAACAACCGCTTCCCGCCCTGGAAAACCGGAAGGCGGCCTACAGTGTTTACACCATAACAATTAAACCCGGCATTATGTACCAACCGCATCCCGCCCTGGCCAGGGACGAACAAGGCCATTACCGCTATCTGCATTTGCCCCCCGACTACCTTGATGAGAACGACATTAACAAACTGTCTGATTTTCAATACACGGGAACGAGGGAACTGGTTGCCAACGATTATATTTATCAAATCAAGCGTCTGGCCAACCCTGCGGTTAATTCGCCGATTTATGGGTTAATGAGCGAGCATATTCTCGGATTTCGTGAATTCGGGCGCACGTTACACCCGACGGATCCGGGGAATTTTATAGATTTAAGACAGTTTCCCCTGGCCGGGGTTGCCAAAATTGATGATTACACGTTTGAAATCACGATAAAAGGACAGTATCCGCAGTTCCTGTACTGGTTAGCCATGCCCTTCTTTTCTCCCATACCGTGGGAAGCGGATCGATTCTATTCGCAGCCCGGTATGGATGATAAAAATCTGTCACTGGACTGGTATCCGATTGGTACAGGGCCTTTCATGCTGATTGAAAATAACCCTAACCGTCAGATGGTATTGCAGAAAAATCCGGACTTTCATATCGAATTTTTTCCGGACGGTGGAGGGGCGGCTGACAAAAAGGCGGGCTATTTGGCCAATGCCGGCAAGGTATTACCCCTTATTGACAAGGCGGTTTATACCCTGGAAAAAGAAACCATTCCGCGCTGGAACAAATTTTTACAGGGTTATTACGATTTGTCCGGTATTTCAAGCGACAGTTTTGATCAGGCCATTCAGATCACTTCATCCGGAGAACCGTCGCTAACCAGGGCAATGAAGGAGAAAAATATCCGGTTGACGAAGACGATTGAGCCCAGTATTTTTTATCTGGGTTTTAATATGCTGGATCCGGTGGTGGGCGGCAGCAGCGAGCGTGCCAGAAAATTACGCCTTGCCATTTCCATTGTCGTCAATTACGACGAGAACATCGCTATATTTTTAAATGGCCGTGGTTCACCGGCCCAGGGACCCATACCGCCCGGAATTTTTGGGTTTAGAGAAGGAAAGGCGGGGATCAATCCCTATGTGTACTCCTGGAAGAATAATCGGGCCGTTCGTCGAACTGTTGAAGAAGCCCGAGCGTTGATGCGTCAGGCGGGTTATCCCAACGGTGTGAATCCGAAAACAGGAAAACCCCTGATTTTGCACTATGATCTTCCGGTCAGTGGCGGGCCGGATGACAAGGCGCAACTGGACTGGATGCGGAAACAATTTGCCCGTATAGGCATTGATTTGAATATCAGGGGAACGCAATACAATCGTTTTCAGGAAAAAATGCGTACCGGGAATGCCCAGATTTTCAGTTGGGGATGGAACGCGGATTACCCGGATCCGGAAAATTTTCTGTTTATGCTCTACAGTGCCAACGGCAAGGTGAAATATGGTGGTGAAAACGCGGCTAATTACAGCAATCCTGAATATGATCAGTTGTTTGATTTGATGAAAAATCGCGGTAATGATGAGCAAAGACAGCAACTGATTGATCGCATGATGACCATTGTTCGCCATGACGCACCCTGGGCCTGGGGAATTAATCCGGAAACACTGGTTTTGTCCCAGCAATGGATATCTGCGGTCAAACCAAGCGCTTTTGCCACGAATAGCCTGAAATTTCTGTCTGTTAATGTGACCGAACGAAATCGTTACCGGCAGATTTGGAATCAACCGGTGCTTTGGCCGTTGGGTTTTCTGCTGCTGGTGGTGTTGCTGGCTTTGATACCCATGGGGTTGGCTTATCGCCAGAAGGAAAAGCAAACGGCCAGGAGAATCCGGTTATGATGTATTATCTTTTGCGGCGAATACTGTATGCCGTGCCCATTTTAATTGGAATTAACATCATCACATTCGCTCTTTTTTTTATGGTGAATTCTCCTGATGATATGGCACGCATGCAACTGGGACAAAAACATATTAAAGAAGCGGAAATTATCCAGTGGAAAATTCAGCATGGCTACGATCTGCCTCTTTTTTATAATGACAACCAGCATGGATTAAACCAATGGACCCGGACGCTTTTTTTCCAGAAATCCCTGCGTTTGTTTGCCTTTGATTTCGGTACATCGGACGGTGGAAGAGACATCAGTTACGATATCTCGCACCGTATGTGGCCGAGCCTGGCTATTGCCTTGCCGGTCCTGGTTCTGGGCATCATGATCAATATCTGCTTTGCGATGGTTATGGCGTTTTTCCGCACCACCTATCTGGACGTGGCAGGGGTAGTGATTTGTATCATTTTGATGTCTATATCCAGTCTTTTTTATATCATTGGCGGCCAGTATCTTTTTGGTAAAATGTTACGTCTGGTACCTATCTCCGGCTATGACTATGGTCTGGAAAGCGTGAAATTTCTGGTATTACCGGTGATTGTCGCGGTGATTGGCGGTATAGGAGCCGGGTCGCGCTGGTATCGAACCCTGTTTTTGGAGGAAATCAATAAAGAGTATGTCAAAACGGCGAGGGCAAAAGGATTATCCGAGACTCGGGTGCTGTTTCGGCATGTTCTGAAAAACGCCATGCTGCCTATTTTAACCGGAGTGGTGGTTATTATCCCTTCCCTTTTTATGGGCAGTCTGGTTCTGGAGTCCTTTTTTGGTGTACCGGGACTTGGCAGTTATATTATTGACGCCATTCAACAACAGGATTTTGCCATTGTCCGGGCGATGGTTTTTCTGGGGTCCATTTTGTATATCGTTGGTTTGATTCTGACGGATATTTCCTACACCTTTGCGGATCCGCGAGTGAGGTTCGGTTCATCATGACTTTTTTATGGACGGATATATGTTTACTGGCCGTATTGTTTATCAGCCTTGTGGTAACACTGTTCAGTTTGCGTAAAGCGCATGTGAGACAGGCATTTCGACGTATTTTACATCAGCCCATGTCGGTCAGCGCCGGCATTGTGCTTCTCTTTTTTCTGGGAACAGGCATTCTGGATTCCATTCATATCCGGCCTTCTTCAATGGCCATGAAAAACAATACCATGAGCGATACCGCTGATACGATTCTGGATTATATGTTGTCTCCGCTGGGGCATACTTATGAAAAGACTTATTCCGCGCCGCTGGCGCTTCATCTTTTCAGCACGGAAACCCTTTTTGCTGGCGGGAAGGCAAAACAAGTGTACCCGCGCTTGCAGTATGTTTCCAAATCCATCAGGAACGATAAGGAGAAACGCCACCGTATTCGCGCTATCCTTGTGAGCGCTTCAGGACTTACTTTATCTACGATGCTGGTTTTATGGGGGATTCTTATTGGTGTTCATAAAGTGTGGCGTAATCAATGGCGTTTTAAACCCCATCGCGGACAGATAATACCTTTAATAACCCTGTTTCTGTGTCTGTATTTTGCTTATTCGAGTTATGGGATATCACGCGACTTTCATCTTTTGGGAACAGGAAAAATTGGTCAGGATATTTTTTATTACACGCTGAAAAGTATTCGTACCGGTCTGGTCATAGGCATTTTAACGACCTTGTTTATGCTGCCTCTGGCTTTATTATTTGGTATGGCCGCCGGTTATTTTGGCGGGGTTATCGATGACATCATACAATATGTGTACACCACATTAAGCTCCATACCCGGTGTCTTGCTGATTACCGCGTCGGTGCTTTCCATGCAGACTTACATAGCCAACCATCCGGAACGATTTGCAACGTTGAGCCAGCGGGCCGATGCGCGCTTGTTTGCGTTGTGTATGATTCTTGGGGTGACCAGCTGGACCAGTTTGTGCCGGTTATTGCGAGCGGAGGCTTTGAAATTACGCGAAATTGATTATGTGCTGGCCGCCAGAGCGCTGGGGAGTAGCGCGTTTCGGATCCTTCGCAAGCATATATTGCCTAATGTGATGCCTATCGTCCTAATCACTCTGGTTCTTGATTTCAGTTTTTTAGTCCTTGCCGAGGCCGTATTATCCTACGTCGGAGTCGGGGTTTCTCCAATGACCATCAGCTGGGGAAACATGATCAATGGTGCGCGTCTTGAACTGGCTCGAGAGCCATTGGTATGGTGGCCGATGATGGCGGCGTTTACTTTTATGTTTATTCTGGTTTTGGCCAGTAACCTTTTTGCCGATGCGATGAGGGATGCTTTTGATCCGCACCAGGCTATCAATATAACTTAGGTTCTGTGAACCTGGAAAAGAATTAATGGTATACTCCTCCTGAATTTATTATCAGGGAGTATTATCAATGCGTCGATTCCTTTCACTGTCACTGATTCTTTTTTTAACGCTGGGATTTGCAGTCAATGATGCGGCCGCCAGAGGCTTCGGAAGAGCTCGTTTCGGAGGTGGCCATTATGGCAAGGGTGGTATTTCAAGTCTCTTTAGCAAAAAAACGACACAGGGAGTAAAAAGCAGGGCGGTTCCCAATCGTACCGGCGGCTTTCTGCGCGGCATGCTGATTGGCGGGTTGCTAAGCGCACTTTTTCTGGGGCATGGTATGGCCGGAGCCATTTTCTCATGGATACTGGTTTTGGGTTTGATTTTCTTTATTTTAAATATGGTCAGAAATAAAAAAACTGATCACAGATACACCAGGCAGGGTTAGAGGCTGTCGTCTTTCGCTTCAAATAACCTCATGACGACAGCCTCTAATGCTTGCAGCTTGCCCTTGAAGATGGTCTTGGGTAGAGTGCAGTCAGACATTCATTAAATCGAGTTCATACTATGCAAGCGGAATTTGTGCATTTACGTGTCCACAGCGAATTTTCAATGATTGACGGGATGGTGCGTATCAAACCGTTGATGAGTGCCGTGGTTGAACGTGGAATGAATGCTGTGGCCGTGACGGATTTCTGTAACCTGTTTGCTGCGGTTAAAGTGTTTAGGGCGGCGATTAATAACGGCGTCAAGCCAATTTTAGGGGCGGATCTGCCATGTCATGATCCTGACAATCCGGAACAGATTTTTTCCCTGTTGCTTCTTTGTCAAAATGAAGCGGGGTATCGCAATCTCACGTGCCTCATATCCAAAGCCTATCAGGAAGGGCAGCATCAGGGACAACCCAGAGTACATCTTGCCTGGCTGGAAGAATACGCGGACGGTTTGATAGCGTTATCTGGCGGTCGAAAAGGATTAATTGGCAATGCGTTGCTGGCAGGAGACGAGGAAACGGCTTGCAGTTTGGCAAAGCACTATGCCACGATGTTTCCCAATCGTTTTTATCTTGAAATTCAACGCACCGGACGCCGTGACGAATCTTTATATAATGAACGTGTTGTAAAACTGGCTGAGCAATTGAAACTGCCTTTGGCAGCGACCAATGATGTGTGTTTTATTGATCGCGAGGATTTTGAGGCTCATGAAGCACGCGTTTGCATTCACGATGGGTATACGCTGGCGGATCCGAGGCGCAGTCCGAATTATCATGCGAACCAGTATTTGCGCACGGCCAGTGAGATGGTTGAACTCTTTAAGGATTTGCCGCAGGCCATTGCCAATACCGTAGAAATAAGTCGACGCTGCACGGTGGCATTGAATCTGGGTAATAATTACCTGCCATCCTTTCCCATCCCCGCGGATTTAACCATAGAAAACTATTTGTCGGAGTTGTCGAAAACAGGGCTTGAAGAGAGGCTTGCCCATATTTTCAGACATCAACCGGCAAACGAGATTGCCACAGCCCGGATCCCCTACGACAAGCGTTTACAGATAGAACTGGATGTCATCAACAGCATGGGCTTTCCCGGTTATTTTTTAATTGTTGCCGACTTTATCCAATGGGCCAAGCAAAATGGTGTGCCTGTAGGCCCGGGACGTGGTTCCGGTGCGGGATCCCTGGTTGCGTACGCCTTAAAGATTACCGATTTGGATCCCTTGCAATACGAATTGCTTTTTGAGCGCTTTTTAAACCCTGAGCGCGTGTCCATGCCCGACTTTGATATTGATTTTTGCATGGAGGGGCGTGATCGGGTTATTGAATACGTCGCTGAGAAATATGGCCGGCAGAGTGTTTCCCAGATTATCACGTTCGGCACCATGGCTGCCAAAGCCGTCGTTCGGGATGTGGGCAGGGTTTTAGGCCATCCTTACGGCTTTGTTGACAAAATAGCCAAATTAATTCCTTTTGAAATCGGTATTACCCTTAAAAAGGCACTTGAGGATGAAGAGGAGCTCAAACGTCGCTACGACGAGGAGGAAGAGGTCAGGGAACTTATTGATCTGGCCAGAAAGCTGGAAGGTATTACCCGCAACGCCGGCAAGCACGCCGGAGGCGTGGTTATCGCGCCGTCCAGACTGACGGATTTCACCGCTATTTATTGTGAACAGGGCTCCACGCAGATAGTCAGCCAGTTTGACAAGGATGACGTGGAAGCGGTCGGGCTGGTGAAGTTCGATTTTCTGGGACTTCGTACGTTAACGATTATTGATTGGGCTTTGCAAACGGTTAATCGTCAAAAAAGAGAAGCAGGCGAGGAGATTGTTGATATCTCCTTGATTCCAACCGATGATTCAAAGACCTTTGACTTGTTAAAATCCTGTCAGACCACGGCTGTTTTCCAGTTGGAGTCCCGTGGTATGAAAGAGTTGATCCACCGACTGCAACCGGATTGCTTTGAAGATATTATCGCCCTGGTGGCTTTATTCAGGCCCGGTCCGTTGCAATCCGGGATGGTCGATGATTTTATCGACCGCAAGCATGGTCGTGCCAGTGTGGAATACCCCCACCCTGATTTGGAGCCTATCCTGAAACCAACCTACGGAGTCATTCTCTATCAGGAGCAGGTCATGCAAATAGCGCAGGTTCTGGCGAATTACACGCTGGGTGCCGCTGATTTGCTACGTCGTGCCATGGGTAAGAAAAAACCTGAGGAAATGGCGAAACAACGCGCTATTTTTGTGGAAGGCGCGACAGGGCGTGGTGTAGAGGAAAGCGTTGCCACGCATATTTTTGATTTGATGGAAAAATTTGCCGGTTATGGTTTTAACAAATCACATTCCGCGGCCTACGCCCTGGTTGCCTATCAGACGGCCTGGTTGAAAGCACATTATCCGGCGGCCTTTATGGCGGCTGTTATGTCCTCCGATATGGATAATACCGATAAGGTGGTGACGTTCATCGGGGAATGCGCCCAGATGAAACTCAAGGTTCTTCCGCCCGCCGTGAACGAGTCTTTATATCAGTTTACGACGAGAGATGAACAGACCATATTGTATGGTCTGGGTGCGATTAAAGGCGTGGGGGAGTCGGCCATTAACTGCATTATTGACGAACGCAAGCAGGTCGGCAAATACCAGGGGCTTTTCAATTTTTGCCAACGACTTGATTTAAGAAAAGTCAATCGCCGCGTTCTGGAGGCGTTAATCAAAAGCGGTGCGATGGATGATTGGGGTGTAGAGCGCTCCGTTATCTTTGCGTCACTTGAAAAAGCGTTGAAGCTGGCCGAGAAACAGCAGCAAAATCAACATAGCGGACAAACGGATTTATTTTCCTTGCTCGACGATTCTGTCAACGAGGAAGATTATCAGACATGTCCGCCCTGGTCTGATCGTCAGCGGCTTGAAGGTGAAAAGGAGACATTGGGCCTGTATCTGACCGGTCACCCCGTTGATCAGTACGCGGTAGAATTTATGGCATTTATGACGCCCATTAATCAATTAAATCCCTCGACCAGCAAGAAGGCGTGGGTGTGCGGCCTGGTTTTGGCCGTTAAAAGGATTCTGACCAAGCGCGGTAAAAAACTCACCATTCTGACAATGGAAGATCGTCTGGCAAGACTCGATGTGGTTGTTTTTTCTGAAGTTTATGACGCCTTGTCGTTTGAAATTCAAAGCGGGAAAATTATCGTTGTGGAAGGTGAAATCAGTCATGACGACTACAGCGGAGGCATCAGAATGACCGCCGCGCAATTGTACACGGTTGAAGATGCCCGAAGCCGTTTTGCGAAATGTTTGACATTGGCGCTGGGGCCTGAAAACAGTAGCCTTTTGCCAACCCTGCAATCTATTTTCCAGGCGCATCAAGGCCAGTGTGTGGTCCAGATTCGATACGCCAATCAAAACGCCAGGGCCACGCTGAATCTGGCACAGGAATGGCAGGTTGCTCCCAGCGATGATTTGATTACGCTCCTTGGCGATCTACTGGGTGAAAAAAAGGTATGGGTAAGCTATTAAATGACCATGAACGATAGCTCAATCAACGATATGGAAGCACTGGTTCAACAAACTGATCAGGCGTTATCCGGTGTCTCGAGCATTTTGGAGGCGGTGCTGGCCGATGCCGATAACCTCGATATGTCCGATGTGCCGCCGGAGTTTCAAATCCATACCCTGCAGTACATTCTCCAGTTTCGGCTGGATATGCAAAACGTGCTGTCAAGACTCGTAAATCTGGAACAAACTTTGTTGCAGGTTTTAGGAATAGGGCCGCAATATTCTGCCACCGCCAATCTCGAACGTTTAGCCTTTGCTTTGGGCAATGAGGATTTGCATCAACTGTTGTATGCCTTGAATGAACTGGTCAGCTCCTTGCTTAAAATCGCATACCGCTACCGAAAAAATCATGAGCATACTTCAAAAACGGCGCATCGTGTCAGTACGGGATACAAAACCTTTTCCCGCGGGCTGCAAAAGGCCTCCGATCAGCAAAAAAAAGCGCTGGCGTTGCTTGAAAAACTCGGCAACCGCTTGGGAGAATTAAATAAAAGGGCGGCTATCGGCCCCATATTTGATCACATTGCCGCGTTGCGCGGCCCTGTTTCCCAATTTTTTCAGGCCATCCAGCATGGTATGACGCTTTCCGCGCAGCTATATCAAAAAATGAATGCCGGAAAGCAATTCGATCATCAGCTGAGTAAAATCCTGAAACAGGCGGAGCAGGTGTTACAACAAATCCCCGCCGCGGTTTCGCATCATCAACTCTTTACTCCTGTTAAAGCACACACCAATGAACGTTTGGAGAAACGGGCGGCTGAGAAACGGCTCGGACATTTTTTTGGACATTAAGCGCAGATACCAGGCTTTGTCAACACTCATCTCAACCGCAGGAGGAAAACAGGTGAGCGCTCAAGTGAAGTGAACGTTGTCCCGCATTTCGGCTCCGCCTTCATGACGGGCTACATGTTTTTTGTAAAAGAACCGTAGCCCGTAAGGAGGCCTGAGGCCGTATTGCGGGTTTCATGTCCCAATATTGCAGCAGGAGAACAGGTGTGCCCAAGTGAACATTGTCCCGCATTTCGGCTTTGCCTCCATGACGGGCTACAGGAAACACTACAAAAAGGGGCAAAGCACCTGCTTTTTATCCGCCTGATTTAGGAGTGAAAAGATAACCCGCATCCTTGCTGCTTCCTTCCCCTTCAGGCCGCCGAGCCCTGAAAAACGGAAGAGTCAGCCAACCACCTTGTTTTTTCCCGGCAGGGGATGATGCAGGAGAAGGATGACAATCCATACGCGTTTCCTCAGTCAACGATTCTTCCGGATATTCCTCTATTTCCTGTATGGATGTCGGTGTCGTTATCTCATCCGTTGTCCCGACAGAGATTTGTGATTTTTGTTTGAAGGTATCCTGATATTGGATGGTATTTTTTAAATAGCGCAATGTGTCATGATAGATTTCTTTTTTCTTTTCAGGCGTGTCTTCAATGCCTGTTCTTAAATCAGATAGAATCAACGCACTGAGTTCTACAGGCAGCGATGAAAACTGCCCACCGGTTCTAACGTCCTGGGCAATGGTGTCAGCGGCAATCATGGCTTGGTTTCGCTTGAGGATGGATTCGATAACGTCTTCTTCCTCTTTCGACAATTCGTAATCGTCTTTGTTAACAGTAATGTCAAGTGTGGTAAGACGGGTATTTTTTTTCAGTAACTCAAGAAATTCCGCTTTATATGCGACTTGGTAATCCAGCCATGTGGGATTAGGGGGAGCTTCTTTACCAAAAATTTCCCCTCCATTGATGGCCAGTTCCCGGAGGGAAGGGTTTTGTAATAAGGCAGCGACCGATTCAAAAGTAAGGCAGTTTGACCGTACATCCAATGCCTGAAGCGACGGCAGGGTTGCTAATGCTTTAACGCCGGTTCTTTCTATGCTACACCACTCAACGCGTAAGGCTTTGAGATTGTTCATCCTGGCGAGTTCATAAGCACCATCGTTACGCACACCAAAATTACGACTTAAATTCAGGTATTCAATGGTTTTAATTTCTGCTAACTGAGCGATTCCCTGTGCATGGATGCTATTGTGAGAGAGATCAACACCGATGATTTCCGGATTTTCTTGTAAATAGTCGCAAACAAGCGGAATATCATCGTCAGTAACGTCAAGCCTTGCAAGATCCAGGATTTTTACTTTTTTTTCCGTTTCAATCGTTTTCTTTTTAATTAAGTCTCTGGTTAATGGCATGTATACGACTCCTGAATATTTAAATCCACTAAATTTGCCCTATAATTGTACATATAATAAATTAAGGCAATATTAACCGATTAGTTTAAATAGTCGTCGCGCATTGGATGGGGTAATTTTGTTAATGCCAGGGCCGTGCCGTCACGACACGGCCTGATAAAGAAGATTTTCTAAAAGGGTTTTTCCACGACCACAAAATCAACTTCTATTGTTTTTCCTGCCAGAGGATGGTTGAAATCAATCTTGGCGTTGTCCTGATCAACCGCAACTACGGTACCATTTATGGTCTGGTTATTTTCAGTGGGCGCAGATACCTTTGCCCCGGGTTCTCTTAACTGTTCAGGTAGATTGGAAACCGGAATTACTTGTACCGCTTCCTTGATAATATCTCCAAAAGCGTCCTCTTTTTTCAGCGTCAGGTTTTTACGTTCACCAACCTGCATCGACGGCAGCAATTCTTCTATTCTCGGGAATATCTGGCTTTGGCCGGGAGTGACTTCTACAGGTTGCAGTGACTCGTTTTCGTTTGAGAAAAAAATTTCATTATTATCAGCATCACGAATGGTTAAACGTAAATAAACCGGTTGATTTTGCGCTGTCATAAAACAAGCTCCTATGATTAATATGAATAGATTGAAAGAAGAGAAATACCAGAAATTGCAATGATAAACTCAACCGAACCAACCCATCGTAACAAACCTTTTTTAAAATCTAAAGGCAGGCCGGAGCCTGGACTTGTTGATATTTGACAACGTGAAGCAAAAATGCGCCGAAGCATCCGGATCCAAAGTTTCATTAATGACCGCTCTGCTACTCACCACAACCGGCTGATTTTATCTCCACCATCCTCTTTTTTTGCCGACAGGCATACGATAACATGGAAGGTAAGCTGCTAATGGATTGTTATTATGATTAATTTTTACCGCAATATGATTTTAATTGTTCTTTGTGTCTTGTTTTCAGGTATTTTGTCGGCAGCAAATAAAAAAGAGAATTACTATCGCACTTTCTGGCTTCCTGTCTATCATGGACAGCGTCTGGCCTACTGTTCCATGGATAGCAAAACATGCGGTATGGCCATGGCTACGCGTTATTGCCAATTGATGGGATATGAAAAGGCGGATCATGAGATCATGGATCATAATGTCGGATTAACCAACTACCTTGGTTCTCCAGATCGTTGTGTGGGATGGCGGTGTAACGGTTTTAAAACCATTCGTTGCGTCGGGAATGTTTCGCGTAACCCGCCGCAATCCTATCATTATCAATTACGTCGTTTTGTCTATCCCCGTTTTAACCATTACCGGGTGGACTGGTGTTATGATGGAGAAGCCGGTTGCGGACGGAAAGCCGCACATTCTTTTTGCAGGCGTATGGGCTATCTAAAGGCCAGACATTATTCCATAGAAAGAGAAATTTATGCTACCAAAGCTATTGGTAATCAGAAATTATGCTTTGGTAAGGAATGCAATGCGTTTAGGGAAATAGATTGTTATCGCTAGCGGGAGAGGCGGCAGAGCAGCCATTTTTTTATTTCGGGGGCTAGAGACCCTGAATAAACACGTTGACAAGTGATGTTTATGGCACAAGCAAAAAAAAATGCCATTTATTTGACAGGTTAATGATTGCTAACCAATACTCAATTATGAAGACGTAGACTTAAGGACAAGTATTATGAGTGAAAATGAGATTGTTTTAGTCATTGACGATAATCTGGAACGACGTGAAAAATTGGGTACAATCCTTGATTTTATTGGTAAAAAATGTGAGCTAACCAGTTATAAGAATGCCGAGTCGATATCACTGACCAACTTGCTGACGGTGGTAGTAGGTGTTGCCGAGAATTATGAGGACAGTCTGGAGCTTATTCAGCAGCTGGCAAAAAACTCTGCAAATATTCCCTTTATTCTTGTCGGACCAGGCCCTGCGAAGCAATCCGCTAACTTTTCCAGAAATATTATCGCAACCATGCAGTTTCCATTCAGTTATTCCCAAATGCTGGAAACGCTTCATAAATGTCAGATTGTACTGGAAAGATCAGCGGTGATGCCGGCAGGCCATAATGATATGCAGCTGTTTCGCAGTCTGGTGGGTAGCAGTGAATCGATTCGTGAAGTAAGAAAATTAATAGAACAGGTATCTGATACGGAAGCAAGCGTTCTGGTGCTTGGTGAATCCGGGACAGGAAAAGAAGTGGTTGCCCGTAATATCCACGCGCTGTCCTCTCGCGCCGGCAAGCCCTTCGTTCCGATTAATTGCGGCGCCATACCCAGCGAGTTGCTGGAAAGTGAACTGTTCGGACATGAGAAAGGGGCGTTTACCGGGGCAATTACGTCAAGACAAGGCCGCTTTGAATTGGCCAATGGCGGTACTCTTTTTCTGGATGAAATAGGCGATATGCCTTTAGCCATGCAAGTCAAATTACTTCGAGTGCTGCAGGAACGTTGTTTTGAACGGGTGGGAAGTAATCGCAGCATTGATGTTGATGTTCGGATTATCGCCGCAACGCACCGCAACCTGGAACAGGCTATCAAAGAAGGTAAATTCCGGGAAGATCTTTTTTATCGTTTGAATGTGTTTCCTATTGATATGCCACCGCTGAGAGCGAGAAAGGAAGATATTCCCCTGTTATTGAACGAGTTGATTTCCAGGGTGGAAGGCGAGAAGAGACCGGGTGTCCGCTTGCTCCCTGGCGCGCTAGATGCGCTCAGCCATTATCATTGGCCGGGGAATGTCCGTGAACTGGCCAATTTGGTAGAGCGGCTTACCATTCTTTATCCCAATGGAATTGTGGACAGAAATGATCTTCCCAGGCGGTTTAAAGTAGACAACGCGCCCTCGGCTCATGGATTAATGAATAATGAGAGAGAAACATTACTGGGTATCGTCGGTCAGGAGCAAACCGGTTCTGATGGCATTGACCTGAAAGAGCATTTGGTTAAAACGGAGTTGGCTATCATTAGCCAGGCGCTTGATGAATCCGATTGGGTTGTTGCCCATGCCGCCAGTTACCTGAATATGCGCCGTACAACGCTGGTAGAAAAAATGCGTAAATATGGGCTGACGAGGCCGGAAAGAGCGTGACCGGGAAGATAATCCGGGGAGACAGGATGAATGATCTATTCGTTACTATTCAGGAAAGAATATGATTTTTGCTGTTTTTCAATTCAGGCCGTTGATAGTTGCTTTAATATGTTTTTTGCCGCAGGTATTGTTCGGCGATTCGGCTTCTGATTACAGTAAGTTAAATGATTATATCTTAAATTCACCTAAAATTTTACCAACACAAAATTTCTCGGAAAAAAAAGTGATCGCTGATGCGGTTACCATTAATTCCACAATAATAAATAAACCGGTTTTTTATTCGAACACCAGATTTCTAAATAATGTTTCCATCAGTACAGCTTATGTTGAGGAGCCTTTAGATATTCGACTATCCCATTTTAAAGGCAGCATTTATCTTGATAACCTTGTTACCCGCAAATCTGTAATTATCTCGTGGAATTTTTTTGAAAACAATGTAAAAACCTATCGAGCGATCTTGCAAAAAGCGGGCTTATTCAAAAGTAATCATTTTTTGGAGGAAGCCGTCTTTTATAAAATGAAATGCCTGGCAATATGTAATTTCAGTTTAAGTAAATTCTACAAAACTGCTGATTTTACAGGTTCCACATTTGAAGGTAACGCCCGGTTTAATAGTGTCATTTTTAATGGTGACGTGTCTTTTGAAGGCGCTACCTTTAGCAAGAAGGTATCCTTTACGCGCTCAATATTTGATAAAAAAGTCAATTTTCACTTAGCCAATTTTAATGGTGGACTGGATCTTTCCAATGCGTCCTTCAAAAATTATGTCAATCTGAAAAATACCGCCATTGATGGTGTTTTAAATCTCAGCAATATCCAGGTCACTAAAGGAATTATTGATCTTTCAACCATGATTTCCGCTAATCAAAAGAAAAAAATCCAGTTAAATATCATAGGTACGAATGTGAGTAAACTGCATTTACGTTATGATAATTTCAGCCTGTATTTTCCTCCGACAACCAGCTATCAACAGAAAGAGAGCACTTATACTGCCTTGATGCAGCATTTTAAAAAAAACGGTTTAACTCAAAGTTATGAGAGACTTTATAAAGAATTTTATTCTATGAAGTATCAGCATCAAAATCAGTACCTAAGAGGAGTTCTTTCCGGGAATTTTTGGGATTACGGACTTAATCCGTCCAAAGCGTTGCAGTGGTTCGGGTTAATGTTTTTGTTGTTTACGATTATTAATGCCATGTTTTATTTAAAGTTAACCAAAGATTATTGCACTATCCCCTTTTTGGAAAAAGTAAACACCTCAAACGCGGAAGATCTTAATCCGGTAATGCGTTTCATCTATTTTTTGCCGCATGCTTTTATCTTGACGCTTTTTCTTTTTGGAGGAACTTTTCTAAAATTTGGCAATATTTCCTCGCTGGTGCAAAGCAGAAATCTTTTTATTATTACTTATTTGTTATTAATTACCATTACAGGTTATTTATCACTGTTTTACATACTAGCCATCATTGTTAGGGGAGCTTAAAATGGCCCACAGGTTTTTTAAGGATGGGATCAATCTTGTAAACCGGATTATTGCTTTCTGGCTGTTTCTTTTGTTCCTGTCTATTGCCAGTCTCGTATTTCTGATTATTCTGGCCAATAAAATTGATGCTGAAAGACTTGCTCAAAAGGATAAGGCAGAGCTTATCCAGCTGGCAAGTGAGTTACGAAGGTATAGTAATTTTTTAACGGCTCAAACTCGATCGTTTGTAGTGACCTCCGACGTGGAGTATTTGCAAAATTACTGGGATGAAGTACTGATATATAAAAATCGGGAGAATATTTTAGCCAGGCTTAAAACCATTCCGGGCGTTACCGGGAAAGATCTTCATCTTTTAACCATTGCTAAAAAGCATTCGGACGATTTAATCCAGACGGAATTAAGGGCTATGAAACTGGTTTTGAGTGCCTATCAGGTACCACAAGAGTTGTATCTTCAATCCATAAAAAACTATCATCTGACGCCTACTGATATGGCCTTATCTCCTCCGGATAAACTTGCTCTGGCTCAGGAAATCATGTTTAACAAATCTTACTCTACAATGAAGGCTAAAATTATGGAGCCTATTGATCAGTTTATAAGGAATGTTCTTGCCATCAGCATTATGACGTCAAAGCACATTCAAAAAAACACTGATTTATTGTTCCTTATTTTCAGTTCTCTGATAATCAGCATCATCGCATCCATTATCGCAATTGTCTGGCTGAGGATATTGTTGATTTCAAAAGTGCCGGAGAAAGGGAAAAGCGGCAAAAAGCCGGACACAAAAAAATCTGCTAAAACTACTGGTTAAGGCTCTTTGCACAATTTTTTTGTAAAGTACCATAGCCTGTAAGGAGGCCGGGTTGCCAATGGCAGCCCGACAAAATACAACAGGAACTGAAAAGAATACTGACGCATTAATTGTCTTGTTTGGGTTCTTCAGCGCTCTTGTCGGAAGTATTTGCTTTACCGGTTTTTACTTCTTCTGTTTTTTCTTCACTGGCCGGCGTTTCTTTTTTGGGTGTGGCAGGTTGTGCGGCCGCTTTCGTTTCCTTTACAGCGGATTCCTTTTCTTCGGCTTGTGCCTGCGCTTCACGTTTTTGCTTATAGTCATCAATGATTTCGCCAACGCTGGTTTTAACATCTTTAAACAGTTTGGTAGCGATTGAAGAAATTTCCTTGAGATCAGGTAATTTTGATTTGAAATCGCTCATGTCATGCTCCAAATATTTTTTTGTTTATATTTATTAAGTATATACGTTCCGCAGTTTATCTGCACCTGGCTTTTACTGCATCATAAATTAAAACTATATATTAAGCCCAGGGGTGCAAGGCTTTTGTCAAAGGTTTTAAAATGCGGTCAGCCACGGAATGTTTGGCATGTACCGTAATCTGAAAAACATTAAAATCGGTTAATTTGTTCATCAGGAATTCATCGCTGGTTTTTAGGGAATCGACCAGTCTCAGATCAAAGGCGTCCTTACCCAGCCAATGTTCTCCGGTTGATACTTTATCGATATCCAGTTGCTGACGATTGGAGAGAACGTATTCCCGAAACGCCTTATGAATGAGTTCCAAATCTTCCTGAAATTTTTGTTTGCCTTTTTCGGTATTTTCCCCGAAAAGCGTGACTGTTCGTTTGAACTCACCGGCGGTAAACAATTCAAAATCAATATCGTGTTGCTTGAGCCAGCGATGGAAATTGGGGATCTGCGCGACGACACCGATAGAGCCAATAATGGCGAAAGGGGACGCTATAATGCGATTTGCGACACAAGCCATCAGATAACCGCCGCTGGCGGCCATTTTATCAATAGCTACGGTAAGATGAATTTTTTTATCGCGGATGCGTTGTAACTGGGAAGCGGCCAGCCCGTAACCATTAACGATGCCGCCAGGACTGTCCAGTCTCACCAAAACTTCGTCTTTGTCATCTGCAATCATTAAAATCGCGGTGATGGCTTCACGTAATTCTTCCGTCTGGGACGCTTTTATATCGCCATGAAAATCAATAACAAAAAGACTGGGTTTCATTTTCGCGATTTTTTTATCTTTTTTGCTGACTTTGGATTTTACTTTTTTATGGTCTTTGACTTCATGAAGCATACGATGCTGTAGTTCCGTATATTTTTTGTTTAATGACGTCACTTCAATTTTTGAACGCGGTTTGCGGCCTATGGCGATGATACCGGCGGCAAGAACCAGAATGGCAATGACCAGCGTCGCTATTTTGAGTAAAAACAAACCATATTGTGAAAGAAATTCCATCGTGAGTCCTATTTGTCCGGGATCAAAAACAAAATTATTACCGGGTATACCATTTGGTGCAAGGGGATATTGCGGATTGTGTTTTTTGCCACTTGCCAGCGTGAGGAATAACGGATAGTCTGCCACTTTCAAACGATATCCTGTTATTTATGCTTGAGGTGCGCGGCCTTACTTTTGATTATCATTATCAGCCATTGCTGGATGACGTGTGTTTTTCCTTGCAGGAAGGGGGATGGCTGCATTTGCGAGGAGCGAACGGCACCGGTAAAACAACCTTGCTGCGCTTGTTGGCGGGTCTTTTATTTCCTTTGGCCGGAGAGGTTCGCTTTCATGGCCGTTCCATACATGACAATCTGTCGGACTACCGGCAATCACTTTGCTACGTTGGCCATAAATCCGGGTTGAACCCTCTGCTTACCGTACGTGAGAATTGCCTCTTTGATTTATGCCTGAACGGGGGAGAGGGCGTTGTTGATGATTTACTGTCCCGTTTTGAATTACAGGCCGTTGCACAACGATTGTGCGGCCAGCTTTCAGCCGGACAAAAACGACGGGTTGCCTTGCTGCGCCTCGCGATGGGGAAAACCCGCCTCTGGTTGTTGGACGAACCCCTGGTGGCTCTGGACGCTGCGGCGCAATCGGCATTGATAGTCTTGATGACAAGGCATGTGGAAGCTGGGGGTATGATTGTGATGACGTCTCACCAGGCCTTACTGGAATCACCTGTCCCGGTTAAGGAGTATTGGTTGTGATCCCGGCCGGAAAATTGTTTGCAAAACAATGTCATCGCGAAATACTCCTGCATATCCGCCAGCCCAGAGGGCTACTGTACACTACTATTTTTTTTCTTATGATCACGGTGTTTTTTCCCCTGACCATGACTCCTGACAGCATGTTGATGCGCAGGATTGTACCCGGTCTGGTATGGACGGCCATGCTGCTGGCTTCACTCCTGGCGTCGGAACGACTTTTCCAGCAGGATTATGAAGAGGGCGTCATTGAGCAATGGCTGGTGTCAGGAGAATCGCTGAGTCTTATTGTCGGTGCCAAAATAAGTGTTCACTGGCTGTTGAATTTATTACCCATGCTACTACTTTGTCCGCTTGTTGCCGTGTTGTTTTCACTATCAGGGTATGAAACGGTGGTTTTGATAGCCAGTCTCGTGGCGGGAACCCCGGCTATTATTTTCTTATGCGCTCTGGCTGCGGCGTTTAATACGGGTATGCAGCAAAAAGGGGTTTTAATCGCCCTTATTTTGTTGCCGCTTGCCTTGCCGGTTATGATTTTTGGCAGCGGTACGCTAAACGCCGCCATGTATGGGGTCGAAGTCCGTGGCTTCCTCGCGATCCTGCTGGCGTTATCCATTCTGGCGGCGGCATTTTTGCCACTGGCGATAAGTGCTGTCATTCGGATTAGCCTTGCTGACTAGTACCTCATCCATTCTCCGGTTCAAAAAATGAATTGAGGACACGCCCTGATGCGTGGTAAAATCCCTCTTTTTTCTGGCTTATTTGTTCCCTATGTGGAAATTTTTATATCAGCTTGCTTCCCCCAGGATTTTTTATCGCAGGACTGCTTCCTGGCTGCCTGTTTTGGGCTATGGTGCGTTGTTTTTTCTGGTGACCGGATTGAGTTGGGGTTTATTTATCGCGCCACCGGATTATCAGCAGGGTGACGCCTTTCGGATTATCTATATCCATGTTCCATCCGCGTTCCTGTCCATGGCACTTTATGGATGGATGGCGTTTTTGTCAGTACTGTTGATCGTATGGCGTATTAAACTGGCCGGCCTGATGCTGACTGTCATCGCCCAGCTTGGAGCCGCCATGGCCTTTCTGGCACTGGTGACCGGAAGTATCTGGGGTAAGCCGATGTGGGGAGCCTGGTGGGTATGGGATGCCCGTCTAACATCCGAACTTATCCTGTTTCTTTTGTATGTGGCCATTCTGGCAACCCGTTCGGCATTCAGCGATTCGGATCAGGGTGATAAAGTCGTGGCGATATTAACGCTGGTTGGTGTGGTGGATCTGCCTATTATTCATTATTCCGTTTACTGGTGGAATACGCTTCATCAGGGCGCGACGTTATCCGCATTTGCCAAACCGAAGATTGCCGCCGCCATGTTGTATCCCTTATTGATGTCGTTACTGGGATTTGTCCTGTATTGTTCATGGGTTATCCTCCATAAGGCGCGCCAGGACTTATTATTGCGGGAACGAAGACAACAATGGGTCCGGGAACTGGTTGAAGGAGAAACGCGATGAGTACGTTGCTACACGCCCTGACCATGGGCGGGTATTTTATGTATGTCTGGCCTGCCTATGGCCTGGCGGCACTGGTTTTCGCCGTTCATTTTATCGGTATCCGATGGCAGCGCAAACAAACCCGCAAAAAATTACAACAATGGTTTAGGCAATCCTGGTTATGAACCCGGTCCGTCAACGAAAAATAATGGTTCTGATTTTTATGCTGTCGGCTCTGGCTGTGGTTACCGCATTGGTCATGTATGCGCTTCGTCAGAATATCAGTCTTTTTTATACACCGACACAACTGGCAGCTGGTGAGGCGGCTGGTCAGTCCCTGATCCGCGTCGGCGGCATGGTGGTTAATGGCAGTATTGTTCGAAACTCCAATGATTTGTCCGTACGATTTCAATTAACCGATTTTAATAAAACCATTGAGGTTAGTTACCGTGGTATATTGCCTGATCTGTTCCGTGAAGGGCAGGGGATAGTCGCTTTGGGAACCGTCACTGATAACCGGCATTTTACCGCCAGGGAAGTACTTGCCAAACATGACGCTGAGTATATGCCGCCGGAGGTCAAAGACGCCCTGGCGAAATCGGTTAAATCCGGTCAAAAAGGAGGTTGAATGCTCGCTGAGCTTGGTTTATTCGCATTGATACTTGCTTTGGTGTTTTCCTGTCTGTTAATTTTTATTCCAACGCTTGGTTTGTGGCGTGCTAACAGGGCGTGGATTGCGGCAGCCCCATCGCTGGCGTGGGGGCAGTTTCTTTTCGTGGCTGCCGCCTATCTTTGCCTGACGGCTTCCTTTTTGCAAAACGATTTTACCGTGGTTTACGTTTTGACCAATTCTAGCAGGTCCTTACCCTGGTTTTACAAACTGTGCGCGGTATGGGGCGGGCATGAAGGTTCCATGCTGCTCTGGGTGGCGATATTAAGTTTATGGATGGCGGCGGTAAGCCTGTGCAGCAAGAACCTGGAGGAGGATATACGTGTCCGGGTACTTGTGATTCTTGGTTTACTGAGTGTCGGGTTTATTCTGTTTCTGTTAACGACATCGAATCCTTTTGCCCGCCAGTTTCAGCTTCTGCACACGGAGGGACGTGATTTAAACCCGTTGCTGCAGGATCCGGGGTTTTTATTTCATCCTCCCATGCTTTACATGGGGTATGTTGGTTTTTCAGTCGCTTTTGCCTTTGCCATCGCGGCTCTCTGGTTGGGGCGGCTGGAATCGTCGTGGGCCAAATGGACCAGACCCTGGACGCTGGCAGCCTGGTGCTGTTTAACGGCGGGAATTACTTTAGGAAGCTGGTGGGCTTATCGGGAACTGGGTTGGGGCGGCTGGTGGTTTTGGGATCCGGTTGAAAACGCTTCGTTTATGCCCTGGTTAACGGGCACGGCACTTATCCATTCTCTGGCCGTCAGTGAAAAACGCCAGCAATTTATGGCCTGGACCCTGTTATTGGCAATAGCCGCTTTTTCCCTAAGCCTGATTGGAACGTTTCTGGTTCGCTCCGGTGTGTTGACTTCCGTTCATGCTTTTGCTGTCGATCCGCAACGCGGTCTTTATATCCTCGGCTTCCTTTTATTCGTCATTGGCGGGTCACTGACCCTGTTTGCTTGCCGTTGCCAGACCTTGCAACGGCGTGAAAACCCGGCACCGGTTTCAAGAGAGAGCGCGTTGCTTCTTAATAATGTGTTTCTTGCCGTGGCCATGCTTACGGTATTGATGGGAACTATTTATCCTTTGCTGATTGACGGTTTGGGATTGGGAAAACTGTCGGTTGGGGCGCCTTATTTTAATACGGTTTTTGTGCCGTTGATGATCCCATTGTTTTTGTTGATGGGCTTTGGAATTCATCTGAAATGGCAAAAAGATGATTTTGGAACCGTAATGAAGCGGTTATCTGCTGTGTTGGCTGTCAGTGTGTTGTTACCGATGCTTTTGTTGTTTTTACTGGTCGGTACGATTCATTTTAATGTTCTGACAGGACTTATCGTCGCGTTCTGGATTATGTTGAGTACCGGTAAGCTTGTTGTCTCACGGAGCAGGCAGCGTGGAGGACTTCTGGCCCTGGGGCAGTCGTTCTGGGGAATGGTTCTTGCGCATTGCGGTGTTGCTGCCACGGTAATTGGTATTGCCGTATCAACCGGGTATGGCATTCAGGATGACGTCAGACTGGCTCCGGGCGGGAAAGCGGAACTTGCCGGTTATACGATTCATTTTATCGGTGAAACCGCTCTGGCGGGACCGAATTATCATGGAACTCGCGCTCATTTTACAATTAATCGGGGTCAGCGTGTACGGGATATATATCCGGAGAAGCGAATCTACAACGTCGGTCAGATGGCCATGACCGAATCCGCCATTGACGTCAATCCTTTTCGCGATATTTATATTGCGCTTGGTGAGCCAATTGGTGATACAGCCTGGTCAGTCCGCCTCTATTTTAAACCTTTCGTACGCTGGATTTGGGGAGGCGGGTTTCTGATTCTTGCCGGCGGCCTGATGGCGTTGTCTGATCGTCGTTATTATGTGAAACAGCGATCAGTCAGAGAACACCGCGATGTGGAGGGCACTTGATGAAATTATTGCGCTGGCGATTTATTCCCTTGGTATTGTTTGTTTTGATGGCGTTGTTTTTCTGGCGAGGACTTTCCCTTGATCCGAAAAAACTGCCGTCCAGTCGTATCGGACAAGCCTTGCCGGCATTTCAGTTGCCTGTTCTCGGTGAGCCTGATTCTTCATTCACATCGGAAGAGATGAAAGGGCAGGTGGCGCTATTGAATGTCTGGGCCAGCTGGTGTGCGGCCTGTGTTGACGAACAGGTTTTTCTCTTGCGTCTTGCCAGAGAAGGTGTGCCGATTTATGGTTTGAATTACAAAGACGACAGTCAGAATGCTCAGCGCTGGTTGACGGAATGGGGCAATCCCTATCGCGCCATTGCCGAGGATAAATCAGGGCGTGTCGCCATTGATTTGGGCGTATATGGTGCTCCGGAGACTTTTCTTGTCGATAAAATGGGGATCATTCGATATCGGCATGCGGGTGTTCTGGATGAAACAACCTGGCAAAAGGATGTTTTGCCGCTGGTGAAACAATTAAAGGATGAATCATGAAGAAGGGATTTGCCTGTGCCGTCTTGCTCATAGTGTTATTATTCAGCCTCCCTTTGCAGGCCGACAGCCTGTATCCGTTTGACAATAAAAAACAGGAAGTTCAATTTAATCAGTTGTTAAAAGAGTTGCGCTGTCTGGTTTGTCAGAATCAGGATTTGGCTGATTCCAACGCTGATCTGGCCAGGGATTTGAAAGGACAGGTTTACACGCTGATTAAAGAAGGAAAAAGCGATAGCGAAATCAGTCATTATTTAACCGCTCGTTATGGTGATTTTATTTTGTTTAAACCGCCGGTAAAAACGATCACGATGCTGTTGTGGTTTGGTCCATTGCTTTTTCTGTTGTCAGGATTGATGATTTTCTGGCGCACCTGTTTAAGGCGAGTTTCCAATGAATGAAAAATGGTTCCTGTTTTGTTTCGCGGGCATGCTTGTTCTGGCATGGGTTGTTATCTACCTGGCACTAAGACGTTCCGGCAAACTACCGTTCGTTTTGATCCCGCTAATAAGTGCTCTGGCTGTTTTGGGATATCTGCAATGGGGAGCATGGTTTTCATGGCGTGAATTTACCCGTGCGGAAGCCCGGCAACAACAAGTCAAAGCGTTATTGAGCAGCATCAAAAGCCCGGATGAATTAATACAAAAATTACGCCGGCATCTCGATGACAATCCGGACAGCGCAAGGGGCTGGTATTTGTTGGGAAGGCTTTATGCCAGCCGGAATGAATGGCAGCAGGCGCATGATGCTTATAAAAAAGCGCTGCAATTAAAGCCGGATGATGAATTAACCACTATAAACTATGTCCAGACCCTGTGGCAAATGAATCATCGGCGACTTGATGAAGAGGGCAGAACACTGATTGAGAGGGTGTTGCGAAAAAATCCCGACCAACCTGACGCGTTGACTTTTCTGGCGATGAACGCCTATCTTGGAGGACATTTTCAGGAAGCTATCGATTACTGGCAAAAACTGTTGAGCATGGTACCTGAGCAATCCGAGGTTGCGTTGGGATTACGAAAGGCGATTGCCAAAGCGCAACAACAATTATAAAGTAGAAGGCCGTTTTTTATTATTTCAGGGAAAGAACATGACAAATCGAACCTATCAGGTTGTAGAGTTGGTTGGTACGTCCGAAGAAGGAATAGAGGAAGCCATCAATAACGCCATTGCCCAGGCGGCAAGAACGCACGGTAAACTGGACTGGTACGAAGTGGTGGGAACACGCGGGTTTATCGAAGGCAATAAAACCAAATATTATCAGGTACAGGTTAAAATCGGCTGTCACGCGCACTGATATTTTTTGATCATTGATAGTCATCTCCGCGCAGGCGGAGATCTATTTTAACGTGAATGGATTCCCGATTTCTCGGGAATGACAGAACTTACCACTGTAGTACTAATTAATTTGTTTATCTATCTGCCCACTTCCAGGATCGTTGGCTGGCCTCAATTGACATCTTGAATGAAGATGAAACAGTATGTGCTGAAATTGCCATGAATAAATTTGTGTTTTAAAAAAACTTGACTATAACGTTGCGTTATACCTTAGCTTTGAAAACGAGGAGGTAGAAACGATGAAACAATGGTATGCAAAAGAATTGGCAAAACTTGCTCAAGTGTCGGTGCGCACGCTGCATCATTATGACAAAATTGGCTTGCTCAAACCCGGTTTGCGCCAAAGTAACAATTATCGTTTGTACTCCGAGGCGGATTTATTAAAGCTGCAACAGATTATTGCGCTGAAATTTTTTGGTTTTGAGCTGTCTCAGATCAAACAATTGCTTGCCAGGGATGGTAATGTGCCTGGCAACTTTGCCATGCAGTCAAGGTTTTTGCGGGAAAAAGCAGAATCATTACTGGAAGCGAGCGCGATATTAGACCGTATATCTCATGATTGCAGCGATAATAAATCCATTTCCTGGAAAAAAATTATTGAATTAATTGAGGTATATAAAATGACGCAACAACTTGAAGACGTATGGGTTAAGGAAATATTCACTCCCGATGAGCTGAAAGAATATGCACAATTTGAAACAGAGATGAAATCAAATTCAACACCGGAACAACAGGAAATATTTGAAAAGAACTGGTTTCATCTTGTGGAAGAATTCAAAAATCACCTGCATGATGATCCAGATTCGGCAACGGGTATTTATTTAGGGAAAAAATTGATGGAGTGGGTCAACAACCTTTACGGCAAGAAATACGCTCATCTTCGAACTAAAAAATTCGAGAAAGGTTTTGGTGAAGGAAAAGGGCTTGAACAACATGGATTGACGCCGGACATTGTCGCCTGGATGGATAAGGCAATGGACGCTTATTTGAAACAGCGCACCTATGATATCCTGGCTAATATCGGAAAAATTTCTTCGGCAAGCCTAATGCAAAACTGGAGTGAATTCATGGATGAAGTATGTGGTGAGCAGGAAGATAAAAAAGCGGAGGTTGTAAAAATTGCCTTGCGGGATGAAAAAATCAGTCGAGAAGCTAAAGAGTGGTTAAAAACGGTATTTAAACTGTAAAGCATTTACCATGATTTTCTCTTTGGGCCGTGTTGTCACGGCCTAGGCTCTGTGAACCAATTTTTTCCGATCGAAAACAAAGCAACTATAGTTGCGCAACAAATAATAATGTCTTGTAGCCCGTCATGAAGGCTTCGCCGTAATGCGGGAAAACGTTCATAAGTGGCACATCAAATCCGCAATACGGCCGCAGGCCTCCTTACGGGCTACTGTTTTTTCGCAAAAAATGGTGCGAAGAAAATTTTTGTTCACAGAGCCTAGTACAGCGTTTCACTGATTCTGTCCTGTGATGCTTAGGACAGGGTACAAACGTTTTAATTTAATTCTGGCGTCCTCGGTTGTAAACTGCCAATCGATGGTCGCCTCCTCTGCATCCCTGTTCTTATTCCATTCAGCTACTTCGTGAATAAACGTCTCTTTATCTGCAATCCGCCTATTCAGACATTGTCTGCCCAGATGACTTAATTCAATTTCAGCCATATTCAACCAACTACCATGTTTTGGCGTGTAATGAATTTCCAATTTATCCAATATTCTCTTGGCTTCCGCTGGCTCGAATACCTCATATAATGAGGAACCTGTATGTGTATTTAAGTTATCCATGACCAATACAATCTTATCGACAGACGGATAATGGTTATCAACCAACTCTTTAATAAAAAGAGCCCAATCCGCCTTTTTTCGATGGTCAGTCACTTTTGTTGTACGTTTACCTATCAAAGGCTCACAACTTAAAAAAACATTACAAACACCATTTCTTTCATATTCAGCATCATAGCGCACACTTTCTCCAGGGCTTGCTGGAATAGGTGTCCTTGTTTCTTTGACCAACTGCTTATTCGTTTCATCCATACAAACAACTGGCCGTCTTGCATCATAAGGACGTTTGTAAATATCCAATACATCCTCCATTTTACAAACAAAATCAGCATTTGCTTCGGGTGGAATACACCATTCTCGTTTTTGCCATGGCTTTATTTCGTTTTTTTTAAAACCCTACTCACTGTTACAGGGGACACACTATCAACGATTTCCAGTTCTATCAGCTTGTTGGCTAACAGCTTTAATGTCCACCGATTCCTTCCTTCTGGAGGTGTTGAACAACATAGAGCAACTAGATGAGCTTCTCGTTCCCCATCAATTTTACGACCCTTGGGATTAGTATGTGCTCTACGTGATAATGCTGACTCCATTCCTTCCTCAACAAATCGTTGTCTTATTCGTGCCACCGTTTTAGTACATATATGCATTTCAGTGGCTATTTCTTCATCTGTTTTAGGCTTTACTTTTTTATCGTTTTCATCTGCTGATAATAAAACTCTCGCATGCATTAATTTATTTGCTGCTGTTTTTCCCACTCGAATCAACGTTAGTAATTCTGTGCGTTCTTCTAATGTGAGTTTTACTATATACTTGTCCATGTGTGCTTCTTCCCAATGCGCCTCAAGAACGCGGGAGGTTAGCACACGTCCCTATTGCAGGACAAAATCAGTGAAACGCTGTACTAGGGCGTGTCCTAATTATCTTCAATCATCGCAACCGCTTCCTTCTCGTTTATCGCTTTTAGAAACGATAAACCGTAATGAGTCAGTTTGTGCTGCCCAACGCCGGAAACGGTAAGCATTTGCTCCAGGGTTGCCGGTTTTTTTCTTACCATGTCATGCAGGGTCGTATCGCTGAAAATCATAAATGGCGGTTTTTCCTCTTCCTCGGCCAACCGGCGGCGAAGCTTGCGCAATTTGTCAAACAGGGGATCCTGGGTCATGACCAAGTCATGAATTCGTGATTTTTTCTCGCTTTTGCCAGTGACTTCAACGCGAGGGACGGTCAGTGAAATGGTTTCCTCGCCTTTTAACAGTGGAATCGCTTTGCTGTTCAGGCGCAAGACATTGAATTGAGCGGTATCCTGATAACAAAATCCCTTATGAATCAACTGCCAGGCCAGATTTTTCCAATAATGCGCCGATTTGTCACGGCCGATACCAAACGTGCTGAGCGTATCATGGTGTGCCTGCTTGATCTTGTCCGAATTGCTGCCGCGTAACACGTCAATGGTGTAGGTCATGCCGTAATTTTGTCGGAGTCTATAAATGCAGGATAGGAGTTTTTGCGCGTCCTCGGTGGCGTCTACGGTTTGGGGCGGAGAATCGCAAACGTCGCAATATCGGCACGCTGTCTGTGTGGATTCATCAAAATAGTTCAGTAATATCTGCCGGCGGCAATGTGTGGCCTCGGCAAAAGCCAGCATCTGATTTAATTTGGAGGTTTCAACACGCTGCTGCATTTCACTGGTCATGGTCGCAATCCAGCCCCGCAAACGGCCGCTGTCGGCCGGATCATATAAAAGTAGCGCTTGGGCCGGCAAACCGTCGCGTCCGGCCCGTCCGGTTTCCTGATAATAACTTTCTATGTTTTTGGGTAAATCGTAATGAACAACGAATCGTACGTTGGGCTTATCAATACCCATACCGAAGGCCAGGGTGGCAACGACGATGTCAATTTGATCATGCCGAAACAGGGTTTGTGCCTCGCGTCGTTGCATATGGGACAAGCCGGCATGGTAGGCTCGGGCTCGAAATCCGTCCTTCTGTAATTTTTCGGCCAGTTTCTCCACGCTGTTGCGAGTACCGCAGTAAATAATTCCGGCCTGATTATCCTGCGTCTGTAAAAACTGTTTCAGTTGTCCGGACGGGTTGTTTTTCGTCAAGACCCGGTAATGAATATTAGGACGGTTAAAGGATGCGACGTATTGTTTGGGTTTGTAATGCAAGCGCTCTACGATATCCTGGCGGGTTTGTTGATCCGCTGTTGCGGTCAAAGCAATGACAGGAACGGTCGGGAAATGATTTTTTAACAAACCAAGTGCCGCGTATTCGGGACGGAAGTCATGTCCCCATTGTGAAATACAATGCGCCTCATCAATGGCGAACAGACTTAATTCGCAAGATTTCAGACGATCAAGAAACGCCGGATTAACCAGTCGTTCCGGGGCAATATAGAGCAAATCCAGTTCGTTGTTGTGCAGTTGGGTCAATACTTGTTTGGCTTCGTCGCTTGACAGGGACGAATTGTAATACGCTGCCCTGATCCCCTGGGTTTTCAGAGCGGCTACCTGATCTTCCATTAATGCAATCAGAGGGGATACAACAACGGCAACGCCGTATCGCACCAGAGCGGGAATTTGATAGCACAGGGACTTTCCGCCGCCGGTGGGCATCAAGACCAGCAAATCATGGCCGGCTATCAACTCCTCAATAATCGATTCCTGCAGCCCCCGGAATGTGTCAAAACCGAAATATTCTTTTAAAACCGATCGGGCTACTGTGAGATCGGCTGTCGACTGGATGGTCGTTTCCATGTGATTTTTTCTTTTTTTATTTCACGAACGCCAAAAATTGGCAATAATAGCATTTTTTCAAGACATGAATTAGAAATAATTGTGCGGGTTTGAAAAAATAAAAAATCAAACCCGCTTTTTTATGAGTTTTTGTTTTTTGTAGTCAATTGGCTGGTATAAAGAGAATTCATACCGAATATGGACTATGATTAGCAGTTATGAATTCTTACCCTGTAATAATAGACCGGTATACTCTGTTTCCCGCTGTTTTCAGAGCCTGCCTGAATAGTGGCGGGGCATGTCCGGGAGGTGGTACGTTAAGGGTTATAGAGGATATAAAACTCGAACGAATTAAGGACCATATATGGATTTTAAATTGACTGAAGAACACCTTGCTTTTAGAAAAATGGCTGCGGATTTTGCACGTGATCGATTAGCTCCCAACGCGGAAAGCTGGGATGACAACAGTTTTTTTCCTGTTGATATTCTACGGGAAGCAGCCGGGCTGGGTATGGCCGGTATGGCCGCTTCAGGGGATATAGGTGGAACGGATTTAACGCGGCTGGATGCGGCTATTATTTTTGAACAGCTTGCGGCCGGATGTGTGACCACCAGTGCTTATCTATCCATCCACAATATGGTGACAACGCTCGTTGATCGTTACGCCGATGAACCTTTGCGGACCACATGGGGTACGCGTTTGACCAGCATGGAGGCTTTGGCAAGCTATTGCCTGACGGAACCGGATTCCGGCTCCGACGCCGCTTCCCTGAAAACAAAAGCGGTGAAAGAAGGCGAGCATTATATTCTTAACGGAGCAAAGGCTTTTATTTCCGGTGGTAGTGTGAGTGATGTTTATTTGTGCATGGTCAGGACAGGCGATAATACTCACCAGGGTATTTCCTGCCTGTTAATTGAGAAAGACACGCCTGGACTGAGTTTTGGTAAACAGGAGAAAAAACTGGGCTGGCGCAGCCAGCCGACCAGCATGGTTTATTTCGAGAATTGTCGCGTTCCGGTCAGTAACCGGGTTGGACAGGAAGGCATGGGCTTTAAAATTGCCTTAAACGCCTTGAATGGCGGACGGGTTAACATTGCCGCTTGCTCACTGGGCGGGGCGGCAGCCTGCTTGCGCCTGTCCCAATCCTATATGAATGAGCGTAAACAATTTGGCAGTAAATTGAGTAAGATTCAGGCGCTTCGTTTTTATTTCGCGGATATGTTGACGGAATTTGAGGCGGCGCGTCTGATGGTATATCGCGCGGCTGACGCGCTTGATAAGGAGGAAAAGCACGCTCCCATGTATTGTGCCATGGCCAAACGTATGGCAACGGACATCGCGTTTCAGATCAGTGATAAAGCGATGCAGATCCATGGTGGTTATGGTTATTTGCATGACTATAAAATTGAGCGGATATTCCGTGACCTGCGTGTTCATCAAATCCTGGAAGGAACGAATGAGATCATGCGGGAAATCATAGCCAAGCTGGCTCTGGATGAAGAATATTATATTGAATAACAGGAGTTTGTAATGAATCTGATTGAACAATCGCTGGATAACAACGGCATACTGACCTTGACTTTAAATCGTCCCGAGAAATTGAACGCGCTTAGCCAGGACGTGCTCGTAGCGTTGCAGGAAATTTTTACCCATGCTAAAGAAAATCAGAAAGTCAGGGCGTTGCTTTTGACCGGATCAGGCAAAGCGTTCTGTGCGGGGGCTGATATTTCCCGTCTTGCCGAATGTAACGCCGAGACCGGTTATCGTTTTGCCTGTGACGGCCAGAATGTATTTAAACAACTTGAGACACTGGGCAAGCCCTCGTTGGCTGCCGTCAACGGTTTTGCATTTGGCGGCGGATGTGAACTCGCCATTTCCGCAACCTTGCGAATCGCTGCAACTTCGGCAAAATTCGGCCAGCCTGAAGTGAAGTTAGGCGTGATCCCGGGATACGGTGGAACCCAGCGTCTGGCAAGGCTGATAGGCAAGGGGAGAGCGCTGGATTTATGTATGACCGGACGTTTTATAGACGCCGATACCGCGTTACAGTGGGGGTTGGTCAGTTCGGTTGTGGAGCCTGATTTGTTGCTGGAAGAGGCCAAACAGATACTGAACACTGTTTTAACCATGGCGCCGTTGGCCATTCGTAGTGTGATGGATGTGATTGACAGGGGTTATGATATGACACTGGATGACGCCTTGCATCTGGAGGCGGTGCATTTTTCCAAAGTATGCGCCACCGCGGATAAACGGGAAGGTGTGGCCGCGTTTTTAGAGAAACGCAAAGCAGAATTTAAAGGAGAATAAGATATGTCTGCCGATCTCCGTATTGCCAGGCATGATCATATCGGATTGATTACCCTGACACGTCCCCAGGCGTTAAACGCACTGAATCTGGCTATGATACAAACCATGCAACGGCAGTTATTGCAATGGCAAATTGATGACTCAATTCATGCGGTTGTCATTATGGCCGAGGGTGACAGGGCTTTTTGCGCGGGCGGTGATGTGCGTTGGTTGTATGAGGCCGGGCGCGCTCATGATCCACAGCAGATGCAGTTTTTCTGGCATGAATACCGTTTAAACCACTTTATCCACCGATTTGGCAAACCTTATATTTCCCTGATGAATGGTATTACGATGGGAGGCGGCGTTGGTATTTCCCTGCATGGTTCTCATCCGGTGGCCAGTGAACGGTTTCATTTTGCCATGCCGGAAACCGGCATCGGATTCTTCCCTGATATTGGAGCGAGCTATCTGCTGGCAGGTTGTCCGGATTATTTTGGCATGTATCTGGGATTAACCTGTCACCGTTTAAACGCTTCGGAAGCTCTGGCGTGCCGCCTTGTGAAACAGATTGTCTCTTCTGAGCAGTTTCCGGCTTTATTATCCGACCTCATTGAAGCTGATTTATCCCGGAACGCTTTTGAGCGGGTGGATGGATGTATCCTGAAATATGCCTTGACCCTGGATGATGCCGCTATTTTCGATCATAAAGAGATTATTAATTCGTGTTTCAACCATGATAATGTTGAAGCGATTATTTCCTCCCTGAACCAGATGGATCACCAGTGGGCTGCGGATACGGCACGTCAATTATTGCAAAAATCACCCTTAAGTCTGAAGGTCACTTTTGAGCAGATCCGCAAAGCCCAATCACTGTCTATGGGCGAATGTGTAAAAATGGATTACCGTTTGGTCGGGCATTTTATGCAGGATAGCGATTTTTACGAGGGCGTTCGCGCACTTCTGGTCGATAAGGATAAATCCCCCAAATGGCAGCCGGATAGTCTGGAGAAGGTTACGGCAGCCAAAGTGGCCGATTACTTTGAATGCGGTCAGCAGGAATTATCTTTAATTACAGATGGTTAGCGCTTAAGGTGTGTGATTTGTTTCTTTTTTGTAGTGTTTTCTGTAGCCCGCCATGAAGGCGAAGACGTAATGCGGGGTAATATTGGTGCATAAAACCCGCAATACGGCCGCAGGCCTTCTTACGGGCTACGATTATTTTACAAAAAAATGGTGCCAGGACATTGATGATCATAACGGGTTCTTATTCGGCAAGGATAACTGCGCGTTAATTTTGATGGTGCTTTCTGCCTGTTCTACAAAGAACGCGCCGTGGCTTTTAACCGGACGTTGTAAAATGGCGTGTTTCAGGGCACGAAAAAGACGGTTAAGCCAGTCATCATCACGATGCCTCTCAAGTATGTCTTTTGTTCTATTTAAATTTCTATCAAGGGCCCTCAGGGTTTTATCGGGAGACGCTTTTTGTTTTAGAATGTTGCCGAGACTGGCAATAATTTTTTTCTTGTCTTTAAGTAACAGCCTGTTCATTAAGGAATCCCCTTCGTATCCGGCTGATCGTAAATGTTTGGCGTAGGTGTTCATGATCTGATTGAAATTAAGCAATTTCTCGGTTTGTTTAAGAACCAGTTCCTGAGCGGATTCATTCGTAGCCGATGTGATCAAGGCTTGTTGCGCATTCTCGATGATAATGAGTGTGTATGCCTTTTCCGAGGCGAACACATTACTCTGCAAATATTTGTTCCTCAATTCGGCAAGCCGGACTAAATTAGTTTGATGTGATAACTGAAGCTTGAGCTCGTCGATGGATTGTGGTGGAGACAGAAAGGCGGTGGATTCCAGCCATGGCTGGAATCCAGGAAACAACTTTCGCCTGAAAAGCGCGTGTGTTTTGGGGTCGGTCGTTTTTTCGGAGTTGGCAAGCCACTGTAAAGAGTCGCTTTGCAGTTGCAAACGTCGCTGCATGAGGCCGTCCGGAGTCAGATAAGCATTGTAGATATGTAATAAATAGTCTTTATTTTCGTCCAATTCGATAAAATCGTCGTCTAAAATATACGATGTGAGGCGGGGAGCGGCCTGAAACAAGGAGCAGGCGATGTAGTCTCTGACCTTGTCAAAATCGCGGGTATATTTTGAGATAGGGATATCCGGGCTGCCTATGACCGCGTGATCTCTGCTTCCGTTTTTAACCGGCGGAATAATTATTTCGGCCTCCTCGGTGACCGGTACCTCGTTGTATAATTGTTCTCTTACCCAATCTACATCATTATAAGCTACCAGATCGAGCATGCCGCCGCGGGCGTACGAAGGTCTGTTTTTATCCGGTTTTCTTAAAACGGAAGGCGTGTTTGTTTTATAAGTGGAATCGTATGAAAAGCGATGATTACCCATAGGGGCCATGAGAAGGCTGTGCATGGCCGGTTGCGGATTATCAGACCAGGACGATTTGCTGGACAGGGCGCCGTCCTTTTTAATCAGGTGATTACGGGTATTGGCGTCAAAGCCTGTAATTACCATGTCGGGAATCGTCTCGCATAATTCTTCAAAACTGTTCGCAGAAATCGTATTGGCTCGGGTATTGTGTAAATTAGCCCAATCCTGGGCGCGGGTTGCGTCCGTAAACGCATCAAGATGGGCGTTGGTTAAATCCAGTACGTAAGTTTTTCCGGGTTTCTCGTCATTACGTTTTTGTATTGTGAGGCGTGAAAATATACCGCCTTTATTATAGGCGCTGGAAAAGCGGCTTTTACCACGTCGCACTTCCTGATCATGATGTTCTATATTGATATTTTTTTTATGAATAGCTATAGTCATGATACCTGTGGAATGATGAAATTGCGTTGACAATTTGGTATGGGTAACCATTTGATGAAGAACGGTGATCTCGTAATTTTCATCGTTGTTTAAAGATTTTCGCAATTGCTTGACCGCTTTGTTGAAATCCGTTTCCTGACAATGCAGCAAGGTTAAATCCGTATCATTATCGGTAATGGATTGAATAATATCACGGCTGGCTTTTTTCCCGGGGCCGCTATTACCACAATTGAGGGTTATTGCTTTCAGGGTTAAGGGCATACTACTTTTCCTTACCGCGACGTTATTATTTCAGGCGTTTTATTAATCAGATATAGACTAATTGATGTTATAACACAAATAACGATCAAATATTATACAATACTTTGGTGGCAGAGGAAAACGAACAAAACATTTGGTTTTAAAAGCAATTGTCAAAAGACCGCCATTTCACTTAAAATTCGTTCTGATATCGCACACAGGTTTTATTTATGCCAGATTTTTACCAGGATTTTTCCAAAAGACGTACCTTTGCTATCATTTCCCACCCTGACGCGGGTAAGACCACGGTTACGGAAAAATTATTGTTATTCGGTGGAGCTATACAGCTTGCCGGTACGGTAAAAGGTCGAAAAGCCGATCGCCATGCCACATCAGACTGGATGGAAATGGAAAAAGAGCGGGGTATTTCCATTACCACCTCGGTGATGCAGTTTGTGCATAATGAGCATGTCATGAATCTTCTTGATACCCCGGGGCACGAGGATTTTTCCGAGGATACTTACCGTACGTTAACGGCGGTTGATTCGGCGTTAATGGTGATTGATGTTGCCAAGGGGGTTGAGGAGCGAACCGTTAAACTCATGGAAGTGTGCCGCTTGCGCGATACGCCCATTATGACTTTTATCAACAAACTCGATCGGGAAGGGCGGGAACCGGTGTCGCTGCTCGATGAAGTGGAATCGGTTTTGGGTATTCAATGCGCGCCAATAACCTGGCCTGTGGGGATGGGAAAACGTTTTAAAGGCATTTATCACTTGTATCAGGATGTTATTTATCTGTATCAACCCGGTAAAAATGCTCAAAAACAGGACGCCATGCAAATCAAGGGGCTGGATAATCACCAACTGGATGAATTATTGGGTAGCGGTGCGCAAGAATTGCGCGATGAAATTGAGTTGGTAAAAGGCGCTTCTCATGAATTCGATCTGAACGATTACCTTGCCGGCAAAACGACACCGGTTTATTTTGGTTCCGCTATTAATAATTTTGGCATCAGGGAGCTGTTGGATGATTTTGCCCAATACGCACCCGGTCCCGTGCCTCGTGTCGCTGTTGAGCGGATTGTACGGCCGGAAGAAGAGGCGTTCAGTGGCTTTGTCTTTAAAATTCAGGCCAATATGGATCCCAAACACCGTGATCGCATCGCGTTTCTGCGTATTTGCTCAGGTATTTTCAAAAAAGGAATGAAACTAAGTCATCTTCGTTTGGGAAAGGACGTGTCAATTGCCAACGCCCTAACATTCATGGCAGGAGAAAGAGCGCATGCCGAAACGGCTATGGCCGGCGATATTATTGGCTTGCACAACCATGGCACAATCCGGATTGGCGATACGTTTACCCAGGGAGAAACACTGAAATTTACCGGCATACCTAATTTTGCCCCGGAATTGTTTCGACTGGTGCGATTAAAGGATCCATTGAAAAGCAAGGCCTTGATTAAGGGGTTGATTGAACTTTCCGAGGAGGGAGCAACGCAGGTATTCCGACCTTTGAACAGTAATCAGCTTATTTTAGGGGCCGTCGGTGTCTTGCAGTTTGATGTAGTGGCTCATCGTTTAAAACATGAATATAAGGTGGATTGCGTTTATGAGGCAGTCAATGTGTCCTGCGCTCGCTGGGTGTATAGTGATGATGATAAGGCCATGACGGAGTTTCGTACCAAGGCGTATGATTATCTGTCTTTGGATGGCAGTGATTGTCTGATGTATCTTGCGCCAACCCGTGTTAATTTGACTATGGCACAGGAGCGTTATCCCAAAATACAATTTTCCGCAACGCGTGAACATTAACAGTTAGAGTTGCTTCAGATAAATGTCGGGCACTTCGCCCGACAATGCTTCGGGAAGAACAAATCAGGTTTTACAAACGGCTTTTATACTGTGTACACCCTGATTGGTTAATGCCACTTCGGCGCCTGAATCGGCTGAAATTTTCAGTTTATCTTTATCATGAACGGTTAGCACGAGAGAGTCGCCCTGACTGATGCGGGTACCATTGACAGTTCCCTTCTTCTTCAATCCCTTTATTAATAACGGACTAGCGGCGTCCTGGGAGTGAATGATGCATTCTGCGGTAATGGTCCAGAAAAAAGAATTGGAAAACGTCTGTGGGGAATTAGGCGGCAGTTCATATTCTATAGTAAGGTTTGGTGCCAAATTGTAGGTGTTGGCAAACGTATCGGCGGAAAAAAAGATTCCAAGTGAGAGAAAACCATATCCAAAGTTTCGCAGCATATAAGGCTCCTTGTTGATAAAATAACGTGCTAACATACAATTATTTGTTTTCAATGGCAAATTAAATGGCATTTATGTTGGTCATGGTTACAAATCTCGCTTTTTTAGTTTAGCCGCTTTGCTAAAAAATAGTATGTTTCTGTCCTTGTGGCAGCGGGCTTGATGTCAGGACTGAGAAAATATCAGTTGCAGCGTTTATCTGAACAGATATCCTCCTGAACGTTATTTCGATGATCCTGCAATACGTGTTCCCTGTTATTTCTATTGCGGTAAAAAAAATTGTTTCGTTTGTTTTTCCGACAGTCAAGCAGCCATTGCTCTATTGATTTTATTGCTTTTATTGGTGTTTTCGCAGTGATTTCATCATCGGTTTCATCGGAGCCGGGGGCGTACAGATATTGGATCACCGAGCGAACAGGAACAAGCCTGTTATTTAGCAAACTCCATTGTTTCCCCTTTGAATCCGGGGCGTACAGGCAACCACCATAATAATTAATCTGGGGAGGATAGCGTAGTAAATTGGATTGTAACTGCTGAGCCATTTCTTTATTTTTAGCCTGATCACCGCAGCAATACATATGAATATTGGAAATATTGTAGGCCACAGGCAGAAAGTCCGAGTTCAGGCGATCGGAAACGGTAACGATATCAATAATGGTCGCTTTTGATTCGTCACTGTGGTTACTCAAGGCAGTAGAATCATAGTCCCCGTGAACGCAAACATAAATTTCAAAACTATTTTCATTGAGGCTTTCATCCAGTTCATCCTGGTGGAAGATAATTTGTATAGGCGTATTACTGTTTTGAATATGGTTTTTTTGCCAGTTAATAACCATTTGGTGCAAATTACCCGAATCGTTTTTGGCAAATGGAACGTAAAGTATAATCATATGTGAGTGTTTTAAGATCAAGTTGATGGCTATTTTACTTTTTTTTCCTTAATTTAATATTAGGTGTCGTGAACAAAATTTTTTCCGATCGAAAACAAGGCAACTATTATTGCGCAACAACTAATAATTTCTTGTAGCCCGTCATGAAGGCGAAGCCGTAATGCGGGAAAACGTTCATAAGCGGCACATCAAACCCGCAATACGGCCGCAGGCCTCCTTACGGGCTACTGTTTTTTCGCAAAAAATGGTGCGAAGAAAATTTTTGTTCACGGAACCTAGTACAGCGTTTCACTGATTCTGTCCTGTGATGCTTAGGACAGGGTACAAACGTTTTAATTTAATTCTGGCGTCCTCGGTTGTAAACTGCCAATCGATGGTCGCCTCCTCTGCATCCCTGTTCTTATTCCATTCAGCTACTTCGTGAATAAACGTCTCTTTATCTGCAATCCGCCTATTCAGACATTGTCTGCCCAGATGACTTAATTCAATTTCAGCCATATTCAACCAACTACCATGTTTTGGCGTGTAATGAATTTCCAATTTATCCAATATTCTCTTGGCTTCCGCTGGCTCGAATACCTCATATAATGAGGAACCTGTATGTGTATTTAAGTTATCCATGACCAATACAATCTTATCGACAGACGGATAATGGTTATCAACCAACTCTTTAATAAAAAGAGCCCAATCCGCCTTTTTTCGATGGTCAGTCACTTTTGTTGTACGTTTACCTATCAAAGGCTCACAACTTAAAAAAACATTACAAACACCATTTCTTTCATATTCAGCATCATAGCGCACACTTTCTCCAGGGCTTGCTGGAATAGGTGTCCTTGTTTCTTTGACCAACTGCTTATTCGTTTCATCCATACAAACAACTGGCCGTCTTGCATCATAAGGACGTTTGTAAATATCCAATACATCCTCCATTTTACAAACAAAATCAGCATTTGCTTCGGGTGGAATACACCATTCTCGTTTTTGCCATGGCTTTATTTCGTTTTTTTTAAAACCCTACTCACTGTTACAGGGGACACACTATCAACGATTTCCAGTTCTATCAGCTTGTTGGCTAACAGCTTTAATGTCCACCGATTCCTTCCTTCTGGAGGTGTTGAACAACATAGAGCAACTAGATGAGCTTCTCGTTCCCCATCAATTTTACGACCCTTGGGATTAGTATGTGCTCTACGTGATAATGCTGACTCCATTCCTTCCTCAACAAATCGTTGTCTTATTCGTGCCACCGTTTTAGTACATATATGCATTTCAGTGGCTATTTCTTCATCTGTTTTAGGCTTTACTTTTTTATCGTTTTCATCTGCTGATAATAAAACTCTCGCATGCATTAATTTATTTGCTGCTGTTTTTCCCACTCGAATCAACGTTAGTAATTCTGTGCGTTCTTCTAATGTGAGTTTTACTATATACTTGTCCATGTGTGCTTCTTCCCAATGCGCCTCAAGAACGCGGGAGGTTAGCACACGTCCCTATTGCAGGACAAAATCAGTGAAACGCTGTACTAGTACAACGTTTAATAGTAATAGTATCATCTGGTGGACTTTAGCCATTTTCCAAAACCGGCTATAAGATAACCTAACTCATCAAATGACCTATTTCCCATGCAGACGCTCCCCTCTCCTCAAAAACAGCGTAGTGTGGGTTGGGGAAAAATTTGTTCACAAAGCACATTAATTGTTCTATGATAGGCGCAAATTCCTTTAATAGATATCTGACATGGGCGATCCCAAAAGTAAAGTTACAAACCCAATTCTCGATTTTAAAACATTATATCAACAGGTTGTAACAATGATTAAAGAAGGGAATCTTAAATTCAACACAATTTCAGAAGAGTTAAAGAACGCTTTTTTGAAGTTTAATGACTCATATCATAATGAGCAACTTGAACTGATAAGCAATCTATCGAAGATTCAAGATCTGCCGGAAGAGATGGATAATGTTGTTAAGAAATACCCTTGGTTTGATACGCTTCCTGACCACATGCTGAAGGAAATTGGTAGCCATATAGTCGAAGAGAAAGACAAAAGCGCTTTTGTAGCGACAGGCGAGAGAGTGCATACCTTATTCCAAGCCGACAGGCTTTCACCATGCTTCCTCCAGTACGTGGCTTATGGAAAGCAAGATGAAGCAGAGAATCTGTTTACACGATTCAAACAGGAGGAAAAGAAACAAGAGTTGTTATGTAAACCGGGTACATTCACCGACTATTCGCATCGAGAGTTCAGTTGCACCGCATACGAATACGCCTACTGGGCAAAGGATAAACACATGTGCCGGATGCTGGAAAAACAGATGGATGATAACACCAAGTCCCAGATGCTAAAACGCTGTGAAGATATAGAGAAAAATGGGTTAACGTATAAACAAAATGGGGTCGAGGTTAAAGGTTCAAAGCATTTTGACTTTACCCCGCTTAAAACGGCACTGAAAAATTATATTGATGGATATGATAACTGGTATAAAACGAACAATTGGACGGCAATGAAAGCGGCCTGGATGCAAGTGGGTATGGCGCAGCGCGAGCTTCCGGTGCATGTGATTAATGAATATTGCCGGAAAGATCGCTCGTTTGACCCCGCGCCTAAGTTTAATGAAGATAGTTTGCCGCGAGAGGTAGCATTCTATAATTATCAAACAGGCAGGGCTGAGGTGTTGTTTCCGTTACAGGCTATTGCCACTTCCGGACTCGGGGTAGATTTTGCATTATATAGGGGGGCGGGAGGGCGTGTGCGGGTGGGGGAGAGCAGGGGGGGGACACGGTCGGTCCCGATTGATTTGGCGGCGGTCAGCCGCCTTGATGAAGTAAGAAGCGCCGATCTCACGCAGTCGCTTGAAAATCTAAAGGCTGTTGATCCGGTGCACAAGCTTGGTAAGTAATATTGATGGCTTTCTGAAGGAACCAGGCAGTGTAGATTAGCTCTTTGATTTACAGCTTTCTTTGGCCGCTTAAAGGGCTAAAGTCGAGATGATCTTACTCTGATTTATTGTTTGTTATTTGCGCATTTATATCGAATTCACATTATTTTAATTGATAGGACTATTATTATCGGCTTGATAGTTGAGCATTAGATTGAAATAATAGCCAGCTACGCCCTGTAAATTTGTAACGAAGGAATTATTGATGAGAGTAAAAATTTCTGGTGAGGTTAATAATCAGGATGACCTGGAGGCTCTGATCAAAAATATACAGGCAATGGATGAAACTGTGGAAATATTAGATTTAACCGCCTTTAACCTTGAAAATTTTTCGTTGCAAGCCTTACGGCGGGTTCTGGCAAATCTGCCATCAACTATTAATGACGTGTTGCTTGATTATTCCTTTGATAAATACAAAAGCGTACTTATACGTCAAGTCAATCCTGATGCCGGTGATCTGGTGCTTGTTTTTGAAAAACAAACACACTCTGAATCTGGGGAGATCTCCAGGTTATTTAACAAAGCGGAAGATTTGGATGAATCAACCGCAAAAATCACATGGGTACGTGAAAGCAATCAACATGCAGTTTTACTGGTTGAGCTGCTTGAAGAGGAAAGGCATGACGTTTATAAAGTTCATTTACGAGGTGATCTTGTGGTAAGAAAGCCTTTAAATTTGCTAAAAGGCCGATTTTTTTGGGGAACGCATTACCGGGATGGTCGGGTTGAAGTGAAGGATTTAACGGATAAAGCGATCAATATTGCAGAAATTTTAACCCATTGGTATGTAAATAAGGAGGATGCACAACACCTGCTGGCTTATGCGAGGCGTAAAGAACAAGAAAAGCAATACTTCAATATCCTGGGAGAAGGTGCTCTTTCAAGTATGTTCATGGCCACTGTTGCCAATCAGCTTTCTCATAGTTGTGTAACCTGGTCTCGTGAAGCGTTACTGCATGCAGGAATTAATGTGCCTCTGTCCAGGCTAATCAATTTCGCAACGATCACCAGTTTTGAGGCAAAAGCCGCCAGAAATGAGCCTATGGATGAAATTGCTCTGGCAAGACTCGCGAGATTGGGCGAATATCAAACGATTCAGACTTATTACCCTAATAATCAACAAAATCCTGATATTGACAACTATGTTGATCCTAATACGATACTGCATAGAGCTACCCGTGGGCCGTCAGAATTTATTCTTGGTACATACACCCCATTTATGCTGGCTTGTGCCTATGGCCATGTCCAAACTGTTAACACCTTACTTGGCGAATACGGGGCTAATCCGTACGTCAATACCAAATCCAGATTCTGTTTTGGTTTATTTGGACGCTACAGCGCTTTTGATTGCGCCCAAAGTTTATTATTGAGACCTTATATCTCAAAAAATATTCAGCAACAAACCCTGGAGCAATTAAAGGCCGTTGATAACAAAGCGATGATCATTGATGCGCTTGAAAGATATATTGAAACTCGTTCTGAAAAACCCGAATATCAAAGTACATTAGGTTTCTTTGGTAACACGTTAATGCAGTTTGGTTATAGCCGCGATGAAAAAATTGAAGCGGCGTGTTTATTTAAAGAAGCAGTGGAATCCGGGTTTACTTCTATAGATATCCAATTCAAGGGTGCTTTGAACCAGGGTGAACTTGGTAAACTTTTCAAGGACTATCATAAATATAGTGAGTGTGAAGCAATCACTTTTATTAGTCCCGATCTCAATGAGACAACGCCATTCATGTCATTGGGCGGCAAATACTAGGGTGTGTTTTTAAAGTTTCGCCAGGAGCGAAAAAGCAAGAAATTTAGGCCAACTTATTGCTTTTGTAGCCCGGCGATAATTCTAAAAACACGCCCTGGTGTTATCCTGTAGTCCCTAATCGCTGGTTCAGTATTTGTTGGCCTATCCTATATTTCACCAAGAGCCTTTGCAATCGATTCGGTCATGACCTTGGCGTCGCCAAAAAGCATATAGGTGTTGTCCCGGAAAAACAAATCATTATCAACACCTGCGTAACCGGCTGATAAACTGCGTTTTACAAACAGCACGGTTTTCGCTTTTTCTACCTCAAGAACGGGCATCCCGTAAATAGGGGAGTTTGGATCGGACTTCGCGGCAGGGTTGGTGATATCATTGGCGCCGATGACAAAGGCTACATCACAGGTTGCAAAATCCCGGTTGATTTCACTTTGTTCAAATACCCTGTCATAAGGGATATTGGCTTCGGCCAACAGAACATTCATATGCCCCGGCATGCGCCCGGCAACGGGATGAATGGCGAAACGAACGCGAATGGAATGGCTTTCCAGCTCGTCAACCAATTCTTTCACGGCATGTTGGGCGTGTGCGACGGCCATGCCGTATCCGGGTATGATAATGACATCTTTGGCGTTGCTCAATAGAAACGCCGCATCCTCGCCGTTAGCCTGACGCACCGATTGTTGATCACGATTAATTCCGCTTTGCGAGGAAGCGTCTCCACCTTGCAAACCACCAAAGATCACGTTGATGATGGAGCGGTTCATACCAACGCACATGATATAACTCAGAATAGCCCCGCTTGCCCCTACCAGGGCGCCGGTAATAACCAGCAAATGATTGCTCAAGGTAAAGCCGATGCCTGCCGCTGCCCATCCCGAGTAGGAGTTCAGCATGGAAATCACTACCGGCATATCGGCACCGCCAATAGGAATGATGAGCAAAACGCCTATCAGCAAGGATAGGGCGGCGAGACCAAGAAACAGGTTCAGGGATTGATAGGGTATGAATAAACCCAGCAAAGCCAGTATACTCAGGCCAATAACGCCATTGACCAGACCTTGCCCTGTGAAACGAACGGGTTGGCCGGACATGATGCCCTGCAACTTCAGAAACGCGATAATAGAACCGGTAAAGGTGATTGCCCCGATGATTAAGCCCAGACTCATTTCTATCAGACTGGCTGTTTTAATGCTGCCCGGCATGCCGATTTGAAAGGACGCGGGTGAAAGAAAGGCGCAAAAAGCGACCAATACGGCAGCAAGACCGACCAGGGAGTGGAATCCCGCAACCAGCTGGGGAATCGCGGTCATATTAATTTTAAGGGCGATAAGGGTACCTATCACGCCTCCGGCTATAATCAAGCCGATGAGCAACAGGTGATGATTGATGGAAGGCATCATCAGTGTCGAGATGATGGCGATAGCCATACCCAATATTCCGAGGAGGTTTCCCCGCCTTGAAGTGGCCGGACTGGCCAGTCCTTTAAGAGCCAGAATAAAACAAACGGCTGCAATCAGATAAAAATAGGGAACCAGAGTGGTCATATGATTTTTCATCCTGTTAGGTGTTATTTTTTATACATGCGCAGCATACGCTGGGTGACGACAAAACCGCCAAAGATATTAATGGCCGTAATAAAGATACCCAAACCGCCCAATATGGTAATGGTTCCTGTCATCTGACTGCCCGCGGCTATCAGTGCGCCCAGTATGATAATACTGGAAATGGCGTTGGTGACGGACATTAGAGGAGTATGTAAAGCTGGTGTCACTTTCCAGACTACATAATATCCAACGAAACAGGCCAATACAAAAATGGTTAGAATCGCAACGTAGAGGTTGCCTAGGGAGTTGAACTCATGCATGGACGGTCTCCTTGCTGGGAATGGATTGAAAAGGCAGGTATTTATTTTGATGGCACAGCAGCGCCTGTTTCATAATTTCATCGTCCTCTTTAAAATCAAGGGCTTCCGGTGATGTAGCCAATGTTTTGACAAGATTGAGGATGTTGTTGGCATAGAGTTCGCTTGCGGTGGCCGGAATAAAGCCAGCCATGTTACTGTAGCCGATAATGGTGACTTCATTATGTAGTGCGACTTTATCGCATTGGCTCAATTCACAATTTCCTCCCCGCGAGGTAGCCAGATCGACAATAACCGAGCCGGGCTTCATCGTTTCAACCATTGTTTTGGTGATCAGTAGCGGTGCCTGTCGTCCGGGAATCAAGGCGGTTGTGACGACGATATCGGATTGCGCAACGTATTTGGCAATTAACTCGGACTGCTGGCGTTTATAGTCTTCACTCATTTCCTTCGCATACCCACCACTGGTTTCGCTGTCTTCTTCCATCTCAACTTCTATAAATTCAGCGCCAAGGCTTTCCACCTGTTCCTTGGCTGCGCGTCTGACATCAAACGCGTAAATCACGCCTCCAAGCCGTTTGGCTGTAGCTATAGCCTGCAAGCCTGCAACACCGGCTCCCAAAATAAGAATTTTGGCCGGATGGATCATGCCGGCGGCGGTCATCATCATGGGAATGGCTCGTTTAAAATGGCAGACGGCCTCCAAAACGGCCCGGTATCCTGCCAGGTTGGCCTGGGAAGACAGGCTGTCCATGCCTTGCGCTCTGGTAATGCGTGGAACCAGGTTCATGGAGAAAGCGCTGATGGATTGTTTCATGCACCACTTTATAAGGGGGCTGTCCGGTTCGTTGTCCAGCGGTGCGATCAAGAGAGCCTGTGATTTCAACTCATCCAAATCTTTGGGATCAGGCGCCTGGACACAAGCCAGAATATCCGCTTGCTGTAATAATTGCTTGCGATCTTTTACAATGGCCGCTCCGGCTTCTTCATAGGATTTATCGGTAAATCCGGAAGCGATGCCGGCGTTTTTCTCACATTGTACCTTTAAGCCGAGCTTGAGATAATGTTTAACCATGTTGGGCGTCATGGCCACACGCGTATCGTTGGCACTTTCATTTAAAACGGCGATAATCATGAGTAACCATCCTTATTACCTGCGATTAACTTATCGTATTGCAATCTGTTTGATATTGCCAGGGTTTTACGGCTGTTAACGGTATAATTTTTTGTGAAACACCCGGTTTTAAAAGTTGTTGCCCGGACACATTGTTTCTTTATCTATCCTGATATACATTACGCCCATGGAAGTAAGTCCAATCGTCATTTATGGAAATTCTCTGTTTTTGCGCAGGGATTGTGTTTTTTTATTCGCAGTCTTTTTATCCTGTGCTGTTTCTCATTGCCATGTTGCTGTTACGAGTACACTGGCGGGCTATTATCTGGTTTGTTTTTGCCGTGTTGTGGGCTTGTGTCCATCAACAATGGCAAGCCGACAGAAATATGCCTGGTGAACGAGTGCTTAATAACGTTGTTATTAGCGGTCGGATCATTTCCATACCATCGATAAATCCGGACAAAATACAATTTCAATTCCAGGTTGCCAAACTGGACAATCGTTTCGTGACGGCAAGAATCCTCTTGAGTTGCTACAATCGTTGTCCTGCTTTTCGAATCGGGCAGACATGGCGTTTTCAGGCCAAGTTGAAAAAACCGGTCAATCTGGCTAATCCCGGCGGTTTTGATTACGTTCGCTTCCTGAAATCAAAACATATAGTCTGGACAGGGTATATAAAAAACGGTCGAGCAACGTTGCTTGACGATCCGGGGCGAGTCGGAGGATTACATAATCTGCGTGTGCGTTTGTCGGAAATCTTGAGTAATAATATTTCCGATGGTGATGCGTCAGGCATTGCACAGGCCTTGACGCTGGGCGTTACGGATCCGATTGATAAATCGTTGTGGGAACTGTTCAGAAGAACAGGCACCACTCATTTAATGGTTATTTCCGGCGCCCATATCGCACTTGTTGCCGGCGTGGTATTTTGGCTGGTCAATCGATTATGGCGCTTTTCAACAAGACTGTGTCTGCTTTTTCCTGCTCAGCAGATAGCAGGCTTGGCCAGTCTGGGGAGTGCGTTGATTTATGCCTTGTTAGCCGGATTTGGTGTGCCGGCGCAGCGTGCATTGATAGCCTGCGTGTTTTTATTATTACCCTATTTGTTCAGTCACCGGTTCTCAACGTGGCAAGGATGGCGATATGCCTTGTTGATGGTGCTTCTTTGTGAACCGCACGCCGTGCTTTTACCGGGTTTTTACTTTTCCTTTCTGGCCGTGGCTATCCTGATATTGATGAACAAACGTCTTACCTGTCGTGGGCTTAAGAAATTAATTTTATTGCAGGCGGCGTGTCTGTTCGGTTTGATGCCGCTTACCTTGTATTGGTTTTCTTATGGGGCGATAACGGGATTGATTGCCAATTTATTGGCGATTCCCTGGGTGGGTTATGTGATTGTGCCTCTGGCTATCGTCAATTTGATACTGCTTTCGTTAACTCAGGTTACAGCGCTGGTGATGCCTCTGGTGTGGGCTATTAAGCTATTGTTGTCGTATTTGAAATACCTGGATATGTTTTCTTTTGTTAACCTGCAAATTTCATTGCCGCATTTGGTCTCGGTCGTCGCTTTGATGATGGTTATGGTTTTGTTTCTATTTTTACCGGTACGTGCCTTGCTGCCGGTGATGTCGGTAATCGCAGTCGCTGCCTGTTACCCGAATTATCCCCGTCCTGATAATAAGGAAGCATGGATTTATGTGCTCGATGTAGGGCAAGGGCTTGCGGTTGTTGTACAAACCGCCCGTCACACGCTTGTCTATGATACCGGCGTAAAATTTTATCATGGCAGCGATATGGGTAAACTAGCGGTCATTCCATTTCTGAAAACCATGGGGGTTTATAGGCTCGATAAAGTGGTGATTAGTCATCCGGATCTCGATCATCGCGGCGGACTGGCCTCCATTGAGGAACAGTATCCAATTTCAGAACTGATAGTGGATAATACCTCTTTTTATCACCGAGGGGTGACCTGTCATGGCTATCCTGACTGGCAGTGGGATGGCGTTCGGTTTCGTTTTCTGGCGATTCGGAAAAAAACGGGTAATAAAAATAATTTGTCCTGTGTGCTGCAGATAGTCAGCGACCAGAACAGCCTGTTATTAACCGGGGATATTGAGCGACCCGCAGAGGAATACTTGCTATCCGTTTATTCGCGACAAGTCCAGTCATCAATACTGATTGTGCCTCATCATGGCAGCAAGACGTCTTCATCTCGCAATTTTATACGGCAGGTTGCTCCGAAATATGCTGTGATTTCAGCAGGATTTGATAACCGCTATCATTTTCCTCATGGGCAAACCCTGCATACCTTGCGAGAAGCTGGGGTATCCGTATTGAACACGATAGATTGCGGAATGGTTACTATAAAGATGGCACAAGGTTATGATAAATTGATACCATCCTGTTATAGAACAAATCATTTATGATCAATCAAAGGGCTTATTGACAATAAAATATACATGATGTAGCATGGCGATTCTTTAATCGTTCTGGTATTGGAAATGGGTCTGTCCGCTCGTGTTATTTTCCTGTTGTTTCTGATTTTTAACAGTTTTGCCGATTATGCCGGATCTCTTGATTGTCGTGAGAAGCATTGCGTTGCCGTAGTTGATGCCGGTAGTACCGGTTCACGCCTGCATGTGTATTCGTACGATGTTGATGAAACGAATACACCAGTTCATATCTCCGAAAAATGGTCAAAAAAAATAAAGCCCGGGTTTGCCTCCATAGAGGGTAACCAGGCAGCCATTGATGCGTATTTAACGTCTCTGTTTTCAGACGTTTCCAACGAATCCTTACCCGTATTCTTTTATGCAACAGCAGGGATGCGCCTGCTTCCGCAACCCCTGCAACAACAACGTTATGCCTACCTGAAAAACTGGTTTCACAACCAGTCGCAATGGACTCTGATTGATGCGAGAACCATTACGGGTAGCGAAGAGGGGTTATTTGACTGGCTTTCTGTTAATTACCAGTTAGGGAATTTGAATAGCGAGGATAAAAACACGGCAGGAGTGATGGATATGGGGGGCGCTTCCGTACAAATTATTTTCCCCGTGCCCAATAACATGGCTGGCTCCGGTGATATCAAGGATGTCAGCGTTTATGGTCGTCATTTCACTATTTTTATCCATAGCTTCCTTGGACTTGGCCAGACCGAAGTGACCCATCAGTTTCTAAACTCCAACAACTGTTTTATTACCGATTACCTGTTACCTGACGGTTTGAATGCGACTGGTGATGCGTATCGTTGTAAAAAAGTGGTGTCACCATTGATGAAGAATGTTCATCATGTCAACCGTATCGTTCATCCGGCTATTGAGGCCACTCCTGCGACTGATTGGTATGTGATGGGTGGCGTTGCGGATTTGGTAAAAAGCAAACCATTTAATTTTCCGGATTCTCAATTTACCAATGAAGAATTACTAGTCCAGGCTGACACGGAGGTTTGTCGACAGCAGTGGTCAAACTTGCAAAATCAATATCCTGATAATGATTATCTCTATGGCTATTGCCTTTTTCCTGCTTATTATTATGCTCTGATGGTCGAGGGTTATGGATTGGAAGCCAAACAGCCTGTCCATATTATGAACGAAAACCAGAGTGCTGACTGGACTATGGGTGTCGTGTTACACCAGCCATCCTGAAATGAAATGTTGCATGGACGCAATATTTAAGCTCTGTGAACCAATTTTTTCGCAAAGCGAAAATGTAGATAATTGGCACCCTTTTTTTGCGGAAAGGCAGTAGCCCGTAAGGAGGCCTGTGGCCGTATTGCGGGTTTGATGTGCCAATTAGGAACGTTTTCCCGCATTACGGCTGCGCCTTCATGACGGGCTACAAGACATTATTATTTGGTGTGCAACAATAGTTGCCTTGTTTTCGATCAGAAAAAAATTTGTTCACAGAGCCTGGTGTTTATCAGATCATAACGCAGCCACAATCTAATTGTTAGCAGCTTTGCCCTGGTATTTCGACCCCAATGTAAGATGTAATTTAATCAACAAAATGATTTTATGTTGATCCTGTTAATCGCAAAATAAACACATAATATAATTGCCATCTTTTTTATAATAAGTTGGGGTTTGGATGTTTAAATTTATCTATATAGTTCCGAGAAATAGCAATTGTTATACTGAAAATCAAGGGGGAACAGGAAAACAATTTGTAATTCCCGGTTCTTTATTGAATCGAGAGAACTGTGTGGAATTTGGTCAAGCATGGTGTAAACAGGAAGGCTGTGAGGAAAGTGACGCTCGGATTGTTCAAATTTATTTGAGTGAAGAGCAGTATAAAGCCCTAAAACATCAGAGTACTTATATAGATGAAACGTCTTTAAATAAAATTCTGACTGAAAACAATAAGGCCAAACTTGGAAATCCTCCGTCATTAAAGCATATTGCCGCAAAATTTCTGGCAGACCGATCAGATTTCTTTAAAAGAATAAAATCAAGAGCGACTGGCGATGCAATAGAATTGGTTGAAGAAATTAATAACAGACGATGTTTGTAATGACGAAGTTACAATTCGTTTAAATCCAGTCTCTCCGGTGTGTGTCGTCACTAGACGCCCTAGCCAGGATTTATCTATTTCAGACTACAAAAGATATTTGTTTGGTTCCTTTTTTGTAATGAAATCTTGCAGAGAAGCGATGCTGAATATATACTCGCGTACGTTGCCGTTGTAGCTCAGTCGGTAGAGCAATTGATTCGTAATCAATAGGTCTGCGGTTCGATTCCGCACAACGGCATAGTAAAATCAATAAGTTAGCAAATCCAGCCAAATTTTAAATCTTCATGTGTCGAATATGTGTCGAAGGTTGGAGGGAATCCAGGGTACTTCACTCATCCGCATATTACCCTAACTCTCATCTTAAAAAATGGATCTATACTCTTCTTATAAAAAACGACTCCAAATAATTGGGGTCATAATGAAATGGAATTAATGATGAATCAACAAAACATGGATAAACTGGTAAATTATCTTTCGAAATTTATAAAAAATGTAAGAAGTGATTGCTCTATGTATAACCCTACTAATATTCAGTATTCTTTTTATTATACAAATATCTTTCTAGATGAAAGTGAACAGATAGGTAGTTTTTGTGATGAACTTGTTCGTAGATTGATAATAGATAAACAAATTGTAGGGTTAGATACCAGTGATAAAAGTTATGATCCAAATAGTCCACAACAAAAGAGGTATGAAATATTTTATAATACATGGTATTCATGGAATATATTATATGATGCTCTCCAAAAAAATGGAAAAATTAAACCTTGATTTACTTAACCACTACATCGTAAGTTTTTTTATCCGGGACAAAAGGGACAAATGGGGCATCAGCACTGCTTATGGGCTAAAGTGCCATAGCCCAAATTAGCGTAGCATAATGTGGGAACTGACTACCCGAACTACACATCTTCGGAGTCTGTAAAATTTTCTGTGTAACTAGCCATTCCATTATTCAGTAACTCTATCACCGAATTCGATCATAAACCGATTCATAGCTGGCTTCCAGTTGTGGATCGGCATTGTCCATTTCCGAGCAATTCGTTCAATCGCAAGATAGAGCAATTTAAAAACTGATTCGTCAGATGGGAACATTCTTTTATTTTTAATTACCTTTCGCAAAGTCATATTCAACGATTCGATGGCATTTGTCGTATATATGGCTCGACGGATGTCAGCTGGATAATCAAAAAATGGGGTAATACGTATCCAGTCTCTGCGCCATGAGGAGCTTATGGATGGGTATTGGTCGTCCCATTTCTCAGAAAATGCTTCCAGCGCCATTTCAGCCTCAATGAGTGTTTTGGCACTGTAGATTGTTTTTAAATCAGCAGCAAGGATTTTACGGTCTTTCCAGCTGACATAAGCCAATGAATTTCGAATTTTGTGTACAATGCAAAGCTGAACTTTAGCGTGTGGATATACTGTTTCAATGGCTTCTGGAAAGCCAGTAAGTCCATCAACACACGCAATAAATATTTCATCCAGGCCACGATTTTTTATATCTGTCAGTACGTTTAGCCAAAATTTTGCGCCTTCATTTTGGCTAATCCACATGCCCAGAAGTTCTTTGTAGCCATCTGTATTAACACCCAATGCCAAATAGACGGATTTGTTAATAATACCTTTGTCAGTCTTTACTTTAACGACAATACAATCCAAATAAACAATGGGGAAGCAACTATCCAGAGGCCTTGCCTGCCAGGCACGTACATCTGATAAAACCGCGTCTGTCACGCTTGAAATCAATGTGGGTGATATGGTTGTACCATAGATTTCTTCAAGCTCGCTTTGGATGTCGCGTGTACTTAAACCTCGGGCATAAAATGAAATGATTTTTTCATCAAGACCATCAAAGCGGGTAGCGTATTTAGGGATAATATGAGGTTCAAATGTGCCTGTTCGGTCACGTGGCACCGCAATTTCCATTTCGCCTTCATTAACCTGAATAGTCTTCTTGCTGTACCCATTACGGCTGTTGCTTTTGCGTTCAACAGCCTTGGCATGCTTGTCATAGCCTAAATGATGCGTAAGTTCTCCGGATAGCGCAGCCTCTAAGCCTCGACGCTTTAGCTGTTTAAAAAACTCAGTGAAGTCTTCTTGCGTTTTACACGTCTTGGCTATTTCCTGAGCCAATTCATCTATATCATGAGTCATAGTTTGTCTCTTCTTCAATGCCTGTCTGAAAATAGGCAGATTATATACTATGACCAATTACACAAAATTATTTACAGACCCCATCTTCGCCTAATCCGGGCTCCATTACTACTTCCTAAATAAGTGTTCTAAACATAAGTTCAAACTATTTATTCCTAATTCTTTTCTATATGAATAGCAAATAAGTACTTTTCGGGATATTTTTCTTGATCAAAAACTTGAAATTTTACATTATCGCCTTCCTCTAAAAAGAGCGTTTCTTCATCATGTTTTCCATATAGTTTATCTTCGTTATGTTTTATATCTCCTAAATGACAAAAGTAAATTTTTTTATCATCACCTTGTATTTTAAAACTATGCGGGTTTCCATCTTCTTTATCGGTATTCGCCTTAAGAACTGTTCCTGTGACCCATTCCATAATGATCTCCTTATCTAATCACATAAATTCATTCTCTATGCTATATTCTAGCTCAAAATTTGAACAGTATTGTTGTAGCCATTATCTAGGTGCATCCGTAATACAGGGTAAATCCCTGGGCAAATCCGAGACAACAAAATAGATCTTTCACAGACTTAGAAAAAATGGTGGAACAAATGGGACAAGTGGAACAACTTCATGATTACTGGGCTAGCGACGTTCCACAATCAAAATCAACAGTGGAACGGGTGGGACAATTAATAGTCGTCTGACCAGACTTTCTCAGTAAAAACATAACATCTGGGAATTCCAACCCCTCTAATTCTTCGTTTTTGAGAGGCTTTGCCGTCATTACCAGGGATTATCCAGCCAGCATCGATGAGCACCTTATTCACCATTTTAGGATTGAATCCTTGACAGATTTCATTTCTGTAGACTTCTGATAAAACCAAAAAGATACGAAAACCTGCATTATCAGTATGAAAAAATCCAGCTCGATTATAGACTCGTTCGTTATTCGGGTTATTTTCACTTTCAAACCGACTAGCGCCTTCTTTTTCAAAAAATGCTCGGACTTGCGATAGGATGGCTCTGTCTTCTCGATTACCATGCTCCCCAAAATCCTCTAACCAGGCATTAAAGCATTTTTCCGCTGCCTGATACGCTGCTCCACGGTTCCATCCGGTTAATTCATAATGACTCGTTAATTCTCCAGCCATGGCAACCAAAGCGAAGCGTCTGGCTACCCGTTGAATTTGACCAGAATGATCGGGTCTTGTTATCTTCTCTACAAATTGTTGAATTTTCTTGGTGAGTAGGGGAATTAATTCAGATTGATGATTCACAATTTTATGAAGCCATGCCTTCCCCACCGCACCATAACATTGATTAGCCGCTTTTTTTAAAGCGAGTGACATGGCAGTAGGGTTTTCATGGTCATGTAATTCTTCGAATAACCCCATCTGAGCACCAGCATCAGCCTCAATATCCGCCAAACGAATTTCCTGCCCTGCATTACATCGCTGTCCAGCTTTAGCCATTAAAGAGGTTAGCGATTCCTCTCCAGCCGATAAAAAGAGCAAAGACCATTGCATGGCTTGCCTTGCTGTACCACAACGAGAGGCGCGTGTTTTACCTTGACCATTAGCAAGCAGATAAGCACATTCACCCGCATCTTTGGGATCTATCTGGCTAAGCTCATCCAAGATTAACAACCCATCATTATGCAGAGCTGCTAATCCTTCCAAACCATTAGCCGTACTTCGCCATAACCGTATATAACTATCTGGCTTACCCCAAACAGAAGCAGCCACTTTCAAAGCGGTTGTTTTACCAGACGAAGAAGCGCCGCGGAAATGAAAGCCTCCAGAGTCTTCACCAACAAGCTTGGCAAGGCTTGGTGCAAAGGCAGTTGAAATCGCAAATATTAATCGAGAGTTGCCATCTGCCAATCGGGCAACAGAATTTTGCCATTCTTCAACGCTACCAGCAACGGATAATCCCGGTTCAAGACTGTTCGCATTTTGAAAAACGATTTGATCGCTATATTGTCCTATGGCTTCATTAGCAGTAATAAACACATTGTCATACCAGCCCAGTTTATCAACACAACGAGCTCGGTCTTCAACTGGGAATACCTGAATGTAAGATGTTAATAAATCCCGAGCCGCTTTACTGGGTGAAATGGTCAATCCCAAGCTTGCCAGTTCTCGTCTTACATCACTGGAATCTCCTTGCAATAAAGCCAAAGGCATCGCCCATTGATGTTTAATGCCATCGTCATCGACCCACTCAAGCAAGCGTCCCCACTCACCACTATTAGCATCACGAGTCTTGGCAACCACATACAAAGAAGAACAGATCCACCGCGGTGGCAGTTCATTATTGTCTTTATCTTTACCAATAAAAATGACCCCATCCGATGTTAATTGAAAACACCCGCCAGCATATTGAAACGTTTTGATTCGTTTAGACTGTTTAAAGTCGACATGATATATTTGATTCGAATTCATATTCTTTTTCTCCAACAACCATTATCGGAAGGTGCCAGCCTTCCAATCGTTCAACCAAAATGAAAGAGCAACCAGAGTTAACCGGCTTCGCGGTTAACGTAATGGACACGCTGTTGTTGGAGAAATGTAAGAATATCTTCTTTACGATATCGGACAGTTCGACCAATTTTAATATAAGGCACACCCTGACCCGCCCAACGGTTGCGTTCGAGCAAATGCGTTGAGCAATCAAGCACAGCAGCTAAGGTTTTTTGATCGAAAAGAGTGGATTGAGGAGCAATTTCAAATTCATTGATGAGATCAATACGCGAAGTTTTATTAGACATGGTGTTACCTCGTAGTTAATAGAATTTTCATGGCATTCATAATGCCGTTTATGTGGCTTTTTCCTTAAATCCATAAACTGAAAATCCCAGTAACATACTGGTAAATATTCATCCTAAATCCATAAAGCTTTAAAGCCATATTTATAAAGCTTTTTAAAACAACGGTTAAATTATTACTTGGTTTAAAAATGTAAGTCAACAATTGAAAACAAATTAAAAGAAATTGTAAATATATAGACCAAATATCGCTGAAATGTCCCACCCGCTTCACCATCCATTTTGACTGTGGGACGTCGATAGACAAGTAACCATGAGGGTGTACCACCTGTACCACAAGTTCCACTAATTAATACATTTAAACGAATCGCCATTAAAAAGCATTAGTTTTTTTGCAGACTCACAAGTTTTTGATCACCACATCAAGAAAATGCTAAAATATTGGCCAAAAATATAAGTGACCTTAATTTCTGCTCTTTAAAAAAGTTAACACTATGTTAAGGAGCTAAAATGGATGATTGGTTTAAGATGATTGATTTATTGTGGTTGCCAGGTTTATGTTTAGCATTTGGTTTTATTTCAGGAATATTTACAAGAAAATATATTAAACCTAGCCTAGCGGCTGAAAATTATGGAGAAGCTCAAGTTAGGGAAACCCTGGCAAGGTATTGTGAAAATCGAGAGGCTCATGTTCTGAGCAATGTTACCTTACGTTTACAGAATGAAACCACCCAGATTGATCATATCTTGGTTACTACGAAAGGAATATTCGTCATAGAAACCAAGCATTATACAGGATGGATATTTGCAGACGCCAAATCAAAATTTTGGGCTAAAATCATCTTTCGAAAGAAGTTTAGATTTCAGAATCCGATATTTCAAAATTATAAGCATGTTAACGCGGTACAAAAGCTTTTTGAATTCTTAAAACCTCACCTTATTCATAATATTGTTGTTTTTAGTGGCAATGCTGAATTTAAAACGGCTATACCAGATCAAGTATGTTCTATAGAGCAATTAATCCCGACAATAGAACAATATTCGGAACAAGTTATCAGTTTAAACCGTATTCAGTTTTGTGTTGGACGGTTAGAGTATATGCGCCTAGAATTAACACGACAAACTGATATAGAGCATCAGGAATATTTAACGAAAAGGTTTGGTCAAAAGCAAGAGCTGCAAATGTAGTTCACAGTAGCGAAGCATATTCGGGCTACAATCTACTGTTGTATTTTCAGGTAATTCTTTATGATGATTCTAGAATAGAATAAGTCATTTTTTGGGGATTCTAAAATATTATAATCTATTTTTTAGGAATTTCAGGATATTATAGCCCTATATTTGAGAACCTCAGAATACTATAAGTTATTTATTGGGAATATGAGACTATTTTAAATGATATATTTTTAACTCCAAAAAATTATTTTTTTGTTTTTTGTCCCACTCGTACCACAACTCTTTTTTAACGGTGGAGCGCCGCTAACCCTGTAATCATGCGGGTGTTCCACTTGTCCCATTTGTTCCACGCATATTTATTATCATCTCCAAGAAAAATTAATGATGAAAAAATACTATGACGTTTTGCGTTATATAACGTCATGCGTTATACTTGCAAATAATAATAACAACATGGCATAAAAGAGTGATTAATAGTTTTAGCTGCAAGGAGACTAAAAAAATATTTGATGGCACGATGTCTCGTAAATTTCCACAAGACATTCAGCAACGTGCTCGAAGAAAATTGAGAATGTTAAATAATGCAAAAGCGCTCGATGACTTAAGGATACCGCCAAGTAACCATTTAGAAAAACTTGTCGGTGACAGGGTGGGGCAGCACAGCATTAAAATCAATGATCAGTGGCGTATATGTTTTGTTTGGCAAGATGGCATTGTCCTTGATGTTGAAATAGTAGATTACCATTAGGAGTACATGATGATGAAGTTAAAAAATATCCACCCGGGTGAAATCTTGCTTGAAGAATTTTTGCTTCCAATGGAGATCAGCCAGAACAAGCTCGCGAATGATATTGGTGTGTCACCTCGGCGCATTAATGAAATCGTTCACGGCAAGCGTTCGGTTACGGCGGACACCGATCTGAGATTATCCCGTGCACTTGGAACGTCTGAGGGTTTCTGGTTAGGGTTACAAGCTGATTATGATTTGGAGGAAAAAAAAGCCAGTCTCAAGAGTGCGTTAGGAAAAATTAAGTCTTTGGTTTCTTCTGAACCAGAGATTGGTGTTTTTGCTGGCCGGTAAGATCAGATTCATTTTTTAAAGGTGTATGTGAACTTCATCCAAGTCTGTTTACGGAACAATAAAAAAGAGATTAAGTGGTATGCGAAAAAATTAACGCGCTCAATTGGCACCTAAATGGATATGTTCACCATTGTATGTGGTTGCCAAGACTCGTGATGCTAATAGTGGTGAGTGGGGGCGCTTGCTTGAGTGGGTCGATGATGATGGCATTAAACATCAATGGGCGATGCCCTTGTCCTTGCTGCAAGGTGATTCTTCCGATGTAAGGCGGGAGCTGGCAAGACTTGGGTTGACTATCTCACCCAATAGAGCAGCACGTGATCTGCTTACCTCCTATTTGCAGGTTTTTCCGGTTGAAGCGCGTGCACGCTGCGTGGATAAATTAGGCTGGTATGAAGATGTCTTTGTCACCTCTTCTCAGTGTGTCGGACAGTCAACAGAAAAGATTGTATTTCAGAATACACACGCTATTGAACCCGTATTATCCTCAAAAGGCAGTATCAAAGAATGGCGAGATTCAATAGGACGGCTTGCAGCAGGGAATTCAAGGCTGTTGTTTGCTATATCAACAGCCTTTGCGCCAACTCTGGCAAAGCTCGTTAAAGAACTCTTAAGGCTGACCAGAAATAGGTGACATTCAATTCAAGGTAAATTAAATATTGATAGGGCACAAGTATTAATATTTAAATGTCGTTTGCCTAATTTCAATGGTTTTATCGTGTTGTTTGTTTGAGGCACTTCGGAAGAATGTTGGGTAACCAAATAAACCCGAATAGGGTTTTTGAGGATCGTCTTTAGCGTTATATTTAATTTTACTGGCTTCAAAGGCAGCGCTTGCTTCACTTTCTGAAGGATATTCGTCTGAGGCTATATGAGTGTAGCTTTCTGAGGTATATTCCACTATGTTGATGAGATGTTTTGGCATAACGACACCTTTGTTGATTAAGCAAAAAATTAAAAACCGACTCTATGTCAACACTTATTTTAACCCTACGCCTAATATTGATGAGCTAATTTGATTGCAGGCTTCTCTGCCAGTAGATCAAATCATTTTATCCCGCAGAAAGAATTTTCCAAGGGCGCAATATACATTGCTTTGCAATGTTAAAAAAATACGCGGTAAACGGTTCTGAATTTACTAGTCACCGTCCCGGATTAAGTTGATGATGAGTTGAATCATTATGTCTTTTTGCGAAGGCTCACTTTGTGCCACAAGCAGAGCAATAGCAACAAGAGCATTATCGTTGATTTTCACTCGGCCATTTTGTCTTAAGTGATGGTTATTGAGTTGTAAAAACCAAATAAACATGAATGCTCCAATGCGTTTATTGCCATCAGTAAAGGGGTGGTTCTTAATAATAAAGTACAATAAATGGGCTGCCTGTTCCTCAATACTGGGGTATAAATATTCACGGCCAAAGCTTTGGACAATATTCCCAAGAATACCTTCGAAACTATTGTCTTTGGTCCTGCCAAATAAAGGGGTTGCTTCATTTATTGACATTAAACGTGATTTCAAATCCTCTATAGCATCCATTGCTGAAGCATAATTAATTTCCTGAGTAATATTCGTATTTAGTTTGGATTTAGGGAAATTACCCGTGTCATATTGATTTAATAAAACAAAGGAATGGGTGTATTCAGTTAATACTGATAACAATCCGCTAGTCTCAGATTGGCTAATGCTGCCAGATTGTGCTTGTTGAAATAATTTAAGTGTTTTACTAAGGTTTCTAATTTGATCGGTTTGCTTCATGAGTTGCTCTTGATTAAGCGCATAACCTTGAAGTAAATACTCCTTTAATATTTTGTTTGCCCAAATTCTAAATTGAGTTCCTTCTTTAGACTTGACTCGATAACCAACTGAAATTATTGCGTCAAGGTTATAATGCTCAATATCTCGTGATACTTTACGTTTCCCTTCTTCTCGAACTATCCGGAATTTCCGGATGGTTGCCTCTGGTGAGAGCTCATTTTCATTGAATATATTTTGAATGTGTTCATTTATTGTTCGAATGTCTTTATTGAAAAGGGCTGACATTTGCTTTTGAGTTAACCATACCGTTTCATTTTCAACAGGAACTTCAACTTGAAAACTACCATCTTCAGTTTTATAGAGTGAAATATTTTTCATGAGAAGGCCTTGAAGGATATTTTTATATTTGAGGAGTTATTCACTTTACACGCTCCATTTTGGATGGTTGGATTGCAATAATATCAGCGGTTTTCACTTCGCCCGAGCACTTCAAAATAAAATCCGTAATTAATTGCATAGGGCGTCTTAATCGTTCGACATCAACAATAATGTATCCCGCCGTCACATCGTTTGTCATTTTGTGATTAAGTAATCGTTTTAAAGCATAGGCCGGTATATCTAAACTTTCAGCGATGGTAATAAAAGTCCTTCTCAAATCATGAACCGTAAATTCAATGCCCGTGGCTTTGGTAACGATGGCCATTTGTTTTCTTGGCTCAATCAGATGACCGGCTACGCCATTACCCGGGAAGACGTAGTCATTTACTTTGTCTAATTGTCGTTGCAGGAATAAATCATATAAAAAATCAGATAGGGGTAGGGTGTGGGTTTCATTGTTTTTTGTATCTTGGATGCTCAAGGTACGGCCTTTCATATCAATGTCTTGCCATTTTAACGTGGCTGCTTCTTGCCGCCTTAGTCCGGTAAATAACACTAACAGTAAATAATCGGCCATTATCTGATTATCTAATTGCTTTACGGCTTGATACCAAGCAGCTAACTCATGCGATTTGATATATGATTTACGTCTCTCAACACGATACCAAGAGCGGGTTTGCGATAAGCGTCTAACAGGATTTTCAATAATGAGTGAACGGCCTTGTGCATCTTCATATTGACCTGCGGCAAAATTAAATAGGGCTCTTAATACCCTCATGGAGAGGTTCGCATAGGCGGCACCATGTTCTTGACCTAACTTTTCATGCTGACGAGCCACATGATCTTTACTGATGTTCATTATCGGCTTATCAAGCCATTTGGCAAAAGCTTTATTCAACACTTGTTCATAATTGATCTTAGTTGATGGCTTTAATGATTTTCTTGCGATGAGGTAATCATTAAATACTTCCTTCAAGCTAATTTGAGCCATCCTCTTGGCTTTTTTCTCAGCAACCGGATCAAACCCACAAGCAATTTGCCCTAAGATCTCCAACGCCTTCTTGCGAGCCATTTCAGGCGTCAACTCAGGATATCTACCCAGGGTGATACGCTTAACTTTTCGGTTGATTAATTTTTCAACAAAAAAGGCTTTTGTTCCTCCTGAAGTGACTCGTATGCCAAAGCCTTTTAATTGGTCGTCGTAATATTTTTTTTGAGCGGTTCTACCGGGTTGGGTTACCATTGGAATGGATAAATTTTCGACGGCAGACTTGTTAATTTTCATCGCTTTTTACCTTTGTGTGTCGAACATGTGTCGAATATGTGTCGAAGAATTAGGTAAAAAAGCTTAATAGAACTTATAACTTAATACAAGAGTAGTTGGTTGTATTTATGATGATTTTAAAAGAAATTAAAAGTGTGTCGTAGTGTATAAAATATACAAAAATATAATTCGTAATCAATAGGTCTGCGGTTCGATTCCGCACAACGGCATAGTAAAATCAAGGAGTTAAAAGTCATAAGTCAAAATTGTAAGTTTTGTTTATTGCAAGTCTCTTATCCGCTTGGCAATCATCCGATCAAGCAAATTTTTTTTCTTATCGGTCATTTCGAAGGTAAACAAACCTGGATAATATTTTGTAAAACGTTTTAACAGCTTATCCAGTGTGGCGTTCATTACTTTAACAGAAATCTGATAACGCTCAGCGAAATCAGTGAATATTTTTCTTTTCATATTATCATCTCGACCATCCATTTTGATTGCCATATTGAAGTCACTATAAATCGCAGTCGAAATCAAATCATAAAGCGGCGTAAGGGTAATGGTTTCATCTTCTAATGTCTGCAGACTGATGTTTTTTGCATGTAAATCACCATTGCAAATCAGGTAGGAAAAAGCAATTTGACTGAGCAAATTTAAAATCTCTAGTTGTGGGGCATTGGCAATGAGCATGATTGCATCGGCAATTTGATTCACCGTTATGCGGTATTTGTCCGCTGGGTAACGGTTTAAAAATTGGCAGGCATCTTCTTGATGTATTCTTTTTTCATTGTATCTATCGAATCTTTCAACCAACAGGCCTGTATTTTTATTTTTGTCGTAAACCAGTTTTGCTTTTGCAACCGTGAAGCCACACTGCTTCGCTAATTGTAAACAGCAAAATTCATTTTGAATCAAGTTATTTTTGTCGCCAGGGTTTAACTTTAAAATATAACTTTTACCTGTTTTAGTTAATTTTAAGGGGAAACTGATCATAGATGCGGATATTTTCTCCTGTACGCCAGCTAGTGCTTTGCTATCAAATAAAGGGCTCTCAGGGGCAATGGTTTCTTCAAACAATGAATAAAAGTTTACTTCTTCCAGTTTTTTAGCTGGTGGAAATTCAGCTTTAGCGGGGTTGCCTACGTAAATATCCCCAATGCAATCACTACCTACGGCGGAAAAAAGGGAGAACAAATCATCTTTTGAGGTTTTAATTTTATCGACCAAGGCATTAAGCCTTCTTCCTTCAGGTAAAAGACCTGCAAAAAAAGGCGGTAAATTATCACCCTGCATTACAATTTTAGCGGTATCTTTTGTGATACAATATGAAAAATAGGCTTCGTTTGAATGAGATCTAAATGTTGAATTAAGTTCAAATTCACATCCGTATTCAGTTCTTCGTAAGACCCCTGCAAACTCCGTTTTTTTATAAATCTCTAGTTCGTTGATGGCTTTGTAATCATTCATTGTGGTTCACCACACCAGCTGTTCCCTTCTCTATGACAAGCTGCATGCCCAAAATTTGCAGAACATCAATGACCTTAGCAATTTGGGCTGTTTTTTTGCCTCGTTCAATTTGACTGATAAAATTAATACTGGTGCCGGATAGATCAGCCAACTGGCCTTGAGTCAACTTTCTCCGCTTCCTCTCGGCCTCTATGGCCTCTCCTAAAATGCGGACAGATGATTTTTGCATATTAATTTTCATATGTTCATGTGAAATAATAGTGTTGAATAACTTGATTTTAGCATAAATTAATTTTTTTCACGCGATCGCATTAAAAAAGTTGAAATTTATCAGTATAACGAGATATTTTAATTGAATTCACTTGATCGAAGTAATTTTTTTATTTCCAAGGCCGAAGCAAAATCAAGGTAAAGCAAGATTAGAGCAAGTAATTTGGCACTGTATAAGGGAGAGTTTACAGTTTGATTTTTTCAATAGAGATAATTCTCACCTGATCATATCTGTCAAAAATAATTCGCCATGATCCAATACGCAGGCGAAAATAGGGGAGGGGGGGCCCTGTAATTTTTTATATCAAAATTGGGTTATCTGGATTTTTTCCCAATAACACAATCTTTTTAGTTATTCTGCTTTTATCGGGTTGTGGTACACTTTGCAGTGCTTTCTTAGCCTGTTTTTTGATGAGCAACGTGTATGACACCCTTTAAACCACGTCAAAAGTAAATGCGTGCACAGAGCCTGGAAGAGAAATACTGTAATCAACCAATTAATCGTAATGAATATGGATAAAGAATACTGGCAGCAACGATGGCAATGCAATGAAATTGGATTTAACCAATCGCAACCCAATCCTTTAATGCAACGCTATTTTCCCAAGTTGAATCTCAACCCTGGTGATTGTGTTTTTGTTCCTTTATGCGGTAAAAGCATCGACATGATATGGCTCGCTGGTCAGGGTTATAAAGTAGTCGGTGTTGAACTTAGCGAGCAGGCATGCAAAGCGTTTTTTAATGACAATAAAATTCGTTTCAAGGTGACTGAAATGAATGGATTTTCGGTCTACAAGAGTGATGAAATGACTTTGTTTGCTGGTGATTTCTTTAAAATCAATAAAAATTTACTTGATAAAATCGATGCTGTGTATGACCGTGCGGCCCTCATTGCACTCCCACAGGAGCTTAGAAAGCCTTATTCAGAACAACTGGCCAAATTGCTTGAGCCTGATGCCAAAGTATTACTAATCACAACCTCATACGATCAGCAGGAGATGCAAGGCCCGCCATTTTCAATAAACCAAATAGAAGTGAATGAGTTGTTTAAAACCAACTTTGATATGACACAGGTTTATAGTAAAACGGTAAAAAATATACCAGTGCACCTCAAAGCTAAAGGATTAAGGCTTGCAACCGAGCAAGTTTATTCATTGGTAAAGAGAAAGGACAAAAGCCTCTCAATCAAAGTAGAATCTTAAATTATCCGGCATCTGAAGTGCCTGACATTCATCTTGTAGTAGATTTCACGGATCCAGAGATATTCTGACGGACAACTTAATTTGGGCTTGAAGTGACTGGCGGGGTGACAAAGTTGGATGAACACATCTCAATGTAATCCTTTACATCAAATGTAATTGGATCGGTTGGTTGTTATTTGCGGAAACTTATGCCTTTATTGCCTTTGGCCCATAATTCATAGTTCAAAACTTCTTCGTGCGTACTATCCTTATCAATAGGTGGAAGTGGCATGGCATTCGAGGCTTTAATAAAAAATCCAATGTTATAACCTTTAATTTTTTGTTGTGTTGTGATTTCGATGTCCTTGCTCCCATCGCGGTAAGATGTCTTATTGTGCGAAACATTGTCTTGTTGAAGCTTGACCGGGACACTGCCTAACGGCAATTTCGCCGCAACATCCAAATTGACCGAAGCCGTTCGGTTTGTGTTGTTTACATCATGAATGGATCCTTGTCCTGTAATCTGGCTAACATTACAAAATCTTGAGTTCGCTGGATCCGCTTCCTTTAAATCCATCTTAATGTGATGTTGTTTTCCGTTTGGAGTTTTTACAGTTTCATCTTGTATTGTTCCATGTATCCTGCATTTAACAGGGCCTACCAAAGGGATAGTATTGGTTGACTCTACAGTTGCCCTGTACTCTCTTATTTTATTAGTAGCTTTAGTATTATTTACTGGCATAACATCACTCTCTCTAAAATTAGCTTATGTCAATGGATAAATTAACATCACCACTCATGAAGTGGCAATATATTTTACACTTTGTTTACGTTTTTTCAAAAAACAGGAAAAAATTGAACAAAAATTTACAATAATGGATGAGGGAAAGAACTTTAATGAAAGTAACGCACACGCAAATCAACGAACAACTATAGCGGCTAGCGTCCTCATAAAATACCATGTTCAGGAACAGATGACTTCAACAAACACGAGCAACATGTGATGGATTAACGTCATTTATTGTTTGAGTAAATGTGTAAATCAACCACATGCGTGGCTGTAAGACGATCTGATAACGGTTACAAGGTATAGCTTCGATTACGTGTCAAGACCGCCTGTTCATTAACGTCGTCTTCAGTAATAGGCTTCATCTCATTATTGCTAAATATATTAAGCGCCATGTATGCCATGTATGCCTGAGCCGCCTTTTCACATTCAACGGATGGCTTATCACCGGTCTCATTGGATTTGGCACATTGCGATAAATTAGCAACAATATCTTCTCTTGTTACTGTTCCGTTAGTAATGTTATCCATTAGTTTTTGAGATGGGGCATCAAATTCTACGCTTACCTCACCGGTCAATTTTTTCGTCATACATTTCTCCCTTTGAAAAGTCTAAACGCAAACAATATGATCTTTTTAAGCACACAATGATAACGTATTTATAGTTCTAAAGCTATACAATCAGCAAGTTTTTTAGTGAGCATTTCTGGCAGTAAAGACAGTAAATGTTCCGAAGGATTGCAGGTACTGTCATAAACCACGAAATAATCGTTCTATCGAGGTTAAATTGACGTATCTTGACGAGAAGCTAATTTTGAAAAACAGGTGCATGAAATGACATATCAACACCCTCTAATACTACAGTGGTAAGTTCTGTCATTCCCGAGAAATCGGGAATCTATTCAGATTAAAATAGATCTTCGCCTGCGCAAAGATGACTGTCACTGAGCAAAAATGAGTACATAAACAGGGATCTTTTTCAAAATACAACTGTAGTACTAATCTATAATCAGTATTATATTCCAAAGGTAACGGGTGAATAATGACTCAAATTAGACATGATGAAAATAAAGCCTTTAAAATTATTGAACGATTTAATCATTTAAATGCCTCCAGAGCTCCAATATCTGATTTTTTACCCATTGTTGATGCAGACAATTTAATTGTCACTATACGAGATAGTGATATTGTTTTTAAAGGAATTGCGGGACTGGCGGATCATCAAATTGGCAAATTGAGTTTTTTCGATCAAAAATTCGATTGCGAACTGGTTAAAAGCGAGTATCAAAAAGAGCGCCTTACGATGAATACGAAAGGTGTTTGGTATGCAACAATTTGGCAATCCCCCGCTCCCTATAGCCAAAAATTAATCGCAGATTTAGTCCATACCTGGATTTTAAAACGGACGGAGCAATCAACTTACATCATCGACACGCATATTTGTGAATACTTTAAATATAGAGACGGGTTTTCTCCCAGGGATTTTTCGGACAAAGATTTCCACTATACCTTGAAATAAACGGCATCCTGACTGAAGCACCGTCATGGCCATGTTCCAACCCTGGCCATGAAATATCAACACGTCCTGTACCTATTTTATCTATCTTAAGACAAGACTCACTCACGCCACTTTTTTGCCACACTAAAAACTCTTTGGTTGATAAAATTAAATCCTAATTAATAAAATCTTAATCTAACTGTATTAAAATAACTCAAATTAAGATTATTGAGAGAGAGTTTTATGTCTTACAGCAATTTCTTTTCAAAAACGTCCAGGTTTGGCGCGCCATTTAAAAAAAAATCCAGAGCACTAATATCATTAACCGTTGGTACTGGTGGAACATTTTACGGATTTGATTTTAGAGATCAACAAAGATACCAATATGCCATTGAGCTTCACCGCAAAGATCAGGAACATTTGAAAAACAAGTCTATTGAACAATTCGATTCCCCCCAGCAATTACTTCAATTTATTGAGCAATTGCCATCAGGGCCTGTCGCCCACCCGTATAAAGAGGGCTATACGCCAAGTCGCTCGCAGGAATTGGTTGTACAAGGGTTTATTGGTAATCTGTTATTTTTGTTTCAGCAACCCAATGAGCACGCTAAATTAGTTAAGGCTTGTGGTGATGCCATGATGCATCACTTCAAATGTTTAACTGAGAAAGGGCTCAAATATCAATCCGATTTGGCGCTTGCAAATACCGCTTTGGAACTCCCTCGGGAAATACTGCATGAAAGAGCTAAAGATATCGGAATACCTTTGGAAAAATATATCTCTGTATTAAAGGACAGAAACCAGCATGCTATAGATGGGATTGAAGCTACTCTTGCTTTGAAAGCCGATATTGAGTATCGACTGGCTGTCCATAACAGGCTCGTTGCTAAATACCCGCAAGCAAGGGATGCACTTGAAAAATTAACAAAAGTAGATATATCTGAATTATCTAAAATCACTGAGCTATCCGAATCAGAATGCCGGAATATAATCGAAGCAGGAATTAGCTCGGCAATGTATGGCATTGGTTTAATCACCGGTCAAACGGTAGCCGGTTTAGAGGGTCAGGTTATAAAAGACGAACACCTGGATTCCATTGTAGAAATTGCTGAAACACTAGGGAAGCATGCCATGCGCCTTGTCCATTTTTATGAAGCCGTAAAGGATAAGAGTTTAACCGATCAACAACGCCACGATATAACGAAAAAAATAAAGGCTGATTACCGTGAAAATATCAAAATGATGCGAAAAAAAGAAGCTTCATTAACAATGGATACCGCTTTGGACGGTGAGTTTTCCATCGCTTTAGCTCATCTGTTAGCCTGGTCGCAAGGCCCAAAAAATCTGTATTCCAATGTTAATCTCAGTCGGAAAGCTGGTGGGGCAGTTGCGATTCAACCAGGCGACATACTTGCTTTACATCACCAGGGCCCCCACTGCATTAACGAGGATCATAGTCATGGATCACAGAAACTGAGCAAACCCCGTGTCCCTGGTTTGCTGGAACGTATGAGATATACCATGATAGGTGGAAACCAGCCTTGGCTAATAGATTCAGACAGTAAAAAACTGGATATCGACAAGGCCTATCATGATACAAAGGAACGCATTGGATTGGCCGGATAGTTGGGAGACTTCGAGGGGGCCGGCTTATCCCTTTTAAACGAAAAGCCTGTGATCCCCTCCCCAACTTTTAAAAAAGGAACAGACAAACATCTTTACCGACAGGATCATGGACAGGCTACAAAGTCTCTATTTGTATGTCACTACTTCCTGGCAGTTTTGTGACAAGATTGGCTCCCATTAATCGCGCGGGGGTTATATAGCCACCCGTCACATTATTTTTTAGCAGATATTCAACCACGGTTAAGCTGCCGGTGACGGTCAAGGCATAGCCATTGGCCGTTTTAATTCGCGCTACCTTGCACTCTCCCCTGGCGTTTTTAGCTTCTCCCCAAACATAAGTTGTAAGGTTTTTACGTTGCTTGGGATCTGGACCAATTTGTTTGGCCGCTTTCTTTTTAAGAAAAGTTTGTATAGGTGTTAGCCCTAAAAACCAGCGGATATAATTCGCTTTCTTTAGAATATCTATGTTTCTTTGAGACATTGGTATATACACTTCAATATTTGGTATACCGGTTGTGTAATAAGCTGTGCTGACATCCCCCCAGGGGATAGTCACAGCCGATTTTTCACCATGTCCAAAATCAATGTTACGAGTTTTCCAGGCAAGTGGTACTTTTGTAATTTTGCCATTCAAGCGGACTCTTCCTCCAAGCGCCAGGCCTTCTACCGCTGTTTTTGCCGTGCCAGGGGATAGCCCGGAGTCGGAGTCAAATCCCAGGGTTAGCTGGTTGGCGTCAGGCAGCGCCTCCTTTAAAGCGGCTGCTATACAGTCGGTAGGTATGACATCAAATCCCACACCCGGACAAAGTACGACATTGGCCGCTTCGGCATGCGGGTGTTGACTATTGGCATATTCAAATACGGCGATCTCGCCAGTAATATCGATATAGTGAACGCCTGCTTGAAGACAGGCGTTTATCATGGGAACGCTTGTGGAAGAAAATGGGCCGGCACAGTTTAATATCAGTGATACTCCTGCTAATTGTTTCTTGATGTTGTCTTGATCAGTTAAATCGAAAATCAGGCTTTGAAAACCCAACTCATCAGCCATGGCTTTAATGTCATGTTCATGACGCCCGGCCAGGATTGGATTGAGTCCTTGTACTTTGGCTTCCCTTGCTATCAATTCTCCGGTATACCCGTTTGCTCCATAAATCATCCAATTCGTCATGATCATGTCCTTTGCAATTTGATACGGCGTTTATCCAGCCATTAGAAATGAATCCGAAACAATACACAAGTCATGATGTTAAATTTCGGGAAGAAGGGTTAAAAAAATGTTTATTAACGAAGAGGCCTTAAATGATTTTAAGACGACCTTAATAGTGAATCAACTCACCCAATCAAAGATGGTGATAAAAACAATGCATTCAGAATTAATTATGATAATAGGTTAATACCAGCCTGCATTTTTCCCCATCTTGCTTATAAACAATATGATCCGGCTGTTCCGCGGTGTACATCCGGATTAATCCGACCGTGAACGCCGCGTCTTCATTATCCATATCATTGGAAAATTGGGGAAGGTGGTATAAATGGCCTGTGTAGTGAATAGTGATTTTGACCTCCAGCTTACAGACGACTTCCAGCATTATTGGTTGCTGAGTCATGTAATCCAGGCAAATGGCTTTAACAATCTGTCCTACGGAATCGACCACTTTTCCCTTTAACGCAATTGAAATGCCCGTATTCCGTAATTTTTCTCTTAAAAGATCATTCACATTAGTATCTTTGATTATGTTTTCATTTAAAATCAAATGGATGGGTTTTTTATAAGTAAAATTAATAATAATATTGAGGGCGATGGCAAAAAGTACTCCGAGGGATAATAACGAGCCTGTTACGGATAACATATAGCTCGGTAAAATTTGATAAAAATTGACCAGAGCCAGATGGCTTAAAGCGATTAGCAAACATAAGCTCAAAACCAGGTTTATACGCATGGAGGAACGGTCTGCATTAATAAGCTGCAGACCACTCATTGTCATAATTGTCCCTAGAAAAAAGAGTGCTGCGCCGCTGACAGGTACGGAAATAAAGGTAAATATCAGAAGGCATTTGGGAAAAAATGCCATTGCTATAAGAAGGCCACCAACCGTATAGCCTAAAATTCGGCTTGTCACACCATTAATGAGGCTGATACCTACCAGACTTGGTGCGGCGGAAATGCCGGGAGCGCCGAGAAGACCAGCTATGGAACATCCCAGGCCATCGGTTACGATACCTCTCTGAGTCTGTTTGTTACTAAAATGATGACTGTTATCGTAATTGGCATTTTGACAGGTTGCTACTATGCCTGTAACTCGAATGGCCGAGGTCAATCCCGATACAAAAAATATGGTGACAACTATCCAATCGAACCGGAGCGATACGTCATTGGGAAAAGGGATCTGAAACCAGGACAGTTCACCAGGATTTACTACGGCTATCGGTGCAAACACTTGCAAACCGTAGGCGAGAATTACACCATAAACAATACCAACAAGAGGGGCGATAAGCCGAATGGCACCCTTTCCCCAAATGGTCAGAGCAAACATAAGTAGTGCTGTCGAGATGCCTAAAATGAGGTTGCGGTTATAACCAGTCTGACTATAGTGGGTAATGTCCAGCATTTTGTGTAACGCCAACATGCCCAGGCTGATACCGACCAGCATAATTACAAAACCGGTTAAAAACGAAGGAAAAAAAGGCTTTAGCCAGCGAAAAATAAATCCGAGGAACATTTCAAACAAGCCGGCTATTATTGTCATGGTAAACAACAGGGGTAAACCGCCGATACTTAACGCAAATAATGAAGCTGGAAAATAAATCGCTGAAGATACCGCGGGCATAAAAAAGCCGGAACCAATCACCCATTGTCCTCGCCAGGCTTGTAATATGGTAACTATGCCGGTACTGACCAGGGTGGCTGCGACCATTTGTATAGGAACTCGCCCGGATGCCCCTGCGATATGACTTAAAAATAATGGGATAATCAAGGAAGGTACGACTAATAGCGCATACTGCAGAGACAACAACAAGGTTTTTGTAAAAGGAGGCGTATCTTCCACTTTATAATTCATGGTTGTTTCAGTCATTGTTAAATAATTGAGTTGATGTATGGTGTGGCATAATGTTCGGACTTATTTACCATACTATGGTTATTCATCGAATATTGCTAGCCAATGTAATCTATTTCTGATGGTGGCATGGTTTATACCTGAACCAGATTTTACAGTCTGAATCGGATAAGTGCACAGAACCTGGGCTCTGTGAACCAAAATTTTCACAGCTGCAAATGCGGCTAATTGGCGCCATTATGTCTTTGAATTCGTTAAATAGAGCCCGCTATTCGCCTCATTCAAAGACATAATGGCACTCAATTATCCACATTTTCGCTTTGCGAAAAAATTGGTTCACAGAGCCTAGATGAAAGTCATGATTTTTTATTGAATCATATTAAAGAAGACACCTTTTGCCCGGAGCAATTCCTGATAATTGCCTGACTCGACACAACGGCCTTTTTCTATGACATGAATAATATCGGCATGGCGAATGGTGCTTAGACGGTGCGCTACTACAATACGAGTCACGGCGAGGTTCTGTAAAAACTGCTGAACCTCATACTGGATTTTATTATCAAGAGCGCTGGTGGCTTCATCCAGCAAGAGAAGGTGAGGGCTGGAGCTTACCGCGCGTGCCAGGATAATGCGTTGCATTTCTCCGCCTGAAAGGGTCTGGATCCCATCGTTGATAAATGTATCGATGCCCATTGGCAAATCATGTATGACTTGTTCAAGTCCAATTTTTTTTATTATATCCCATGCTTGTTCTCGAGACATTTGCATGTTACGTCCGGCAATATTCTCAAAAATAGTACCAGGAAGAATTCTGGATGATTGCAGCACGGCACCAACATGTTTTCGTAAATAGTTGCCGTCAATTTTTTGCAAGTCAATGCCATTGAATTTTATCGAACCGGAGGTTATCGTTTCCAGTCCAAGAAGTAAGCGCAACAAGGTAGACTTACCGGCACCGGATGGTCCAACGATAGCAACGAAAGAATGTGGCTTTATAGTCAAATTAAAGTCAACGAACAAGGGTTTTTCGTTTCCGGAATAACGGAACATGACTTGATTAAAATCAATGTCACCTTTAAAAATGGATTCATTACCCAGTGGTCTGGTTTCTTCTACAGGTTGGCGAAGAATAGGTAACACTTTTTGATAAATCGGTGCTATTTCTATGGATGAAAGTACGGTATTAGCCAAAAGAATCATTGCCGCGAAAAACTGCATAAAAGCAGCGTTAAAAATGATAAATTGCCCAAAACTTAAATTGGTGCCTTGCAGGAATACCAAACCATAAATAACCAGAATACTAAGCCCGCTCCATCCCAGGCTGAAGATTTGCAAATAATATTCATAGCGTGACGCATTTTGATGATGAATCATTTTTTTACCAAAAAAATGATTCCACCAGCGGAATGCGTGATGTTCTTTATGATGGACTCGGATCTTGGCAATAATAGTGATTAAACTTAACAGGGTACTGTTAAGTTTAATTTTTTGATTGACCACTTCCCGTTGTTCACGCAATGCTCTTAGATTAACAAGGAACGTTGCTATAACCATAATTAAAAGTAATGCTATTACGGTTAAACCCAGATTTACGTTAATGACAAACATGATAACGAGGTTTAACAGAGACAACAGGGAAGATACAATAATTTGAATGGTTCCGGTCTGAAGCTCTTGTTGTATATCGTTTACAACAGTGCAACGGAAATGGAGATCGCCGGCGGTAAAGCGGCGAAAAAATGAAAGTGGAAATCGCAACAGACGATCCCATATGGCCATCTGCAAGCGATATTTGGTTTTAAGTTGTAACTGCATAAAAATTATCGTTTGCATCAATTGAAAAATAATAAGAACTATCAGTACTAATAAAAATAAAATAGTTGTCTGGAATAAATAATGCAGGTTGGCTTGCGGGATAATGCTGTCAATAAGATAACCGGTAAAAAAAGGAATAGTTAATAATAAAATACTCATAAATAGTTGAAGCACGACACTGTAGATTATTTCTGTTTTGAATGGCTGTAGTAAAAAATGAAGAACGGTTCCAAGTTTTAAGATTTTATCTGGTAATGCCGGACAAAATGTATAGGCCTGCGGTGTAATGTATTTAGTCATGTTGCTGGTTAATTTTACAGGGATTTCTTTTTCCGGATCTATCAAAATGTAACCTTTATTTTGCTGGAAAACAAACGCGCATGGTTGATTTTTATAAAGAGCTATAAATGAGCCGCAATCAAAATGATGCCAATCTTTTTTTAAACGAAATTCACGAACACGAAATTTGTTGTCACAAGCAACAGATTCCAGTAAGTTCTCAAGAGATAATGACGCAGAAAAACCACCGGGTTTTATTGTTATTTTTAATCCTGAATTCTTCGCAATTATTCGGCTAATAATAAAACATCGATCGGCAAAATCCAGTGCGCTTTTCGGCTGTTGACGATGGTTAATTACCTCCTGTAAAACGTCTTCGCAATCAGGAGGGACCTGGTGGCTATTGTTCATAGCTTTTCCATCCTGAATTGTTCATAATAAATTCCCTGGCTCTTTATTAAATCCTGGTGACTTCCTGCTTCTGCAATATGACCCTTGTCCAATACCAGAATCTGGTCGCAATTTTGTATCGCATGCAGGCGATGCGCAATAATAAACAAAGTGCGCTGTAAAGGGATAAAATTCTGATAAATGATTGATTCGGTATTGAGATCCAATGATGCCGTAGCTTCATCCAGAATAAGAAGTTCCGGCTTGTGTAACAATGCCCTGACAATTTCAAGTCGTTGACACTGTCCGCCGCTTAAATTACTTCCTCCTTCGGATACCGTCATGTTTAAACCACCACGGCTGCCAATTTCCTCATCAAGACAAACAAGTTTTAATAAATCATGAATGTCCTGATCGGCTATTTCCTGGCTCCAGAACGTTAAATTGTCACGTAACGTTCCTTCGAAGAAAAAAACATTCTGATCGACATAAGCAATAAACTCGCTTAATTCCTGACGATTTAAATTGCTGAGAAGATAGTCGTTAATGAAAATTTGTCCCGAATTAACTTGATTTAAACCACAAATGAGTTGAGCAAGGGTTGATTTACCGCTGCCGCTGGCACCTACCAGCGCGATTCGTTGCCCACGTTGAACCGTTAAGGACAGGTTATCTATCACTGGTGGCTCCAAAGGCGAGTAACTGTAGGTGATGGCATCCAGTTTTAAAATGACCGGTGATTTTTTCTGTAAAAAATCATGTCCCGCTGCGTTTTTAACGGTAAAATGAGGGTCGACCGTTGTTTCCAAAACATCATTCAAACGAATTAAATCCCCACGGCTATCATTTATTGTGGTTGCAAAGTCCACCAAACCGCTTAAATTTGCAATAACAAGAAAAGCGAGTCCCTGTATGGCGATAATGGTTCCTACGGTTATTTGACCAATGATCACCAGATAGGAACCGAAACAAAGAACGAGCAGGATTGTCAGTAAATTAATAAAAGAAGGAAACAAGCCAAGCATTGTTTTTCGCCAGAGAATTTGTTGTTCCGACTGCAAGGCATTGATGTAATGGCTTAACCAACGATTAAAGAAAATAGATTCCAGAGCACCTATGCGGATTGTCTCAATAATTTGTAACCCATTCATTTCAATGCCATACAACTTTCCCTGTTCCTGGGCATAACGTTGGCCCAAAGTCGTCAAGTAGTGTTTTGAAAGAACAAGGGCAACAAAATTCATAACGATTAACAAGGTTAATAGAATGCCGATTGGCCAGCTTAAAATCATAATTACTGCCATATAGGCTATTATTTCGATGGTATTGACCAGCGCAGAAGGTATGTCGTTGGCAAGTGTTTCTGAAATTTTCTCACTGATTTCCTGTCGTTCCACAATATCCCCTGATGAACGCTGTTGAAAATAGCGAATGGGGATATGGAGGAGATGCCAAAGAAACGATACTGTATAGAGCATTTCCAGCTTTATCTTAAGCCGAAGAAGTGATTTTTTTTGTATCCAGGTCAGTAACATCTCAATGAATGTGGCCATTGCAATACCACCAAAAATGATTGGGATTAAACTGTTTTGATGGTTCGTCAAAATGTCATCGACAAAAACTTTAATAAATAAAGGAATAAACGTTTTAGGAAGAATTAAGAGCAGTGTAACCAGGCTGATAAACAGCATTGCGATTTGATTATGTCCAATACGCTGCCAAAGTAAATGGAAGGTGCCTGAAGGGGGCTCGCCACTGGGAACAAAATGTTCACCAGGTTCAATTTCAAGGACAACGCCGGTAAATCCCTGCTCAAACTCCTCCCAGTCAACGATACAGGAACCAACAGCCGGATCATTTAAATAGACTTTTTTTGCGCTAAATCCTTCAACAATTAAAAAGTGATTGAATTTCCAAAAGACAATAAAGGGCAGGGTGACACCGTCCAATTCATCAATTTCCAGATTATAACCACGTGCAGACATGCCATAATGGCGTGCCGCTTTTACCAGATTGATAGCCGTGGTACCGTTTCGGGAGACGCTGCAAATAGAACGTATCTCCTCGGCAGTCACAAATTTTCCATAGTGAGCCATGAGAATAGCCAGTGCAGTAGAGCCGCACTCGGTTGCTTCCAGTTGTAAAATGACCGGGGTCTTGACACGTCTCATTTTAGTCAGAATACGGGTCGTCATTTGCTTGTACCTTTATTTATCACCCTGTTGGTTAGATTGATAAGAATGTCAATTGGTTTTTTTTCTTCCACATTAAACATGGCGTCTACCAGTGTGCCTTGCGTTAGCTGCAAAGGCGGCCCCTGGGACGTAGTCCATTGGTAACCGCTGTGCGATCCTGAGTTTTTTTGCAATGAAACCTTGACTGCTAATTGAGGTTCCGATGGCAGAAACGTATTAACTATTTGCTTGTTTTTAAGTAGTGTCATCATCATTTGGGGGGTAACCGGTAGAGATGAAACCGTTTCGACGCGTCCTTTAATAGTGCCGAATTCAAATTTGTTCACCATGGTCGGCGCTATTTGTACCTTCATACCAGGCTTGATGAGTTTCCCTTTGCCGGCGGGTACGAAAATGAGTGCGTACAAATTTTGATCTGCGGGAATGATGGTCAGTATCGGTTGCCCTGGTTGAATATAATCACCCGCTTTTACACGTATTTCGGCGATGGTGCCTGCAAGCGGGCTTTTAATCAGATTGGTATGTAGCCATCGTCTTTTTATTAATTGATAGTTATGTTCTTCCTTGTAAATAATAAGAGCCAGTTCTTTTTGTCGCTCCTGCCATTTATCCTGCAGCTCCACCAGATTGCTTTTCATTGAAATTAACTCTGCTTCATGGGAGTTGATTTCTTGCAACAACTTAAAATATTCTATGCGAGTTTCCGTCACATTTGGCAGATCAATAATTCCTTTTTTCATGGCATTTTCTTTTAGCTTTGTTAAAACAGCAAGCTGTTTCAGCTTTTCTTTTGCTGCTCGCAGGCTAGCATGAATTTTTTCGATTTGTTCTTCTTGTTTTTCTCGCAAATCTTTTACCATAAATTCGGCGCGCTCCGATAAAATATTTTGTTCATATTTTAATTTTTTTAAATAGTTTCCTTGTATTTCCAATTGAGTTTCCAAGTCGCTTTTTATAGTTGCTAGAACGGTGTTCTTCTTTATAGTTTGCCCGGTATATACGACGATTTTTTCGATAAACCCGGAGTTTTCAGCGGCTTGAACTGTTTCAATATCGCCAACCACACTCATGAGAACGCCTTTCCCGGATGTTTTTATAAAAAGCGTTCCCAAAAATAGCCAGGTTATACATCCACAAATTATCAAAACCAACACAAGTAGTAACAGCCAATTTTTCAAGGTGATAACTTGAAGAGTATCGTCCATGGAAGTCGGTTTATTCAGATGTTCGAGCGCCTTTTTTCGGAATTTAACAGGTTCTTCTTTATTATTTTTCATGGCAGCTGCATCTGAAAAAGTTTATCCTGGGTTTGCCGCAGACGTTGGGCAAGCACAGGGAGTAGTTGAAGGGCAATTTCAGGATATGCCTGCATCTGGGCTTTAAAGTCCCATGCGGAGATTGCAAGCGTATTGGTTGGTTCGAGAGCGACTACACTGGCAGAGCGAGGTAGTTCGTCAATAATAGCCAGTTCTCCGATGATTTCTCCGGGCTGCAGTTGAGCGATGATAAATTTTTCATCATTATTAAAGGTACGAAATACTTCAACCTGGCCTGAAATGAGTATATAACAGAATTCTCCCAGTTGACCTTCTCGCATTAGAATGTCATCTTTGGCAAAAAATTGCTCATTACCAAGGGCTGCGATATGCCATAAAATACGATCGTTGAGATTGGAAAAAGTAGAGGATTTTTTTAAAGCATCTATCGCATTCACAATAGGTCCTTACATGAATATTTTATACTCATCTAAAAATAAGTTGCCGCTTTTAGCAAAGCTGCAACTTATGGAATTCAAAGACAACTATTCGTACGCTTTCATTTAAAAAGGTTTTTTTATCTGAGCCAACCTGTCCTCGATAGACTGGTTTGTTCTGGAAGTCGGAGCAGCCCGGACAGCTTCAGGAGTCGACGGACTTGTTGGCACGGCTCGATCTCGCACTCGTCTTGCTCTTCTGGATTGCGGGCCAACGCCGCCACCGGAAATACCCTGTAAGGCCTTCTCGGAAAGCTCACCTTTTTTGTGTTTACGATTCATTTTAATTTACCTCTCTATTGTCATGTTGCATTCTAGTCCCGATAAGATGGCAACATCAGAAATAATTACAGCAAATTTCAAAAATATCCTTTTGCAATTTAAATTATAGCCCACGTGTCTTAAACTGACAGTTAAACAGATATGAAGATAGGAATGCAAACCAATTTTATTGAAAATAAAATGGTGTCCTGATTGGTGTATTTTGATGTTCCGCAAAGATAAATTTCCGTTATTAAACGGATAACATGGGCATTATACCGGATTTCAATTCAGGGTTTATTGACATGCCAATTGTTGGAGCAAATGTCAATAAACCATGAGATTTTTTTATTGGGCTATTGGGTGTAACTTTGGTTAAATTCACCGTCTTTTACTACGGGTAGCTCGATTTCCTTTGCGATGATTTTTATGCTTGACAAATTGTCTTCCATAATGCACTTGATATTGTCTGGATGACTTAATGTTTCGTCGTTGTAAGTCATAATTCTTTCGGCATTAGACGGATCCATTTCCTTGATGATATCCTCAAGTTTTGGAAGGTGTTTACTATCGGATATCAGGCTGCGATAGCGGTTAATAAGAGCGTCAGAAGCACTGATTTCTTCCATGGATTCAGTGCGTTCAACTTTGTCATGTAATTTTTGCCATTTTGATGAGGTTTTAGGCGGCTCTTTCGATGTCATTAGTTTTTTACTTGATTCCAATTCTCTTTCTTCATAAATGTGAGCCACTTTTTGTTGAAATTTATGATGTTGTTTTGGTGTAATATCTTCAACGATCATAGGTCTATTTATTTCAGGTTTTACATCCAGATTAAAAATGGTTTGCACCATTTTAGCCTGAGCTTCCGTTTTGACGGTTAAACGAAAGGAAAGACTTTTATCTGAACGCCAGGCCACCTCAACAATTGCTTGCGAATCCTTTGGAATACCTTTATTTAAAAGGGATGTAATATATGGGAAAGTTTCTAGTCTATAGGTAGGTTCTGTCAATAATTGTTGTCGTTTACTATGATATTGTTGATTGACATTATCCATTAGCACTATTAATTGATCCGAGGTTAAATTACAGCTAAGGCCAGTTGATGATATTTTAAAATCAAGTTTGAATTGATGATTCAAATCATCGATGAGCTTCTGTTTCGTAGTTGATAAAACATAGGTTCCATTCTCCAATAGCTCCAATTGGAATGGTATGCGTTTTTTCAATGGATCTATACGCATTTCATTAAGGAAAACGTGACCATCATGCGACATAACCGAGGTTGGTGATACGGTTTTTTCCATTTTATCGATGAAGTCTACTTCTTCTTTGGTTAATAATAAGCGTTTTTCAAAAACATTGAGAATGTTCCGATTACTTGTCGTGGCATGGACGGCCATTTCATCAATAAAGTCAAGATACCCGTGTAATTCTTTATAGGACATGCCTGTTTTTAATGCTTCCCTGATTAAATCAATTTTTATTTCAGCGAAATAATGATCAAAATTTGATAATTTTCCGGAACCAATTTGCACGACAAGTCCATCTACCAGATTTTGTAAGTCGCTGCCTTCATCGCAATGAATTCTAATCTCACCCAAACGACTTAATAATGTTTCCGTCGAAGGGGTGCGTTGCTGAACACGATATAGTTCCTGCCTTAATCCCGGATAACTTTTAATGACCTCTTCACTTGGATTTTCTCCGGTAATCATTTTTCTTAACAGATGAACTCCAAACATGCGATCAGATAAAGGTGTATCATAAAAAATACTGTAATTCCGGTACATAAAATGACGGGCTATGCCAATTTTAGATGATCCTCTGAATATGGCAGGGGCACTTGCCCCCGGATCTTCAAACATAAAATCATCAGTCAGAGTCCCGGAAACGCCCTTTCCTTCATAAGGTTTGCCATAATCAAAGCCATAAAACGCGCCTTCGGCGAATCCTTTATTCTGAGCGTCTTTACCTATACCGTCACGATCACCGATGGCGATACCAAAAATCAAATTTTTGCCCAAACCAGGCACCATTTTTGATCGTTTAACCAGGGATTTTTTATCTTCAACCAAAATACCCTGATAATCAGGTTCCTGACCGCCATGTAAATAGGTACGTAATTCTTGCAAACCATTTTTCCAGCCACATGCTAACAAGGCATGGGGTCCTGTCGGTCCTTTGACCCAGGCAATGTCCTGTTTCTGGTTCTGACTACTGAAAATTCCGGCCAATCTGGTTCCGACAAATTCTCTTATCGCCTCATTATTGGCGTCGGTCCGTTTTTTACTTTCTCCTTTGCCAGCATAATCAAGTTTATACATCCAGGCGCTTAGCCTGGTATTTTTGGAAACGGCTTCTTTGATATGTTCACAAAGTTCTACAACATCCGGATCAAGATCATCTTTCTCGTGCGGATTTGGTGACCATTTATTAATTAGTGTGGCAAATGCCATTTGCTTGTGCTTTAAACTGTCCGATTCCAATGATTTCATTAAAACGGCAAATTTATCTTCGTTTAATGACGGTAGTATTTTCCCTAGTTCGTTAAAAAAGGTTTCATCCAAATCTATGGCCCGGAATCCTGGCTCAACACCCCCCGGTTTTTCACCATAGCAAAATTGAGTCTGGCCAAACATGGTTCCCAGACGACTTAATTTTTTACTGGAACGTAATTGGGTGTCACCGCCATCTGATTTGAGTTTGACGGAATCAACAGAGGGTGAAATGGTAGGGTTGACTATCTTTTTTGAACCAATTACAGGTGCGCTGATCGAGGGTTTCTTTGGTTGACTGGATGTATTTATAATTGGTGGCAATAAACTTTCTTCAGAAACAACGGACTGCGTTAATTTGGTCAGCATCCTTAACAGAAGTCCGTCTTTTTGTAAATGTCTGGAATTTTTTTGCAGTTCTACCCCGAAATGCTTCATGCAAAAAGTGTTCAGATCTTTTGCCAGTCTACTGTTTGAACCGCCACTGGAATTCAGGATGGTGTTGTATTCCGTAGCAAATACATCTAATAATGCAAAGATTCTGGCATCAGAAGACAGATCTTTGTCTTTCATTATTTTATTAATGCCTTCTCTCAACCGAATCAGACTGTCAAGGCGGCCTGTTGTTATACGTAACTCATTGATTACTTTGGCAATCACACCATACTCATCTTTAAAGTGTTCGGTTGTAACGGCTGATTTGGAAGGGGCGTTGCCTGACAATAATTCCAGATATTTTTTGGCGAACTCGTTATCGAGTTTGTATTGCTCCGTTTTATCCGTATGAACAAAGGCTTCCTTGTCAAGGCTCATGGCAAGAAAATATTCATCATCAATCACTAAATCTGACAGTAATAATCGGTAGAAGGCCTCGCGTAATTCCGGCGAGTCCGGGGCATCTTCTATGCTGTCAAGCCAGGGTGTGACCAGATCGTCATCTGGTATTGGAAACGCATCGTGTCCCAGTAATTTATACAATGCCCGATAACCGCAACTCCACCCGTCCTTCTGTATATTTTCCGATTCGATATGAATGTCAGGTTCAATGTCCGGGAATGCCGTGTAGGTTTTTGCAACGCCGTTAACGATTGAAACCTCATTATAATTAGCGGCAGTCTCTAATATTCCCTGAACTTCCAAACCCGCAGTCATGGAGTCACTGTAATTTATGGTGACTGTTTCATCTTCCGGATTAACGGTAATTAATGCCTCGGTCCAGTGTGAACCCTGGCTATATAAAGAACCGCTATTGCCGCAATTGATGAGCAGCGGAATGGTATACGGTTGATCGTCGCCGCCATGTTTCTCACGTTCAAAATGCAGGATCATACCGATGTCTTCGACGTTTAATCGGGTAATATGGACTTTGTCCCTGACGCCAAGTTTGGTCAGGGTTCGTTCCAAATCCACTTCACTGAGCCATTCCTGCTGGCCCAGTTCGGCATTAAGAAATTTTTCCGCTACACCTAAATTAGCGCCTTGTGCATGCAAATCGCGCAGGGATACTGATTTTGATTTTTGTTTGATATCAAGGGATTGTAATCCCGCTTCTTTCTCATCAAAAGCAATGGTGACAGGAGGGGTATCTTCTGAAAAAATTACGGATTTATCAAGTAGTGCCACCAGGTATTGAAACTGTTTTTCATGCTCTTCTCTTGTAACCTGATTGCTGCTTCCTATGGCGTCAAGCTCCAGATTTTCAGAGTTCAGGTTGTAAAAAAAATCAAACGCCTTGATTAAATGACCGTAATTTTCCGGCGAGTCCAACCAATTCATGTGAAACGTGTCTTTGAATTTTTCACCAAGGTATAACTGGAGGAGCATCCGTTTTTTTTCTTCCTCTAATACCTTTTGTATTTCATGTGAGCTTTTCATGTTCTTTTCCTCTGCTGGCTGTTGGTACGTTAAAAATCCGTTTCTAACATTCCCTTGCGGTATGCCTTTATATTTAAAATATACTCCCGCGACCTTAAGTAAAAATTAAGTCAATTTGTAAAAAATACGTAATATTAGGTTTAGAATAGTTCCTATACTGACCCCTCGCCACTTTCATTTGACAGACTGATGAAAAAAGATGCCACAGACCGTATAATTGGTTTTTATTTGTACATTATTTTGTTACAATTAGCTGTTCATGGAGATGGTGAATTAAATAAGGTATTGTTTATATGGGAAAATCAGAAGAAGACAATGAGATCGATAAACGCGGCACTCTTTTTTCAGTGCAACAAAAAAGTGGAGAGATAACCTGTTTCTTCAGTGATTTTTCCCAATTACTTGGAACTGGTGAGGCGGGTGATGTTTATAAAGGATATCGATGTAGTCCCAAAGAGGCGAGAGCAGACCACGGTCATTGTCGGATTAACGAGAGTGAACTCACTGTTTTTAAAGACCAACCGGTCGCCATAAAAAGTTACAAGGAAGGTAAAATGCCTTCGGCGTATCAGGTAGCCAGAACTAGTATTGCGACGTTTGATCTGGAAGATAGAACGGTTCTTATTATGGAATTCCTCGACGGATTTCAGATTGCCCCGGATTTTACAGACAATAAAGAGATCAGCCGTTTCACTTTTTTGCAAACCGTTGATGTTGCATGGCAGCTGGTTTTAGGGCTGAATCAGTTGCATTATAGAAACACCAGTTGGATTCCTGTCGTTCATGGTGATGTTAGTGGTTCAAATATTAAAATTAAAAAAAGAACTGAAAAATCGATTGATGTTCATTTCCTGGATTATGATTATACAAAGCCAATTTCCTCTATACCACAGCAGCCTCAGGGGACACCCGAGTTCATCGCCCTGGAAGTACTGGATGGGTATTATTCCGAGGCCAGTGATTTCTATGCGCTAACCCCCGTGCTGTTAAGTCTTTTCGGTGCTAAAAATCCTCTTCAAAAAATGTTTGACTATCGAGACGCCCATACGGATATGGCTGTCGAAGATTTAATAAAACGATACACCGACATCGGCTTTTGTTCGGAAGGTATGTTTAGTCAATTTAAACCGGAACCTCCTTTGCATATCTGCAAATTACTGGACAATTTCATTAAAAAAATGGGCGCTAAAGACAAGCATTCGCGTCCTTCGCCCGAAGCTATACTGGAATTCTTTACCTCTTTACGACAGTGGTGTCTGGCTAATGAAGCGGGTGATGTGGACACCGAGTATTATCTTCTGCGACTTGGTATAGCCTCTAATAATGAACACTGGCTGCGGGAGGAGAGATACCTGACGTTGTTTGCCGAATTGCCGGAAAATATGCAGGAGCGGCTCATTGATTTAATGAGTCCCGAACACTACACCTGTCTTTATAAATGGTTATCCCTTCATTATCAGGACTGTAATATTCTGCCCAGATTAGAGAAAATCATAACCTCAGCTTTAATGGAAAAAAGTACCACCATTAAAACTCCGTCAAAGTTGCATGGTATGTTTAAGGCGCCTGTAACGCAAAAAGAAATAAGCTGGTTGCTGACATGTTTTGCAAATCGTGACGAAACCGGGTTTTTTTTACCTGAAAGCAGAACCTGCAGAAAAAAACTGGAACAATGCAAGGAGCCTGATCTAGCGCCTTTAATTTCTGCGCTTATGTATGGATTGCAACAACGTCAACAATTTGAAATAAAGCACTGCGGATAAAAGGGAGGCAGCGATTGATAACTTGAATGATCTATCCTTGGGTTCTGCAATGATATTTGAAGCGTAGGAGGATTGATTGAAGGCGTCGATTCAACTCCTTCAATCAACAGAATATTTTATCCGTTATTGCCAGCATTTTGTGTAGTACGGCTGGATTTTACAACGCGAACGATGCCGTAAATTCCCGGAATCATCGGTAAATAAAAGGTATAAAGTCCCGGGAAATAAGCATAATGGTCAGTAAGCCCTTTTGCCCAGGCGATTAACGGAAAAATGGCGTGCGTAATTTCTGCAACACCCGGCCCAATAAAAATAAACCAGGCTATAAAGTTTGCAAGCGGATTATGGTAATTTAAACCTGCTGCGGTAAAAAAGTAGATAGCCGGTCCGGCGAGCATAAAGATATAAATAAAAGTTGCCATGGTAAAATGAACATGAAACAGCTGGCTTATCGCCAGTGGGAAGTTCATAGTGTACTCTTCCACAATATGGAGCATTAAAAAACCGCATGTCAGTAAAAATGGCACTAGAATAATCTCGGAAGGGGTTGGGCGGGTGAAGGAGAATTTTAGCCAGCACACCCAACCAATCAGCCCCGAACCGCCTACAATCAATAAAACTGGCCAACCGATGGCGTTTGCTCCCATGTAACCCAAACCGATGATAAGAAAAATTGCCAAACCTGCGTAAAATATTCTCATGTATTATTCCTTTAAAACTGTGAAAAACATTCAAGAGTAAAGTTACGCAATCGGTAAAGTCAAGGGAGTACCAAAGGTGTTTTGGGTTTGTTGGCATGACATGTCAGCCAAATTCTTCCAGGGGACAAAAATCTGTAGCCCGCAAGGAGGCCTGCGGCCGTATTGCGGGTTTCATGGGTCAATAGGGTATCAGGAGATCAGTGGGCGACCAAATGAACGTTATCTCGCCACAGGAAACTATCAAATGTTGTTGAACCATAGTCGCTTTGTTTCCACTCAGAAAAAAAATTATTCACAGAGCCTAATAAATCGTTAATATTACTCTGATATTCTGTCTACAATTTTTATACATAGTTGAATAAAACGGTGGAATAATGACTAAAACTGCTCTTGTTGATATTGATGGTTGCCTTGTCCAGAATCGTACGTTAAACAGCGCACTGGTTGAAAAACTGAAACAATACGATGACGTTGTTTTATTTACCCAGCGTAGCAAGTTTCTACAAATTGGCCAGATTTCTCGTGCTTATGCGCTATCTGATGTTCTGGTGACAGCAGATTCGATAATCACGACCCATGACGCGGTTGAGAAATTGTCCAATGCCCTGGGAAAGCGAGTCAAGGTGTCTACTTCAGTTGATCCCTATTTTGCTGATACGGCTCGCCAGGGTTATTACGTTGATGAGTTGAGTGATTTTGAAAGGCGGCTAAAAACCAATCTGGAAGATAATAAACTTCGCCCTGATTTTCTTGAAAAAATGCAAAATTTTCTACAGCCTTTTAATGAGGAAGTAGAAGAAGAAGCCGATGCTTTAAGAAAAAAATTGGAGAAAGATGAAAGGGATGCGCCTGATACATTTTACCCCACGGGAAAGGTAGAACAATATCAATACCTGTTAGAGTGTTTACCGGACGATGAAGACATCGAAATTGATTATTTTGATGACAGCCCTGCTAATCTCGATGAAATTAGACAAGAAGAGGGGTTGTCCATACAACCAAAATGCCTGCTGGTAGCCGGGCGATATGCTTGTTCACTCGAGCAATTTAAAGTCGTATACGGTGAGCGTGTTGATAAACACGATAGAGATTTTGAGAGTAAAGTACACACAGTACAGACGATTGAAGACTTGCAGGATTACGCTCAAACGAGAAGAAATGAGAAAGCGCAGTCAACAAACAACTCGGAGTACCATACTATTTGGGCAAGGCTTTTCTCCTCTCCAAAAAGAAGTGCTACCACCAAAATTAATGCTGCGGAAAAGGCTATTAGAATATTGCAAGGAGACGAGGGCGTGACCATGTCCGCCCATGAAATGGCGGCTCTTGAAGACGGACGATTGAAAAACACGATTGGTCCCATGATCGGAGCTATAAAAAGCTACAAAAATGAGCATGAAGCCTTAGATTTTGGCCGTCAATTAAAATAAATCATTACAAGCGCAGTAAAACCAGGTCGGTCGTTTCGCTCGACCTGGTTTTAGCCAAAAGATAATGTTGCCTGCAATTCTAACCTTTTTTAAGCGCATTGGTGACATCTTTCGCCAAATCGGCCGGATGATCCACCGGTATCCTTAATATCGGCGCGTTTGCACTGAAATCAATTTTATTCAAATCAATCCGTTGCAACATGGGGTAGTCATAACTTTTGAAGTAAAATGTTGCATTGGCCAGATCTTTAAAGACCGTCCATTGGGTGGTTTCTGTATCAGGGCTGCCTTTGGCATCACGAACCATGCCATTGGGAATGAAGACATTTTCGATAATATGATGCGCTAAAACCACCGCTTTCTCTGCGGTTTCTACCGGTAACGCCGTTTCCTGCAGGAATGACATTTTTACAAAGCGGGATGGCGGGGTGGTATCGCCGGGCAGGCCAAACATGCCGGCACCCTGGCCTGTGGCAGAATAAATAATATCGCCCACTTTAATCGGGTTGACGGAGTAGGGTGTCAGGTTAACGTAATTTTTCAGGTTATTGATCTGCCAGTCAAAGGTTGGGCCGTTGGTCAAAATCCCAAGTGGATTATCATAAACCTGCATGGCTCCCTTATTAAATTCAATAACGATACTCTTGCCTTTGGCGTCGTTGACAACCACGTGAACCGGAAAAGTGACTTTACCCTGATTCGGAACGTCTAAATCCTGGCCGAACACCACCACATCACGCAGAGCGTTTTTTACTTCATCGGTTGTAGCAAACTGGCTTAAAATCCAGTCGCCTATCTGATAATAAGGAATGCCGCTTTTTACATTATCATCAGTCGCCTTCGGATAGTCGGTGTAGCCTGGTAAATACAAAAGACCCATGGAAAGACCTTTATTATTCATCCCGTCTACCGCGTGATCCTGCTTGAAAAAATTTAAAAAAACATAACCATATTTAGCAGTCCATGATTTGCTCGGCTTGCCGTTCGGAGCAATATTGGTAAATTTTTTCCCGACAGGAGATGTGATGATCTCACTTTGCAAGGATGGGCCAAACTCCAGCGTTCGTGCAATAACGACTGCGTTATCCTGTGCCTTGACCATAATATTGGTACAGGCAAAGGTTCCATGGAAGAGAAGGGATAGAAATAGTGGAACCAGTAAATTAATACGCATGTTTTGACATCCTTGTAATGAAAGCAGTATTTCAATGCTACCATTTTTTTTGATGAATTCGTCAAATTTCCAGGGATAGATTTATGAAAAGAATAATTGCTGCAGAAGATTACGGTTTTTCCCACGTCCTGGAGGCTTGTTTTATAACTGAAAAAAAATCCCATAGTATGCTTAATAGTAACTTAATTAAAATAATGTACAATATGGTTTTATTTTGACAAATAATCGTTGTCAAAAACACGAACATTGTTACGTGGTTCATGGGTACATTAAAAGGAAACTATCATGTCAAAGATTTTAAAGGTGTCTGTTGCTCTTCTGTTTGGTGCTATCAGCATTCAGGCTTATGCGCAAAAAACTATCAGTCTTGCCCCCAATGAAAACAAATTACTGACTAATAGTGCCTTATGGACGTTAAATGCCACGTGTCATGTACAAAGTAATAAAACGGTTCGTGGCAAAATTAAAATCAGTGTTTTAAAGAATCAGGGTACTATTAACGGAAAAAAATTGTCTACGGGTCAGGCAACACTGGTCACTGTCAAAAACAGCAGCAATATCTCGGTTAGCGCCGAAGCCGGTGCGCAAATAAACTTGACCAACCTTGGCGCAGAAGGTTTGCAGGCGGTTTGCAGTACCTGATGGTTATTTGCAGCCCTTAGCCAATAAACCATTGTTTTTGCTGGATTGCCTTGTGGTAATCCAACAAAAACACTTTCTCTTAAAACGTGTTGAGGTATTCATTTTTGTCCGTCTTGAAGTCCTTATCGGAATAATTTGAATTTAATACCTGTTTTTCGGGATGCAAGGCTTGATAAAGAAAACGACTGTAGGAGTGTTGCCTGTGGCCTGATGCTCGCATGGCATCCAGGACGGTCTCATGGAGCGTTTCTATCTCAGCGCCGTCATTAATCAACTGCAAGATATGTTGTGCGCGTTTTACACCGCTTTCGCCATGATAAAAATGTTGAAATCGACTCAGAAAACGCTTGCCTTGTGTGTTTTCGTTCATCCAGGCGATGTATTGCTGCGTGGCGTTTTTTATTGCACAAACAGTACCAGCCTGTTCTTCACCATACCTTTGCGAAATAATTTCAATCTCGGCAGGATCAGTTAAAGAAGAAAGTGAAACCAGAGATAATACAGGAATGGTTACGGAACTTTCGCCATTTCGTACCCGAAAACCAGGATTGACGATTTTTTCGTCTGTAACTGGAGAATAATCAAATTGGAGTTCGTAAGCACCATGTTCATTTTTTGTCAAACCTGCTGCTTCCAGTTCAGGGATGATATCCACAGAGAAAATACAAATCATTTTTTGATTAAATCGACTTACCCCAATTGAAATCGCTAAGTCTTTATCCCCGGTTTTTTCTCGCATACCGGTCACGAGCGTCTCAACGGTTATACCGGCTTTTAAACCGGCAACGGGTAATTGATGCTGTTGGCCGAACATGACTGGATACCAGGTATTGTCCTCAGGATAAACAGGTTCTGTGATAGAAGAAGTTCCTTCGTCTTCTTCATCAAACTCTTCTATCAGAAAATCAGGCGGCTCATTGAATGTCGTTCTTCTTGCCATCTCAAAGGCAGGGGTGGGGGGACAAATGGTTATACCGTCAAGCTGATTTATTTGACCGTCATGGCATACAAAACAGCCATCCGTAAAATCATAGAATTTGTGTTCATTTCTAAATAATGGAGGAACAATATTATTAGCGTTGTCTATTGTTTGTTTCCCGGTGTGAGCGATACGCCGGTTAAAATCTCCGGTAAAAATCACAAAATCATGGTTGTCGCCAAATTCCCGACTGATAGCCTGTAGTGCTTGCTCTGCATCCGCAGGTTCATCGTGGTGAGGAATATGTATCGGGAACAACGCAATGGTTTTACCAGAGGCTCTATGGCGTAATGAACTGCCTGGAAAATCTTCATTACGGAGATACCCCATTGATGCAATACTGGTTGGTGTAACGCATCGCTCATACTCCTCGATGTCTTCGTATTCTGAATCTTTGTACAGGAGGGCACGATTGCCATCAGAAAAAGTTATTTTCCAATCCGGACCAAGTTTTTTACTGATCTCGTTTAGTAAATCCTCGCTGGTTTCCTGCAGGGAAATTATGTCTATACTGTAAAATTCAATCGTTTCTGCGATAGATTGACTAATCCTGTCGTGTCTTTGCTTTCTTTGTTCTTCTGACTCGGGCTCTTTCTCTTTCGTTTCAAAACCTGGAAAAATCCATTCTGATAACGTGTTATAGCTTAGCACAGTCAGTGAATTGTCCTTGTCTAGCGGAATGTCGTAGAGTTTGGGCAAATGATCGGAATAGATCGTTTCCATGTCTTCATTATCCAGTAATACAGGAGGAAGCTGGGTTTCAATGACAATGTTATATTTGGGCATAAATAATTTCCAGGCAATATATTGTTTTCAAGACAATCGTTGTTAATGCTGCGAAAGGTTAAAGCGCAATAATTTTTTTACACTATAGATCATTAAAATTAAGTAATACTTAACAAAAAATTCCAGGTTCTATTGGCCGAATTGCCTCAAATGACCTGTTGCCGAAGGCAGTAAGAAATAAGCCCCTGAATTGTATTGTTGCCGGATCCCTCTGCTATAATGACTACTATTATTACAGGTGTTAAATCATGCTATGAGAGAATTATGTTTGGATTATTTGATACTATAAATTCCCGTGAAAAACAGGATGAACTTATTTTTCAACTGAGTGAATCCATTCAGGTTTCCTTGTCTTTGGCAGATCCCCCATATTACTCCCGTTTTTATCTTCACCGGGATGGGGAGGAAATTGCCGATGTATCGGTTTCTTCCGATAGCGTTGAAAAAATCAAAAAATATTTTGACCGTGCTCAAACTAATAAAATAGCCAATGAATCATTTTTGCTGGAATTAAATAATCTGGGATTAAGTGATTTTGCCGCAGCGCTTGGGAAGAACGCAGAAGAAACTGTTTCCGGATCATGGGGGATTGATTCAGGCGGTTAACGTGTAATTTTGCAACTTGTTTCCTGAGGATAAAGTTATGTTCCAACCGAAAAAACATCGCATTGCTATCATTGGTTCCGGGCCGGTTGGACTGTACACCGCTATTCTTTTAAAATGGAAATATGGTGAATCCATAGATGTTACTCTTATCGATTCGCACATAAATGATTATGAAAGGCCTGGTATTATCGCCAAAAAAGCGGTGCAAATTATCAATTCATCCTTTCAGAGTAGAGATATTCCTGAAATTGATGTCCCTGATTCGGGAGGAGAGCCAGCGAATTCGGTTTTTATTGGCGATCTGCAAAAATCATTACTCAAGCATGCCCAAAAATTGGGTGTTAATCTGGTTGAAGACGCATTCGCAAGCCTTGAAGAAAATACGATAACGACAAAAAAAGGGCAATCCATGACCAGTGATTTAGTCATTGATTGTAGTGGAGAAGGCCGGGTAGTCGCCAATTTTACTAACAAGAGGTTCGGGGGGGATTCCGTATTTAATGTTGAAACCATTGCTGAAAACCCCATAAAGCAGCATTTTATTGCCTATGTTCATATGGATGTGGAAAACAGCAATCTTTGTCGAATGGAAGATTTGAAAAAAAGGGATCCTGTTGTCCATGCGAAAACGATGGAGGAATTACGAAAGACGTTTGGCTGGAAGGAATTTGCTGATCCGGAAATGGTTGTTTCCAAATGGGATCAAAAAACCGAGGGCGCCCGTTATTGTTTTTATTTTGAAGTTCCATCGCAGGTGGCTCAGGCGGGTATGAAAGAGCAGGAAGCTTATTTAAAAGCATTGTTGCTTTTAAAAACAGGCAAGTTTATAGCGTTTGAACGCGAAGAAGGGAAATTCAAATTTATCCCTTTTGATGTGGATCCCAAACGAGTGCTGCAACCTGTAAATACAACCAATTACTCCATTCCGGTCGTGGTATGCGGTGATGCGCTGGTGAGCGCGGAGTATCGCTTCGGAACGGGGGTTGCCAATGGCGTCACCTGTGCTTCCGGTCTGGTAAATTCCATTGAGGTCACGCCCAAAGAAGTGGTCATCTCGAAAGACCGATTTGAAATTGAAACCAGGGCCACTGTCGAAAGTCATGTTGATGAAATAAAGAAAAGCTATCAATCCAAAAGAAGTCAATTATCCGGCCGTAATTTAGTGGAAGCTTTTGAGATGTATACGAAGGCTTTGAAAATTCTAGCCACGTCAGAAGAGAGTGAAAGCGACTTATTGAAAATAGAAGGCGGATTATTTGATCTGGCTGCAAAATTCAAGGAGTCGGCCAGAGAGAAATTTTTACAGGGAGTGGATTCCAGGAAAAAAGAACAGCACTTTATACCCTTTTTTCAAGAGGCCGAAGCTCTTTACAAACATGCCCTGGATATTTACGAGAATTACTGTCCCAATCGGCAAGAAACAAAGGATCTACATAGTGAGAGAGCAAAAATATATTCCAACCTGTCCAGAGTGTTTTATCAGACAGGCAGAATAGATGAAGCGATACAATTTGCGGAACAATCGTTGAATATTGCTATAAAATATGACATTAAAGACATGTTTGAGAGCGCGTTTGTATCTCTGGAGGGTTCATGCAAAAAGGCTTTATCCGATTACAACAAGGATTTTCCCAACAGTAAATGGGGTGAGAAAATTGAGCTTAATGAAAAGATGGCTAAAATGGCCAGTCAGATTGGCAAGGATGTGAAACCATATCAGGAAGAGTTAGAACGATTAAAACAAAAATTGCTGGAAGCACAGAGCACGATGAAAAGTGAAATGAGCACTATGCGACCGGATAACGATGAAAAGGAAAAGCATTTTAATTTAGGCAACTGAGCACAGGGCTTGTACGCTTGTCTCATCCAAAAATTGGTAGCCCGTCATGAAGGCGAAGCCGAAATGCGGGGTAACGATCACTTAGGCATTCACCTGTTCACCTGATACAATCTTGGGACGTAAAACCCCCAATCCGACCTATTATCGTGGTATTTTGAAAAGGTACCCTGTTTATGTACTCTTTTGGGCTCATTGATGGTCATCTCCGCGCAGGCGGAGATCTATTTTAACGAGAATAGATTCCCGATTTCTCGGGAATGACAAAACTTACCACTGTAGTACTAAGGCCTCAGTTGCGGGCTGTTGCCCTGATCTCATTTCCTCGTGAAATAAGCAAAAATGGTCAAATATAATGAGCTGGCAACAGGTATTCTTATCCGCGTAAACAAGCAAACCGTGTGGAAGTGAGCTAACGTGAAATATCAGCATCGGCTAAAAAAAGTGATTGATTTTATCGGACAACATCTTGATGAAGAATTGTCGCTTGAAAGTTTGAGCGAGGTTTTCGGTGTATCAAAATTTCATTTTCATCGCTTGTTTACGGCGTTTACCGGATTGTCTTTGCAGCAATACATCAGATGGTTACGCTTAAAACGCGCCGCTCACCAACTTATTGTTGATAAAAAACAATCCATCATTACTATCGCAATCAATGCCGGTTTTGAGTCTCACGAGGCTTTTTCACGCGCTTTTAAAAAAGCGTGTGGAATCAGTCCATCCCGGTTCAGGGATAGTTCCGGATGGTCTTACTGGGAACAACCACCGTATTGTTTGCCTAAACAAGAGGTAGCGGATATGAATGTGGATATAAAAACAATTCAAAAAATACGACTCGCGGTGGTCGAGCACAGAGGTGACCCTCAGGGAGTCGGTGACAGTGTGAACAAGCTGGTAACCTGGGCAAAAGCACAGCCGGTTTCACTCAAACCGAAACCGGGAGAGGCATTTGCTTTCGCCTGGGATGATCCCAAAACAACGCCGGCCCTGGATTTTCGTATGGATCTGGGCCTTAAAGTTCCGGAAAATTTGCAACTGGAAGGGGTTGTTGAAAAATATTTACCGGCAGGGCGCTATGCGGTTGCCATGCACCATGGGTCCCGTGAAAATATTGCTGAAACGGTTTATTACATTTACAGGGAGTGGTTGCCAGATACAGGAGAGCAATTAGGTGATTTGCCATGTGTTTTCTGTTATTACAATTTTGATCATGAAGTGGCTGATACAGAGTTATTAACGGAATGCTGGTTTTTACTGAAATAACCTTGGGGACGCCGCTTGGTATTACCATGAGCCCGGATAGTGATCTGTTCGGGTTATTTATTTAATAAAACGTATGTTTTCCTTATAAACAGTTAAAGTTATAATGAAAACTGAGTTTGTGTGTTAGAGTTTTCCATGAAAAAAAAGATATTAACAGGTGATCGTCCAACGGGTAAATTACATCTTGGCCATTACGTCGGCTCCCTGGCTAACAGGGTTGCACTCCAGGATGACTATGAACAATATGTCATGATCGCGGATGTTCAGGCATTAACCGATAATTTTGAAAACCCCTCCAGAATAATTGATAATCTTTATGAAGTTGCCTTGGATTATCTTGCAATTGGTATTGATCCGCAAAAAAGTACCATTTTTATCCAATCGCAAATAACCGAACTCGCCGAATTGACCATGTATTACATGAATCTGGTGACGTTGGGACGATTGGAGAGAAACCCCACCGTCAAAAATGAAATTCAGCAAAAGGGTTTTGATTCATCGATTCCGGCCGGATTTTTCTGTTATCCGGTCAGTCAGGCGGCGGATATTACGGCTTTTAAAGCGGAAGCCGTTCCCGTTGGGGATGATCAGGTGCCTATGATTGAACAGACCAATGAAATTGTAAGAAAATTTAACCGGATTTATAATACGGATTGCCTGAAAGAAGCCAGCGCGATATTAAGCAAAACGTCGCGCCTGGTCGGTATCGATGGTCAGGCCAAGGCCAGTAAATCGTTAGGAAACGCTATTTTTCTATCAGACTCACCGGAAGAAATAAAGCGTAAAGTTTTTTTAATGTTTACCGATCCCTGTCACTTGAAAGTCACTGATCCCGGTAAAGTGGAAGGAAATGTCGTATTTGCCTATCTGGATGCGTTTCATCCTGATCAGGAAGAGGTGGCCTCTTTGAAAGATCATTACAGAAAAGGGGGGCTGGGTGATGCGACGACTAAAAAGTTGTTAAACAACACGCTGCAGACCATGCTGGAGCCTGTTCGCGACAGAAGAAACAGTTTTAGGAGGGATGAGGTGATGGATATATTAGTCACTGGTACGATGGCAGCCAGAAAAACGGCAGCAAAAACCCTTGAGGAAGTGCGGGAGGCCATTGGATTAAGCTATTTTAACCATATTTTATAATAAAATCTGTATAAAAACAGGAGAGAGGGATGTCTCACGATCACAGTCATGCCATTCCAACCGGTGACAATAAAAAATACCTGTGGATTGCTTTTGTTTTAACCTCAACCTATCTTGTCGTTGAGGTAATTGGTGGACTTGTTACCGGTAGTTTGGCGCTGCTTTCAGATGCGGCACATATGTTAACCGATGCCAGCGCGCTGGCTATTTCCCTGACGGCCGTTCATCTCGCAAGCCGCCCTGCTAATCCCCGTAAAACATTCGGCTATCACCGTTTTGAAATTCTGGCAGCGGCTTTTAATGCGATTATGCTGTTTTTTGTGGCTATTTACGTTTTATACGAAGCGTATCAACGTTTTTCTGCGCCCGCAGATATTCAAACAACAGGTATGTTTGTCATAGCGGCAATCGGGTTGTTGATTAATCTGATCAGTATGCGGTTGCTTGTTAGTGGAAAAGACCAAAGCCTGAATATTAAAAGTGCTTATCTGGAAGTCTGGAGCGATATGCTCGGTTCCGTTGGCGTGCTGTTAGGTGCGTTAATTATTCACTGGACCGGATATGCGTGGGTAGACTCTGTCATTGCCATTGCTATCGGACTATGGGTTCTACCTCGTACCTGGTTGTTGTTAAAAGAAACAACCAACATTCTTCTTGAAGGTGTTCCGGAAGGTATGGATATTGAGGAAATACAAGCTGAGATGTGCAATATTCCCGGGATATTGAGCGTGCATGATTTTCATTTATGGGCGCTGACCAGCGGTAAACCCAGCCTTACCGCCCATGTGGTTTATGATAGTACCTACGACCATTCGGAACATTTATTGCCTTTGCTGCAAGAAATGCTTGCGCAGAAATTCGCAATCTACCACACGACGTTTCAGTTTGAAAACAGGCCTTGTGAACATACCAACAGGGGTTGTAATTATACGGAGCCTTCCGCCGGATAAGTGCCTGGAGCCTAAGTTCCATGCACTTATTCCGGTTCTTTCAATCGCCAGCTGCAAAATATACTGACGAGTGCCGAAATGATGAGCACTGACATGGCCAGTTGATAGTCAATTAAATCAGTAGAAGCGTTGGGAAGATTATGATAGTAGCTCGTTAAATATACCAGGTAACCTGATAATGGCAGCACCAGTGCTCCAATTAAAATCTGACTTAGATTAATAAGGGAAAAGGCCATTCCGCTTATTTCAGACGATACTGTTTTGGCGACATAGCTAAAGGATAGTGTGGTAGAGGAAACAGCAATACCCAAGAAAAAAACAATAATAAATTGCATATAAATGTTTAAAGTCGGTAGAACGAGAAAAAGGGAAAAAAGAATCAGTATTGCTATTGAAGAGACGCGCATTAATACGGTTATTTTTTTTATTAATTGTATCAAGTAACCCAGACCCAAGGCGCCGAGACCATAGCCGGTCAACATAATCGAGTTTCCATAAGTATAAATACCGGATAGTTCCGGATGAGTTGTTTTTAAAACAGGGATAAGCCACAGCCCGGCAAAAACGGTAATGAAATTAAAAGTAAAGCCACAGAAAAATGCGGCTTTCCATATGTTTAAATTTTTAAAAATGACGCTGTAGCCGGCTTTTTTCTTTTGGTCTGGCTTGCTGGATTGCTTTTTGGTCGCGACGGTTTGCGGGAAAGGACGCAAAAATAGAAGTGCTATGATTGCTATGATAAAACTTGCGATACTTAAATTAAAAACAAGACTTTTCCATGAAACGGTTTGCAATAATAATAATAAAGGAGCGCCCGCCAGAATACTGGCGAAGGTGCCTATTGCAATGGTCAGGCCATTGATCAGGGCAAATGTTTCTTTTTTAAAATAGACGCTGGCAATCTTTAATATTGATAGAAAGCCGAAAGCGCCGCCTAAACCCATGAATGCCCTTGCGAAAAACAAGTCGCCCGAGCGGTCGGCATGCCAGCAAATCACAGCGCCCAAAGTTACCGCTAAAGAGGCTGTGGACAGGATAAGTCTGGGGCTGTAGCGATCAATAATCAAACCTGCCGGTATTTGCATTAAAGCATACGTGTAGTAGAACGTGGCTGAAACCAGACTGAGTGTGATGGCGTTAATATCAAACGTTTTGGTAATAAAATCGCTGATGCCGGTTATGGACATACGTAAAAAGTATTGATTGATGTAAAAAGCTATACTGATCCCAAGACTTAAGTACGGCAATATAACAAGATAACGATTCCTGGGTGATTTCATGTCGTAAAATGATCCGGTTGTGACGGATATTGTTTGATGAGAACTTTTTAATCAATCATCCGTGTACGTGGTATTTTATTCTAATGTGATTCCTGACGGGTTTCCAGTATGACATTGGTATCATTGATTGTTTTTGAAAATATGGGCGGTGTGGATTTTCTTTGACAAAATATATTGCTGAGCAAAAACGAGGACACGCCCTAGTTCTACAACAACTAATAGTTTCCTGTAGCCGTCATGAAAGCGAAGCCGAAATGCGGGATAACGTTCGCTTGGGCGCTCACCCGTTCTTCAGAAGTACGAAACCCGCAATACGGCCGCAGGCCTTCTTGCGGGCTCCTGATGATTACAAAATCTTAACCACAGGAATTTTTATAGTTATTAACCAGGCTTTTGGGATTGGATACCGGCAAATCAGTATCGGCACTCCAGAGAATGGCTCCTTTTAATTGTCTGGTTTTTACAAAGCGGCACAACGCCTGGATAACTTCAGGTGACTGGTAGCCTACAAATTGCTTTGCCTCAGGATTATAAAGGTATGCACCGGTAGCGAACGAATCATTGTTGTCATCCATTTCCATGACTTGATACGTTTTGTAATGGAGTGTGTTAATTAAATTATCAACAGACTTATAGGGCAATAACCCATCCTGGTTAGTATACTCCCCGGAAAAATGACTTGGGCCAGACCACGATTGTTCAAAGCCCGGTAATGTCTGGTTGTCTCCGGCTTCGACACCGGCATAGCCGCGCCCATAAGCGGCAATTCCAACCTGTAATTTGTCTTTTGGCATACCATAAGACAATACTTGATCAGTGATGGATTCGGTTGCGTAATTGATGGCAAACTCATCTTTACGCGCTGTTTGCGGTTGTTTGAGATAGGCGTGTACTGCCGTGTAAGGATCATTGCTTTTGGACCAGGGGCCGTGCAAGTCATAAGTCATTAAATTGACGCTATCGGCAAACGGAGCAATTTGTTTGAACCAACCTCCTTCTACGGATTGATTAATCTTGTCCAGATATTCCTTGTTTACAGTTATAGTCACGGATATATAAGCATCGGTTCCTAATTTGGATCGTGTTGCCTTGACTAAATCATACAGTTTTTTGTAGTCAGACAGCGTTCTTTCGTCTGCCGGTAATTGGGCGCCGGTTTGTATATCAATAGGTGGTTCGAAGTCGTAATCAATACCTTTTAAATTTTTAAATGCCATCATCCAGTTATTGAATTGATTTAAAAATTTATCCTGATTGGCAAAGATGGCATCAAAGGTAAACGTGCTGATGCCTTTGTTTTCAACCGTGTTGGCACCGCCTACTGCAATGATCCGCTTGCTTTTGTATTTATCTGAATTGATAAATGCGCCAAAACTGTTTAACTGGCCTACCCCTTTTTGATCACTGTAGTTAAATAACTCTTTTTGTCCGGTATTACCGTTGATTTGCACCGATGAGCAAGCGCCATAGTTCTCGTTGCAAAAATTTAAAAATTGCCCGGTTTCAGGGGGCAGGGGGTTGATCCAGCTTCCTTCTAAAGGAAGCTCTCCCCAAAGATCATCGAAGTGCATCAATCCATTCCATTCCGACGGGATTTGATATTGCGCCTGATTGGGATCGTTGTTATTCCACACCTGTAAAAAGCTCCAGGCGATCACATCGGCCTGGTTAAACTGAGCAACCATTTCGTTGTTGGTCACGTATTGCAATTTGCCATAGGGCAGGCCGTTTTTATAGGCGCCATCGTATTCATACGGTGTTTTGCCATACATAGACCAACTCGTGGTATAAAGGGTTAACGTGGCGGAAGCCGTCACAGGTAAAGCGCAGGCTACCAACATGAATAAACCGTTTTTTTTACTCAATTTCATAATTCACACCTCTATAAACTCAGGGAATTGTTCGGATTGTAGCGTTTTAGTTAAATTAATGGCCACTGTCATTTTTGACAGGGGGGAGCTGGTACCACTTCCATTTAGTTTTAACAGGCGCCTGTCATTCCCGCGCAGGCGGGAATCTATGGCTAAATTGGCTCTGTGCTATATCAGGCATAAATTCCCGCCTGCGCGGGAATGACAAGAAATGGCACACTTTGTGTAATGCTACCTGTCAAAACTAAATAGAAACAGTACTAGATAGTTAACAGGCGTAATTCCAGCGCTTTTGCTAAAGACTGGTACTTATTTTTCGTGCCTAATTTTTTATTCAGTTTTTGAATATGGAAATGAACGGTTCGCTCCGTTAATTCCAGTTGCTGTGCCAATTCTTTTACGGATAATTGTTTATAAAGCAAATACAAACATTGCATTTCCCGTTGGGTTAAACCAAACGTGTTTTCTGAAACAATATTATCAAGTAAATGCGACTGTAAGTAGTGATAATAAATGTGGGCCGTGGCAAATAATTCGTATTGTGTTTGCGCTGTATTTAATCGACAGGATTGTCCGTGCATCTGGACAAGCAATAAAATGGCGAAATCGTTATGAGGTCCGTGAACCGGGATGGATAATCCTTCCTCGACACCAAAAGCATGCGAATCTTCCCGCATTTTTTTCTCGGTGTCGTTTTTTGCCTGGGCAAGTTGTTGTTTCATATTCCAGTAAATGGGTAAATGGTTTTCATAAACAAAGCGAAGCGTGCTATCAATGTCGGCATAATTTTGTTCCAGATAATGCTTGTGCCATGCTTTAAAATTCTCCGAGCAGGTATCGTACTTCAGTTTGTTGGCAGAGTTTGGGTGATAAGCATAATAAGTAAAGGAAAACGTTGTTACATGTCTTTTTGATAAATGATCTTTAAGTGCATTATCGCAATCCGCGAGGTTTGATGCTTTTGAAAGCGCTATTTCAAGGGCCTCTAAAAAATTATTCATAATGTTTCATAACCCAATAAGTCATTACGACTGTGAAACCATTTGCAATCAATATATAAATAAAAAAACCGGAATAAGTTAGTTGTTGCTCAATCACGCCACTGATGCTGCCAAAAAGCACGTAGCTCAATGCCATTATGGAGGTACAAACGCTGTACAATGACATTGGGTATTCACTTTTATTAGAGGTATTGAGTAAATAGCTCATATATCCGCCATTGACCATCCCAGCCAGGAATTGATTAAGGGTTATTGCCAGACAGATAAAGACATAATGGGTTTGTGCCAGCGCGTCATAAAGAAAAAGACCGTGCCCGGCTAATAGCCCGGAAGTAAAAAACATCATACACCGTCGTACGGTATAGCGTTTTAAAAGCAGACCGGAGAGATGAATACCGAGGATCATGAAAAGTCCACCCGCGACACCATACAGCACACCGGTTTGAGCCAGGTTAAGGGCCGGCCCATTCTTGTCCATTAAATAAAGAGGAATGATTTTTTGCATCTGGGCTTCTGAAAAGTTATACAAAAAAATAAACAGCAGCGGCAGAAACACCTTGGGAGTGTTTGCGATTCGCCTGATTATTTCAGAAAATCCGGGTTTGCTCCGTATGGATTGATGCTCAATTTCAGGGATTTTGATACAGTGATAGCTCACTAGAAGACCGCTTATAATAAACAGGGAGAAATAAAACAATTGCCAACTGTTTAAACCAAGACTCGAGGCGAATTTTGCCGTTAATACCAGCAATACACCTTTAATAAATAATTGTCCTGACTGATAAAACAAGGTACGCAGGGCGACATATCGTTTTTGTTCCCGCTCATCCAGTAAAAGTAAATAAATGCCATCCGAAACAATGTCATGGATCGATGAGGTGATTGCTATTAAGGCTAATACAATACTGCTGATTAATATAAAATCAGGGGCGTTGGTGCTTATTGCTAGGGTTAAAAACAGGAGCGAGGAAACGACTTGTGCCGCAACGGTTAATCTTTTCTTCGTGCTTATGGATTCCAGTAGGGGAGCAATAACGGGTTTGAATGCCCACGGAAGTATCATGATGCTTGATAAAAATACGCCATAACGGTTTGATATGCCATATTGTTGATACATTAACGTTGCGATTAGACTGACCACAACATAAGGAACGCTCTGAAAAAAATACAAGCTTGTTATCCAGTGATGCGGATTTTTGGGTGATAAGTCGAGCAAAAGACACCATTATTTATTTTAATGACCATATTGTAATATAAATAATCAAAAATAAAAGATGGTTTCGGTTAAATTTTAATCAAATTGTCATTGTTGCAAATTTCATCAGCGAATTCACACGGATTTGATATTGACATAAGGAGTCTGTGTGATAAACACGGGCGCTGGATTATTCCCGTAGAGTTGTCTCAAAAAAGAACGCATTAGCAACGATGGAATGAAATGGTACCCGGGTCTGGTAAAAGGATGTTGAATTTATGCCATTAGTCTCAAATATTGAACTTGAAGAAAGTCTTGAAAATTTCATTGTTCTCAACCGCCTTATCGCCGATTTGTGCCAAACCACCTCTCCCCTCTTTCTTAAACTCGTTTCCAGTCTGAAGGAAAGTCCTTTTGACTCACTAAAGACTCTAGGTAAAACATTATACCAATGGCGGGATGAAGTGGTTAGAATGTGGCGGTTTACTAAAAACAACGGCATTACCGAAGGCTTTCATCGGAAGATGAAGCTCATTCAACGTCGTGCTTATGGATTTAGAAATTTTGAAAATTATAGGTTAAGGGTTAAAGTTTTGTGTTCTTGATTTGTGCCCCCGGATTTGGGGATGAGCCAAAAATTGGTTATGCTCATGGTGATTCTTTTTAAATCCGCCGGATTCTGTGCACAAAATTTTCCTGGCACCATTTTTTTGTGAAAAAACAGTAGCCCGTAAGGAGGCCTGCGGCCGTATTGCGGGTTTTATGTGACAATATTACATCAGAGTACTGGCCTGTATTTCGGAGTGATTGCTTTTTTTGTGCTTCTTTGAAATGTCGGGCATGGAAGGGGAAGGATAGATTCGTCAGTCACGTTGTTCCTTCCTCACCCCTTCGGGGCGCGCTAAAGCGCGTCCAAAATGCTTCGCCGCGCATTGCGCTCTTCGCTGCGCATTTTGTCGAACCTCATTCGGTTCGAACACTTCCGGGCCAGGTACATCAGTGTACTGGCCTGTATTTCGGAGTGATTGTTTTTTTTGTGCTTCTTTGAAAATGGCGCGCCCGGAAGGATTCGAACCTCCGACCCCCTGGTTCGTAGCCAGATACTCTATCCAACTGAGCTACGGGCGCGTGTACTGGCGGAGAGAGAGGGATTCGAACCCTCGATGGGATTTCTCCCATACTCCCTTAGCAGGGGAGCGCCTTCGACCACTCGGCCATCTCTCCAGTCAATGGAGCGGAAGTATATCAGTTATTTTAATGGCGTCAACAGTGTTTGGGGCTAATAAAAATGATTTCTTTTCAGAACATTTCCAAATACTTGCGAATACTGCTATCTTTTACAAATTAAAATTTGGCGGTATTCAGGTTCTGTTAAATTTTTATCTTATGGTGTCAATCAGCGATCTTTGGACTTCGCGAATGAAAACGTAACGGAACCTGGCGGCATTGACAAAATCAGGAGGAGTAATGAAGCAAAAGTCGAATTTACATGGTCGGGATGTCTATGTGGTGGACGGTAGTCGTACGCCATTTCTCAAGGCAAAAGACGTAGGTCCGTTTACTGGATCCGATTTGGCCGTTGCCGCCGGTGTACCTTTATTGAATCGTCAACCGTTTTCCCCTTCCGAACTGGATGAAGTGATCATTGGTTCGGCGATGCCTGGCCCTGATGAGGCGAATATTGCACGAGTCATATCATTGCGTCTGGGCTGTGGGGAACGTGTTCCTGCATTTACAGTGATGCGTAACTGCGCTTCCGGTATGCAGGCTCTTGATAACGCGGCCATCCAGATTGCAACGGGCCGCAGTGATTTGATTCTGGCCGGTGGTACGGATGCCATGAGTCATGCACCACTCATGTTTAATCAAAAAATGGCGTCCTGGATGGGACGTTGGTTTGCGGCGAAAACGACGAGCCAGCGCCTGGCTTTGGTTACCAAATTCAGACCATCCTTTCTCGCCCCGGTCATTGCCTTGCTGCGAGGATTGACCGATCCTGTCGTTGGGATGAATATGGGTCAAACTGCTGAGAAAATCGCCTATCGCTTTAACCTTACCCGTGAACAAATGGATGCGTTTGCCGCTGAAAGCCATCAACGCCTGGCACATGCCTACGAAGAGAACAGAATGGGCGAGGTGGTACCGATGATTGATTCCAAAGGGCGCGTTTATATCAAAGATGATGGTATTCGTTCGGATTCCACGGTTGAGAAGCTGGCGAAACTAAAGCCTTTTTTTGATAAAAAGTTTGGCATGGTTACCGCGGGTAACAGCTCGCAAATTACAGATGGTGCCTGTCTCTTGCTTTTAGCGAGTGCGGATGCCGTCAAAAAACATCATCTTCCCGTCCTTGGCCGAATTGTAGATTCACAATGGGCGGCGCTTGATCCTTCTCAAATGGGATTGGGGCCGGTACATGCGGCAACGCCAATTTTGCAGCGGCATGAACTTAAGACTGAAGATATGGATTGCTGGGAGATAAATGAAGCATTTGCGGCGCAGGTTCTGGGATGCCTGGCGGCATGGAATGATGAGGAATACTGTAAAACGCAGCTTGGTCTGGAAAAAGCATTTGGCGCTCCTTCCCTGTCACAACTGAACAAGGATGGCGGTGCTATTGCCGCCGGTCATCCTATTGGTGCCAGCGGAGCAAGGATAGTGTTGCATGTATTAAAATCTCTTGAACAAACAAATGGAACCCGGGGAATGGCTGCCATCTGCATAGGAGGTGGTCAGGGTGGAGCGATGTTTCTGGAACGCGTAACAGAGGTGAAAGCATAATGAGCAAATACAAACATTGGCATATTCAAACGGATGTTGAACATATCATCTGGTTAGCTATAGATAGAAAAGATGCGGGTGTGAATGCAATCAATGATGAGGTTCTTGATGAGCTGAACAGTCTGTTGCAGGAAATTTCAAAAAATACGGATGCGAAAGGGCTGGTGATTTATTCCGCCAAAGAAAAGGGATTTATCGCCGGAGCCGATGTCAATGCGTTTTCCAAATTTACCACACCAGAGGAAGCCGTTGATTTTTTACGGAAGGGGCAAGCTGTTTTTTCCCGTCTGGAAGAATTGACTGTTCCAACAGTTGCCATGATTGATGGATTTTGCATGGGTGGTGGACTGGAACTTGCTCTGGCCTGTGATTATCGGATTGTTACGGATGACAAGGATACGCGTCTTGGGTTACCGGAGGTTATGCTGGGTATTCACCCGGGGTGGGGAGGAACGGTTCGTTTACCCGGATTAATTGGTGGATTTAACGCGATAGCCAATGTCATTTTAACAGGCGCTCCCATTTCCGCTTCCAGAGCAAAAAAATTGGGTATTGTGGATGAAGTAGTGCCTCTTCGGCAGCTCAAAAGAGCGGCAATTTATTATATTAATAACAAGCCGGCAAAGCACAAACCCACATTTATGCAATCATTGTCCAATTATACCTGGGCAAGAATGCTCTTGGCTCCCATTATACGTTATAAATTATCCAGGCGTGTCCGAAAAAAACATTATCCCGCACCCTATGCGATCATAGACTTATGGGAAAAAGAAGGGGGTTTTGGTGATCGCGCCTATCTTAAAGAAGCGGATTCCGTAGAGCAACTGGTTTCCAATAGCGATACGGCCCGAAATCTGATCCGGGTATTTTCATTGCGTGAGCGTATGAAAGGATTTGCGAAGGATTCTGATTTTCATGCGGAGCATGTTCATGTTATCGGTGCCGGCGTTATGGGCGGAGATATTGCCGCATGGTGTGCGCTTAGAGGTATAAGAGTCACATTGCAGGACAAATCCTATGAGCAGATTGCACCGGCAATCGGTCGGGCTTATACGCTCTTTAAGAAAAAATTGAAACAAGGACGTCTTGTCCAGGCAGCGATGGACAGATTGATTCCGGATCCGAAAGGGTATGGCATTGCGCGGGCTGATGTGATCATTGAAGCGGTGTTTGAAAATCTTGAGGTTAAACAGGCTATTTTCAAACAAGTGGAGAAGCAAGCTAAAAAGACCGCCGTTATAGCTACGAATACGTCCAGTATACCGTTAGATGAAATTAGTGCGGTGATGGATGATCCTAATCGTTTAATAGGAATTCATTTTTTTAATCCGGTTGCCAAAATGGAGCTGGTCGAAGTGGTCAGTAGTACAAAAACAACCAAAAAGGTTACGCAGCAGGCGTGTTCCTTTGTAAACCAGCTTGGTCGTTTGCCGTTACCTGTTAAATCCAGTCCCGGATTTTTAATCAATCGCGTACTGATGCCTTATCTAATGGAATGTGTGCAATTGATCGAGGAAGGATACAGTGGCGCCACCATTGACAGGGCCGCGGAAGAGTTCGGCATGTTTATGGGGCCTGTTGAATTGGCCGATACGGTGGGAATGGATGTTTGTCTGGCCGTTGCAGAAAATCTGACAGCACATTTCGGCGGCAGTGTTCCGCAAAAATTGCGGGATATGGTTAAAGAAGGTAAATTAGGCCGCAAAACGGGTGAGGGCTTTTACAAATACAAAAATGGCAAGCCAGTAAAACCGAAGGTCACGGATGATAAATCAAGCAAGGATATTGCTAACCGCCTGATTCTGCGCATGGTGAATGAAGCGGCTGTCTGCTTGAGGGAGGGGGTTGTTGCTGACAGCGATCTGTTGGATGGAGGCATGATCTTTGCCACGGGATTCGCGCCTTTCCGAGGCGGCCCAATGAATTATGCCAAACAGTTTGGACATGACAAACTGAACGAGTTATTCGCAAAACTGGAGTCCAAATACGGCGAGCGATTCAAGGCGTGCAGTAATTTGTAAAAGAGTACGCAGAACTTACAGCAGATGATGGTTGTCATCTGCTGTAGAAATAGTCCCGGCAGGCGACCATGTTTCGTTTATTTTATACCCTTATGTTCCTTGTGTTTTGTCTAGCACCTTCATGGGCATCAACGTTTATTTTGCCGGAGGAGGGTGATGTTATTGGCGAGTTGCAATACGCTTATTCCGAGATTGGTGAAACGATTAATGACGTTGGGCTGCGTTATGGTGTGGGGTATGTTGAAATGGTCAGAGCCAATCCACATATTGATGCCAGGCGTTCTTTGTCACCGGGAACCAAAATTGTCATCCCATCCTGCTATCTCCTTCCTTCCGGCCCAAGAGAGGGCTTGGTTATTAATCTTGCGGAATATCGGCTCTATTATTTCCCTCCCGGAGACAATGTAGTCATTACCATGCCGATTGGCATAGGAAAAGCGGGCTGGCATACGCCGGTAGGCAAGACAACGGTTGTTGCCAGGGAGCGGGATCCTGTCTGGAGGCCGACCGCCAATATCAAGGCGGCCGCATCAGAAAAAGGGGTTCTTTTACCCAACCAATTTCCACCGGGGAAACATAACCCGCTTGGCAGACATATTTTGAGATTGGGATGGCCAACTTATCTTATTCATGGCACGAACCGCCGTGATGGTGTTGGAATGAGAGTAAGCGCCGGATGTATAAGATTGATGCCTGAAGACATAGAACAACTTTTTGATCAGGTTGCGGTCGGAACTCCGGTGCGGGTTATCAATGAGCCTGTCAAGATCGGCTGGCAGCATGGCGCGTTATATTTGGAAGTTCATCCGTTATTATTGGAACAAAAAAATACCAGTTTGCATGTGTTGTTTGAGCGACTTGCCGCCGGGATCCGGAGTGGTTACCTTAAAAATAACCGGGCAATAAAAAAAGAGCTGGATTTTCCAACAGGCATTCCAATGAAAATCAATTCCTGAGTTTCGAGCGTTTGCAAAGGTAATACATGCCATGGGTTAATAGTGCCAGCACAACCGCCGCTGCAATATCAACAGGATAATGCCATCCCAATAAGACGCAAGAAGCAATTAATAACAGGTTGACCGGTAACAATAACAGAAACAGGACTTTTAATTTCCGGCATAAATAGAGGCAAAACCATGCCCATATGGCATGAAACGAAGGAAGCGCTATCATGCCCCCCTCAATGGTTGAGGGGGGCTGGTGATTATGTATTTCCATAAATTTAATGCCAGTGGCATGTTGGGCGTCAAAAAATAAAGGGCTTTCTACCATGCTGGCCGGAGCAATCGTCGGAAAAAAATAATAAAAGGAAAAACCAATAACAGCGCTAAACAGTAATAGAAAATAATATTCTCTTATTTCCGACAGGCGAAGCAAAAAAATAAGCAAAATAGGCAAATATCCCATTTGATAGTCAATGCTTTTGTATATGTAAACTAATATTTGTTTAAATAATGGAAATTGTGCCGTCCAGCTTATGATTTTAGCCATATCAATCCCGAACAATGCTTCAAATGCAATAATTTGTTCATCAATGGGAGGAAATGGTGTGTATTGTGCTGCATTTGTCATTGTGGCAATCATTGCCATGACAAGAAAAAAATAAAACAATTCACGGGCGATAAGATAGCAGGCATTATCTTTTTCAAATAATAATGAACAACCAAACAGGACGAGCAGTAAAATTATTCCGGTTAACACGGTACCATCCGGAAAATAATTATTCCCGCTAAATTTAAAAAACAAAAAATTAATTAAAAAGGCGAGAAAAGAAAGAAAAACAGCTGTGAGTGCGGTGAAAATCAAGCATTTGTTTTTATCAAGAGACATTCGGTCGCCGTTATTCCATATCGGGATCAGTTGGTTTTTCCTTCCTTTGAATCGCGTGATATATCTCTTCCCGATGCACCTTGACTGAACGAGGGGCTTTTACTCCAAATTTAATATTGCCGTGCTCCATGGTTTTGAAAGCGACAACCCGGATGGTTTCACCATTCATTATGATGGTCAGGGGTTCCTCAAAAGAGATATTGATGATTTCCATATAAAACCTCATATTTTTAAAAAGTTATATCTTATGAGTTGGTTAATTGCAACAAATTTACAGGGAGATTGTTTCATACAAATCATATGCGGAGTTGTTGGTGATTGCCATAAATAAGGCAATCGGTTACAATCGGGCGTTTTATCAACCTTGCCTTACTTATTTATATAAAGAAGGCTTTTATCCATAAGGAAACAATATGAGACATTATGAAATCGTCTTTCTTGTGCACCCTGATCAAAGTGAACAAGTCCCCGCAATGATTGAGCGATATGAAGGCATTATTACCAAACACGCCGGTGTTATTCACCGCAAGGAAGATTGGGGTCGCCGTCAGCTAGCCTATCCGATCAAAGAAGTACACAAGGCACATTACATTTTGATGAATATTGAATGTAATCAGGAATCACTCGATGAATTAAAAAATGCCTTTAAATTTAATGATGCCATTCTTCGTGAGTTAATTATCAATCGTAAACATGCGATTACCACGGAGTCCATGTTAATGAAAAAAGAAAAAGATAGCAGAGCAGCTTAAGGGGATTATTTATGACAGCTTATTTTCGTAGAAAAAAAATGTGTCGTTTCAGCTCGGAAGATTCTTTTGAGATTGATTATAAAGACATCAATTTACTCAAGAATTACATAACAGAAACGGGTAAAATTGTTCCAAGTCGAATCACTGGCACGCAGACACGTTTTCAGCGTCAGCTCGCCAAGGCAATCAAGCATGCGCGATTCCTGGGACTGTTGCCTTATTGCGACAGCCACAAGTAAAAATGGCACGTTTGGGTGAGCTCATTCAAAAGCAAGGGTATTATTCGTTACAAAATGAGAAATACGCCTGCTTTTTGACGGCAATACTGGCGGTATTTCCACTTACCGCCTGGTTGTCTTTGGCCGTGATGGCATTGATTGTCTTGCGTAAAAGCTGGGCAGCCGGTTTGAAGATCCTGATTACAGGAATGACTGTTTCTATCTGTGTGGCAGAGATAGCGGGAACGATGGATGTTGTTTTATCCGGGATATTACTCACTTATGTGACTTGTTATCTGGCTTCGTTACTGCTAAGGACAACGGCGAGTTGGCAGATAGTCGTTGGCGGTATGGTTATGCTGGCCGCGACAGGCGTTTTGTTGACGCACTGGTTGGCACCGGACTATGTCATAAAACAGTACAACACGTTACAAGCCATGTTGAGTGCGGTTGACAGTAATAATCCTGTGGTAGATATGCTGGCTCACCAAAATGCGGAAAACAAGATTAATCTTGCGAGTTCATTACTCGGCATCAAGGCGGTAAGCCTGATAATATCAGTCTTGTTTTCGCTATTGCTGGCGCGTGCAATACAGGCGTCTCTTTTTAATCCTGGTGGATTCCAGAGAGAAATGCTCGCGTTTCGTGCCAGTAAAATAGCGGTGATAGCTTTGATTGTCTGTGTTTATGGTGTGCATCAGGGTAATGCTATCTTGTTAAGTTGTTTACCGGTTTTTTTCGTGTATTTAATGCTGGCAGGGATAAGTCTGGGGTTGAATCTGTTTGTAAAGAAAAAACGACTGGTTATGATGATGATGCTATTGATGCCTATTATCCTGATGCCCTATGTTGTTTTGCCGGTCTATGTTTTGTTTGGTTCAATTGATAGTTTATTTAATTTAAGATCACGTCTGCCTGTGATGGCAGGTGAAAGTCAGAGTAAGGGGTGAGAAGATGGAAGTAATATTACTGGAAAAAGTTCGTAATCTTGGCAGTCTGGGCGACAAAGTCCACGTAAAAGCAGGATATGGTCGAAATTTTTTGATTCCGCAAAATAAAGCGGTATTCGCTACAGAAAAAAATGTCAAACTTTTTGAGGAACGTCGTGCCGAACTGGAAAAAAAGGCACAGCAAACTTTAGCGCAGGCTGAACAGCGTGCCGCCAAGTTAAATGATGTAACTCTGGTTATTTCAGCGATGGCCAGTGATGAAGGGAAACTTTATGGCTCTGTAGGCGCAAGTGAAATAAAGGACGCACTGCTGAAACGCTCTATTGAGGTAAGTAAGCGGGAAATCGTTCTGCCTGAAGGTCCTATGCACGCCATAGGAAATTATGTGGTTGAAATTCATGTTCACAGTGATGTAATTGCAAATCTGCAGGTTCAGATAGAACAAAGCAAGTAATTTCTCGGTATGCGTATTAAAAAAACCTGCTTTAAGCAGGTTTTTTTTAGATATGTACAAGTCGGATAATGTCGTATGCTGGTTCTTCGTAAGGGTGAACTTCTTGTAGCGTTTTAATAACGTGATGGATTAAGGACTCACAGCAGAGCATTTCGACTTTAAATTCCTCTACGTAGGTTAGTTCGTGCTTTTCGCCAATAGCGGGATTCGCCTCTTCCTGCGGACAAAACTGTCCTAACCCCCTGGTTTGCCAGCATACCTGTTCGTAATAACCCAGCTTGCCCGCGCCGGCCTTGAACAAGGCTTGTTTTACCTGTTCAAGATGACTTTCCGGAACGTAAAAGGATAATTTAAATTCCGGATTCAGTTTTTCCATTTAATATTACATCCCAAGCTTGGTTTTTGCTCTCCATCGACGGCTTTATCAGATAACAGGCAATCCAGAGCATGTCTGATAGATGCGCCGTTAACTTCCATGTCGTTACCAGGGCGAGAATCATCAAACTGGCCTCGGTAGGCAAGAAGAAGTTTGCGATCAAATACATAAAAATCAGGGGTACAGGCTGCCTGATAGGCTTTTGCGACTTCCTGGGTTTCATCAAAAAGATAGGGGAAGGGATACATTTCCGCTATTGCGGTTCGTTTCATGTTCAACGGAGAATCATCAGGGTATTGTTCCGTATTATTTGAATTAATTGCAAAAAAACGAACATCACTGTTCGCGTAATCATTTGCAAGGCGCGTTAACTCTTTATTAATATGTTTCACATAAGGGCAATGATTGCATATAAACATAACAACGGTCACTTTGCTATTGTGTTCATTATTCAGTGAAATGGTTTTCCCGCTGACTGTATCAGGGAGAGAGAAATGAGGTGCCGGGGTTCCCAACGGCAGCATATTTGACGGTGTTTTAGCCATAAAATCTCCAACATCATAATATATATAATTTTGCAACAGCAATCAGGGCAAACAAAGAGTTCATAATAGCCCATAATAACGCAATGGATTGCTTGGCAGAACGATGAAACGCGTAAAAAGCTACCGCGCTACTGCCGCTAAAAAAGACCCATTGATTCTCGTAAGCAAAACCGACTGAAAGCACGGCAATGCCGGCAATACCAATTACAATATAAAAATTATTTAGTTGTCCACTTAAATAATAAAAAATCAGTAATTGCAGACACAGTAATACGGGTAAGGCAAATTGCAAATTTGGTCCAATATGAAGCAAGATGGCTCCGTGCCCCCCCATTAATATAATTTCGAGTGCTATGAAATAAAAAATTTTGAAATAAATTGCGGTTAGTAATAATAGGCCCGATCCGATAACATAATAAATTTGAGGGTATGTTTGCGAGAGGCCTAGTAAGGAAATGACAGCACCAATAATGCCTGTGGCCAGGAATAGTTTGTTATTAGTAACGATGCTCTCTCTACCAGCGCAGGTAGATTCCTTTTGATGCGGCTTCATGAATAACCTGTCGTTGCGATTTATTAATAGAAACCCAGTAATTGCCCATGTTGCTTAAAGCAAACTTGACCCTTGGATATTGACACACATCCAGAACATCACGGCAATCAACTTTGGCAGTATTGTTTTTTTCAATGGAAAAGCACTGGAAATGCAAATTCTCTACATCTGAAGCAAAGCCGGCCCAGTTTTCAGGGTTTAACCGCGCTGTCAGAGTTGGGCTCATAAACACGTCCCTTGTTTCAACCCGTTGTAATTCAATGGTGTGTTTACTGCGATTTTGAACCAGATAAAACGTCTGATTGCCGTTATCATTCAATATGAGAAAGTTCTCACTATATCCAAAACCGGTGACTTCACATCCGTGAGGATAGGGGTCTGCATGCACTGTTGTATAAAAAAATAATGTTGTTAGCAATGCGGCAGTATAATAATGGCGAAAACAGAACATATTAAATCCTCTGATTTATCTAATATGGATATATTAATAAGTCTTGCTAAAAAAGTGAACTGGGCATTTAATGTTTATTCGCCGAAGTACGCAGTATAAGCAATGGTGAAAATGTTCTGTAAATACTTAAACACAAATACATAACCACGTACCCTATCGAAAGCGTGAGATAAATACGATCAATATTCGGGTAATTCCACAAAATCAGTCCGGAACTAATACCGTAAATCAGTGAAAAAATGTGCATCATGACCTTAAGAGCCCTGGATTCCGTCAAATAATCGAGGCGTGACGGATAGACGTATTTAATAGGAACAAAAATCAGCAGGCACAAGACAGACAGAATGATAGCGTTTGTGTACATGGTCGTGTTCAGAATAAACATATAAAACACGGTGATATTCCAGTAACAGGGGAACCCCTTGAAAAAATGATCCGGTGTTTTCGCGTCTGACTGGCAGAACTGATACGATGAAGTGATGGTAATGGCAATAATGATGGGTAGTATGAACCCGGCTGGCAACATGTTTGGCTTTACAAATAAAAAGAAACAGGGAGTAATGACATAATTCAGGTAATCGACAATGTTATCCAGTAATGAGCCATCAATTCCGGGAAGTACGGATTTTACCTTGACAAGCCGCGCCAGAGTCCCATCAATCGCATCTATAACCACAGCAATGGCCATAAACCACAGAGCCTGAACATAATCGTTTTGATAAATTTTTATTAGTGTAAGAAGGCCGAAGCACGCGGCACTGGCTGTAAAAGCATGAACCCCCCAGGCAACCAGATAATGAAAGGGGTGGTAACCTGGCATTCTATTTGTCATCCAATTATCCTGATATGGGTAGTTATGTTTCAAAAAAGCAACAGCGCTTCAATACTTGCAAAATAGTATCAACAATTAGGGCGTGTCATCAATTAGTTTTTTGAATGGGGGGTCGGATGCTCCCGCCTTTTCCCTGATTTTGAGCTGTGGGTATTTTGTTCCAGCCCCAAATCATGCAAACTTATCCGTTTCACCTGTAAAAATATATAATGTATAAAAAGGTTATGCAACGCTTCGGCTTTTTCACCGATGAAAACTCTCCCGCCCTGACTGTGTTATTGCTGGGGTCTCCCGGCAGTGGTAAAACAACTCTTTTAGCAAACGTAACCGATATAAAAACGCTAAAAGCAACGTCTGATGTGGAGGCGCCATTTTATTGCGAGCCATTTGCCATAAAGGAACACGACATAGCGTGGAACGGTACGTCATGCAAAGTGATTGAGCTGGCTCACGTTGAGTATGAATCATTGACAGATTGCGCGAATGAACTGAAGAAAAAATATCCTTTTATAGACATCGTGTACTTGTGTATGGATATAACAAATTTAAGGGATGGCCGTGATAAGCCGCAACTGGTCGTGCTGAACGAGTTAGATCACTGGCTTGAAAAAACGGTCTTTCTATTCACAAAAACGAATAAACTTTTTAATGAGGAAACAGAAAGCTACTCCGCAAAAAGACTGGAAATCAGGGAGAAGGATATCAGGACGTTCCTGACGGACTATCTGGAAGTGGCAAAAGAGTCAGCGGAAAAAATATGTTTTTATCAAGCAGGCGATAGCTTGCTTGAGGCAAAGGATAAAACCTCGCAACACGACATGGGAAATTGGCTTGAAGCCATTCGCCTGGCGACAGCTCGAATCCTGACGGCAAGAAAGGATTTAAAAAATTTTACGGATGCTTTGGAGAGAAAACTCGATAGCAAGGAATTCAATTTATGATATGTGCCTATGCTTCGTGCCGGTTGCAGAGTTAATTTCATGGTCTACACTTTGCACATTGATGATCGGCTCTGTGAACAAAAATTTTCACAGCTGCAAATACGGCTAATTGGCGCCATTATGTCTTTGAATTCGTTAAATAGAGCCAGCTATTCGCCTCATTCAAAGACATAATGGCACTCAATTATCCACATTTTCGCTATGTGAAAAAATTTGTTCACAAAGCCTAGAGAGAGATAAAAGAATGAGTATCCAGACAATCAATCCAGCTACGGGAAAAAATCTTGCCCAGTATGATGAGATGCAGGACGCTGAAATTAATGATTTTGTTAATAAATCGCACGAGGCATTTGTACACTGGAGAGAAAAGTCCTTCTCTCACCGCAGTCAATTAATGACCGGTATGGCTAATTTGCTGAGGCAAAGAAAGCGGGAGCTTGCCGTTTTAATAGCCAGTGAAATGGGTAAACCTGTCACCCAGGGTATTGGAGAAATTGAAAAATGCGCCTGGTTATGTGAGCATTACGCAGAAAATACTGAGAGCTATTTGCAACCGAAACTTGTAAAAACGGAATTAACAAAGTCTATGGTATGCTATCAGCCTCTTGGTGTTATCTTGGCCATCATGCCATGGAATTTCCCTTTCTGGCAGGTTTATCGATGTGCCGTGCCTGCCTTGATGGCGGGCAATGCCATTATTTTAAAACATGCTCCCATTACCACCGGTTGCGGACAGGAAATTTACAAGTTGTTTGCGGATGCGGATTTTCCTGGATTTCTTTTCCAGCATGCCATTGCCGATAATGATGTCGCGGCCGGCCTGATTGCACATAAGCTGATAAGAGGTTTAAGTTTCACCGGTAGTGACAAGGCGGGTCGGATTGTTGCGTCTCGTGCCGCAGAGCATCTGAAGAAAACGGTATTGGAACTTGGCGGCAATGATCCTTATCTGGTACTGGAAGATGCGGATATCGATCTGGCCGCGGAGAGTATTATATCCTCCCGGCTTAATAATTGCGGGCAAGTCTGTATTGCGGCCAAACGAGTAATTGCTCATCAGGCCATATATGATGAACTCCTTGCCAGGCTTCAAAACCTCATGAAACGTTATAAAATGAACTCGCCGCTTGATGAGGATGCCAATTTGGGACCAATGGCCAGAGAGGATTTGCGAAACAATATCCACGAGCAAGTACTTATGAGCATCAGGGAAGGGGCCAAATTGATGGCCGGCGGCGAAATTCCTGATGGGGCGGGGTTTTACTATCCTCCCACGCTGCTTGCGGATGTGAAGCCCGGTATGACTGCTTTTGAAGAGGAGTTATTTGGCCCCGTAGTGGTTATTGTCCGTGCTAAAAGCGAAAAAGAGGCTATCCAGTTAGCAAACGATAGCCGTTTTGGTCTTGCTGGTGCCGTTTTTACCAGAGACATCGAACGCGGCGAGGAAATTGCCAGAAACCAACTGGAAGTCGGAACGTGCTGTATCAACACATTTGTAGCGTCTGATCCGCGTTTGCCCTTTGGTGGAATAAAAAATTCCGGGTATGGGCGTGAATTATCCAGGGAAGGTTTGCTAGAATTTGTCAATATCAAGACAATCGGAATTCGATAAATACCAAATGACTGATAAATTAATTTACATTTCTTCCGTGCGACAGAGAATGGACTGCTATCAAGGGGATAATTTATGGCAATCCTACATAATATCGACCGCTAAGAACGGATTGGGTGAACAGATGGGCAGTGAATGTACTCCCAGGGGCTGGCATCGCATCCATGCGCGTATTGGTCTTGATGCGCCCGTAAACAGTGTTTTTGTCGCCCGAAGGTGGACCGGAGAAATCTATTCACAAGCCCTGGCTGAACAATTTCCGGCCAGAGACTGGATTCTAACGCGTATTTTGCAGTTGGATGGCCTGGAAGCAGGTCGTAATCAGGGAGGCCAGGTTGATAGTTTACAACGATATATATACATACATGGCACCCCTGATACTACTTCAATGGGGGTAGTGGGTTCTCGTGGATGTATTCGAATGCGCAATCATGACATGATAGAGTTAGCGGCATGGTCGGAGGTGGAAACTCGAGTTTTTATCGAGTAAAAGCAAAAAAGAATTACTCTGCCACCGGTTTGAGATAAAATATTACATCGTAAGCGGTGTAAGTTCATTTATAGAAGTATATAATTCGCTCCAGCTAATTTTCGTGCCTAATAGAGGTGAGTGCATGTCCTACAAATTCGAAGAAGGTAAAGATTTAATCATTAAAGCTATTGTTGATAAATTAAACCAAAAAATGAACGAGGAACAAGCGGTTCTTTGTTCGGAATTTGTACGGCAATTTTATAGTACCGTTGCGCTGGATGACTTAAACGAATGGAATATTGAAGATCTTTATGGTGCTGCCGTTAATTTCTGGTCACTGATTCAGCATCGGGCCCCGGATGAAACCAAAATCCGGATTTATAATCCGGATTTTGAAAGGCATGGCTGGCAGACGACTCACACGGTTGTTGAAGTCCTTACCAATGATATGGCTTTCCTGGTTGACTCATTGCGGATGGTCATTAACCGGATGGGGTTGGAATCACACCTTGTTATACATATGGGAGGGCTGACCCTTAAACGTGATTCCAAACATCAGGTCGTGGAGGTTTTGCCAAGAAACTCCACAGTGGAGCCCGATCCTTCACAAGGCATTACGGTAGAGGCTCCTGTATTTATCGAAATTAACAGACAAACCGATCCCACCATACTTGAAGAATTACATCGCCACTTTGATCGGGTGCTTGAGGACAATCGTGCCGTGGTAGAGGATTGGCATGCCATGCGTGAAAAAGTACGTGAGGCTATTGAAGAGCTGGAAGGTGCGCCAACGGTACTTGATCCGGCTGAAGCGGAAGAAACCAAGGCCTTTCTTCACTGGATTGAAGATCATCATTTTACCTTTCTTGGCATCCGGGATTATGAACTGGTTCACAAAGGGCAGGAAACCATCTTGCAGCCTTTGCCGGAAACAGGGCTTGGTGTACTTCGTCCGAGTCTGAGCAAATCAAGTGCGCGAAGTATTTCTGCCATGACACCCGAAGCGCGGGAATTGACCCTGTCAACGCGTGCCCTGGTTATGTTTAAGACCAATACGGAAGCGACGGTACACAGACAAGCCTATACCGATTACATCGGTGTTAAACGATTTAATAAAAAGGGACAGGTGATTGGCGAGCGGAGAATCATAGGCCTTTATACCTCCGCTGCTTATAATACCAATCCCAAGCACATTCCGTTTTTGCGTCATAAAGTAGCATTGGTCATGCAGCACTCGTCTCTCGTTCCTCGCAGCCATGCCGGTAAGGTTTTGCTTAATATTCTGGAAACCCTGCCTCGTGATGATTTAATTCAGGCATCGGAAGATGAACTTCTTGAAATCGCCATGGGTATTTATTACATGCAGGAGCGTCGAAGAATCCGCATGTTCGCCCGGGTCGATGTATACCGGCGTTTTGTGTCATGCCTGGTTTATGTTCCCAAAGAACGGTTTAATACCGAGCTAAGACAAGCCATGCAAAAAATTCTGGCGGAAAATTTTAACGCACTTGAAATTACTTTTTCCACACTGTTTACCGAGTCGGTTCTTGCCCGTATCCACTTTATAATCAGAACCAGTCCGCAGGATGAAACCCAATGGGACTTTAAGGAAATTGAACAGAAACTGATCGAAATAGGACGTTCCTGGACAGATGATTTACAACATTATCTGGTGGAATCATTCGGTGAAGAGCAGGCTAATCGTTTGTATGCCCGCTATAAAAGCGCTTTTCCTATTGCCTATTGTGATAATTTTTCTCCCCGTACAGCCGTTTATGATATCCGTCATGTGGAGGCGTTGTCGGAAGAAAATCCTCTGGTTATGAATTTTTATCGCCCGATGGATGAACAGGTCGATAGTTTTCGGCTGAAAATTTACCAGCATAATACGACCATCCCCCTGTCTGATGTATTACCTATTGTTGAGCGGTTGGGCATGCGCGCGATTAGTGAAAGGCCTTATGTTCTAAAGTTTGATGATGGCAAAATTACCTGGATTAATGATTTCGCCTTGCAATATACCCGAGGTGCTTACTTTGATATTGATGAGATCAAGGATTTGTTTCAGAACGCGTTTGCCAGCGTCTGGTTCGGTGAAGCTGAAAATGACGGTTTTAACCAACTGGTTTTAGGCGCGGGTTTAAATTGGCGGCAGGTGGCAGTTTTACGTGCGTATGCGAAATATTTTAAACAAACCGGGTTTACTTTCAGTCAGGAATATATTGAAACGGCATTAAATAACAATGCCAGCATCGCCCGGAAGCTGGTGGATTTGTTTGAAATTCGTTTTAATCCAAAATTAAATGGACAAAGAGAAGACAATTTTATTGATCAGGTTAATCTTCTTTATGATTCACTGGATGAAGTGGCTAATCTTGACGAGGATAAAATCATCCGGCAGTACGTCCATGCCATATCCGCGTCTTTACGAACCAACTATTATCAAGTGGATAACAAGGGAAATCCCAAACGATACATTTCAATTAAATTGAACAGCAAGGTCATTCCCGCTGTACCCAAACCCTATCCCATGTTTGAAATTTACGTGTACTCGCCCCGGTTTGAAGGCGTGCATTTGCGCTGTGGAAAAGTAGCTCGTGGTGGTTTGCGCTGGTCTGATCGAAAAGAGGATTTCAGAACGGAAATACTGGGTTTGATGAAAGCACAGCAGGTTAAAAATTCCGTCATTGTACCCAGTGGCGCGAAAGGTGGCTTTGTTCCAAAGCATATCCCAGCCAATGGCACGAGAGAAGAGATTCAGGCGGAAGGTATTGCCTGCTATCAGGAATTTATACGAGGTTTGCTGGATATTACGGATAATTATCAGAATAACGTCATCGGAAAACCGGCAAATGTTATTTGTTATGATGAGGACGATCCCTATCTTGTTGTTGCGGCAGACAAAGGAACCGCGTCATTTTCAGATATCGCCAACGCCATTTCCCTGGAATACGATTTCTGGCTGGGAGACGCATTCGCTTCCGGTGGCTCGGTGGGTTATGATCATAAAAAAATGGGTATTACCGCCCGCGGTGCCTGGGAGTCCGTGAAGCGTCATTTTTATGAAATGGACATTGATATAAATACAACCGATTTTACTGTGGTTGGTATTGGAGATATGGCGGGAGACGTCTTTGGTAATGGAATGCTTCTTTCAGGACATATCAAATTACTGGGTGCGTTCAACCATCAGCATATATTCATTGATCCGGATCCGGATCCCGAAACCAGTTTCAAGGAGCGTGAGCGTCTGTTTCATCTCCCACGATCAAGCTGGAGTGATTACGACAAAAAATTAATTTCCAAAGGCGGTGGAGTATTTAATCGATCAGCCAAGTACATTAACGTTACCAAGGAAATGAAACAGGTATTCGGAATTAAGCAGGCCCAGATTGAGCCGAATGAATTAATACGAGTGATTCTGCGGGCTAAAGTGGATTTATTGTGGAGTGCCGGTATCGGTACGTTTGTGAAAGCCCAGACGGAAACGCATGCCGACGTAGGCGACAGAACGAACGATGCCACAAGAATCAATGCCAAACAATTGAATTGCAAGGTTGTCGGTGAGGGGGGTAACCTTGGCTTAACGCAGTTGGCCCGGATTGAATACGCCTTGCAGGGTGGATTAATTTACACCGATTTTATTGACAATTCCGGCGGCGTGAATTGCTCTGATAAAGAAGTAAATATCAAGATATTATTAAATGGTATTGTCTCTGCGGGTGATCTGACCGTAAAACAGCGTAATGAGCTGTTAGGGGAGATGACCGATGAAGTCGCGGCCTTGGTTTTACGAGACAATTTTTCCCAACCTCGCGCGATAAGCTATACGGCGGCGCAGGCACTGCGCTCCGTTCAATTGCATATACGTTATCTGAACGAGTTGGAACGATCCGGCAAGATTGATAGAAGTCTTGAATTTTTACCGGATGAGAAATTGTTGATTGAGCGTAAGTCAACGGGTAAAGGCCTGGGACAACCAGCCATTGCCGTCTTGCTTTGCTACAGTAAAACGATTCTTAAGGAACAAATTCTTGCAACGAATGTCCCTGAAGACGCGTATTTAAAAACTTTTTTAATTGGTTATTTTCCAAAGCCATTGCAGGATCGCTTCAGTAAGCAAATGCAGAATCATCCTCTCAGACGCGAGATTATTGCGACCAGATTGAGCAATATTATTATGAATGAGATGGGTTTTACGTTTATCTTCCGCATGCAAGATGAAACCGGCGCTCCCGTATCAGCGATTGTACGGGCTTATATGATTGCGAGAACGGTACTTGGTATTGATGCCATATGGAAAAAAATCAGCGGACTGGAAGCGCTTATAAACTCGGAAAAACAAACGGAAATTGTGATGATGTACGTCCGATTGTTACGGAGGGTATCACGCTGGTTTTTAAGAAGTCAGCGCATGCACCTCGATATCAGTAAGGCCGTGAAGCTTTACGCGCCTGGTGTATTTGAAATGAAACAAGCCATACCTTCCATTTTTAACGAGGGTAACCGTACGCAATATGAAGAGCAATTAGCGCATTATATTGAGTTGGGCATTGATAATGAGTTTGCACATGAATTGACCGTCACGCGCAATTTATTTTCGGCTATGGATATTATTGAAGTGGCACAAAAACTTGAAATCAGCGTCACAAAAGCGGCTGAAATATACTTTAATATCGGAGAGTTTCTGGATTTATCCTGGATTCGCGCCCAGGTTATCGTACATCCTACGGAAAATACCTGGGAATCCTTGTCAAGAGAGGCGTTAAGGGATGATCTGGATTGGCAACAACGGCAATTAACGGCTGGTATTATAAGTCTGGACGGGAAGAAAGATTCCATGAAATCCTTTAACGATTGGGCTGAAAACCATACCGCGCTTATTGAGCGATGGCGTCATATCCTGGAGGAATTGCGATCCAGTGCGTCATTAAACTACACCATGTTTTTTGTCGCGATCAGGGAGCTGCTGGATTTAACGCAGACCACGGTACAAATGTCTGAAAAGAAAAAGGTTGTTGTAGCTTGATGTACGAAAACACAGGGAGGGTATCAGAGAAAATGAAAAAAAAGTTGAAAGCTATTCGGCGGGATCCAAGTTTCTTCATTGGATCATTGCATTAATCGTTATTACTATGTTGTCAGTCAGTTTTTTTCTTGATGATCTTCCTGACTCATTACAGGGTGTGGCTTTTACAATTCACAAGTCATTGGGCGTTACGGTGCTGGTATTAGTATTACTGCGCCTGGTCTGGCTTATGGCTTTCGGGAGGCCTTCACTGCCTCTTGCGATGCCGGGCTGGCAAAAAAAAATGGCGCATGGCGTTCAATACAGTCTTTATATCTTCCTGTTGTTAATGCCGATATGTGGATGGATTATGTCGACCGCCGCTAATAGGGCCCCGGTGTATTTCGGGATGTTTTCCTTACCGATTCCCCTGGTGCCTGTTAACAAACAGTTGGCCGGGTTTATGAAGGAATGCCATGAAACTATCGCCTGGATACTTATTGCTTTAATAGTCCTGCATGTCGCCGGTGCTTTAAAGCATCATTTTATTGATAAGGACAATGTTTTACGACGGATGCTATGGGAGAGGAAAAAGGGATAGATCAAATACACCAGGCTCTGTGCACAAAAATGTCCTGGCACATTTTTTTATAAAAGAACGGTAGCCCGTAAGGAGGCCTGTGGCCGTATTGCGGGTTTAATGGTTCAATATTGCATCACGAGAACAGGTGAGTGCCTAAGTGGACATTGTTTTCCCGCATTTCGGCTTCGCCTTCATCACGGGCTACATATAAGGAGCAAATCATACGCTTTTTTGCAGCCGTAATTAATTTTGTTCACAGAGCCTGGGAGACGACGCCGCGCCTTACAGCGTTATGATGTCGTGATGACCTTCTATTTTGATATGTTGAGGGTGATCAATTAAGATGCTCGCGGCAATTAAAAAAGAATGTTCATCGCGGGCGCAATAATCAACCAGTTCACCCACTTCCTGGTTTGTGTCGGCATCCAGTAATTTACTTCCTGGCATCAACGGTTGAGTTGCGTTAATAATGAACGTTTGCAAATGATGTTTTAATTTCGCGCGATAATGCGTGCGGGCAATAATTTCCTGTCCTTTGTAACAGCCTTTGTCGAAACTGATATAACCCAACCGAGGTAAATCCAGGCGATGGGGTAGAAACAAGCCACGCGTTTCAGGATAAATGGCGACATGATGATTTTCAAGTTGCAGATGATGCCATGCCAGGGAACCACGGAGCTGCTGTTTCTCGTTGTATTTCTGAATCAGGGAAGCGCCGGTTGTCCGGTCAGCGATAATGACAAACAGATCGTTCGCGATAGCATAACAACAGTGTTGGTCGCTAAAAGTGACTGCGTGAGATGTTAACGGGAGCGGAAAATCAGGAATAATATCTTTATCATTTGTTCGTCTCAGGCCAAGAACAGTTAGTTGCCTGTCCGCTTCAAGAACCACACGAGATAACATGGCCGTTTTACTTAGGGAAGCGATCGTGTCGACGATCAAATCATTAGGGAGTATCATTTTATAGCCGTGCCAATCCAGAACATGAGGTAATGCAAGGATTCGTCCTTTCAAATTGCACATGGCGCCCGGACTCATGGTATTGGGGTCAATACGGTTCATATCGCAGGTTAGTTGTCCTTGCAGAAAATCACGGGCTTGCCCACCGATAACCGAAATAACTGCAAGGTCGGAAAGTAAAAACAGATAGTTTTTATCCGTTTGAAAATTCAGTTCTTCCGGGACAGGCAAAACCGATTGGTAAACTCGGCAACCTGTATTGCTTGAATGGGTCATTTGCATAATGCGTTATACCTTGAAATATAAAAAATTTATCCTGTTCATAACCAGGATATCTGTTGCTGTCGACCGTGTTTAGTGTAACATTCCATTTTTTAATAATTAAGTGCTTATGAACACATCAGTCAGAAAGGCCAGAATCAGGTGGCAGTGTCGACGAGGAATGCTTGAGCTGGATCTGATTCTTAACCAGTTTGTTGACCGGCATCTTGAAACGTTGACCGAGCACCAGCTTGGACAGATGGAATCCTTGCTGGATTGTTCAGATCCCGAACTCTATAGCTGGTTGCTGGATAGCGAATCACCGGGAGACAAGGAATTGCATGACATCGTCCAATTGGTCAGGTCGTATCGTTAGACTTGCCGAATCAAAACTATATATACGAGTGATTATTCTGATTTACACGTTTGCCTTAAGCGTGGTTTTAACATCAGGATTGCCCATTGCTATCAAAATAACGTTACTTTTATTTTTGCTCTTCAGTGTTATTCATGTATATCACACGCCCCATTATACATCAGGGATGAGAACGTTAATTTATAAAAAAACGGGCTGGCAATTAATTAATGAGCAGGATGTGGCGGATAATTTTGATCATTATAGAATCATTATAGACGCCGGATTGTTTTTGCTTATTGAATTTTCTACAGCCCGAAAGCGCCGTGTCTTTATTATTTTTTCAGATCAGATATCTTCAGACGAACATCGATTTTTAAAAATCATTGAAAAAATAAAGTGACGATCAAATTAAGTGCCTGATTGACAGCCATGTAAAATAGTGAGATTTGTTATCCTATGCTGGAAGGGTACGTCCGGATCCAGGCAAGGATGACATGGTATCCGCGACTTTTCTGCCAGTGGATTGATGACTGGATGAAATAAACAAGCTATTGCCGGACAGTTTGTTTTGAATGGTGTTATTTTTATTCCATGTTTCAATTCGACCGGCGTCTTGTTGATCATGTTTGGCGGCCAGTTTACGTATATCTCTTGCCATCTCATCATGTTGATTTTCAATGGCTTGCAAAGAAAGTTCAAAGAGGGTATCTGCTATATCTTTTTTAGTGATTCTCGTGTTTCTTAACGAGTTGATTGGCAATGGAGCCGTATGTCCTCTTTTTGAAGTAATGAACAGGATATTTTTTAAAACAGTTCGTAATTTTTCCACATTTAAGGGGCCTTGGGGATGAAATCCTTTAATATCCTCAATAGCAATGACTCCTTTTTTTATCGCACCATTCGGTGATTTGACCACATATTGAAAGGAATCCTTGGCAGACACTGTAATATACAATACGCCTTCTTCGAACTCTTTGTTTTCTTTGGTTTTTAACACAAGATCATAGCCGGTATATAAATTGTCCTCGATATAGACGAGAGCATTTTTACCCAGACAGTTTGTAAAATCCGGATCTGCGCCAAATGCCATTAAATCAGCAATCATCTGATGGTTATTTAAGCGAGCCGCCCAGATTAAGGGAGTATCATTATTTTCGTCTCGCTGGTTAGCGCTCATGCCATAAATTAAAAAGCTTTTGACGGCAAAATGACTGCCTTTTCGTACGGCCTTAAGATAAAAAGGGATGAGTTCCTGTTCGGTGAGTACGCCTGTTTGCACAAGATTATAAATATTGTTGTCTCCGGCTATGTTGTGGTAAATGATTTCATTGATTCTGTATATAACTTGTTCTCTGGATTTGGTCATGGTACATCACCCGGACTAAATAAATATCCTGGTTCAATTATCTTGAAACAAGACTGCAGTTTGTGTTTTTTTCAAAGTACTTGAAATATCAGAAAATCACAATCCATAACATATAAATTAAAGAACCCTGCGTATTTGTCGATTATATATACATAAAGACTATAAAAAATACATTATGAGATCGTTATCCGAAGAAAAAGAGGCGCAATTGATTAATAGATCACTTTACGGTGATTCAGAGGCCATGAATCAATTGATTGGCAGATATTATAAAAAAATCATTGTGCAAATACAAAGTCAGGTTAACGACGCCGCCATTGCTAACGATCTTGCCCAGGAAGTATGTATTAAGTTATTCCGATACCTCGGTGATTTTGACTTTCGTTCAAATTTTTCAACCTGGCTGCATTGCATTATTCAAAATACGTTAAAAAATTATTACAGAGCCAACAGCAAAGAACTGTTGATGTTTGTGCAAAATCTTCCGGCCACACCGTTATATAATACCATTCCTGGGCCGGAAATGTCGGCCATTGAATTACAACTTGGTGACCATCTGGATAAAATCATGGGGCAATTGCCTGAGAAAATGAGTCATTGTTTTATTCTGCATATATTAAATGGCTTGAGTTATGAGGATATTGCCGCATACATGGGGTGTCCCCTGGGAACCGTACGCTCACGTATTCACCGTACCAGAGATATTTTAAAAGCGGGTATGGAAGATAATAAATGAGACACGGATCGCTTTAAAGCTGTGTTAGAATAATTTCATTCTCTACTCACCCAAACGTCAATCTATGCTCGAAAGTGATCGATTAATCAGTGCCGATCCGACTGATTCCGAGGAAGCGCTTGATCGTGCTATCAGACCCGTCACCTTGCGTGAATACATTGGACAAGACAGAGTGCGATCCCAGATGCAGATTTTTATTGATGCGGCTCGAAAACGAAGTGAAGCACTGGATCATGTGCTTATTTTCGGACCGCCCGGGTTGGGCAAAACAACATTGGCCAATATTATTGCACATGAAATGGGGGTCAGTTTAAGACAGACTTCCGGGCCGGTATTGGATAAAGCGGGTGATCTTGCCGCGCTTTTAACCAATCTGGAAGAGAATGACGTACTTTTTATCGATGAGATCCATCGTTTAAGCCCCATAATTGAAGAAATCCTCTATCCGGCGATGGAAGATTATAAACTGGATATTATGATAGGCGAGGGACCTGCCGCACGCTCCATTAAGCTCGAGTTGCCTCCTTTTACCTTGATTGGTGCAACAACCAGAGCCGGACTGTTAACATCTCCGCTGCGTGATCGATTCGGTATTGTTCAACGGCTGGAATTTTATTCGGTGGAATCCCTGACCTATATCGTTTCCCGCTCGGCAAGACTTCTGAATGTCAGGGCAGACGAAGATGGAGCCAGGGAAATAGCGGGGCGCTCTCGGGGGACTCCCCGAATTGCGAACCGTTTGTTGCGTCGGGTAAGGGATTATGCCGAGGTCAAAGGAGATGGTTTCATAACACGGGAAACGGCCTGCCTGGCCTTGGATATGCTGGATGTTGATCAGTTGGGGTTTGACACGATGGACAGAAAGCTGCTTTTAGCCGTGATTGAGCGGTTTGGAGGCGGACCGGTCGGGCTGGATAGCATCGCCGCGGCTATAGGTGAGGAAAAAGGTACGATTGAAGACGTGCTCGAACCATTTTTAATCCAGCAGGGATATTTGATGAGAACGCCAAGGGGTAGAGTCGCCTCTACTCTGGCTTATCAACATTTTGGAATGCAAGTGGTCGACTAGCCTGGGAACTAGGAATGAATGTAACCGATGATCCGTTCACAACGCAAATCCGAGTCTATGCGGAAGATACCGATATGATGGGTATCGTTTATCATGCCAATCATCTTTGTTTCCTGGAGCGGGCAAGAACCGAGATGCTGCGGGCTGCCGGATGGTCGCTAAGCCGGTTGGCGGAGCAGAATTGCCAGTTTGCGATCGCCGATGTCCATATCCGTTTTCATGCTCCCGCAAAACTGGATGATATGCTGGTCATTGCTTCTGAAATCGTGAAAGAAAGCCCATGCAGTTTGTTATTTGCACAAACCATGGATAATCAGGAGCAGACAAGAATTTGTGATGCGAAAGTAAAGGTTGTATGTATAGATAGCAATATGAAAGTCCGTCGTTTACCAGGAAATTTGCGATGAAAAATAAAAAAGCTTATTGACATTTGTGGCTATGAAAGTCAATGTCAACAGCCATGGGCACAACCCCCGGGTTCGTGAGTGATGTTGCTTATGAAATGCCAGAAAGCACTGCTATTTTTGTTGGAGGATTAGAAATGAGTGGTCATGCCAATATATTAGGATATTTTCTACAGGCCGGACTCGTTGTGAAGTTCGTCATGCTGATATTGTTGCTCGCATCGTTGGTTTCTTGGACATTAATTATACAAAGAGCCTGGTTTTTTAATCGAAAAAAACAACAAAGCATGTTGTTTGAAAAGCGTTTCTGGGACAGTTCAGATTTGAGCAAGCTTTTTGCCGATATAGACAGTAACAAAGAGGAGCAGGAAGGTTTGGCCGCCATTTTTCATGCCGGCTTCAAGGAATACGTAAGAACGCGAAAACAAGGTTCTGTGGTTCTCAACCCGATACAGCGGGTCATGCAAATCAGCCATGCCAAAGAGGCTGTCCGGCTGGAAAAACACTTGCCGTTTTTTGCATCGGTCGGCTCCATTGCGCCCTACGTCGGATTGTTTGGTACGGTATGGGGAATCATGACTTCCTTTAGCGCTCTCGGACAGGCGCAGCAAGCCACCATAGCTATGGTGGCCCCTGGAATTTCCGAGGCGCTGGTGGCAACTGCTCTTGGCTTGTTTACCGCCATTCCTGCCGTTATTGCCTATAACCGGTATAGCACGAGGGCGAACAATTTGCTGGATAATTATGATCTGTTTCAGGAAGAACTGGTTTCTTTAATTGAACAACAGACTGCGGTAGCGGTGAGAGGGTAGCAGGATGTTAAAAAGCAAATCACGAGGCTCGCGGCCTATTTCGGAAATAAATGTTGTTCCTTATATTGATGTCATGCTGGTTTTACTGGTTATATTCATGATTACGGCACCTATGTTGACCCAGGGTGTCACGGTTGAATTACCCAAGGCAACCAGTGAATCTCTGAAGACCACCGAGCGTGAGCCTATTATTGTTTCCGTTAATCAGCAAGGCGATTATTTTCTTAATATTCATACCTCACCTGATGTTCCCATAGATTCCCATACTTTAATGGTGCGTGTCGCGGCGGAACTGACACTTGCGAAGCAAAACAAGGAGCCGGTTAATGTCCTGGTTAAAGGGGATCAGGGGGTTGCCTATGGTAAGGTGGTGGCCGCAATGTCTTTGCTGAAACAGGCCGGTGCCGAACAAGTCGGATTGATTACAGACTCTTCCGGGCAGGCAAAGGAGAGTTCGGCATGATCATTGATCCGAGTTATCGCAAATCGTTTTACGCGGCGTGTGTGCTACATATTTTACTGGCTTTTTTGTTGTTGTTTGAATGGACAGGTAAACGGCCGGTATTGGTCAACGAAGCCAAAAATGAGCCTGGAGAAATGATTGCCGTTGAACCAAAAAAACAGCCTGAAAAAGAAATCGTCAAGGCCGTCAGTGTAGACAGTCAGGAAGTCAAAGAAACGGTTCACCGTTTACAGCAAGAGCGCATCCGGCAACGCAAAGCGGAACAGGCAAGACAACAGACGCTGGCCAGGCAGGCTGAGCAGGCGCTACAAGCCAGAAAAATGGAGCAGAAACGACTGGAAAAACTAAAAAATGAAGCCGAACAATTAGCCATTGCGAGGAAAAAACAAATAGAACAGGAAAAGAAACGGTTAAGACAGTTGGCCTTGCAGAAAGAACAGGAAGCCAAGCGGTTACAGGAGTTGCAAAAGAAGCAAGAGGCGTTAAAAAAGAAACAAAGGGAAGATGAGCGTATAGCAATACAAAAAAAGAAGCTGGCTGAGGAAAAGGAAAAAGCGGAGCGGGCCGCAGAGGCGGCCAGAAAGCAGGCGCAAGCGGCGAGTGCCGCGGCAGAAAAGGCTCGTATTGCTGGGGAAGTGGACAAGTACAAGGCCATGATTGTCAACGCGATTGGCAGACAGTGGATATTGCCTGAAAATGCGGATAGTCGATTGTCCAGTCAGTTTCGGATCCGTTTAGCACCTGACGGCGCTGTTCTTGAGGTGAGTTTGATCCGCGGCAGCGGTGATCCTGTTCTGGATCGCTCGGCCCAGTCCGCTATTTACAAAGCATCGCCATTACCGGTTCCTTCCGATCCTGCAACGTTTGATCTGTTTAGAGAAATAAGTTTAACCGTAAGACCAGAAAATGTTAGGGGGTAATCGTGTTCATTAAACGAATGGTAGTCGCGTTTTTATTGTGTTGCTCAGGAACACTGATGGCTCTTGATTTGGAATTAACCCAGGGCATTAATTCCGCATTACCGGTAGGGATCGAGTCTTTTGGTGAGGATTCGGCAGGTACGGAGTTAACGGAGGTGATTAATAATGATTTACGCCTGTCCGGGCAATTTCGAATTATACCGGTACCGCGAGGCATGCCGGAAGGACAACAGGCGATCCGTGTCTGGCGTAGTGCCGGCGCCGATAGCGTCGTGCAAGGACACGTTACAAAAACCGGATTTAATCGTTATGAAATTAGTGTTGAGTTAATTGACGCCGCAGCCAAGGGACGTTTGTTATTATCCAATAATTTTCAGGTCAGTGGTCGTGAAGTAAGAGCCCTGGCACATCACATCAGCGACCTGGTCTATGAAAAGCTGACCGGTGAACGCGGCATTTTTTCAACACGCATCGCTTATATTCTTGTACAAAGGCAAGCCGGACGTTCTACATTTTCTCTTGAAGTCGCGGATGCGGATGGCAATAATCCACAGAGTCTGGTTGTCTCCTCACAGCCATTAATGTCACCGTCCTGGTCTCCTGACGGCAAGCAGATTGCCTATGTATCCTTTGAGAAGAAAAAGGCGCAGATTTTCACCGTCGCAGTGGCGAACGGCAAGCGCCGTCTGGTAACGGATTTTAATGGTATTAACGGGGCACCCGCCTGGTCACCGGATGGTCGTCAGTTGGCTGTTGTGCTATCAAAGGGAGGAAGTCCCAAAATTTATAGTATCGATCTGTCTTCGGGAAGCCTCAAGCAACTCACTTTTGGGGACGCGATTGATACGGAGCCTCGGTATTCTCCTGACGGTCGTTATATATTGTTTACCTCCGGACGCGGTGGGGCTCCTCAGATTTATCGTTTATCACTGAACGACGGGCGTGTCTCGCGAGTGACCTATCAGGGTAATTATAATGCCCGGGCGTCCTATACTTCGGATGAAAAACATATTGTTCTGCTGCACCGCGAGGACAAACACTTTAATATTGGTGTGCAGGATGTGGCTAGCGGAAAGATAAATCAAGTTACCTTTTCCCCGGTTGACGAGTCGCCATCGGTCTCACCCAATGGACGGTTGATTGTTTATGCGACAACGGTCAATAATCGTGGTGTTTTAGGGATTGTTTCCATTGATGGCCGCATTCAAATGAAATTGCCATCACGTCAGGGGGATGTCCAGGAACCGGCCTGGTCGCCGTTTTTAGGTTAGTTGATTTATGGCTGCGTCCCATAGAACCTGAAGAAAGGAAACTTTTGTAATGAAATTAATAAATGGTTCTTATCGCCGTTTTTATGTAACCGCCATGCTGCTGTTATCAGCTCATGGTTATTGCTGGAACGCGTTAGGTCATCAATTGGTTGGTCAAATTGCCTATGATAACCTGAGTGGCCACGCCAGAGAGGTGTTTAGCCGACTGAACCATAAAATGGATACGGTTTACAAGCCACAATCTTTGGTTGAAGCTGCGGCCTGGATGGATACCTTGAGTTATAAAAATGAGCGATGGTTACAATATATGCACTACATCGATATACCGTATTCCGTCGATGGCAGCCGATTAATGGAACCCGATAAAAAAAACGCGGTTTCTGCTATAAAAAAGGCGAAAGAGGTACTACTGAGTAAGGACGAAAACGCCTTTAATAAAGCGTTCAGCCTGCGTATATTACTTCATGTTACAGGAGATATTCATCAACCCATGCACGCTGTCAGTCAATTCAGCACCGTTTATCCCGCAGGTGATTTGGGCGGTAATTTATTTCCTCTGGCGAAAAATACGATTGGTAAAAATCTTCATGCCTATTGGGATAAAGGAGGAGGTTTGCTGACCGGTTCGCATCGCTATTCTTCGCGACAGATCCGCAGTAAGGCCCTTCGTATCGAAAAACGTTTTCCATGCGAAGCCTCTTATCAAACACAAGATCCCCTGAAATGGAGCCAGGAATCTTACCGGATAGCCGTTACAAAAGCGTATGCTATTAAAAAAGGCAGCAAACCCGGGGAAAAATACCAGCGTATGGTTAAAAAGATTTCTGAACAACGAATTGCCATGGCCGGTTGCCGTTTGGCTTTTCTTTTGAATGATTTGGCGGGTAACAGGAAGGTAGCTGTTAACATACATACCCTAAGCTCTACGAAGGCATGTTGCGTAAAAATTCCTGCAAATGCTCCTTGTCGGTTTCACCGGCCAGGTAGTTTTTCAGATTGAGCAGGGCGTTATCGTAGTCCTGGTTGTTTAGCACGCCACGCATGAGTTCAAATCTAAGATAGACACAATAAGTATTTAAAACATCCGTTTCACAATAATCTCTAATCTGTTTTAAATGTCCTGCAAGATACTGTTCCCATACCTTGGCGCCGCTCATGCCCATTTTCCCCGGAAAATGAAGCATGCAGGCTATTTCATCCAGGGGAGCGAAGGCTTTGTTCTGGTAGGCGGCCAGTACGTCCATCAGATCCAGATGACGATAATGAAAACGGTTCAGATAATTGTTCCAGCGAAAAGCCTGTTGACTATCTCCTGTCTCCCAGTAGGTTGGGGCGGCTACGCCATGCAAGAGGGCGCGATAATGCAAAACGGGAAGATCAAAACCACTGCCATTCCAGCTTACCAGTACTGGGGTGTATTTATCGATCCCTGCAAAAAAACGGGTAATTAATTCCTTTTCATCGGATGTCTCATCACCCAGAGACCAGACATGCAGCTGATTTCCCTGATTGATAACCAGAGAGATTGCGACAATCTTTTGCAAATAGTGGGGCAGGAAATCATGGCCTGCTTTTGCCCGTCGTAAGGCAAACATGGCATTGGCGGTGTCCTCATCAGACAAGCCATGCAGATCATACAGAGTTCGACCTGCTTCGACATCCGGAATGGTTTCTATATCAAATACTAAAATACCCATAGCGTTATTTTTTTGTTGTTTCAGTCAGGATACCAGATAACACGATGAGATTTTATCATCCTGCAAACATTTTCATTAAGAATATTTTATTTTCCCGGCAATTTTGTTACTAATAACCACCTTAACGGATTTTAATTATAATTATAATGAATAAAAAATTACTGATTTTAGCGGTACTATCCTTATTGATCACCGGATGTGTCAAGCCTCCTCCTGCAAACGTAGACAATATTTGCAATATTTTTAAACAATATCCGAAGTGGCGTCATTATGCTCAGGATGTTGAACGGCGCTGGAAAGTGCCGGTGTCTGTGCAAATGGCAATTATTCATCAGGAATCCAAATTTAACGGACGAGCGAAACCGGCAAGAACCAAATTGTTATGGATTATTCCCTGGAAAAGACCTTCGAGCGCTTATGGATATAGCCAGGCGCTTCACACGACCTGGAAACAGTATAAGCGCTCTTCCGGCGGACTCTGGGCGTCGCGGGATGATTTTAGCGATGCTGTGGATTTTATCGGCTGGTATGCCAATCAGGCTAACCGCCGCGCCAAAATTCCCAGAGATGATGCTTACAGCTTATATCTTGCCTATCACGAGGGTATAGGCGGCTATCAAAGGAAAACCTATCTTAAAAAAACCTGGCTTGTTCATGTGGCCAGGAAAGTGAAGGCTCGCGCCCAAACCTATCAGGCTCAGCTTGGTCGTTGCAAACGCCCGTCACGATGGTGGTTCTAGTATATAATTCACCTCCCCGCCTACATACCGCGGCTCGTCCGCGGTATCCATACAATCTTACCTTACAGGCAACCCGGCCATATTTGGAGATGATACGAGTGTGCAAGCTCAGAGCCGTAGCCCGCAAGGAGGCCTGCGGCCGTATTGCGGGTTTTATGTTCCAATATTGTATCAGGAGCTATGGTGACTACCTAGGTGAACGTTATCCCGCATTTCGGCGTCGCCTTCATGACGGGCTACCAATTTTTAGATGAGATAGCGTCCAGACTCTCGGGGAAAAACACAGGTTTCTAATGACATCCGGCTTATCTAAAGGTAGGATATGTAGTTAATTCAACCAGGAGCTGATTAATGCGTTTAATATTACTAGGGGGCCCCGGAGCTGGCAAGGGAACACAAGCCCTTAAATTGATCAATTATTTCAAAATACCACAAATTTCTACCGGTGATATGCTGCGCGCTGCTATCGCGGCGGATACGGAGCTTGGCCGCAATGCCAAGTCTGTAATGGATTCAGGGAAACTGGTTTCGGATGAAATAATAATCGCATTGGTTAAGGAAAGGTTGAAGAAAGACGATTGCCGTAACGGGTTCCTGTTTGACGGGTTTCCGCGTACGATACCTCAGGCAGATGCCCTGAAGGATGCGAATATTTCTATTGATCATGTGATTGAAATTGCCGTGCCGGACGATGAAATTATTACTCGAATCAGTGGCAGAAGGGTTCATTTGCCGTCCGGTCGAGTTTACCATGTTTCATTCAATCCACCAAAACAGGATGGTCTTGACGATATTACTCAAGAGCCGTTAGTCCTGCGCGATGATGATCGTGAGGAAACGGTACGTGAGCGTCTGGCTGTTTATCATCAGCAGACGGAACCTTTAATAGATTATTACAGGCAATGGGCGGCCGGCAAAGATACCGCCGCACCGGAATTTCATCGTGTCTCAGGCCTGGGTCAGGTGGACAGCGTTTTTCACAGCATCCTGTCAGCCATTAATGCGCGGGAATATTCATGTTAAAGGAAAACGTCAGAGGCAATGAACTGGAACAACTGGTTACTACCAGTGATATTGTCTTCGTTGATTTCTGGGCAGACTGGTGTGCACCATGTAAGGACTTCGCCAGAATATACGCAAACATAGCGAAACAATACCCTGACGTTACATTCGCCAGCGTCAACATTCAACTTGAAGAGAAACTGGCTGAAACCTTCCAAATTCGTTCCATACCGCACCTGATTGTTTTCAAACAGGGTATAATCATTTATTCTGAATCAGGTAATATGCCGGAGTCCGCCTTGAAAGAGCTGGTTGAACAGGCGGAAAAAATAGATATGGCCGATATACGAAGTAAAATGCAAGATGAGTCGTAGTCGCTCGACTCCTTTATGGTGCCTCGACTGTTTCCTGTTTTAAGGAATGGCGCAGATATTCGGATAAGCCTTGTGTCTCAGGAGGGTTAAAAAACAGCCCGAGCTTTGTTCTGCGCCACAAAATATCATCGCAGCTATGAGCCCATTCCTCGTTGATCAAATAGTCTACTTCACTTTGATAAAGTCCGTGCCCGAAATGAATTCCCAAATCGGAGGTTTTATCGCATTTTGCCAGAAACTGTTCAGACAGTGTGCCATAGGTATGCAATATTCGCTCTTTTACGTCGTTTTCCAGCCAATGATATTTTTCTTTGGCGTAGGAGAGGTAGCTTTTAAAATCAAGTTCACCCAGATGGCCGCCCGGTAAGATTTCCCTGTGGGATCCGGATGGTTTTAGCGATGGAAAAACAGGTGCCAGTGCGTCAATGGTTTCACGGGATAATTGCCGATACGTTGTAATTTTACCACCATAAATGGAAATAATTGGTGCGGGAGAGGCTATGAAATGGTAGGTATAATCACGGCTTAACGCTTGCGGTGTTTTTTTGTCGGAAGAGAGTAATGGACGTACACCGCTCCAGGTGGTGATAATATCCTGAGGCTTTAACGGACGGTTCAGATATCTGTTGGTCAGGGACAGGAGGTATTCAATTTCCTGGGGAGAAATGGCAATGTTGTCCGGAGAGCTGTCAATGGCGATATCTGTTGTTCCTATCATGGTAAAACCGTGATAGGGAATAACAAAAACTATACGATTGTCCTGGTTTTGCAAGAGATAGGCATGATTGCCTTCGTAAAGCTTATGAACAACCAGATGGCTTCCTTTAACCAGAGATATTTTAAATCGACTTGGCACTTGCAGGCGTTGATTCACCTGTTCAACCCAGGGCCCCGACGCGTTAATAATCACTTTGGAACGAAATAGCTTTTCCTCGCCATCAGGCTGGCGTGCGGTGATATGCCATTGATTATGCCGGGCAATACCATGTAACAGTTCCGTTCCGGATAGAATGGTTGCTCCATGACGTTTTGCCTGCAGGGCGTTGGTAACTGTCAGGCGAGCGTCGTCAGTCGCACAGTCATAAAATAAAAAACCCTTTTGATAATGGCGGGTTAACGGGGAGAAGCGGTCAGCGTGACTCGCTCGCCTGATAAACCTGCTTTTAGGTAATCGGTTTTTTCGGCTTAAATGATCGTAAAGAAATAGTCCGGTACGCAATAACCATGTAGGACGCATGCTTTGATCATAAGGCAGGACGAAAGGGAGTGGATAGACGAGATGCGGCGCTATCTTCAAAAGAACCTGCCGTTCATCCAACGCTTTTTTGACCAGGGAGAAATTATATTGCTCCAGATACCTGAGCCCGCCATGAATCAGTTTACTACTGCTTGACGAGGTTTTTGATGCGATATCATCTTTTTCAATAAGGAGGACTGAAAGCCCTCGCATCGCAGCGTCCGCTGCAATGCCGCAGCCATTTATTCCGCCACCGATAACAATGATATCAAAAACCATGTCCATATTCAGGTCTCCACAAAAAACATATAGAATCAATAAGCTCTAATTATGACTATCAGGAAATAGAAAGCAATGAATTATCTTCTTGCCATTGATCAGGGAACAAGCAGTACACGCGCCATACTTTTTAGCGAGCATGGTAAGATCATAGCCATGAGTCAATATCCGCTGACACAATATTATCCCAAACCAGGATGGGTTGAACATGATCCCGAGGAAATCTGGACAAAGACAATAACAGCAATCAAGGATGTATGCCAGGAGGTTGATTGCCGTAAAGTTCTGGCATGTGGCATCACCAATCAGCGTGAAACAACCCTTCTCTGGGATAAGAGCACCGGGCGTTGCGTCCATCCGGCCATTGTATGGCAGGATAGACGCACTCGGGAATTTTGTGATTCGTTAAGCGCCTATCGTAATTTGATAAAAAACAAGACAGGGTTGCTTGTGGATCCCTATTTTTCAGCAACCAAGTTGCATTGGTTGTTACAGCACAATCCGGAAGCGCAAAGGCTCCAGAAAGAAGGGAAATTGGCGTTTGGAACCATAGACAGCTTTTTAATATGGCGATTAACTAACGGAAAAGCCCATTACACCGATATAACAAACGCGTCCAGAACCATGCTGTTTGATATCCATAAACAACAATGGGATGACGAGTTACTGGCGCTGTTTAATATTCCACGATCCATACTGCCTGACGTGCGTGACAATGATGCCTGTTATGGAGAAATTGCTTCCGAACATCTGGGGGTATCGATCCCCATCACAGGTGTCGCCGGCGATCAGCAGGCGGCTTTGATAGGACAGTGTTGTTTAAGCTCGGGAATGACCAAGGCGACCTTTGGTACAGGTGGTTTTTTACTCATGAACACCGGAGAGAAGCCCGTATCGTCGACCCACCATTTGCTGACCACCATTGCGTACAGGATAAAAGGACGGATGGCTTATGGCCTGGAAGGAAGTCTTTACCATGCCGGAACAACGGTAAAATGGTTGCGGGATGAAATGAAAATGATCGCAACAGCCTCGGAAACCGAGGAGTTGGCAAGGACTCTTGCCGGTAATGATGGTGTCTATCTGGTCTCTTCGTTTAATGGTCTGGGTGCTCCGCATTGGTGTTCAACGCCAGGTGGTGTCATTTTCGGACTATCACGTAATACTCAACCAGCACATTTTGCACGCGCTGCCCTGGAAGGAGTCTGTTATCAGACTCGTGAAGTTTTGGCTTGCATGCGAGAGGATAGTAATCTGGATATATCTTTGTTACGTGTCGATGGCGGCATGACAGAAAATCAATGGTTTTTGCAGTTTCTGTCTTCGCAGTGCGGAACAATCATACAGCGTCCGGCTAATATTGAATCCACCGCTCTTGGCGCCGCGATGCTCGCCGCTATCGGGTACGGGTTAGTGGAGTCGCCGGAAAAGATGCAGTCCCTTTGGACCTGTGAGCGTGAATATTGTCCATCCGGCGACAGGGAAACCATTGATAAGGACTTTCAGGGTTGGCTGGATGCCATGAGAATGCTTAAATTTCGGTAGCATGTCAATTAGCCTGGTAAGTCGGGCGCCTGGCCCGACCATATGCAAGTCTTTTTTGTGAACAGGTTTAGCGCGTGGCCTCTATGGAACGTCCCTTAGTTTTTCACCGGTATAAAGCTGGCGGGGACGTCCTATTCTGGATTTACTGGCAACCATCTCCATCCAGTGCGACATCCACCCGACAGTTCTCGCCAGGGCAAAAATGACGGTATACATATTGGTAGGAATACCAATGGCACTCAAGGTGATCCCGGAGTAAAAGTCCACATTCGGATACAGTTTTTTCTCCACAAAATACTCATCTTCGAGCGCGATACGTTCCAGTTCCTTCGCAAGCTTGAAGAGAGGTTCGTCATGAGCGTCCATGGCATTTAAAACATTATAACAGGTTTCCCGCATGACCTTGGCGCGCGGATCATAGCTTTTATAAACACGATGGCCAAAACCCATGAGTCTGAAAGGGTCATCCTTGTCTTTAGCGCGTTTGATATATTTGCCAATATTTTTAACATCTCCGATTTCCCGCAGCATGTTCAGACAGGCTTCATTCGCACCACCATGTGCCGGGCCCCAAAGGGCTCCAATGCCTGCGGAAATACAGGCAAACGGGTTGGCACCGGTGGAGCCGGCGAGTCTTACCGTGGATGTTGACGCGTTTTGCTCATGATCGGCATGCAGAATAAAAATAGTATCCATAGCGTCCACAATCACCGGATCCGGTGTGGTATTTTCCGTAGGAACACCAAACATCATGTGAAGAAAATTTTCCGCATAGGACATCTTGTTTTGCGGATACATATAGGGGTGCCCGACGGAGTATTTGTAACTCATTGCCGCCAGCGTGGGCATTTTGGCAATCAATCTTATTGCTGAAATATAGCGATCATACTGATTGGTTAAATCCATACTTTCGTGATAAAAGGCTGATAGTGCGCCTACAATTCCTACCATAATAGCCATTGGGTGTGCATCACGCCGGAAACCGTTTAAAAACTGGTACATTTGCTGATGCACCATAGTGTGGTTATTGATGAGATTAATAAAATCTTTTTTTTCCTCACTATCGGGTAGTTCACTATTCATCAGCAGATAGCAGACATCCAGAAAATCCTTTTTTTCAGCCAGTTGTTCAATCGGATAGCCACGATAGAGAAGCATGCCTTTATCGCCATCGATAAAAGTGATTTTTGATTCACAGGCTGCGGTTGAAACAAACCCGGGATCATAAGTAAACAGGCCTGACGCTCCTAGTTTATTGATATCAATCACATCATTGCCCAGAGTAGGAGCATATATTGGCAATTCAATGGGTGGGTGGCCGTCAAGAGTCAGTTTTGCAGATTTTGTTGTCATTATGTCTCCTTGGTGTTTGGCCTGCCAGCCTAACGAAAATTATGGTGTGCGGAACTATAGTCAAATGAACCTCCGCAGTCAATTTATCGGGACAGGTATTACCTCTGTTCTCTATCGTTTTAGTATGGGTCAGATTGTTTTAATTTCAAAGAATATTCGCCCTGCAAGGAACGGGAAAGATTATTTCGCTCCTGAAAAATAGTTGCTGTGGAACTCTTTGGTCTTTCAAGTTCATTTGATTCAATTAAATGGCTCCGTATGGTATAATTTCAAACTGATTTATATTCATTGACAGTATAAGGACGCCTCCTAACCATGGTTTATCTAGCCAAAGAAGTGATACCAGTTAATATTGAAGACGAATTGAAACAATCTTATCTCGATTATGCAATGAGCGTCATAGTAGGCAGGGCTTTGCCTGACGTTCGTGACGGGCTCAAACCGGTGCATCGTCGTGTTTTGTTCGCCATGAGTGAATTGGGAAATGACTGGAACAAACCCTATAAAAAATCCGCTCGTGTTGTCGGGGATGTGATTGGTAAATACCATCCGCATGGTGATACCGCAGTTTATGACACCATCGTTAGAATGGCGCAGCCTTTTTCCATGCGTTATATGTTGGTAGACGGCCAGGGTAACTTTGGTTCCGTAGATGGCGATATGGCGGCTGCCATGCGATATACCGAAGTAAGGATGTCCAAAGTCGCGCACGCGCTGTTGGCGGATCTTGAGAAGGAAACGGTCGATTTCAGTCCCAACTATGATGAAACGGAGTTTGCACCGGTCGTTCTGCCGTCACGAACGCCCAATTTGCTGGTCAATGGCTCTTCCGGAATCGCTGTCGGGATGGCCACCAATATTCCTCCCCACAACCTTCGTGAAGTCGTTGATGCCTGTATCGCTTTGGTCGCTGATCCGGAATTGAGCATTGATGATTTGATGACGTATGTTCCCGGACCGGATTTTCCTACGGCGGCTATTATCAACGGCAGGGCGGGTATCATTCAGGCGTATCGTACCGGCAGGGGGCGAATCTCGATTCGGGCCCGTACCGAGATTGAAACCGACAGCCAGTCCAGTCGACAGGCCATCATTATTAATGAATTGCCTTACCAGGTGAATAAGGCTCGTCTGGTCGAGAAAATTGCCGAACTGGTTCGTGACAAGAAGCTGGATGGTATTTCCGGATTAAGAGATGAGTCTGACAAGCGGGGGATGCGCGTTGTTATTGAATTAAAACGTGGCGAGGTGCCTGAAGTCGTACTTAATAATTTGTATGCCCACACCCAGATGCAGAATGTGTTTGGGATTAATATGGTAGCACTGGTTGATGGTCAGCCAAGGACACTCAATCTTAAACAGATTCTGGAATATTTCATTAAACACCGCCGTGAAGTGGTGACTCGCAGAACCATATTCGAATTAAAGAAAGCGCGCAACCGTGCCCATCTTCTGGAAGGTCTTGGCATAGCGCTGGCGAATATCGACGAAATGATAGAATTAATCAAAAAATCACCCACACCGCAGGATGCCAAGGAGCGTTTACTGGAACGTCTCTGGCAACCTGGCCTGGTAAAGGCTATGTTGCAGAGCACGGGAAGCGACGCCTGTCGTCCGGATGATCTTGGGAAGGATTTCGGATTGACGGACGAGGGTTATCGTTTGTCTCCCGATCAGGCTCAGGCGATACTGGAATTGAGGCTGCATCGTTTAACGGCTCTCGAGCAGGATAAAATCATTGACGAATTTAAGCAGCTTCTGAATGTTATTAAGGAATTGCTCAATATCCTGGCTTCCCCCGAGCGTCTCATGGACGTTATTCGAGAGGAATTAATTGAGATTAAATCGCAGTTTGGGGATGAAAGACGAACGGAAATAACGGCGTCTCAGGAAGATTTGACTATTGAAGATTTAATTACCGAAGAAGATGTGGTTGTGACGTTGTCTCATCAAGGGTATGTCAAATATCAACCCATTTCCGCCTATCAGGCGCAACGTCGTGGCGGCAAGGGAAAATCGGCAACCAATGTGAAAGATGAAGATTTTATCGAGCGTCTTTGTATTACCAGTACGCATGATACGCTTTTGTGTTTTTCCAATCATGGCAAACTGTATTGGTTGAAAGCGTACCAACTGCCTTTGGCCAGTCGGATTTCCAGAGGCAAACCCATAGTGAATATTCTTCCTTTGTCAGAAGGAGAAGCTATTAACGCAATGGTTCCGGTGCGCGAATATCAGGAAGGATATTTTGTCTTTATGGCGACCAAGCACGGTACGGTGAAGAAAGTGCCGCTTCAGGCGTTTAGTCGTCCACGTTCTAACGGTATTATCGCCGTTGATCTGGATGATGACGATCGGCTGGTTGGCGTTGATATTACGGATGGCAGTAAAGACATTATGTTATTTACCGATGCCGGTAAAGTCATCCGTTTCGATGAGGGGCTGGTGAGGCCTATGGGAAGAACCGCGCGCGGAGTTCGCGGAATACGTCTTGGCGCCAATCAAAATGTTATCTCTCTGGTCGTTGCAAATCCGGAGGGCACTATTCTGACCGCAACCGAAAATGGGTATGGAAAACGTACGGATGTCAGTGAGTACCGCGTATCAGGACGCGGCGGCCAAGGCGTGATCTCCATTCAGGTGAATGAGCGTAACGGTAAGGTAGTACGTGCTTTACAAGTTACGGATACCGACGAAGCCATGTTAATCACCGATCAGGGAACCCTGGTCCGATTCAGAATCAATGAATTGTCCGTTATTGGCCGTAATACACAAGGTGTGCGGTTGATTAACGTCAGTTCCGGAGAACATGTTGTAGGTATGCAGCGCATTGAAGATATTGGCGATGAAAATGCACAAATCGCGGAAAATGGCGATGAAGACATGAGTGATAATGAGAGGGATTAATTTCGGTGCCGGTCCAGCCATGCTGCCTGAGTCCTTGCTGACAGAAGTCAGGGATGAGATGCTGAACTGGCAAGGAACCGGGATGTCGGTTCTGGAAATTGGACATCGTTCGCCGGAATGTACTCGTTTGCTTAAGGAAGCGGAAGATCTGTTTCGCCGTCTGTTATCAATACCTGATGATTACCATGTGCTTTTTATTGGAGGAGCTGCTCGTACCCATTTTGGGATGATTCCCTGTAACTTCCTTGATAATAAGCGGAAAGCAGGGTACCTGCAGACAGGTCTCTGGTCGGAAATGGCGTTGGAAGAGGCGGGTAAGCTGGGTTTTGCCTACTGCGTGGCGTCAGGCAAGTCAAATGGATACACTACGGTTCCTTCACAAGAGGAATGGGTGTTTCAGAAAGACAGCGCATATATCTATTACACGCCTAATGAAACGGTCAACGGATTACGATTATCCGTATTACCGAAACATGAGGATATCCCGTTGATAGCGGATATGACTTCCTGTTTGTTGACTGAGCCTGTTTCTGTTGCGGATTTTGATATGATTTTTGCCGGAGCACAGAAAAATATCGCTAATGCCGGTTTAACGGTAGTAATTATCAAGGAACAGTGGTTAAACAGTATTACAAATCCATCCATACCAACGATGTATGACTATCGTACTTTTGCACGAAGTGGTTCACTTTATGCCACACCACCGGTTTTTAACTGTTATCTGGCTGTTAAAATGCTTCACTGGATAGAGAATCAGGGTGGTGTTCAAGCGCTTTATGAGCAAAATTGTGAGAAGGCGAAGCGATTGTATGATTATATTGACTCGTCTGAAATGTACCAGAGCAGGGTGGAGCCGTCCTATCGTTCCCTGGTCAACGCATGTTTCTTTTTAAAAGATGTTTCTCTGGAGGATCGTTTTCTTCGGCAGGCAAGTGAAAGAGGTTTGCTGGCTTTAAAAGGTCATCGCATGGTTGGTGGATTACGAGTCAGCATGTACAATGCCATGAATCTTGCCGGCGTTAACTGTCTTATTGATTTTATGAGTGATTTTGCAAAGGAACATGGTGTATGAGCGATCTGCATTTTGAGAGTAAGCCGATAGAGGCAATCCGGGGCGATATCAACGTGCCCGGCGATAAATCCATCTCGCATCGGGCAATTATTCTTGGATCGATAGCAAGAGGAACAACAACGGTCAGCGGTTTCCTGGCTGGACATGACTGCATGGCTACGTTAAAAGCGTTTCAAGCCATGGGTGTGCGTATAGAGGGGCCGGTTGCGAATCGGGTAGTGATTCATGGCGTAGGGAAATACGGCCTTAAAAAACCACAGACAGCTCTTGACTGCGGTAATTCGGGAACAAGTATGCGTCTTCTGGCCGGAATCCTTGCCGCCCAACCTTTTGATTCCGAACTCGATGGTGATGAAAGCCTGCGCAAAAGACCTATGGAACGAATCAGCCGTCCACTGGTGCAAATGGGTGCGGATATTACTACAACGGAAGGAAAGCCGCCATTATATATCCGTGGCGGTCAAACACTGAAAGGCATTACCTATGAAATGCCGGTTGCCAGCGCCCAGGTGAAGTCATGTCTTTTATTGGCGGGACTTTATGCAAAAGGCGAAACAACAGTGATAGAAAAAGGAATGACAAGAGATCATACGGAACGAATGCTGACTACTTTTTCCTATCATATCCAAAAACTGGAAAACGGTGTTGCCATCAATTCAGACAGTGAATGTCTGGGGACTGATATTATTGTTCCGGGTGATATTTCATCGGCGGCATTTTTTATGGTTGCCGCTTCCATAATACGCGGTTCGGATTTGCTAATTCGAAATGTAGGTATTAATCCTACTCGTACCGGTATTATTCAGATTCTGGATTTGATGGGCGCTGATATTACACTGACAAACAAACGATTGTGCGGTGAAGAGCTGGTGGCTGATCTACATGTCAGATATGCTCAGCTTGAGGGTATTGATATACCGGTTGCCCTGGTACCCTTGGCAATTGATGAGTTCCCCGCAATTTTCATCGCGGCAGCGTGTGCGAAGGGGCAGACCAGACTGCATGGGGCGAAAGAACTTCGTATAAAGGAAAGCGATAGAATTGGTGTTATGGTTGAGGGATTGCAGGCCTTGGGAATAGAAACGCACGCGTTTGAGGACGGATTATTTATTAAAGGCGGCGTTTTACAGGGCGGCGAGGTAAACAGCTTTCATGATCATCGAATTGCCATGGCTTTTGCCATTGCCGGAGCGGCGGCACAACAACCTGTGATAATCAGGCATTGTGACAATGTTGCTACGTCATTCCCCGATTTTGTAAAGACAGCCCAATCAATCAGCATGAATATTGAGGAATACAGGGATGAAAGCCGATAAAACTGTTCCGGTCATCACAATAGATGGTCCAAGCGGTACCGGAAAAGGGACTATTTGTCATCTGCTCGCCAATCATCTGGATTGGCATGTACTGGATAGTGGTTCACTTTACAGGGTACTGGCTTTTGCCGCCCGGCAGAAAGGCGTTGATCAGGATGACAAGGCGTCGCTGGTAAATCTGGCCCATACTCTCAATGTACGGTTTGAAACGGATACTAACCGGCAAGGCAGGATTATTCTCAATGGAAAAAATGTGTCTGACGAGTTACGAAGCGAGCAATGCGGGCAAGACGCCTCAAAAATAGCGGCTATTCCGGAAATCAGGGACGCGTTGCTGGCAAGACAGCGCGCTTTTGCACAACCTCCGGGATTGGTTACTGATGGCAGGGATATGGGCACCGTGGTTTTTCCCGATGCTTTTTTAAAGGTGTATTTGGATGCTTCGCAAGAAGAAAGAGCGTCAAGACGCTATTTTCAGTTGAAAGAAAAGGGAATTGATGTTAGCCTCGCCCAAGTTGTTGATGAATTGGCTAAACGTGACTCAAGAGACACGGCACGTTTGCATGCGCCATTGAAACCTGCAGAGGATGCAGTTTTAATTGATACAACTGGTTTAACGATTGTACAAGTGTTCGATATTGTTTTAAAATTAACAGAACAGCATTCGTTTTTTCAATGATGTATTGGGGGGGACCTGACGGATATCATGTTCCCATTATTTTACTAAAGAGTTTATTAACATGTCTGAAAGTTTTAAAGAATTGTTTGAGCAAAGCATAGCTGGAACTCAATTTTATCCTGGCGCTATTATAAATGCAAAAGTCATTGATATAGATGATGATTTTGTAACCCTCAACGCAGGGCTCAAGTCAGAAGGTATCGTTGCCGTCGACGAGTTTAAAGATAAAAACGGTGCGTTGGAAATCCATGTCGGTGATACGGTGGAAGTCGCCCTTGATTCCGTCGAAGACGGTTATGGCGAAACGATCCTGTCTCGTGAAAAAGCGAAACGTCAGGAAGCATGGCGTAAACTTTCAAAATGTCATGAAAACAATGAAACGGTTACCGGTTTGATTTCCGGTAAGGTGAAAGGTGGATTTACTGTGGAAATCGGTTCTATCCGTGCCTTTTTACCAGGTTCTCTCGTCGATGTAAGACCTGTTCGTGATTCCTCTTATCTGGAAGGCAAAGAGCTCGAATTTAAAGTCATTAAGATGGACTTGAAAAGAAACAATATTGTTGTTTCAAGAAGGGCTGTCGTTGAAGAGGAAAGCAGCGCGGATAGACAGGCATTACTGGATTCCCTGCATGATGGCCAGGTACTGAACGGTATTGTCAAGAATCTGACTGATTATGGCGCGTTTATAGACCTGGGTGGAATTGATGGCCTGCTGCATATTACGGATATTTCGTGGAAGCGTGTGAAACATCCCAGTGAATTACTGACGGTCGGCCAGGATGTTAAAGTAAAAGTCCTGAGCTTTGACAGCGAGCGCAACCGGGTTTCATTAGGAATGAAACAACTGGGTAATGATCCCTGGGTTGATCTGGTTGAACGTTATCCTGTCGGTAAAAAGTTGCAGGGCAAGGTTACCAATATCACGGATTATGGCTGTTTTGTGGAAATTGAGGAAGGCGTTGAAGGTCTGGTTCACATGTCTGAAATGGATTGGACTAACAAAAACGTACATCCCAGTAAAGTGGTCTCCATGGGTGACATGGTGGAAGTCATGGTGCTGGAAATTGATGAGGAACGCCGCCGTATATCATTGGGTATGAAGCAATGTGTCGGCAATCCCTGGCATCAATTCTCGCAAAGCTATAGTAAAGGCCAAAAAGTCAGTGGTAAAATCCGATCTATTACCGATTTTGGAATCTTTATTGGTTTGGATGGTGAGATTGATGGTTTGGTGCATTTGTCTGACATATCCTGGAATACTCCCGGTGAGGAAGCAGTCAAGCAATTCAAGAAAGGTCAGGAGCTGGAAGCGGTCATACTGGCTATTGACGCGGAACGCGAACGTATTTCTCTGGGATTAAAACAGCTGGAAGGCGACAATTTTTCCAGTTATGTCGAGCAAAATACGAAAGGCACCATCGTCAAAGGGAAAGTTATTGAAGTAGAAGCCAAGACTGTTACGGTAGAGCTGGCACAGGATGTTATAGGTACAATTCGGGTTAATGAATTGTCTGAAGAGAAAATAGACGATGCTTCAACAGTCTTTAAGGAAGGCGATGATGTGGAAGCGAAAATTGTCAACATTGACAAGAAAAATCGTACTATTGCTCTTTCAATTAAAGCCAAAGACGCTCAGGATCAGGCTGAGGCCATTAAGAAATATTCACGAAGCGGGGAAGTTGCTTCAGCAACGCTTGGTGATCTTCTGAAAGAAAAAATGGCAAGTAAAGATGCTGATTAATCGGCAATAAATAGAAAAGCGTAGTTTTTACTACGCTTTTTTTATAACTTGCAAATGGCACAAAGTGCTGATCATACAGACAGGTATGAACTCCGGTGGTATGGAAACTTATTTGTCAGGATGTGTTTTCTTGCAGCTGAAAAGCTAAATGAGGAGACGCCCTGAATGCAAGAGCTTGAAAAGGATAAATATATGCGTCTTGTGATGATATTGTTTTATTTGGTATTAATACTGATTGGGGTAAGTTTTGCCGCTCTGAACGCCAGTTCGGTTAAAGTTAATTTTTATGTAACAACGATGAGCATGCCCATTTCAGTATTAATGACCATTATGTTTGGTATAGGGTTGCTTATTGGTTTTCTCCTGTTTCTTTTCAGATATTGGCGACTGAAGGTTGAATTCAACAAAGTTAAAAATCAATTGCGATTGACAGAAAAGGAAATCAAGAATTTACGGGATATACCTTTAAAAAATCAGCACTGATATTATTATGTTGACCTTTTGGTGATTAATTCAGTCAAAATGATATGATTTTTATCTGGCATGGAAAATTTCTCAATTGTGATAATTACAACCAATTGATTATTCGTCACGGAGAGTATTGATGATTAATTTGTGGCCATTATTGTTGCCCGCTGCGGCTTGGTCAGGTTGGTGGGTTGCAAATCGAAACTTATCCGGTAAAGAATCCAGTTCGGCAAACCGTTTATCAAGAGAATATGTCGTCGGACTGAATTACCTTTTAAACGAGCAACCTGATAAAGCGGTTGATGTCTTTATCAAGCTTCTTGAGGTAGACAGCGATACCGTGGAAACCCACCTGGCTCTCGGCAGTTTATTTCGCCGTCGCGGTGAAGTGGATAGAGCCATAAGGATCCATCAGAATCTGATTGCAAGACCGCAATTAAGTATGTTCGAACGTAAAGAAGCCTTAATGGCGCTTGGCCAGGATTACATGAGCGCCGGTGTGTTTGATAGGGCGGAACGCATTTTTCTTGAGGTGGTTGAGTTAGGCGGCTCTCGGGAAACCAGCAGTTTATATGGCTTGCTCGCGATTTATCAACAGGAAAAAGCCTGGGAAAACGCGTTGGATATCATTAAAAAACTGGAGCTTTCAACCGGGCAAAGCATGCACATGCAAGCGGCACATTACTATTGTGAAATTGCTGCACAGGCCTTGAAAGGCAATGCCGTTGAAAAGGCGCAACACGCAATCAGGCAAGCCCTGCAAATTGATAAATTGTCAGTACGAGGGAGTCTGATGCAGGCCGCCATTGATATGGAACAGGGTCGTTACAAACAAGCGACCCGCTCTTTAAAACGTGTCCCTCAGCAGGATCCGGAGTTTTTAAGTGAGATTATCGAACCATTGGTGATTTGCCACCATAAACTCGACACCATGGATGAATGTATTAATTTTTTACAGCAAACCTTGGAAGAGCATCCACGTGCCTCGACCATATTTGTCATTGCCGATTATCTCAGGCGGGAAAAAAGTGTTGATGCCGCTATTGATTTTGTGTCGGAAAAACTCAGTACCTATCCATCCATCAAAGGCATCAACAAATTGATATGCTGGCATCTGGAATCTGCTCATGGAAAGGTCCGGGACAAACTGCAGATGTTGTATGATATTACCAGTAAATTTCTTGACAACAAGCCTATCTATCGATGTGGACAATGCGGATTTGGTGGAAAGCACTTGCACTGGCATTGCCCAAGTTGTAAACAGTGGGGTAGAATGAAGCCAGTTCATGGATTAGAGGGGAATTAGGTGGCGTTGAATAGACCTGATTTTATTATCAACTGAATTATAACGAGAGCAATATGCAATTTATTGATTTAAAAAAACAATATCAACTAATAGAGTCTGATGTATTAAACGGTATAAAAAAAGTGCTCGATCATGGGCAATACATTATGGGACCCGAAATTTCCATTTTGGAAAAACAACTTGCCAGATTTACGGGGGCTAAACATGCTGTCGTTAATGCAAGTGGTACGGATGCGTTACTGATGGCTTTGCTGGCTTTGGAAATTGGTCCGGGTGACGAAGTGATTACCTCGCCATTCAGCTTCTTTGCAACGGCTGAAGTCATTGCCCTGTGTCAAGCGAAACCGGTATTTGTTGATATCGATCCGAAAACGTACAATATTGATGCCACTAAAATTGAAGCGGCCATCACACCCCAAACCAAAGCGATTATGCCGGTCAGTCTTTACGGTCAAACGGCTGATATGCTGGCGATTAATGATATTGCGCGTAAATACGGCCTGCCTGTTATTGAAGACGCTGCGCAAAGTTTTGGCGCCACTCACCATGAGAATTATTCCTGCGCTTTATCAACAATCGGATGTACCAGTTTTTTCCCTTCCAAACCATTGGGTGGTTATGGTGATTCAGGTGCCTGCTTTACGGACGACGACATCCTGGCTGAACGGCTTGTTGAAATACGTATCCATGGCCAAAATGCGCGATATTGTCATCGCCGCATCGGGATTAACGGGCGTATGGATACCATTCAGGCTGCTATATTGATTGAAAAAATGAAGCTTTTCCCTGAAGAGATTGCGTTACGCAACAAGGTGGCTCAACAATATAGTAAGTTACTGGATGGCATTGTTCGTACTCCGCATCTGGCTGAAGGCAATACCAGTGTCTATGCGCAATTTACCATTGAAGTACCTAATCGTGAACACTTCCAGAAACAAATGAACGCGCTGAATATCCCTACGGCTGTTCATTACCCTGTAGCGATGCATCAACAGGAAGCCCTGAAATATCTTGGTTATCAGAAAGGTGATTTTCCGCATGCCGAGAAAGCCAGCCAACATGTGGTGAGCCTGCCTATGCATCCTTACATGTCTGCCGATGATCAAAAAATTGTCGTGGAAGCCGTGGTAAAATCCCTGGAGCCTGTTGAAGAAGTTGCATAAATTATGACCATAAAACTCATAGTGGCTCTCGATTTTAATAATGAAGTCGAGGCGATGCGTCTGGTAAGTCAACTTGACCCTGCGCAGTGTGCCTTGAAAGTGGGTAGTGAAATGTTCACTTTGCTCGGAACCGGCTTTGTTAAAAAATTGATTACAGACAGATACAAGCTGTTTCTGGATTTAAAATTTCATGACATTCCCAATACGGTTGCCAGAGCTTGCAAGGTCGCTGCTGATCTGGGTGTGTGGATGGTTAATGTCCATGCGTCTGGGGGGCTGGCAATGATGCGTGGCGCGAGAAACGCCATTGATGAGTATGGACAGGACAGACCGCTTCTTATTGCGGTGACGGTATTAACCAGTATGAGTTCTCATCAACTTCCGGAAATCGGTGTCGCAGCATCTTTACCCGATCAAGTGGAGCGTCTGGCTCGCTTAACCCATCTTGCCGGTCTGGATGGTGTTGTGTGTTCGGCGCTGGAAGCTCCGATTATTAAAAAAACAGGCGGCAAGAATTTTTTAACCGTGACTCCCGGTATCCGGTTACCCGGTGATGCGGCGGATGATCAATCCCGGATCGTAACCCCTAAAGATGCCATTATGATGGGTAGTGATTATCTGGTAGTGGGTCGACCTGTCACGAAAGCTCATGATCCTGCGGCAGTGGTGCAGACCATTCTTGCTTCATTGGAAGATGAGTAACTGTTGAGAATTTTACAGGAGCGGTAGCCCGTAAGAAGACCCGTGGCCGTATTGCGGGTTTCGTTCCCCAATACCGCGCAAAGAGACGTGGAGAGTCCCCCTGTGAATGATTGTCCCGCATATCCAGCCCAAACTGGCAATGAATCACTAAAATCTCAAATAACCTAACAGGCAATATAGGTTATTACAGACCACCTACTTACGAAGCGATCCTGTGCTGGCTTCATTATCAAAACGAAAATCTATTCCTTCCTCAAGTTGATTTTTAGTACGTTGAATGACTTCATCAGCATACATGGGATGTAAAAATTTTGAATAATTACCTACTACAGCATAAGGCAATTTTCGTTCAACTGCACCAGTCTCTTCCATATAAGGCAACGTGGTTGCTTCACTTGGAATAATGCCAACACGCAATTGCTCTGGTCGTTCTATGGCTACGAAATCCAATTGTCTATTCCAGATTTCCATGATCTCTAGCACACTATGATGACCGCAATATACTAAATACGCCATTAAACAATTAGCGAATATTTGGGCCTTATCAAGATCAAATAGACCATTGGTTTTTAAAAACAGATCCATGCCTTGAGCCATTATAAGCGATTTAGCTGCTGCGTTAGATGGGCTTGCAATGAGTGGTATTGCGGGTTTGTCAACAGGGCTTTGATCTGCTAATTTCTCAAACCAGGTTCGTGAGCGGTGCTCAACTGGCAAGATAAAAAATCGTGCTTTCCCAGATAAACAACCAGTCGGCGCGTCTTTCTTTAAGACTAAATCGGTTCCAGTTTCTGTACCGATACCATAAGTTGTCGCCAACAGGTCATCAGCACGACGAGCGCGTATGGCAACTTCTTCCATTGTAGGCGCAATATAGTCTCTGCATCGTAAATGAAATGTATTTGCATTATCTGCCTCAAAAACATCGTAAAGAAACGCCATACCATCAATGGCTTTCATGAGGGCAATAAAATCGTGGTGGGTACTTATAGTATTGGCATCTCGAAGACAATTATCAATTGTAGTTAAAAGTAATGCTCGTCCTTCAGTTGTACGTTCTAAATATTCTGCTGAATAGTCTGGTAAAAGAGCGCCTAAAAATTTATCGCCCGCTGATTGTTGCATAGCCAAACTTTCCAGTTTAAGTGATAAGCCAGATTGTTCTTGAGCCACTAGGGCTGGCAACACTTCATGGCGTAATCGTGTTGCAATTTCTGTCAATACAAGTTTAATTCGTTGATTTTTCAAAGCTTCCTCTAACATGGCTAAAGAAAGACTGCTATCGAATTCTGTATAAGTTGGCATAATCAGCTCATTTTTGTTCATAATAATGACATTATATTAAACACGGCCACCAATCAAAGCATTACGATCATTTTAACGTTTTTAATATCGCGTTCTGCAAGTTGGTTTTTTTTAGAATCACGCAATTTTTTTATAAGTTTATGTTCCAGGAAATCAGGCAGGATGTCTGGTGCTCAAATATTTTGGGATGTATCAGGCGGCATAACCATCGGGTTGTAGTTTAACTTTGCCGCCAAACTGTCCAGGCATGTGGGATCACCTTGGAACATAAAGTTGCTTGGCTATTTCATTGCCGGTTTGGGCTGGATATGAGGTAAAATCCGTCCTCTGTTCATTTCCTCATAAAAGTGTGATAGTTATAAACTAGGTTCTGTAGGATTGATTGCTCGTTCATTCATTGTCAGAGGGATTTAAAATGGAGCGTGAACAGGTATTAACAAATTTATTACGGCGTGATACGGACATAAACCCCAATATTCTCCTGCTAAAAAAATTGCTGTTATGCGTTCACCACGGGTGGTTTCGAATAAACGGATTGTCTCCGGAAAAAAAATACTCTCTTGCGGATTACTTACTGGATGATGAGCGTATTATCTTTGATTATACAAAGTTGAGTGACACATCAAAACGAAAATTTATCAACTGGTTTTTAGATTCACATCGCAAGGAAGCAAAACAAGCTATTCTCAGTGGCGTTGCCACCAATAATTATCGTGGCTATACGGCTGAAGTGGGATTAAGCTGGTGGGGACGAATTACCAATTTATTGTATTACCGTAAAAAATCGAATCACTGGTATCTTGCGTCTCAAAAACTGCTATCTCCGGACTATCAATTAACCGGACTGGAGATTTGTGAAGACGAACATGGGTTATTAATTTCGCTTAATCAGATGAATACGGAAAATACCGGCGATAAATACCACCAACCCGATGATCCGCAGGAAAATCCATTACGAAATGTCAAACGTCTCTTCCTGACCGATGATCTGGTGGAAAAAATGATTGCTGCCGATCTGGGTAAACAGAATTACGATAAACTCGTTTCCGACCCGCATCCTTATGCTATTGATGTCAATGATCATGAAGAACGTCTGCAAGCCATGCAGGAATATCGCCACACTCAGCGTTTCTATGTAAAACGACCCTGGTATCTTCGTTTGTGGCAATGGCTGGAGAAGTGGTTTGAAAAAAAGACGGATGAGCTTGAGAAAAATTTATTTGAGGATTGGGGCGTTTCTTCTTCAGAAGCTTCTCGTGATGAAGAACCGGTGAATGAGCTTGCATCGGTACCTATCATGAAATTTAAACCCATCATAAAACACGACGGTATAAAAATTTTCAGGCATCCGGTTAGCGGTAAAGTTCTGGTTCTTGAGAAGCGTCCCGATCTGGATACGGTTGTGTTTTGTGGTGGCGGACCAAAAATATTCGGCCATGTGGGGGCTGTCAAAGCCCTTGAAGAAGCCGGAATCCGCCCGAAAAGGTTTGCGGGCAGTTCTGCTGGAGCTATCATGGCGACTTTATGCTACATGGGCTATACCTGGCAGGAAATACACGAATTTTTCAAGGGTTTTCGCCAGGAGCATTTGATTCATGTTGATATTGATCGTAATGGAATATCAGATACCGATGCGTTGAAATCAGCTGTGGACTATATGATTCTGAAAAAAATAGAACAAATTATAGATACATATAGCATTGATAAAGCAGAAGACAGGAGACTGTTCTGGAAATTTCCCATAGATTTCAAGACATTGGCCGAGTTGAAAAAACGTTATCCGGATTGTGGTTTGGGTGATGAATTAGTGATTACAGCGACGGAAATCAAGCGAGGAATAACAAGGTATTTTTCACATCAAAAAACACCTAATGACGAAGTTAGCAAGGTCTGTTCCATGTCCGCTTGCTTACCGGTAGTGTATAAACCAACCCTTTTTGAGGGAGAAAAATACAGTGACGGGGGTATTAAAAGTAACTTGCCGACGGAAGCGTTTTGTGATGATTACTCCACACTGCTGACCTCCGAGCATGGCAACTGTCTGAGTCTGCTGGCTTTTCAGTTTGATAATGGTTGTGAGCGAACCATTCTGGATAAATTTGTTGACCGGGTGTACCGTGAAAATTTCATTTGGAACTGGATTTATGAAAAATTAACCGGTGTTAAAGATCCGGTGAGCGGCTGGGAGAGAGACCGAATCAAATTACAACAATACAGTAATCAGGCGGTATTGATATCGGTAACGCTTAATACGGAGAATGAACAGGGATTTTGGCGTTCAGTTTATAGCGAATTAAAACATATTGGGAATTTGGTACTCGATTGGTTTAAAGAGCGTTTTTATGCTTTAAAACGCGGTGAGCCCATAATATCGATTGGAACCGGCAGCGAGGATGACGAGGAAAAACAAAATAAAAATTCCCCGAAAAACCTGTCTCTTCTCAGTTTTGATGTGGATCCGGCCACCCAGAATATATTAATCGACAATGGTTATGAACCTACAAAAGATTATATCGCAGCACGCTATGCTTCCCCGGAAAATGGCATGCCGGCTGTCAATAAGGAATATATGTATAGCACGTTTAATAATCTCGAAGAGTTACTGCATTTCACGCGCTATAGAAAAAAAGAAGATTGGACTGCAATCATTTCGGATTTTATGCGGGAAGAACAGGAGAAATCCGATAAGGGAAAATGCCGCCTCGACGATGCGAGTCAACTCGAATGTGTATGTGAGAACAGTGTTTCAGAAAGCAACAAGATTAGGAATAACATGGATGTCTTCTACATGATTTATTCTGTTATAAAAGATTTGCCTTCCAAATTGTTGATTCAGGATAAGGAGGATTTGAAAAAATTTTTGACATTAAGGCATAAGTTGGCTGTGCCAAATTCGAATGATTGTGTCGATGAAATAATAGCGATGAAGGGGAAAATTCATATATTGTTTGCTATATTGCAGCAATTGCTAACCTCATTACCAACAACGAATGATCCCAAAGCGTTTCAGGGTGCGTTTGATGACTTGCGGGAATTATTTGATAACCAGCGTTTGTTTGGCGGGGAGGAATTTTATGGTGAATGGGACTTGTATCCGCGTCAGATTGAACGGGTTTTTAAAAGTTTTAAGGATGGTTCTGTTGAAGACGCCAAAGAATTATGTATCGCATACAAAAATAAAGAAGAACCATTGCAAACCATCATTAGAAACCCTTATGGAAATGGTATAAATAATGAACAAAGAGACAACAGCGGCAAGAACGTTGATCACTGGATCATCGAAGGGTATCGGGAAAGCTTTAGCGTTTGAATTTGCTCAAAATGGCCATGATCTTGTTCTGGTAGCCAGGGATGAGCGACTTCTCGAACAGATTGCCGCGTCGATAAAATTAAAATACGCCGTTGACGTAGACGTTATTGCCATGGATCTCAGCCGCTCCGGGAGCGCCCTTAATCTGGTTGAAACCATTGCGGAAAGAAATCTGCGGATTGATTGTCTGGTGAATAACGCAGGAGTTGGCTTTTGGGGCGATTTTACGGACATGGGTTCGGAACGGCTTAATAGCCTGATTCAATTAAATATAATGTGCGTATCCGAGTTGACCCATCATTATGCCCAGTATTTCAAAAAATCCGGCGGCGGTAAAATTTTACAGGTTGCGTCTACAGCCGGATTTCAGCCGGGGCCTAAAATGGCTGCTTATTATGCCAGTAAAGCGTATGTGATTAATTTTTCGCGGGCAACGGCCTATGAGCTGAAAAAGTATGGGGTCACCCTATCTATTTTATGCCCCGGGCCTACGGAAACCTCCTTTCTTGAAAAGGCTGGCATGCAGGGTACTTTTCTGGAGCGGGGGTTTATTGGTTTGATGTCCGCGACAAAGGTTGCCAGGGTTGCGTACAGAGGATTACAGAGGAATAAATTAATCATTATCCCGGGAATAATAAATAAAACACTGGCCTTTGGCGCGCGCGTATTTCCTGCTATGATCACTATAAGAATAGCCGCTTTTTTACATCGAAAATAAGAGTGTTCCGCTTTATATGCTTGATCATTTACAACAATATTATCTGCAACAAATGGGCGTTGAGCTTTGGCAACTGCGTGAGCGTGACAATGTCCGGCCTTTAAAACAACTGGCGCTGGAGGTGGCTTCATGTCAACGCTGCCCGCTTCATAAATCGCGCACCAATGTGGTGTTTGCACGGGGAAATCCATGTGCGGATCTGATGATTATCGGGGAAGCGCCCGGTTTTTATGAAGATAAGCAAGGTTTGCCTTTTGTGGGTAAGGCAGGGGGATTATTGAACCGTATGTTACAAGGCATTGGTTTGGATGAACAATCCGTCTATATTGCCAATGTGTTGAAATGCCGTCCACCAGATAATCGGGATCCCGCCGCCGATGAAATACAAATGTGCCGGAATTATCTGGTAGAGCAAATCAATCTGATACAGCCTGCCTTGATATTGGCTTTAGGACGTTTTGCCGGACAATTCCTGAGCGGAAAATCATTAACACTGCATCAGCTACGAACCAAAATTCATCATTATGAGCAAATCCCTTTTATCGTCACGTATCACCCGGCTTATTTACTGCGTAATCCCAGGGATAAAAGTCGTGCCTATGATGATTTGTTAAAAGTGAAAGGTTTTTTATCTTCCAGGGAAGTATGTCCGGCATGACAGGGAGATATTCTTCGGGATTCAGTCTTGTCGAACTGATGCTGGGTATAACTATACTGGGCATAATATGCGCTGCATGTCTGCCATTTTACAGGGAATCGTACAACAAAACTGAAATTACCGTCATAGAAAAGGAAATTGAAGGTATTGTTCAATACGTCAGGAACAGAGCTCTGCTTACCGGAACAAATCTGACTTTAAATCCGCTTGCAGGAGACTGGTCTCGGGGTATGCTTCTTTTCCCCGACAATAAAACACATCATTTGTCGTCAGGCGATCACCTGCTTTTTCAATGGCCCTGGCATTTCAATAAACACATTCAGGTAAAATGGCTTGGATTCCAGAGCAAGGATTTTCTGGTTTTTTCAGGAAATATCAGGCGGGCCTCATCCAATGGCCATTTTGTCATTCTCCATCGCCGGGTGGAAGTGGGGCGGGTGGTTGTCAATCGTATCGGGCGTGTCCTTTGATGCTGGTACAGGTTTCCAGTCACGCCCTATTACCATTTCCATTTAGTTTTGACAGGTTGGCTTGCACAGAATGTTTATCTTTTTGTCATCCCCGCGAAGGCGGGGATCCATACTGAATCAAGCACTGAGCCACATCAGGAATGGTTTCCCGCTTTCGCTGGAATGACAGTTAACCTGTCAAAATTAAATGGAAACACCCTGGGCTCTGTGAACAAAAATTTTCACAGCTGCAAATGAGGCTAATTGGCGCCATTATGTCTTTGAATTCGTTAAATAGAGCCCGCTATTCGCCTCATTTTCGCTTTGCGAAAAAATTGGTTCACAGAACCTGGATACTTTCATTTTGAAAGATCACGAGTATAATTCTTATGTGTCATTTCAGCAGATATCATTGATATGTTTACCTCAAAACATTTTTATTCCCCATTGATTACCAATCCCCCGACGGAGTTATTGCCCTGGCTTACCCATAAAGAGTCGTTAACGGAAAAATTACGCCAGCTGGCCGGGGAGGCCAAATTGCAGGTCTTGTCTCAAAAGAAGGTGATGGCCGGATGGTGGGAACGATATGTCCTGAATGTGCAAGAGGAGTGGGTTATACAGCGGGATATCCTTATGCAAGCCTGCCAGATATCGTGCTGGTATGCCCGTACCATTATTCCCGAGCAGGTTTTTGAAGCTAATCGTCATTTTTTTGATCGGTTACGGAGTGAGTCGTTAGGAGCCCTGGTTTTTCATGAGCCGGAGATCACTCGCAACCAGTTCAAGTATTACGCGATAGATAAGGAATCGCTGGAGTTTTATTGGCCAAAACGCCATGAGGCGATAAATGACGATGAGACTTTATGGGTTCGATGGTCCGAGTTTGCACTTAACCGGCGCTTTTCTTTTTATCTGGCCGAAATTTTATTACCCGGATTGTTGAAGGTGGCAAGATGACTTTATCTGCTTTATTTCGCATGATGCGCTTTCACAAGCCTGTGGGTATTGTTTTATTATGGGTGCCAACCGCTTGGGCGCTTTGGATAGCCAATCAAGGTTTTCCATCTCCAGGACTGGTTCTGTTGTTTCTGGCCGGGACGGTCATTATGAGGGCTGCCGGGTGTGTTATGAATGATATAGCCGATCGGAATATTGATAGCCATGTGAAACGAACACGCAACAGACCTCTGGCATCCGGTGAAGCCACTTTAAATGAAGCCATAGGCATACTGTTATTCCTGTTGATTTTGGCGGCCAGCCTGCTAATTCTATTGCCTGTTCGGTGCTTTTATTATGCTTTGATTGCACTGGCCTTAACTATTTTATATCCATTTTGCAAGCGTTTTATTGAAAGTCCACAATTGATACTGGGACTGGCTTTTTCGATGGGGATCCCCATGGCCTATGCCGCTTCCGCAGTTATGATTGATACAACGCTGTTTTTGCTTTTAGCCATTAATTTTGGCTGGATTGTTGCATACGATACCCAGTATGCCATGGTCGATCGACAGGATGATCTGCAAATCGGGGTGAAATCAACAGCCATATTATTCGCGCAAAGAGATAAACTTGCCATTGGGTTGTTACAAATAATGTTCCATACTCTCTGGATCCCCGTGATGTTATCCGCACATTTTTTTAAAGGTTTTATCGCCTTCTGGCTGGTTGGTGCCTCAAGTCTTGTTTACCAGCAATGGCTGATAGCTGACCGGGATGAAGAACGTTGTTTACGAGCGTTTTCATCCAATATCTGGTATGGATTGATAATGTGGCTCGGTATCGTTATTAATTACTATCAGGGCGTGTCGTCATGAGGGCTATCGAAGCAAAATTGAGAATAGCCTGTAAGGAGATTGCAGGCCATATATCGTCAATGACCATCCGTGACATGCCCTCTCCCCAACCCTCATCCCGCGAAAAAATATCATCCTACTACTCAAATTCCTGGCGCGGGAGAGGGGGTAGATCGAGGTAATCTGAATTTGATCAAAAAAACACAGGCACTTCCATTTTTTGTTCAAAAAATGTCGGGATTCCTCAGGGCTTCGCCTTCATGACGGCTACAGAAACTATTAAAAATTGGTTCGGTTTGGTTGCCTATGGGTAATCCAGCCTGCAATTACTGATCAAATCGTCCAGTAGACTGCTTGCTCCAATGCGAAACCAGTTGCTATCAACCTGTTTGCCGATACAGCTTTCAGCCAGATTTATATAGTATGCGGCCTGTTCCGCTTTTTTTATGCCCCCCGATATTTTGATTCCGCAATCGGAGCGGCCGGAGTCTTTAATGGCTTTAAGAAGAACCAGTGTTGCCTCGGGGGTTGCTCCTTTCGCTATTTTGCCGGTGGAGGTTTTAAGGAACTGGCTGCCCTGCTCTAATATGTCACGGCCCAGCTGATATAATACGTCGTAAGAAGCAAACGCTCCCGTTTCCAAAATCACTTTAATAACGGTCTGATGATCGAAACAAAGTCGGCACGCTTCCCTGCAATGCGCCAGTGCCGATATTTTATCGCCTTGTAAATAAGCCTGGTATGGGAAGACGTAATCTATTTCATTAGCATGATACATTGTAATGGCTTGTTCGATATCCCGTACTACCTGGTTACCGGGTTGGTTGCCTTCCGGGAAATTAACAACCGCGGCTCGTTTGATTCCTTGAGGAATGTGAATTGTGGTTAGTTGTTGGGGAAACAGGCACACTGCCGCTACAGGATACCTCGCAATGTTATATGCTATTTTTGCAAGTTGATCGGGAGAAGCCTGTTCATCAAGAAGAGTCAAATCAAGCAACGATATGATCGTCTCGGGGGGCAAGGTTTGTTTGTCCCAATCCATATCGAGCTTATCAAGCACGATTGTTAATTCCCGCCCGATAGTCATACCAGCCCGGAGACAAAACTCTTGATAAGACGGTTTAATTTTTCTGCTGCTTGTGAAGCCATAAGTACAACCGCTTCATGGCTGTGGCTGGTTCCGGCGAGTCCGGTTGCATAGTTGGTAATGGTTGCGATAACCGCTACTTTCATACCGCAATGATTGGCTACCAGCACTTCAGGAACAGTCGACATACCGACCGCATCCGCCCCCATAATACGAAACGCCCTGATTTCCGCCGCTGTTTCATAATTGGGGCCCAATACGGAAAGATAAATACCTTGATGAAGATTGATATTTTCCTTGAGGGCGAGTTGCAGCAGCATACTGCGTGTTTCTAAATCATAAGCATTGTCAAGCGGATAAAATCGAGGACCGAATTCGTCATCGTTCGCGCCGACCAGAGGATTGCCAGGTTGCATGTTAATGTGATCCGTGATCAGCATTAACTCCCCTGGACCAACATCCTCGCGTAAGGAACCGGACGCGTTAGTTGCCAGAAAATACTCGCACCCCAACAGTTTTAAAGTACGGACATACACTTTGACACAATCATAATTCATGCTTTCGTAGGCATGGGCTCGTCCTTGCAGACAAACCACGTCAACGCCGTTTAACCGGCCTAACACCAGATTGCCGCCATGCCCGGCCACGGTCGTTTTGGGAAATCCGGGTAATTGTTCGTAGCCTATAGACAATGAATCTTCCAATTGATCAGCGAAGCTTCCTAATCCGGAACCAAGAACAATACCAACTACGGGTTTAAAATTCGCCACTTGCTTTTGAATTTCCGCCGCAGCGAGATGTGCTGAGCTATTTGTAGAATAAGTCATATGTTTTCCAGGTTTTTAACAAAAATAAATAATTCGGGTTCGCTTATGTATTCTTGAACCGCAGCAGACTATACTCATTATCAATAGTCGTTACAAGCAATTTAAAGGGGTTGCGTCAGTAGTGGCAATATAGGAGTACTGGACACGATTGTAGTTAATGACTAAGCTGGAATTAATAAAAAACCTATGGAGCAGGGGAACTGTAATGAAAAACAAGGAAAAAGTAATAGGTGCTGCAATGACTGCCTTTTTAGCTATAACGGTTGCAAATAGTGCCGTAGCCGCGGAAGACAGCTCAGGTTCAAGTACGGAAAAATGCTATGGTGTTGTGAAAGCGGGATCCAACGATTGCGCCACGGCAACAAGCTCCTGTGCCGGATCTGCCACCAAGGACGGACAACGCAATGCGTTCGTTTTTGTTCCAGCAGGATTATGTGAAAAACTGGTAGGCGGCAGCACGACAGCGGCAAAAGAATAAATATCAGGATATGTCTTCAGGTTTGCGGTTGATAAGACAGACGCGCTATGTATTCTCAAGCAAGGTTTGAATACTAACAATAAATGGAGTTAATTCATGTTACATTTCGTTAAACGCATTATGCTGCTGGCTGCGTTCATGCTTCCTGTTTCAACGGTTTTATATGCGCAAGCGGAAACACTAACCCTGGATCCGGAACATACCTATGTTTTATGGCATATTGAACATTTAGGGTTTTCTACCCAGGCTGGTAAATGGTATGCAAGCGGAACAGTGACGCTGGATAAGGATAACCCTCAAAACAGCAAGGTTGAGGCGACTGTAAAAATTGCCGATGTTGTAACCGGTATACCGGAACTTGACAAGCATTTAAAAGGCAAACTCTTCTTTGATGAGGCAAAATATCCTACAGCAACCTTTGTGAGTAATAAAGTCGATGTACTAGGTGACACAAAGGCCAGGGTTTATGGTACCTTGACGTTACATGGTGTCAGTAAGCCGCTAACCCTTGATGTTACCTTAAATAAAGTCGGTAAAAACCCCGTTAATGAAAAAATGACCGTTGGTTTTACCGCGAAAACCAGTCTGAAACGCTCTGATTTTGGTATGAAAACACTACTGCCTCAACTTGGTGACGATGTCCGGATAGAAATTGGTGCGGAAGCCTTTAAAGATAAAAAATGAGAGCAATAGAATGAGAATAAGGAATACCAGGGACAGGTATGGATTGATTGCTATTTTGATGCATTGGGTTTTAGCGCTCTTGATGATTGGACTTATTATCCTTGGACTGTATATGGTGGAATTACCCATCAGCCTGCAAAAGCTCAAATTTTACGGGTGGCACAAGGAATATGGTTTTCTGGTGTTGGGATTGGCTATACTTCGTCTTATGTGGCGTTTTATCAATGTGACACCACATCTTGAACTGCCCAGATGGGAGTCGTTTGCGGCTCATAGTGTTCACTGGACCTTTTATGGGTTCATGTTTGCCTTGCCGGTTACCGGATGGCTTATTACTTCCGCGGCGGCACTTCCGGCCTCTTTTTTTGGTTTGGTTACGTTGCCGAATCTGGTTTCCCCCAATGAAGATGCAAGAATATTGTATATTGAAATTCATAAATGGCTTGGCTATGCTTTGATTGCAGTTATCTTTCTGCATATCGCCGCGGCATTAAAACACCATTTTATTGATAAGGATGATATTTTAAGGAGAATGATTTCGTGATCTCGCTTCGATGTTTGCTAACAGCATTGTTGCTGGCCTTGCCTTTTGTTGCCAAATCGGCAGTACCGGAGTGGCAAATTATTCCGGAGCAAAGCACTCTGACTTTTACAGGCACCCAGAATGACGCACCTGTATCGGGTCAATTTAAAACATTTGGTGGTGAGATTTTTGTAGACCCGGATAACTATCAGGCAAGTAAAATACATATTATTGTTGATATGAATTCTGTGTCAGCCTCTTATGCCGATTTAAAGGAAACGCTGGTTACTTCGGACTGGTTCGACGTCAAAATGTTTCCTAAAGCGGAATACGTAGCCAGTGAATTTAAAAAAACCGGTGATAATCAATATCAGGCGATTGGCACACTGACCATCAGGAATAAAACGGCACCTGTTACCCTGACGTTTACAACGAGCCAACCGTCCAGGGACATGGGGGTAGTTGAGGGAACTACCATTATTAATCGATCAACGTTTGGGGTAGGCCAGGGTGATTGGGCAAGCACAGACGAAATAAAAGATCCCGTGAAAGTCACATTTAAAGTAGTCGCAAAAAAGAAGTGAATGCTGTTTGAGTTTCAAGGTAATACCACAACGAAGGTAATTTATATTCAGATCGCAGGTTGGGCCACTATTGGGTACCGCAAAGAGGCTCTACAATATTTGTCAAATTAACAAAAGGATAAGTTATGAGCAACAAAGACGATTCAAAAGAAAAATATACCTTTGTCAACGAGTTTGATATGCCTGCTCCTCGCTGGATTAGGACTTATCCGGCCGGACCCTATCGATTTATTAACCGTGAATTTTTTATTATTACCTACGAAACGGATCCGGAGCTTCTCAAGGCTATTTTACCACCGCCTCTGGAATTGCTGGCACCTGTGATAAAATTTGAATTTATCCGTATGCCCGATTCGACCGGATTTGGGGATTATACCGAATCAGGCCAGATTATCCCGGTAAAATACAAAGGCGAGGAAGGCGGTTTTACTATTTCCATGTTTCTGGATTGCCACGCACCTATTGCCGGTGGTCGTGAGATATGGGGATTTCCCAAAAAGCTTGCCAAACCCAAACTATTCGTGGAAGAAGATACTCTTATTGGTACGCTGGATTATGGAAGTATTCGCATTGCCACGGCTACTATGGGTTATAAGCATCACCCACTGGACGTTAAACAGGTTCAGGAATCTTTAAAAAAACCGGTATTTTTGCTAAAAAATATACCTGGGGTGGATGGTAAACCGGAGTTAAATCAGTTAACACGTACTTATATGACGGATCTTAATGTCAAAGGAGCATGGACCGGACCTGGCAGCATAGAACTGCATCCCCATGCCTTGGCACCCATCTCCGAGCTTTATGTGAAAAAAATAGTGTCGGTTTCGCATTTTGTTACCGATTTAACCTTACCTTATGGTGAGGTAGTGGAAGACTATTTAAAATAAAACCGGGACTATTAGATAAATCAGTACCGCATCCCTTTCATTTTGACAGCCAGCTTGTCAAAAACGAAAGTGATGCGGTGCTTAGTATCTCAGGTTTTGCACGCTTACCTTCTCCAAAAATTTCCTGTAGCCCGTCATGAAGGCGAAGCCGAAATGCGGGAAAACGTTCAGCCCCGCAATATGTCCGCAGGCCTCCTTGCGGGCTACGGTTCTTTTGTAAAAAAATGGTGCCAGGAAAGTTTTGCGTACAGAGCCTAGAAAGTAAACACCTGGCCTCTTTTGACAAATCCCAGAAATCCATCGGCTTTCGCATTGGGTAATTTTCCAGGATTATAGTGATATAACCATATTTTTTTCTTTAACTCTCCGGGAATATTGAGGAGTTCCGAATAATGGGCATGAACGCCGCTTTTGCATGCCGATGTTTCGCAATCATGAAAAATGATATCGGCTTTTTCATAATAATCCAGAAGCTGGCTAGGGGCGTACTGGGTATCTGCAGTGAGGTAAATACGGGTTTGGTTATATTCAAACATCAAACCATAACAAGGCATTAACTCATAATCGCTGATCACATGAACGGCTTGCACGAGTTTAAAGGGAATGTCTTGCCAAATCAGTTGTTCGTGTTGTTTGATAACATGAACATTAAAAAAATTTTTCAGACTGGCTTGCTCGGTCTGGAGGGTGCTCAAACCACCGCATAATGATTTTTCCCATAAATCATTGACAAGATGTTCTGAAATATAAAGATGGGGTTTGTCTTTACATCCTGGATCAAAATAAGTGGATAATGCAAGCCATTCAAGGCCGCCAATATGATCGGCGTGCAAGTGGCTGATATAGACGTTTTGTATGTCACGATGATTGAGGCGAAGCTTGTGTAATGAAAAACGTATGTCGCTTCCTGCGTCAATGAGCATAGTATGATGATCTTTTTGTAACAGGACATTGGAATGGTAATTATCCTCATCGAGTGTGAAGGCTGATCCTGAGCCGAGGAAAATTAATTTCAAGGCCATTTATTTATCCCCGCATGTCAGGCGATAAAAAATAATCATAATCACTCCCTCGAATTGCAACAGGTAAAATAGCATTTACAACCAATTTTTGTAAAAAATAAGTACACTATAGTATAATTGTAGCTTATCCTTAATCAGTTCACTAAACCCGGATCCCCTCGACAACCACAGAATATAGAGCGCAGGTGTTTTTTGTATCTAACAAACTGATTGGGTTGTCGACTGGAGCCGTGGTGGAACCGTCAGAAGAGCGTCTATGCTCTTTTGAGCAGGAAAAAAAGGTTGCTTTTTCTGTGGCAACATTATACGAAGCAGTTGCGCCTTTCATTTTTTTCCTGGCTTCCTCCTGTAAAAATTTCTCATAACGCTTTTTGAATATCTGTAGTTTCTCATGTTGGACAAGCTGGGCTGTGATAACCTGTCCGCCTATTTCCGGAGTCCGGATATTATCCGGACTCTTGACGGGTGTTGTGTAGGGAGAATTACTGTCACAAAAAGTTACGAACTCAGTAGGGTGGTTGATTCCCTTGTGGCCATAATGCCAAAAGCGTTTCACAAATTGCCACAGATTAAAATACCATTTTCCAATGTGTTGGCCGAGTTTCTGTTCGGTACGTGCTTCCGTTTCTATTTTTTTTATAAGTTGAATAACCCCGGGTTCTTTGTTGTGTCGTTGATTTTCCCTGGATAAATGACAACACCTTTGTACCAGGGCGTATTTTTGCTGTAAGCCGAAATGTTTGGTTAATGCCAATTGCTGTTCATGAGGTGTCATATCGCGTTTGACGTGACGGTTGGCATAACAGGAAGCAAGATGTGAAAATATGGTGTAATCCATTAACTCCGGTGCGGTTGAAAGGATATCCTCCAAAACGGAAAACAGGCAGGCACTGACATCGCGATCCGGCAAATGGATCATAACGTTGGTCAGTGGATAAAAATTGGCTGAATTTTTTTGAAATTCCGGATGCGTGCAATAATCGGTAATTAAACGGACAAGAGGATCCTTGCTGCCGGAATAGTTAACCAGATAGGCACTAATAATGGGCAAAGAGGTCATGGAATTGTTTACATCCCATGTTTGGTCATTCACTTTTTTCCAGTCAATAATTGCCTGGTTGGCCTTGAGTTCTTCAATGACAAGCCGGGATTGCTTTGGCGCTCGATTAAACCAGTTTTTCAGGCGTTTGCACAAATTTGTTAAACTGTCGGGTAAATAATGCCTGGCTGCGATGGCGTTCAGATAACTTCGGTGCAAATTTTTACGGGCAAAATCGCCATCAAATTTTTTATCAGTGGTATAAAATAACGAATTATCACCAAAATTAGCACATCGAAAGACCAGTTCGCTTATTAGATAGTCTGCAATAGTGTTTTTCCGATCTATTTGGGCGGTGGTTTTGCCGTGCATTTTAACAAAATGACTATATTGGCCCAATTCCCGGGCAGTCCAACAGTTTTTTTTGTCGTAGCGTAATTCCTGCTGCCTGAAAAATTCGTCTCGTTGCTTATCGAGAATCAGTAAAATAAGACGATATTGATAGCTTTGAGACCAATCCGATTGTTCATTGAGCTTTATAATATTAGGTGTACAATGGCGTCGCTTAAAAAACATAGCCAGCCTGTTGTCCACATTCTGAATGATCGATGTCTGGTCGGCGTTTAAAAAATCTTTCCAGATCACGGAGGATATTTCTTCCCCGTCAAGCAAGGCAGTGAGCACCCTGTCATACTGTTCCTCGCGGACTGTCTTGTGTTTGTAGGTATGTTTATGGAGTCGGTGCAAGGCATCGATAAGCAGGTCGGCTTGCCCCGTTTCTTTCGCGAACGTCGCAAACGCTTGCAAACCCTGGGAAAACCAGGGTTTATTATGATGATTGAGAAGAAATTGGGCAAAAATAAGCTGCGCATTATGATTTTTTAAATAAGTGTGAAATTGGTTTTGTCGTTCTGAAGAGAATAATTCATGGCGTGTGTCCTCATGAGCGAGCATGACTTCCAGCAAATGGTGGGCGTTTGCTGCTGAGGGCATGACAGCCAGTAACGAGTAAACCGTGTCACGACTATATCGGTCAATAATGATTTTAAAACAATCGATATGCAGGGTTTTCCGGCATGTTTTCAGGTAGCCATAAATCTTTTCCTCAATCCATGATTGTTTTTCCGAATCGCTTTCGTTATAAAGCTTATCCAGATCATTTTCATTGAGAATATCTGCTATGAGAAGGTTTAAAGCAGCTGGAGATTGCGACAGTTGATCACCAGGTACTTTGGCTACTAACAGTGCGCTGGTATGTTTCTGGAAAATATTTTCTCTTTTTATTTCTCCGGATGGAGTCAGCTCACCCATGATGGTACGGTTTCGGTCGTAAAAGAGCGTGCCAGGACGATAACCGGGTAATTCAATGAACGAACGCGGCTCGTCGTCAATAAACGTCATGGCACGATTGGATTCATTGATGAATCCGATTTTTTTTCCATTAATGTCATATAGAAAAACAGCAGTCTTGCGGCTTAATTCATGTTGTTCAAAGGTTTTATGAGGTAAATAACGTTGCAACCAGCCAGATAAGGTATTTTGCGCTATGGCAATATCTCCTTTACTGCCAATGCTCCGGGTAACGACAAAGTCCGCTATTTTAAAAAGCCAGTCGGAGCGTAAACCGCTTAAATGGTTATTGTAATGGGTATACAACACGTTAAGGGCAGCGTTGGCCCGATCGGGATTGTCTTTTCTAAGTTCAAAGCAGTTATCTTCCAGTTGGGTCAATAAGGCGCGAATGCTGTCGGATGCTCTGAATTGAAGCAAGCGCTGCCTTTTTTCCAACAACGCCGTAACCGATTGGCCGGAGTCTTTTATTCGGTGTTCAAGGCGCGTCAGACAATTGTTATGATGCCTGTAAAATGCCATTTTTTGACGCAATCCACTGTTTAACCGGTTAAACTCATCTTGTTTCAGGGTTAGGGAAACAAGGCGATAGCGTTCGACAAGCTCTTGCAGTGTTTGCGGGGAGCAGGCCGAGACAAATCGAGGCGAGGTGAGCAGGCGCTGGATCCAGACACCATTAATCGTATGATCCAGAAGTGATGCCTTGTCTTCGGTAAGAACTGATGTTGCGATTTTTTTTAATGTCTTGTCGTGAATGATATCCAGATCCTGGTGGCCTAAACGATGCTTGATTTGTTTTAACCCGGCGCTGTCTGACTCAGAAGCCTGGCATAATAAGGTCATGACGCTTCGGCAGGCAGTCTGTGTTTCCAAATCGGTTGTGCTCAAATTGTGTAAGCAATATTGCGTGATGAGATCCAGCAACTCCGTATCCAGTGATGCGATGACTTTATTGACGACGGACAAACGAGTATGCTCAAAGAAATTATGGAGTGTCATTATGAATAATTGTGACCCATCAGACGTTACGTCCTCTTTTAACAAAGGCAGATAAGATTGGATAATTCGAACCATGGCGTGACTATCTATGCTGCCGGAATGATTTTCGAGCAAGGCGGTCAAGTGTCTTAATCGTTCTTTGGCGCTGTGTTCATTCAAATACAGACCTGTTGTAAGGGCATGGATGGATAACGCCCGTTTTTGTTGATGATCCAGATGATTCAAGGCGGAATCAAGCCAATATTTGATGGACTCGGATCCGGAAGAAAATCCCGATATTGGAAAATGATTAACCTGCAACGAGATTCTTCGCGCTTCCAGAACATAATCAATAATGGCTGTAAAATCATTGTTTTTGATAAGGAAACAATATTCCCGAAGTTGAATAAGGGTTTCATACCCCGCCTCATCAAGACGGGATACTATCCTTTCCATGTTTAAAGGAGTTTCCAGGAGAAGTACTCTCAGATCCGTAAGCAAATACAAACTGGCATCGTATTTTTGTAACAGATGGGTCATGCGAGTTTGTACATCATGCCATAAAGAGGGATCACTTTTGCTAATCAAATCCTCGAGCTGTCCATACATCTGTTCATCCAGAGAAGGATCACGCAGATCATAAAACCAGTGGCAGACATAATGGATATAGTCGTTTCGATCCGTTCTCGCCAGTAACCCCCGGACTACAGCCTGGTTAAATTGATGAAACAGAAAAGACAACGTTTCCTCATTGTTCTCCAGTTTTGGATAATAAATGGCGTGGGTAAAAGCATCGGAGAGCGACGGTTGCAATATTTTATCAAGAGCTTGCAAGATCATGGTTGTTTCATCCGGAGCCAGCGCGGATAAAAGTTCCGTATAGGCGGGATAATAAGACGGATCCCCAATTATGTTTTCATCGCAGGCCATGGTCTGCAAAGTCGTACGTAATAAACTGTCCGGCAATAGCGGCTGCTCATTTTTAAATTGTTGAAAGACGAGTTTCAATCGTGTTTTTAACAGGCTGTTTTCCGGAAATTCACGCAATTTTTCATTGATAAGCTGTTTAAGTTTCCCGGATATAGTCAGATTCAACAACAGCAGGAATTCCGCATCCGGGCGATAAGGTTTGTCCTGATTAAAGAGAATCAATTCCTGTGCGAGCTGTGGTAGCAAATGGCCAAGCAACCATTCATCAACGGGATCTTCCTGAAGTAATCGTTGCAGAGCCAGAATGAGCAAAACAGGATTCCGTCGTTGTTCACAACAGTCGACAAGTTCTTTGATGGTAAGACATTGTGCGTAATCAAGCAGAATGTCTGGTGGCATGTCGGTGAAAGGGGTGTGTAGAAAATGAAAACGGGCTAATTCGGACGGTAATGATAACTCTTCAATAGCGGGCTGTGATAACTGCGCAAGAATCAGGCGATGCTCGCGGGAAGATAACGAGGAATAAATAGCTGGCTGACAGAGGCCTTGCATGAGTATCATACCCAGCTTTCTACTGCGATCCTCATTGAGGATCGGGCCATTCTTCAGCGACTCCAGTTCCTTACCTGGTAAGGAAAACAGCAGAGTCATTAACTGCAGCTGCAAGGCACGATCATGAACAGGGTTCACGCCGGCTATTTTATCTAATTGTTGCGCAATAAATTCGGATACGGCTGTTCGTAAATCCTCGCTTTTTGTTTCACCCAATAATTGTCCGCTCTTCATCAGAAAATAAAGATAGCAATCATTATTTTCATGGCAATATTGCTCAATTTTCTGATGAAAAGTCTGGTGGGAAGGCTTGTTTAAGGTGTTTTGCAGTGGTTCATAAAGTGCAACAGTTTCCTTGAGTTTTGGAAAGCTCCCTACCCATGCTCGCATGCGGCTCCGACTCATTGGAGCGGCCATGTTTTTCAGGACATCAAGATGATTGTTTTGAATGGCTTCATTGAGGGGGGTTCGTCCGTTCTCGTCAACACAATGTGTTGTGGCGCCGGCTTTACATAATAATAATACCATGTCGTTTCGGCCTTTGGCAGCAGCCGTATGTAGTAGAGACTTACGTTGTGTCCATTGGGTTGTTAAAATTCCGGGATGAGTTTTCAGGAAGTCAAAACAGCGTTGTTTGTTTTTGTTGTTTAAGGCGTTTTTTTGAATAAGTCGTCTGATAGGAGCTGCCAGTAATAGCATTTCAATGTCGCTATGTTTGTGATCCCTTGCCAGGCGTAACATGGTTTTTTTGACGGTTTTATGTTTGGCGTCGTCCTTGTCTTGCTCAAGGTAATAGGCTATAACACGGTCATTTTGATGGATAACCGCGGTGTGTAATGGTGAATAACACTGCGATACGGAAACGTCGGTCAATAATGGCAGCAGGGTATCGGGATCCTTGTTCAGGCGTTCAAATAGGGATATGGCTGCCGTAGAGCAATCCTTACGGGAGAACAGTATTTGCAACGGTGTTTTATCGGGAGCGAACGCAGAGCGGGCAGTTAACAATTTTTTTAAATGATCGGCCGGTATTTTCTCCAGTATGGGAATAAACCTGTTAATCACGGATTCCGGTTGGGATGAAAAAATAATAGCGAGCAAATTGGCTTCACCCGTTTTGCCCGAGAGTAATTGCTGCAATTCCTTGTGGTCGAATTTATCAAGAAGGGCAAGTGCAGTTAATGCCTGCTTTTCATTAAGTGGCGGCGTAAGTAGAAACAAATCGATAAAGGCCGCATGAGATGTCAACGGGAAAGCAGTCGTTTGAAAAAGTTTAAATAGATCTTTACCGGGTATACCTGCCAGCATGTTTATCAATATTTGTGTTATTTCATCATTTTGCACATCAAGTAAATCAGTAAATTGTACAAAATAGCGATTCCAGTAGGACGAACCAAATAACAGTGCGATTGTTTCTGATGCCGGCAGGCTTTGAACACGGGTTAAGAGCGCTGTGGCTATCGCAGGTGGGGCGTAATGCGTTAACGTGCTCATGACGCGCTCGTGCAGTTTATCGTTGGAAGGGTGATGATGGCAGGTCGAGAGTATTTGAACGAAATCCTTATCATCCAGGGTTAGAAGGTAATCGCAGATATCCCGGCAAACTTCTACGGGCGCGTAAACCAGTAGCATATTCAGCGGATTGTGATAGGTTAATTCGTTTGCCAGACGATAGGCGGTGCGACCATCGTTGCGAATGACCCGATGGTTAGGGTATTGTCTGGTAAATAATTCGTCCTGTTGATTTGCGTCTGGATTGATATGAGGTTCGATTAATGTTTTTAGCTTACTGTCTTTAAGATTTTCTACCGCAAGTGACAGGTTTTTGGCCAGAGTAGTAATCATCGGTAACATCCTTATTGTAAGAATTGACGTGAATAATTTTGATCTTAATTTTCACTACAAGGTAAACAAAAGAGCATTTTATAGGATGATTGTAAATTAGCCAAATCCTTGCGTTGTTGATTTTTTATAATTTGAGCTGGCAATGTGGGGTATTTTAAGAATATCCGCGAAATTGTCTTCTTAAAATTGATTTGCGAATCGTAAATCATAGACTCATATCTTCAGGAGCGAAGATGTGTCGACTTGTTCTAACAAATTAGAATCAAAAGCTTTACTTTGAGGAATTAGAAAACCATGGTCCGTCAGAATGCACAGCGCGTATAATATAATTAAGATCATTGTCATAGGAACAAGACCACGCATTAGGTCGTATTTGGAGTGGACCTTCTATCAAGGTCATACTCTTTAGAGCATTTTTTGCTTTTAAAGCGGCATCATTAGTATCTTTGGCATTATCTACCCAGATGGCAATCATCCAATCTTGTTCGGTATCAAACTTTGAAGAGTGAGAATCAATGCTACTCATACCGTCAAATGTGATAGAACTATAAATCAACTTTGATTTTTGAATAATAGATTCAACACTTGGGCACTTTTCAGGAGGTGCTAATGCAAAACAATTAAATGCTTGTAAAGTGATCCCTAATATAAGCAAGCATTTTTTCATAGATATTTCTCCGCTAGAACCATATGTGTTTTATACCCTAAATCATTATGATATATACAAGCCCAACGTCCATTCTCTAAGAGAATTGGTCCTTTTTCAAAAGATAAAGTCTTTAATGCTTTCTTAACCCCTGAAACAGCGCTTTGACTTTTAGTTTCCAGAGGATCATGTACCCAAATAATGAGATTCCATCTGCTTTTAGTTCCAAACCTAACTCCATAAGCTGCCTCATAGCAAGTGCCATCATAATGACATCCGCCGGAATCAAAAAATACTTCTTCATATTTATCGAATGCGGTAACGTCAGGACATACTTCAGGTTGCGTAAAATGAGATGCTATAGCACAATGGCTAGTTACTAAAAAGAAAAGAGAGATGCATGGAACTTTCATCCTGAAATCACTTCATAATAAAAAAACATATCTTATATGAAAAGATAGGATTGTCTACAGGAATCTCCTTTTCTAAAACTAAGTCAACCTATTTACCCAATAGAATTAAAGATGAGTAAGCCTTAAATAAACAAGTTGCTTGGATTCCAGCCGAAAAAATTGTTATTAATAAATAGGGCTCAAATGGGATGGCGCGGAAGAGTTGAATCTAGGGAGACAATTCCGCGGGTATTTTTAAAACACCAAATGTAGTGCTGTTTCCATTTCGTTTTGAGCGGTTGTGATATACCAATAGTTCTAAAATTGTCTACGTCCTGCGACTTGTTCGCGGCATCCAGGTGTGCGTAGTTCTGAACTTTGAACTAGGGGTTCCCGCGAATAAATCGCGGGACGCAGGCGTTTTTTAAGAATTAAAACCAGGCAAAACGAAATGGAAACGGTAGTAGTAATATCAAAAAATCAACGTCATTTCTGATACTGTAAAAGTAAATATCGATTAACGGAAGCTGGTACTTAATGGCGATGAGAATGGTATCCCGTCTGAATTCACGGGGTGTTGCGGGGCATTTATCCACTCTTTTTGTCGCTTTGGAGTGAGCAGCGTAAACATCTCCGGGTTCGTTTGTTCGATAGACAAGTCACTGTCAGGGGCTCGTTGAAGATCAGGTCGTGCCTCCAGTTGTTCCAGCATTATTCCGCTACTGGATATGGCACGATCCGGTTTGTAAGTTTCGAGTTGGCACGCAAGCCAGGTATCAATCGCGATAAGGTTTAAAAGAAAGCTGATGATTGTTGTTGTAATCATGAGCGGTAATGCAACGGGAGGAAAACACAATGACAGGATGGCGGCGGTTACAGTCAGAATACTGATGCCGGTTGAAAGCAGCGCATAGCGCATATAAACCGATTGTTTTTCGGAGGAATAGTCCTTGTCATAGGACGGTGGTTGTTTCATTTTATGGTATTCGGCAATACACCAGATGGTATTGCTTACGGCAAACAGAAGACTGGCAGGAAGCATGAGCAGGGGAAAGGGAATGGCGAGCAGGCAGAGAAGAATTGCCGCAGTACCGAGCATTGCGGAGATTTTGTACTGGTTTTTAAATTGTGTAAAGCCGTACCAGCACTCTTCTTTTTGAGGATAATTCGGATAAAGATGGCTTGCTATGTACCACAGAATATAACCCGTCAGGTACAGGGACAATGATATTAGATTAAATAGGACCGACAATAACAGGAGCGGTGTATTTTGAAGCTTTGAGAAAAAAAATCCACCCAAAAAAAGGATGCTGGTGGCTTTATCCAGGCGCTTGGTATGACTCACGTAATTGTAATCCAGGTCATAATTTTTTTCATATTGTATTTTGTTTGTATATTGGCGAACAAGTAAAAAAACAATAAAACCAAGTAATTCTGAGGTATTAATTAAGGGGCAGGCTGATTCTCACAAGAAGACCGCCATCCGGCCGATTGCTCGCTGTAATGGAGCCTTTGTGCAGATTGACAGCTTGTTGCGCGATAGCCAAACCCAGACCGTATCCACCGGTTTTTTTCTCCCGGGAGGGATCCACACGATAGAAAGGATTAAATATTGTTTCCAGCTGTTCTTCAGGAACACCGGGGCCTTTATCTTCTATATCAATATAGACGTTTTTGTGATCATCATTCACGGACAACGTGACATAAACGGGTTCATTCATCGGCGAATAACGTAAGGCATTACGTAAAATATTTTCTATTGCACGATGAATCAAACGTTTGTCCAGCATCATCTTTCCTGTTTTAAAGTCATGGATATCGAGTGTGACCTTATGTCCGCCAAATTCAAAATTGGCGTCGTTAATCGTTCGTTTGAGCAACTCAGCCAAACAAATGTTGGACGGATGGAGTTCATCAACCGATTTTTCCAGTCGCGCGTATTCGAGAATTTCGCCAATGAGTGTATTCAGACGAAGGCACTCTTCTTCCATGCGGGAAAATTCGGAGGCTGCATCATTACTGGCCTTTTTTCGCCCCAATTCAATAGCTATTTGCAGTCTGGCAAGCGGGGAGCGCAATTCATGAGATATGTCCTGCAGCAGACGCTCCTTGGAGTTAATTATATTTTCAAGTTGCTCGGCCATTCTGTCGAATTCGTCTCTTAAATCGTCAATTTCATCATGATAATGTCCTTTAAAACGTCCGACTCTTGTACTTAATTGCCCCGTAGCAATGGATTTGGCGGCCATTTTCAGCGAACGTAAGGGTTTGGTCAGGTAAAGCGACAGTAAATAACATATTAATCCGCTGATAAAAATGGCTATAGTGAGCCTGATCGTTAATCCGGCCCATGGGATTTGTATCAAATGGGCTAATGGTTTCTCGCTGACAGCCGCCAGGCGATAAGCTTTGCCCGACGTGGATAAAATTTCATGACTGACGACCAAATTACCGAATTTCAGCAATCCTTCATCAAGTTTTGCATGAACCAGGTCATTGGCTATTTGCTTTACAAAGTTTGGAGGCGGACTGTCGCTGATGATTTCACCGGTACTGACCAGCAGGTACAGGGTCATTTGCCGTGAATTTCCGGTCTGTAACAGCCATTTCCTTAGCGCCTTTGAACGCCCGGATTCAAAAATAGCTACCGCGGCGTTGGCATAGCTGTCCATAAATACTTTTTCGCGGATAGGAATGGATGATTTGCGTGCGATTTCACTGGTTACCCAGGCTGTGGTTACAATAATCAGGATTGAAGCCAGCCAGAATGTCAGAAAAATTTTCCAATACAGGCTACGCATTAAACATATACCCAAAGCCGCGTACGGTTTTAACCAACGGTTCTCCCTCTGGATTTTCGCCTAATTTATTGCGTAAATTACTAATGTGTACATCAATACTTCGATCATAGGCGGTGTATTTTCGACCCAGGGCGTATTCGGTTAATTCCTCTTTTGAAAAAGCCTGTCCGGGTGATTTAATTAACATTTCGAGAATGTTAAATTCGGCATTGGTCAGTTCCATTGGTTCGTCGTGATAGGTGACAAGACGTTTCGCACAGTCCACTACAATATTGTGATGTTGAATGATAGGGCGCTGGGTGGGAATTTTCTGGGTTCTGCGCAGAATGGCTCGCAAGCGCGCGACCAGTTCGCGAGGATTACAGGGCTTGGGCAAGTAATCATCCGCGCCAATTTCAAGCCCCACAATACGGTCAATATCATCGCCTCTGGCCGTCAACATAAGAACGGGTGTTTCCAGGTGCTCTCTAATCGCTTTTAAAACTTCAAAGCCGTTGAGCCGGGGTAGCATGACATCGAGAATAATCGCGTCAAACACTTGATTCAGTGCCTTTTTAACGCCGCTTTCACCGTCATGGACGCAAACGACATGGAAGCCTTCCGGCTCAAGATATTGCACAAGCAAGTCTGTTAATTCTGTGTCGTCATCCACAATAAGAATGGTATTGTTCATTATTCTGTTGTCCTGGAATTGGGAATGGTTCGTGTATCCGTGCAAGCCAGCAGTTTGATTCTTCGGGCGTCCGCGTTTATTACCTTGAATTCGAACTGATCGATTATAATCACCTCTCCCCGTTTGGGTAAATAACCAAATTTATTCATAACAATGCCGCCTATGGTGTCATAAGTCTCATCGCTGAAACGCGCACCGAGCTGCTCATTGAACTCTTCTATTGGTGTATGGGCTTTTACGATATATTGTGAGTCGCCGTGTTCTTTAATGTATGCTTCCTCATCAATATCAAACTCGTCCTCGATATCGCCAATGATTTGCTCGATAATGTCCTCAATCGTGACGAATCCGCTGACCGCACCATACTCATCAACAACAAGCGCCATATGATTGCGGTTGGTGCGGAATTCACTCAGCAACAGATCCAGCCTTTTGCTTTCCGGCACAAAAGTGGCCATACGTACAATATCATGCAAATCAATCTGGTTGTTATTTTCAGCTTGATACCGTAATAAATCCTTGGCATGCAAAATGCCGATAATTTCATCAGAGCTATCGCCGGTTACCGGAAAGCGGGAATGTCCTGAGCGAGTGACAATATCAATGACTTGTTGCAGGGAGTCATGCTGGGACACGCAGGTCATTTGCTTTTTGGGAAGCATGATATCCCGTACCCTCATTTGGGAAAACTGGATAACACCTTCAATCATATCGAGTGTTTCCGAATCGATAAGCGCACGTATCTGCGCGTCTCTCAACAAGGCTATTAATTCGTCTTTGTTTTGGGGTTCAACCTGTAATATTTGTTTCAAGCGCATGAACCACGAACTACTTTCATCCTCTTTATTCAATCTGTTGTTCCTCTTCTTCTTGATATGGATTGGCAAAACCCAGTTTTGCCAGTAGTTTGACTTCGGTTTCCTTCATAACTGCGGCATCGCTGTCCTTGATATGATCAAAACCAAGCAGGTGCAAAACGCCATGAATAATAATGTGTGCCCAGTGAGAATCCAGGGCTTTTTGTTGTTGCTCGCTTTCAATAGACAGGACATCCGGACAAATGACGACATCGCCAAGCAATGGGTAATCAAGCTGGATTTCAGCAGGAATTGAGGCTGGAAACGCCAGAACATTGGTTGGCTTATCCTGCTTTCGATACGTCCCGTTTAGAGAGGTCATTTCTTCAATAGATACGAAACGCAAGGTCAACTCCGCTTTTGCAAGCTGGTGGCATAGTGGTAATTCGGCCCATGAAATCAACAATTTTTCCGGAAAAGGAAGATCTTTATCGCTCACGTTTTGCAAGTCAATCAGGTAATTCATTTTTTATTGTCTCTGGAATGGGTTTCATAACAATCAATGATACGCGATACGAGGGGGTGTCTCACTACCTCGCGGCTACTGAAGGTATGTATGGCAATATTCTCAATTCCTGACAATATTTTTACGGCATGGACCAGTCCCGAATGAATGCCTTTTGGTAAATCAATCTGGGTTATATCGCCCGTAATAACCGTTTTAGAGCCAAAGCCCATACGGGTCAGAAACATTTGCATTTGCATCATTGTGGTATTCTGAGCCTCATCAAGTATGATGAACGCTTCATTGAGCGTTCGTCCCCTCATGAATGCCAGGGGTAAAATTTCAATGACATCGCTCTGAATTAATTTCTGGCTTTCCTTGTAGCCAATCATTTCATAAAGCGCATCATAAATCGGGCGAAGGAATGGCAAAACCTTGTCTACAAGATCGCCTGGCAGAAATCCCAGTTTTTCACCCGCTTCCACTGCGGGTCTGACAAAAACAAGTTTCTGAACCTCGCCTTTTTCAAAGGACTCTATGGCCTTTGAAACGGCAAGGTAGGTTTTACCTGTACCTGCGGGCCCAATGGCAAAGGTGATGTCATGTTGGCTTATGCTGTCCAGATACGCCGCCTGCGTACTGTTTTTAGGGCGTATGGTTTTACGTGATAATTTGACTGGATGGTTCATAGCCGCCTGTGGTTCCTCATCGTTAATTAATGGTAACAAGGTTTCCCTGGTGATTGGGTTATCGGAAAATAAATACAGTTGCCTGATGATTTGTTCGGCTTTTGACAACGATTGGGATGAGCAGCCGCATAAATGGATATGATCATTGCTCACTGTCACTGTTAATTTGAAATGGCGTTCAAGAAGGGTGATGTTTTCATGCAGGGCACCACATATATTTGCCAGGCGATCAGCACTTAAATCGGGTAGAGAAACCTGTTTACTCTGTAGTGTACTACTCAATGTGTTTATAAATGTAAATGGCTCTATATTAAAGGATAGTTCATATTGGTTTGAATTCGCAAGTGGAAAAATCAGGACGTGTGTTCATTTTATTCCTGGTCATGAGGAGTATTCGTATTTCTTACTGGTGTATAATTCCGGCAAAATGATATGATCCTGTTGTTTGTCTGCCTATCTGCTCCTGCGTAAGGTATACTTACCTGTATTAAGGCATACCTGTCAGGCCAGTATTTTCGTGCGGAAGCAGGTTCTGTATGATTACAATTATTATTAATGTTGTTTCTGTCTATTATGATTGATTTACACTGCCACAGCCATTTTTCCGATGGTCTTCACAGCCCGGAGTATCTTGTCGAGAAAGCCATTGCATCGAATGTCAAATTGTTGGCTTTGACCGATCACGATACGTTGGACGGGGTATCATCACTTCATACCGCGGCTCAGGACAGGGACATAACCATTATTAATGGCATTGAACTGAGCACACGGTGGAAAAAATATGATATTCACGTTTTAGGTTATTTAATCAATCCTGACAATAAAGACCTGGTCAGGCTGATTGATCAGCAAAATCAAAGCCGCATAAACCGTGCGCTGGAAATAGGGCAACGACTACAGACCGCGGGAATTAATGATGCTTATACAAAAGCTTGTGAGCTTGCGGGGCATCGGCGTGTCGGGAGGCCACATTTTGCGCAAGTCATAGTGCGTGAAGGATTGGCTGTTGATATGAAAATGTCTTTCAAACGATTTCTTGGCAGAGGCAAACCGGCTTATATACCGACGCCATGGATATCCATGTCCCAGGCTGTAGCCGCTATTAATCAGGCAGGTGGGCTGGCGGTACTTGCCCATCCTCTCAAATATGATTTAACAAGAACGCGGCTGCACGAACTGGTTTGCGAATTCAAGGAAGCCGGAGGATTGGGTTTAGAGGTGGTGTCCGGGGAGATGGGCAAGGATGAGATTACCGCGTTGGCCGGCTTATGTTTGCGTTATCAGTTGCAGGCATCAACAGGATCGGATTTTCATGGTGAATCTGTTTCGCGTATTTCTCTTGGACGTCAGCGGCAACTCCCGCTAAACTGTACGCCAATATGGGATCAATGGGGCATTTGACAGGGGACTTTTATGAGTCAGTTTTTCGCAATACATCCGGATAATCCGCAATCTCGTTTATTGAGGAGCGCCGCCGCGCTGATAGAGGATGGGGGGATTCTTGTTTATCCAACCGACTCAGGGTACGCGTTAGGTTGTCAATTGGGAAATAAAGCGGCGCTGGAGCGAATAAGAAGAATAAGGCAGCTTGACAAGAATCATAATATGACTTTGGTCTGCCGCGATTTGTCACAGCTTGGTACTTACGCCAAAGTATCCAATCCTATTTTTCGCCTGTTAAAAGCGTTTACGCCGGGGCCTTATACGTTTATTTTGAACGCCACCCATGAAGTACCCAGATTAATGTTACATCCCAAGCGCAAAACGCTTGGTTTGCGTGTGCCGGAGAACAACATAACCTTATCGCTTCTCGAATGCCTTGATGCTCCGCTAATGAGTACGACATTAATCTTGCCGGGTGCAAACTTACCCCTGAGTGAACCGGAAGCCATACGGGATTTACTTGGTAGCCAGATTGATTTAATTATTGACGGTGGTAATTGCGGATATGAACCGACAACGGTCGTGGATTTAACGGGTGATTATCCGGCCATACTGCGTGAAGGGAAGGGTGATCCCGAGCCGTTTAGATAAATAATCATAATGTTAACCAGATTGAGGAAATAGATGTCAGCCTTGTTCAGTGCTAATAAACGTGTTGTGTCGGGAATGCGCGCCAGCGGACATTTACATCTTGGTCATTACCATGGTGTGATAAAAAACTGGCTGACATTACAACATCAGTATGACTGCTATTTTTTTGTTGCGGACTGGCATGGTTTGACAACGCGTTATGACGAACCCGGTTATATAGAAACCATTCTCTGGGATATGGTCATTGACTGGCTGGCTTGCGGTATAAATCCCAGTCTCTCAAAAATTTTCATCCAATCCTGGGTTCCCGAACACGCGGAGTTGCATTTATTACTGTCCATGATAACCCCCATCGGCTGGCTGGAACGTGTCCCGACTTACAAGGATCAGCAGGAAAAATTGCACGAAAAGGATTTAACTACGTACGGTTTTTTAGGGTATCCGTTACTGCAAAGTGCGGATGTGTTGTTATATAAGGCAGATTTGGTTCCGGTCGGAGAAGATCAGGTCGCTCACATTGAGCTCATACGGGAAATCGCCAGGCGCTTTAACCACATTTATGGGTGTGAGCCGAATTTTGAGGCACTCGTCACCGAGGCCATTAAAAAAATGGGTAAAAAAAATGGGAAACTCTACAGTGTATTGCGTAAGCAGTTTCAACAGGATGGTTGCCATGAGTCGCTAAACACGGCCAAAGCGTTACTGACTAACCAGCATAATTTATCGCTTGGGGATAAGGAGCGATTGCTGGGTTATCTGGACGGGACAGGAAAAATTATTCTACCTGAGCCGCAGCCATTGCTGACTGAGATGTCCAAAATGCCGGGTCTTGATGGTCAAAAAATGTCAAAATCCTACCATAACACCATCAAATTACGTGAAGAACCCGCGCAAGTAGAAAAGAAAATTCTCACTATGCCTACCGATCCGGCGAGAGTGAAGCGAACGGATCCCGGCGAGCCTGAAAAATGTCCGGTCTGGCCCTTCCATAAAATTTATTCTTCCGAGTCGGAGCAGGAATGGGTACAAACCGGTTGCCGTACGGCAGGAATAGGTTGTATCGACTGCAAACGCCCCCTTGTTGATTCCATTAACAAGGAACTCGCCCCCATTCAACAATCAATCAAGGATCTGGAATCCGACCTGGGTTCCGTCAAACGTATTGTGGCGGAAGGGAGTGAATCAGCCCGGGAAGAGGCGAACAAGACCATGGATGATGTCAGGGAAGTCATGGGCCTGGATTATTAATGACACAGGAAACGGCAGGCGTACGGCCCATGGTTCTGGCGATGGTAGACGGTAGGGAGATAACCGAAATACCCGCCGATTTATTTATTCCGCCTGATGCTTTGGAAATTTTGCTGGAATCTTTTTCTGGACCGCTGGATTTGCTGCTTTATCTGATAAAACGACAAAATATAGATATTCTTGATATACCGATTGCTCATATTACCCGGCAATACATGCAGTATATCCAATGGATGGAGGAGCAGCGTCTGGAGCTGGCCGCGGACTACCTGGTTATGGCAGCCATGCTGGCAGAAATTAAATCCAGATTGTTGTTGCCTGTCATCCATAATGAGGAAGACGGCATCGAGGACGATCCGCGTCTGGCTCTCGTGCGTAAACTTCAAGCGTATGAAGAAATAAAAAAAGCGTCCTTGCAACTGGATGATTTACCACGACGTAACCGTGATTTTTTCCCGGTTCATGTCCATGCCACAGCGATTGAACCACAAATTATTTTTCCGGACGTATTGTTGGAGTGGTTGCCTGAAATGATGCGGGAGTTGATAACGCGTCAGAGTCATCAAAGCCATCATGCAATCACGCGTGAACAGTTATCCGTACGTGATCGAATGACAGTGGTTCTTGAGCGGCTGCGTCATGAAAAAATTATTTTATTTCATCAGATTCTGATTCCAGAGGAGGGGCGAACGGGTCTGACGGTATCCATTCTGGCTATTCTGGAGCTGGCTAAAGAGTCATTGTTACTGATTCAGCAAACGGCTTTGTTTGCACCGATACACATTATGGCGGTGGATTATGAATGATCAGGAAATAAAAGGGATACTCGAAGCGTTATTAATGAGTTCGGCTCAGCCCCTCACGATAGAACAGATGCTTTCCGTTTTTCACGAGGAAGAAAATCCGGGGCCTTTAAGGCTTCGGGAGTTGCTGGATAGACTGGCCAGGGATTATGACGGTCATGCTATTGAACTGGTTGAGGTGGCGAGTGGTTATCTGTTGCAAACCAGACTTAAATACAGTTCATGGATAATACGCCTGCAAGCTGAAAAACCGGCGCGATATTCCAGAGCTTTATTGGAAACACTGGCCATTATTGCCTACAAGCAACCGGTAACACGGGCTGATATTGAGGATATACGCGGCGTTTCAGTAAGCAGCTCCATCCTTAAAACCTTGCAGGAACGCGAATGGATAAGGGTGGCCGGGCACAGGGATGTTCCAGGCAAACCAGCGGTATATGTGACAACCAGAATGTTTCTTGATTATTTTAATTTAACAAGCCTGAACCAGTTGCCTCCGATTGAGAATCAACCCGAAATATCCGGCAGCAATAGTGAGGCACGTGTAGAAGAGTGCGTATGACAACAGAACGATTACAGAAGATATTAAGTCAGGCAGGACTGGGATCCCGACGGGAAATGGAGCGCTGGATAGCATCGGGCCTGGTCAGTGTGAACGGGGTGATGGCAAAAATCGGTGACAGTGCCGGGCCTGATGATCAAATCAAAGTCAAGGGTAAACCGATTGCCAATCCCCTCAAGGAAGAGACGAAAACAAGAATCCTGCTTTACCACAAGCCGGTCGGAGAAATATCCAGCCGCAGTGATCCCAGGCATGCGAAAACGGTTTTCGACAAACTTCCCTATTTGAAGAATGGTCGCTGGATACAGGTCGGTCGATTGGATATCAATACCTCCGGTCTCCTTGTTTTTACCAATAATGGTGAACTGGCGAATCGATTGATGCATCCAAAATATGGCCTTGAAAGAGAATACGCCGTTCGAGTTCGCGGGCAAGTCACGGAAGATGCTGTAAACGCTTTGCTGAAAGGTGTTGAACTGGAAGACGGTGTCGCGCAGTTCAAACGTATTGAATTTCATGGCGGAGAGGGAGCAAACGCCTGGTATCATGTGATCCTGACCGAAGGCAAGAATCGTGAAGTCCGACGTTTATGGCAATCACAAGGATTGGAGGTCAGTCGTCTCATACGAATTCGTTACGGACAACTGACTATGCCGCGTTTTTTGACCAGAGGGCAATTTGTTGAACTCTCTCCGAAAGATGTGGGTTCTTTTATGAGTAAACTTGATAAATCCTAGGCTGCAAAAGCGTGTGTTGATTTATCCCAGGTCATGCAGGTCGGGCGCCTCGCCCGATGCGCCCGACCTGCGTTACGCTGCTCGAAATCATCCCCAATCTCCAGAGTTTTTACCCGGATATTCTCTCATTATGGGAATCGGATCCCGATTTGCCATGGATTTGAAAATCCAGAAGCATAAGGAGTCCGCTCCAGTATTTTGTCCAGTGATAATCATAAGGATCATGATTTTTTACCCGTTTCAGCAAATGACCGTCCTCCCATTTAAAGAGGGGTGCGTGGTTATTAAGCGAATCAATATTGCTGTAATCGGGCAACCAGGCTAATTCTTCCAATTCGTCAGGGATTTGGCCGGTAAGAAAAGCCGTGTACACGGCATCGACTGACATTTGGGTAATTTTCAAAATCATCTCGTAATGGGGCTGTGCGTCAGGATGTTTGAGATAATGATCACCAAAGGCACGCCAGGCAATACCGCGTGAATTGACGACGTTTAATCCGTATCGTGAGTCTTCATCGTGCATAAAATTGGCAATGACAAGATTTAATATATCAGGTAACGCGATGGTGTTATGAACGGCGCGTCGAGGTGTGCGCATATGTCCGGAGGACATGGAATCCGTCAGATAATGATTGGCAAAGGCATTTTGCGCATAAGCAAGATGAAGTGCTTCCCGGGCTTTTTCATTCTGGTTTTTCTGCAGGTACTTGTGCGCGTTAATGGCGGATTTTAAAGCGGCGTTATGCCCTGCCTTATAGGCTGTTAATGAGTCCGGTACAAAATGATCCATGTTGACGCTGGCCAGTTTCAGGTAAGACCCAAATGGGATCAGCGCGCTGACAAAGGAACCGCCACAGCTGATACGATTCAATGCTTTGGTGTTGTCCGAGCTATATTCCTTGAAAAAATCCCATTCGGCCTGTCCCTTTTGCTGCGCCATGTCGAGTTTTTCCTGAATTTTTGCAAAATGGCTGCCATAAGCGGTGGTTAACAGAAAAGGATCGGAGCAGGGATGATTAGGATCGTCGGCCGTGAGGCCCAACGTGGAAAATTGGGAATAAAAACATTCTTCCTGTTGATCAGGCGAGCAACTTGAAATGACCTTACTGGTGTTACCGAAGAAATCACCGGCGTACATGATAATTTCGCCATAACTTAACTGTAATCCATTAGGGAGGGTTAATTTTCCGGAGGGTGGCGGTGTCAGTGGATCCCAGTACAGCCTTACCTTGTTGCCTATTCGTTGATGTTCGAGGCTGCCAAAATCGATACCTCCCTGTTCCAGACTGGTTTCGATTAATTGCCGGTGAGGCATGGAGGATTCGGATTGACTGGCGTAGCAGGAAATAACCATGAGCCATGACATGAGTAAACAGCCTGTGATATCCTTAAACATTGTATTTTTCCTTGGTAGGTTGTTTTTAATTTATTCATTAATCAATAAGATAACAAAATTGTAATTCAAGAAATAATCATAGCCTATTAATGTCTGTTCTCAATCAGTATTTTAAGCTGTAAATCGAACTTGATGACTTCAAAAAACCTGATTGAGACCGGCCCTTACCCAATAGTAATTTTACAACAGAGATAAATGACATGAGTAGAAAACGGCAGCGCCTCGATAAAACGATTCAAACCGGTCACATCGTGAGTTTTAGTCATGATGGCCGTGGGATAGCCCGAATGAATGGCAAGGCAACGTTTATCCAGGGCGCCTTGCCGGGCGAAACGGTTTTATTTCAGTATTCCCGCCGGAAAACGGATTTTGATGAAGGTCATGTCACGGAGGTTCTTGAACCTTCTCCGTATCGGGTCATGCCTCGTTGCAAGCATTATGTCATGTGTGGCGGTTGCTCACTACAGCATCTTGAAGAGCCTCGGCAAATTACCGAAAAACAGGATATGTTGCTTGATTTATTACGTCGCGTCGGGCATGTGGCGCCTCAAAATTTGTTGCCGCCGTTAAGCGGTAATCATTGGCATTATCGTCATAAAGCGCGATTGAGTGTGCGTTACGTTGAAAAAAAGCAATCGTGTCTCGTCGGGTTCAGGGAAAAAAAGAATCCACGCTATATCGCGGAAATAGAACAATGCCCGGTATTACATAGTAAACTGGATCGGCATATTATAGATTTACGGCGTCTAGTCGACTCTTTGGACTCCCTGTCCGCTATAGCTCAAATAGAAGTGGCTGCCGGTGACGAGGAGGTCGCTTTGATTTTTAGAAATCTTGAACCCTTAAGCGTAACAGACCAGGAAAAAATCAGACAATTTGCCGAAGATCTGCAGTTTAAAATTTTCCTGCAACCAGGCGGCGCCGACAGCGTTACTCTTTTTTACCCGGAACAGGCGGATGAGTTTCTCTACTACGAGTTACCTGCGCAAAAAGTACGATTTCAATTTCATCCCACCGATTTCACCCAGGTTAATTCCGGACTGAATCGACTGATGGTGGACAGAGCCCTGGAATTAATGGATTTGAATGAACAGGATGTGGTTCTGGACCTGTTCTGTGGTCTGGGTAATTTTTCCTTACCGATGGCCAGGGTTTGTGCCCATGTTACAGGCATTGAAGGCAGTGACAAGATGGTTCTCAGAGCCAGTGAGAATGCTCGATTGAATAATATCGATAATGCCGAATTTTATTGCGCTAATCTTGATGAAATAAATTCACTTGAAAAAATAGTTAACTTTCAATTTACTAAAGTCCTTATTGATCCGCCAAGATCAGGGGCACTGGAAATTGTGCGACAAATCGATACACTTAAACCTATAAGAATTGTTTACGTTTCATGTAACCCGGCTACGCTGGCCAGAGATACGGATATACTCGTCAATCACCATGGATATCGATTAACAAGCGTTGGCGTCATGGATATGTTTCCACATACCACTCATGTGGAATCCATAGCTTTATTTGAGAAGGATAGGCAGTAATGGTCAAAGTAAAAGAAAATACACCATGGTTGGCCGATGGCAGCATTGATGTCGAGCAATGGCTGCAACAATTGGGCGCCAAGGGGTATTTGAAAGACCTCGACAGAATTAGAAACGCTTGTACGCTCAGTCAGTTAAGCGGCCTGGATCACGCAACGGAAACCGGTGTTTCCTGTTTGCAGCAGGGTTTGATCATGGCCGATCTGCTGGCTGATCTGGAGGTTGATCCGGATACATTGATTACAGCTATTGTTTTTGTGAGCGTGTACTATGCGGAATTGTCCCTCGATGATGTGGAAGAACAACTGGGTTTGCCCATTGCCAAACTAGTCAAGGGTGTGGAGCGGATGAGCGCCATGCACAATTTGCAGGTGCTGAATAAATATCCTCAGAACAAGCAGCAAATTGATAATATCCGAAAGATGTTGCTGGCCATGGTTGATGATGCCCGGGTGGTTTTGATCAAACTCGCCGAACGTCTGTGTGTGTTGAGAACGGCAAGTCAGCTTCCCGAGACACTGCGTACGCAGATTGCAACCGAGGCGATGGAAATCTATGCGCCATTGGCAAATCGACTGGGTATAGGGGCTATTAAATGGGAAATGGAGGATTTGGCCTTTCGTTTCCTGCATCCGGAAAAATACAAGGAAATAGCCAAGGGACTAAAGGCCAAGCGTCTGGAGCGTGATCGTTATGTGGAATTAATTGTCGGGGAGTTGAATCAACACATTAAGGCATTGGGTGTACACCATTTTGAAGTATATGGTCGTTCCAAGCATATCCACAGCATTTATAAAAAAATGATTCGTAAAAACGTGCCTCTTGATGAAATTTATGATGCAACGGCTGTGAGGGTGTTACTGGAAACGAAAGAGCAGTGTTATGAAGTTCTCAGTCTGGTTCATCATCTATGGAAACAGGTGCCTGCTGAATTTGACGATTACATAGCGAACCCCAAAGCCAACGGTTATCAATCGCTTCATACGGCGGTTGCTGGTCCTGAAGAACGGGTATTTGAAGTGCAGATTCGTACTTTTCACATGCATGATCAGGCTGAAATGGGTGTGGCCGCGCACTGGAAATACAAGGAAAGCGCTGTTCAGCATAAAGAAAGCCATGAACGAAAAATTGAATGGCTGCGAGATGTATTGGCCTGGCATAAGGAAATGGCTACTTCCCATGGTGTTTCCGAAGCGATGGAGACGGAATTTCTTGAAGACAGGGTCTATGTGTTTACACCGGAGGGTGATGTTCTTGACTTACCGCATGGCGTGACACCGCTTGATTTTGCCTATCATGTTCATAGTAAGGTTGGACATCGCTGCCGTGGCGCGAAAGTCAATGGCTCCATCGTTCCCTTGACGTCGGCACTTAAAACGGGTGATCGGGTTGAAATTCTGACCGGCAAGGAAGAAAAGCCTTCCCGCGACTGGATCAATCCTCATTTGCATTATTTAAAAACCTCGCGCGCCAAAGCCAAGGTTCTGCATTGGTTTAAAATGCAGGATTACGAAAAAAACAGAGCCGAAGGGCATGACATTCTGGATAAGGAATTAAAGGCGCTTGGTATCAAATCGGATCGTCTCCAGGACGTGGTGAAAACCTTTAATTTCAAACGACTGGATGACTTACTGGCCGCTCTGGGACGTGGTGATATCAAATTAAGCCAGATTCTTAACCGCCTTTCTCCGGCTGAAGTCGTTGAACCGGACATTCAGAACATCGTTAAGCCGCAAAACATCCCGGAAGTGACCGGAAGCGATCTGCGAATAGAAGGGGTAGGTAATTTATTGACTAACATGGCTCGTTGTTGCCAGCCTCTTCCCGGTGATGATGTTATCGGTTATATCACCATAGGGCGAGGCGTGTCCGTTCATCGCAAGGATTGTCCTAACATTATTCATGCCACTGAAAAACAACGACAACGATTCCTTGAAGTGAGCTGGGGAAACGCGACCAGAGATCATTATGTGGTTGATATTTTAATTAAAGCGTTTGATCGTGTCGGATTGTTAAGAGACGTGACCTCGTTATTGTCGACGGAAAAAGCGCATGTCTATGCGATGCAAACCAAAATGAACAAGCAGGACAATTCCGCTTATATTTCTCTGACGATAGAGATTGACGGCTTAAACAGTTTGTCGCGCCTGTTAAACAGGTTGCAACAAATTCCCAACGTTCTGGAAGCAAGAAGACAGACGCAATAACTTCCACCTGCCATGCCGGATTTGCAGGCTCCCTGGCATGGCTGGCCATTGCTCCCGCGTTTCACGCGGGCTACGATAAAGCGAGCGTATCTTCAGACAATCTGTTTTTCATAGTATTGCACTCCTCAATAAAATTGTCGCGAATTTCATTGAGGTGGTCATCGGCAAGCGGTAGATCACGTATGGCCTTTACTAACTTATCCAGAAACCGCGCACGCTCTTCGTCGGTATGCTTTTGTCCTGGAAGCGGTTCTTTTAGGGATGGCTCAACCAGAGCCTCAGGCTTGTACCCGGGTGGTGTAAATACCATATCATTCATATATGGGGTAATGAATGGACTATTTGCCAGGCTTTCCTCATTTTTATACCAGCGCGTTAGTGCGTCTCGATATTCATCCAGGGCATCGGCATCCAGAAAATCGGCGTAATTATAAACACCGGTCGGGAAATTTTTACCCGGATGATGGCGTGGTTTAATGCCTAATTCGTCATTAAAATAAGCAAGCAGCTCTTCTTCAAAACGTTGAATACCTGGAGCGTCGGGATGGGTCACCATGTCGATGGCCAAAATACGCTGATCATCGCCGGTCGCCGTAGCGGATAAACCGCCGCTTGTTCCTTTAAGGTACCGCACATACATGGCGTAGGTAAGCGGGTATTCGTCTTGTTCGGCGGCTTCCAGTAACATGTCATCTACTTTTTTGGCGATTTTACCCAGTATCTCCCCGGCCTCGGCTTTATTGACCGGAATGAAATAACTGACGTCGCGCAGGGATTTTGGAAAACCGACCTGGTAGTGGGTTATATGATTTTCATAGTCTACCCGCGCATCCGTACCTCGCGTTTTGGTAATGACGGCGGCCGTCAGGAGCATGTAGGCGGGAAACAAATGCTGTAAGCCGGCATCCAGAAGAAAGTCCTGCACCGAATCACCGATTTGTACCTGTAACTCCTGCGAGAGTGAACTGGCATCCGCCGCATAGGGCGCACTCTTATAAGCAGTGCGTTTTTTATCCGTTTTATTCCATAAACGCACATGCCATTTATCAATGGAACGCTCCTCAATGACAGAGGAGGGATAGGTGGGTATACGCATAAGCGTAAAATAGTCATTATTGTCCGTTAAATCATCGAGATCCTCGTTCATCGTTTCGACATCATGATAATTGCGTATGGTTTCTTCAAGATTAAAGGCTTTATTGACCCGAAGCGTCACGTTCAGAACAACACCGAGCATACCGGCATGGGCTGCGCAAAGCGTGGTGAAATCCTTATCATCCCGGGTTATTGTACGAATCTCACCATTCATGTCACAAATCGTCATACTCTCGATTAAACCGCTGAACGCCGGCTGCTTCTTACCGGTACCGTGCCCGCCATTAGCCAGGAGTCCAACGGCTGTAACCCAGGCAATCATGCTGACGGTTGGTAGTGACAATTTTTGTTTTCTCAACCAGTCCGCCAGTTGTGCAATTTGCACCCCCGCATTGACTTGCACCAGGTAATCATCGCTTCCCTCAATGGGTCCAAGATTTTTCAGTGTATGAAACGATTCATCAAAGCGCAGAATGACATCCGCTCTGGCGCCTTGTGAAAATGAAAAAGATTCGTTGTAAGTGTTTTTTTGCTTTTGTTTCCAGGGGAAGCAGCACCAGGTGCTCCCAGGTTCGTCTTTCCAGCCTGCGGCGGCCCGCAGAGTTATCTTTGATTCAGGATTTGCGTCATTCATTTCCTTGATGGCCTGAATGACTTTTTGTACGTCATCGTTGTTTTTTACCTGGACAATAATGGCATTGGGTTGTTGCACATCTTCCATGTAATTTTTCCAGCGTTTACGCTGCCAGGAAATTTTTTTCTCTGATAATTTTGCCAGTAAGGCGTCCCTGGTAATGGTACTCATCCCCATAGATTTAAATCCTTTTATAGATTAGAACAGCAGCTTTTGTGACCCTGGAAAATATACTGCCAGCAGGATACCCGGTGGTCAATGATTAAATAGAATGAGGGATGAAGCGAGTTTCAGGGTATGTTACGTTATGAGCAGGCCTTTTTCATAGAATAATGCCCAGAACAACTGCGCGCTCCTCGCCTGATAAAACATTGAAGGTTCGGCACGCCGCACCAATAGACATGGATTCAAGTGCTATACGCTGATTCAGGAGCTTTTGCCGGATGGACGCAGGGGCAAACTCATTCCTGTTTTTATGGCCGATCAGAATAATCTCGGGTTGGCTCTTCATAAGCGGTAATAATGTCTCATCATTCAGACTGGCAAGCGAGGTAACAGGCCAATCCTCGATAATGTTGTGAGGGCTGACGATAACACTGTTAGCGTATACGGTTGAGTTTATTTGAATTTCCATGTCACTATAAGCTTGTATGGTGTATTTATCTGTTGCATCCAGACTGATTTGCATGGTGTTCAATTCATCAATAATTTATACTTGAAACCAGTATAACACAGGGGTTACCAGTATGAGCCAGTTTCCACGCATAAAACGCCTTCCACCCTACGTATTTAATACCCTGAACCAGTTAAAATCCGAAGCAAGGGCGCGTGGAGAGGATGTGATTGATTTTGGCATGGGAAATCCTGATCAGCCAACTCCGGAACATATTGTTGAGAAACTGATTGAAACCGCTCGGCGGGAGGATACCCACCGCTACTCCATGTCGAAAGGCATACCGCGTTTACGCCGCGCGATGGCCAGCTGGTATAAACGCCATTATGACGTGGATCTCGATAGCGAGAAACAGGTATTGACCACGATTGGCTCCAAGGAAGGGCTTGCCCATCTGGCGCTGGCTATCAGTGGACCGGGCGATACGGTATTGGTGCCTGATCCGGCCTATCCGATTCATACCTACGGGTTTATCATCGCAGGCGCCAATGTCAAACAAATACCCCTGATTGATGAGAGCCAGTTCCTAGAGGCCGTGCAGGCGGCCATTGAACAAACCTGGCCGCGTCCCAAGGCGCTGGTTATTAATTTTCCGGCCAATCCAAGTACGCATTGTGTGGATTACGAGTTTTTTGAGCAGGTGGTGGCTCTTGGCAAACGTTATAACATCTGGATTATTCATGATCTGGCTTATGCGGATATTGTTTTTGACGGCTATAAGGCTCCGTCCATACTGCAGGTTCCGGGTGCAGCGGATATCGCCATTGAAACCTACTCATTATCCAAGTCGTATAACATGCCCGGATGGCGAGTCGGTTTCGCCTGTGGTAACGAGGAATTGGTCAGCGCCCTGACTCGTATCAAATCCTACCTTGACTATGGCACGTTTACACCTATTCAAGTGGCTGCTATCGCGGCACTGGAAGGCCCTGACGATTGTGTACATGAAATAAGGGACAGGTATGAACGACGTCGTAATGTGTTATGCGATGGTCTGGAAGAGATAGGGTGGCCTGTGACGCGTCCCAAAGCTACTATGTTTGTCTGGGCCAGTATCCCGGCCTTTTATCGCCATATGGGATCATTGGAGTTTGCAAAATATCTGCTTAAGGAAGCCCATGTGGCCGTCTCCCCGGGGATTGGATTTGGAGCACAGGGCGACGGGCATGTGCGGTTTGGCCTGATAGAAAATACACAGCGAACAAGACAGGCGTTGCGCAATATGAAAATGCTATTCAGACGGGACGGATTTTCACAGGCAGTGTAACTATGAATGTTGTTATCAATGGCGAAATCAGCCATGCTCCGCGCGGCAGTGAACCGCTAACCGGTCAGGGCGATTATTTTCTTAATATTCTACTGGCGCTGGGTTATGACCCCGATTACCCGCCTCTTGGTGCCTGGTTAGAAAAATACAAGGCTCTGGAGGGAAAATGGATCATTGCCACCCCTGTCCATTGGGAAGCGACTCATAACGACGCCATGCTGTTAAATACCGGTAAGGAATGCGGCCTGGATGATAAATTGTCACGCATCTGGTTTGCCGAGGTTTCCCAATTTCTGGCCCAGGACGGTTTCTCGCTCGTTTACGTGGACTCCGAGACATGGTTGTTAGGCGTAGACGGAAAACCGGATATTCATAGTCGGGCTGTGAAACACGTTTTGCATCAGTCGTTAATGCCGGCTTTGGAAGCTATGGACGCGTCTATGTACTGGCAACGCCTGTTTACGGAATTACAAATGTTTCTCGCCTCCCATCCCTTGAATTCCAACCCGGCCCTCGCCGCTTCGGTAAATGGTCTCTGGTTCTGGGGAGGCGGTGATTTGTCTGAAGAACCACCTCAGTCCATAGTGACTGATGATCAGGTTATCCGCCGGATTTTTCCGGGTAGTTTACCCGTCAACCCGCTTCCGGGAGTAGACAGGGAAGCCTTGTGGATACTTCATGAGAACAACACGACACTCATAGACACACTGGCTAAAACAGCCAGAAAATACCAGGTACATTGGTACTGGAATAATATAGCCTGCCGCACATATCCGCGACGCTGGTGGTCAAGATTATGGAGAAGATGATTTTATGCGCATCAAACAACGAAATATTCCTGATATGTCGCCCACGCTGTTGTCACAGCTACCGTCTATATTGCAACGAATTTACGCGTCCCGCGGGATTACCGATGAAGCCCAACTGGACAAACGGCTGCAGACCTTATTGCCTTTCGACACGTTAAAAGACATTGATAAAGCCTGCATACGACTGGAAACGGCGTTCAGGGAACAGCAACGTATGTTGATCATCGGTGATTTTGACGCGGATGGGGCAACGTCAACCGCACTTGCCGTGTCGGCGTTGCGGACGATGGGGGCAAAACAGGTGGATTTTCTTGTTCCCAATCGCTTTGAGTTTGGTTATGGTCTGACGCCGGCCATCGTGGAAGTAGCAAAAAAATGGCAACCGCATTTAATCATCACCGTCGATAATGGTATTTCAAGTATTGACGGTGTTGACGCGGCCAATCAGGCCAATATTGACACGTTGATAACTGATCATCATTTGCCCGGTGAAGAAATTCCCAACGCTTGCGCTATTGTCAACCCCAATCAGGCGGGCGATGACTTTGCAAGCAAATCCATTGCCGGAGTTGGCGTGATCTTTTATGTGATGCTCGCCCTGCGCCGTCATCTGAGCAATGTGAACTGGTTCGCGTCACAAGATATGAACGAACCCAATATGGCGCAGTTTCTGGATCTGGTCGCGTTAGGTACCGTCGCAGATGTCGTTGCCCTGGATCAAAATAACCGTATTCTGGTGAACCAGGGATTAGCCAGAATACGGCAGGGATTATGTCGTCCGGGAATCAAGGCATTGATTGACGTGGCAGGAAGAACCTGTGCCAGATTGCGGGAAAGTGATTTGGGCTATGCTATCGCGCCTCGCCTTAATGCAGCCGGCCGTCTGGATGATATGTCGCTTGGTATTGCCTGTCTGCTAAGCGCTGATGAACGACATGCGCGGACATTGGCCGAGAGGCTTGATGAATTGAATCAGGAGCGGCGAATCATCGAGACGGAAATGAAAGAGCAGGCCATGGCTGGTGTAGAACAGATGATCAAGCGCATAGAGAGCGGGCATCATTTGCCTCTGGCATTATGTTTGATGGACGAGTCATGGCATCAGGGTGTGATTGGTATTTTGGCGGGACGTTTAAAGGAACGTTATCATAGGCCGGTTATCGCTTTCGCCAAGGTGAGCGACACGGAGTTAAAGGGATCGGCGCGCTCGGTTCCCGGTTTAAACATACGGGATGCCCTGGCGGCGGTTGACAAGGATTATCCTGGTTTAATCACTAAATTTGGCGGGCATGCCATGGCGGCCGGCCTCAGTTTACCGCCGCAATCGTTTGACAAATTCCGCGACGCTTTTCTCGCCGAAGTGGGCCGTCATCTGAGTCCGGGTCAATGTGAAGGGGAGCTGTTAACCGATGGGCCGTTGGCGCCGGGAGAATTCAGTCTGGCGACGGCTGATTTGCTACAGCAGGCCGGGCCATGGGGACAATTGTTTCCGGAGCCTTGCTTCGATAATATTTTTGAGGTACTGGAGCAGCGCATTGTAGGACAAAATCACCTGAAACTCAGCGTCGCGCATCCTGAAAGCGGTGAGGTTCTGGATGCTATTGCTTTTAATGTTGACAGGAATCTCTGGCCCAATCACCGTATTAAAGAAATTCATGTGGCTTATAAACTGGATATTAACGTGTATCAGGGACGAACACGCTTGCAACTAATGGTTGAGGCGTTAAATCCGGTAGCCTGACAAGGCGTTTCATCCATTGGTTAAATCAGTTACAATAAGGCATTTGGCACTAATATATCCGTGAAATTGCCTGTTGCTTTACCAGTTAACGCCTTGATTTCGCCACTCTCCGTAGCACCGATGATTGATTGGACTTATACGCATTTTCGAGTGCTCATGCGGCTTCTGGCGCCAAAAGCGCTGCTTTACACCGAAATGCAGACTACCGGCGCCATCATCAACAATCAACACAAGGCGTTGTTTTATCAACCCGTGGAACAGCCTCTTGCCTTGCAGTTGGGCGGCGCTGATGTCTCTGTCCTGGCGACTTGTGCGGCCATGGCCGAAGAACAGGGTTACGCTGAAATCAATCTGAATCTGGGATGTCCGAGTGATCGGGTTCAGGCGGGGCGTTTCGGCGCCTGCATGATGGCGGAACCGGAGCATGTGGTGGCGTGCATTCGTGCCATGAAAGAAGCGGTCAGTATTCCCGTTACCGCCAAAACACGTATTGGTATAGACAGGCAGGACAGTTATGATTTTTTTTCCGCGTTTGCCAATGCCTTGATTGACGCGGGATGCGATAAATTAATCGTGCATGCTCGTAAAGCGTGGTTACATGGTTTAAATCCAAAGCAAAACCGTACGGTGCCTCCGCTTCATTATGATTATGTTTATCGCATAAAAAAAGAAAATCCGGATATCCCCGTTGTTATCAATGGCAATATTGGCGGTATTTCTGAAATCATTACTCACATGAATGATGTCGATGGCGTCATGCTGGGAAGGCTCGCCTGTCAAAATCCGTATGCCCTGGCCGCCATACATCGCTACTTTTACCCCCACGATACCATGCGGACTCGCTTTGATGTTACAAGTCATTATCTGGAGCACGTTATTGCCCAATATGAAAAAGGTGTTTTGCTCAGTGTGCTTCTCAAACCTGTCATGAATATGGCTTTTGGTCTTTCCGGCGCCAAACGCTGGAAAGAGTTGCTGGTTATGGCACAACAAAAAAAATCCATTCACGAACTGGAGCAAGCGGTAAGGCTTCTTGGAGAAATTGAGAGCACTTGTCCGGTTTTTCACGAATGATTGAACGATAAATGGTATTTTTTCCCGATTTCTAGTAAATTAACCGCTTTTGATGTCACTAGGTTCACAGAACCTAACCTAGAGAGGATTAGCAAGGTCATGCTGAATACGTTGATGAAGAAAATGTTTGGTAGCCGTAATGAGCGTACTTTGCGGCGCATGGAAAAAACCGTACAGCATATCAACAATCTGGAAAATCAGACACTGGCGCTATCTGATCAGGAGCTGGCGGCAAAAACAGCGGAATTCAAATCCCGTCTCGCACAAGGTGAAACGCTTGATGAGTTACTGCCGGAAGCGTTTGCGGTTGTGCGGGAGGCATCAAAGCGTACATTAGGGCTTCGCCATTTTGATGTGCAGCTAATTGGCGGTATGGTGCTTCACGAAGGCAATATCGCGGAAATGCGCACCGGTGAAGGTAAAACGCTGGTATCCACGTTACCAGCCTATCTTAACGCCCTTGGCGGCAAAGGTGTTCATATCGTTACGGTCAATGACTATCTGGCCAAACGGGACAGCCTGTGGATGAAACCCATTTATGAGTTTCTGGGGCTAACCGTCGGCGTTATTTCGCCGGATATCTCGCATCAGCAAAAACAGGAAGAATACCGTGCCGATATCGTCTACGGTACGAACAATGAGTTCGGATTTGATTATTTACGTGACAATATGGCATTTAGTCTGACCGATAAAGTGCAACACGAATTAAATTTTGCCATCGTTGACGAAGTCGATTCCATTTTGATTGACGAAGCCCGCACCCCCTTGATCATATCAGGCGCCGCGGAAGGCAGCTCCGAATTATACAATAAAGTGGATAAATTAATTCCGCATTTGGTCAAACAGGAAGTAGAAGGGGATGACGGCGATTATACAGTCGATGAAAAACAGAAACAGGCTCATTTGACAGAAATCGGACATCAACATATTGAGGAGCTTTTAATCAAGGAAGGGTTACTTGAGGAAGGCGACAGTCTTTATCATGCCAGCAATATTATTCTGATGCACCATGTAAACGCGGCTCTCAAGGCCCATGCCATGTTCAATCGTGATGTGGACTATATTGTCAAGGATGGCCAAGTGGTAATTGTTGATGAGCATACCGGAAGAACCATGACCGGTCGGCGGTGGTCGGAAGGATTGCATCAGGCGATCGAGGCCAAGGAAGGGGTGGGTATCCAACATGAAAATCAGACACTCGCGTCAATAACTTTCCAGAATTTTTTCCGATTATACAACAAGTTGTCAGGAATGACCGGTACCGCTGATACCGAAGCCTATGAATTTCAGCAGATTTATAATCTTGAAGTGGTTGTCATTCCAACCAACAAGCCTATGAAACGTCGTGATGAGGCGGATCTCATCTATCTTGGTCTGCAGGATAAATACCAGGCTATCATTGAAGACGTCAAGGATTGCATTGCGCGCAAACAACCCGTGCTTGTAGGGACGGCTTCCATTGAAGCATCGGAGTTACTTAGCCAGTTAATGAAAAAAGCCGGGATTAAGCACCAGGTTTTAAACGCCAAATTTCATGAGAAGGAAGCTCAGATTGTCGCCGAAGCCGGGCGTCCAGCCGTTGTGACTATCGCGACGAATATGGCAGGACGCGGTACGGATATCGTATTGGGCGGCAGCCTTTCCGCGGAATTAGCCATGCTGTCTGAGGATGCCTCCGACAAGGAAAGGCAAGCAATCAGGGAAGACTGGCAAAAACGACATGATGATGTGATTCAGGCGGGAGGTCTTCGGATCATAGGTTCCGAACGGCATGAATCGCGGCGTATTGATAATCAGTTGCGAGGTCGTGCCGGCCGTCAGGGGGATCCGGGAAGCAGCCGTTTTTATTTATCCCTTGATGACAATCTCATGCGAATTTTCGCCTCCGAACGTGTGATCAACATGATGCGCCGCCTGGGTATGAAACCGGGTGAGCCCATCGAGCACAATCTGGTAACCAAAGCTATTGAAAATGCCCAGCGAAAGCTGGAAGGGCATCATTTTGATGTGCGTAAACAATTGCTTGATTATGATAATGTCGCCAATAATCAACGAAAAGTGATTTATTCCCTGCGGGCATCGATTATGGATATGGATGAGCCAAAGGACGTTGTGGAAGGGATGCGTGAAGACGTGGTTTATAACCTGGTTGACAGCTTTATTCCACCCCAGAGTATGGAAGATCAATGGGATCTTCATGGCTTGTCTAAAACATTGCATGAAGATTTTCAGATAAAAGCGGATGTTGAAGACTGGGTAGAGAAAGACCACTCCATTCAGCCGGATCAGATTAGGGAAAAAATCTTTCAATTATGCCTCAGCCATTATCGACAGAAAGAAGAGCACGCCGGACGTGAAGTGCTGGCACAGTTTGAAAAATCAGTTATTCTGCAAACCATCGATAATTATTGGCGTGAACATTTGGCCGCCATGGATCACTTGCGACAAGGGATCCATTTGCGAGGATATGCACAGAAAGATCCGAAACAGGAGTATAAACGGGAAGCGTTTACCTTGTTTAATATGATGCTGGATGGTTTGAAGTATGAAATTATCCGGTTACTCACTTCCGTGGAAGTGCAAACGGAAGAGGATGTTCAGGCTGTAGAGGACAAACGCCGTTCGGAACAAGTGCAGAAAATACAATTACTGCGCGAGGAGGATATGGCTGATTTGACCGAGGAAGAAAAAATAGCTGCGGAACAACAAGTGCCGTTCCGACGGAGCGGGCAAAAAATCGGCCGCAATGATCCTTGTCCTTGTGGTTCCGGTAAAAAATACAAGAGCTGCCATGGAAGTCTGGTGTGACTATCAGGGTCGCTGTTGCAGTAATTCGTGATAAAAATCATCGTATTCTAATTACAAGACGCGCCTTACACGACAGCCATGGAGGGTTCTGGGAGTTTCCCGGCGGCAAACTGGAGGACGGTGAAGATGCGAGACAAGCCTTGTATCGGGAGATTCGGGAAGAAGTTGGCATAGAAATTATTACCAGCCATTTTCTGGGCGACATCAATCATCAATACGAGAATAAATCCGTAACGCTTTCCATATTTATGGTAGAACACTTCAAGGGGCATGCACAATGCCTGGAATCCCAGATTGATTTGCGCTGGGTTGACCAGGCCGAGTTACCGGGCTATCAATTCCCCGCCGCAAATTATGCTATTTTTTCCCTTATTGATAATGCGATGGTTGACAGCGAATCCGTATAACCTTCCACTGATTTGATTCTGTGTCCTTATCTATTTCAAACCGCTAATGTTGGGATGGGCAGGCAGCCGCCCGCCATTACAAGTGTAAATTTTAAACATTCAGTGAAATAAGCTATTCTTAATCTATAGGGAGAGTCTCACAGAAAAATTTGCAGGGATATACAGTATGAAAAAAGCGCTCGTAACAGGGGGCATGGGATTTATAGGTAATCATCTGGTCAGTCGATTACTTGACATGGGTATGACGGTTACCATTCTGGATAAATGTATTCATAAACCGGTCTACAAGGATATTTCAGCCGCGCACATTATTGATGGTGATGTATTATCACGTGAACTGTTAAGCCATTGCCTGCATGAAGTCGATATATGCTATCATCTCGCCGCGATATCCTCTATTGATTTATGTTACCGTGACTGGTTATTCAGTCATGAAAATAATGTCAGGGCCTTTAATGGGTTACTGGATGCCATTCGATTGCAGCACAAGCCTGTGAGGCTGGTATATGCGTCCTCCGCCTCGGTATATGGCAATTACAAGCAACTGCCCCTGCATGAATCCCTTACACCATCACCAATTTCCACGTATGGTGCGGACAAACTCTCGAATGAAATCTATGCTCAGGCCATGCAGGTTATGGCTGATATTAGCTCTATCGGGTTACGTTTTTTTAATGTTTATGGTCCCGGTCAATTGTCTTCTAACCCATATACGGGGGTTATAAGCAGTTTTAAAAAAGCCATGTTCCGCAACATGCCTTTGACCATTTTCGGAGATGGGCAGCAAACACGTGATTTTGTATATATTGATGATGTTGTTGACGCGCTTGTCTTATGTATGAAAGTCAAACATAAATCCGCAGAGGTTTTAAATATTTGCAGCGGGAAAGGTATAACTATTGAATCTCTTGCCAATATGATGATTAAATTGACTAATTATTCCCACGGCCTTCAATATAAGGAAGAACGTCGCGGCGATTTGCGTTGTTCGGTTGGCGATGTTACCAACGCGAAAATTCATCTGGGATTTACCGCCAAGACTCCGATAGAGGCGGGATTACGGTATTTTCTTGATTCTCCCTTCCAGGCGTAGAGCCTGTGTTGTTGGGAAACGAAACCAGGTTCTGTGAACAAAATTTATAGCCACAATAATCAAGCTATAAAGATAAAATGTTGCTATCCTCTTACCCACCTTGATTACCGCGGACAAGCCGCGGTACATCCGGATAAAAAAGATTTGAACAAATTTAAATCATTTAGTGCCCTGGAATCATTAATTCAATGATTGCCATAACGCAACGTGAGCACCGGTTGGATCAGCCAGCACAACAAATTTTCCGTATTCGCCTGCCTGCTTGATCGGCATTTTGGGGATGGCTCCAAGCTGGTTTGCTTTTTCCAGGCTTTTTTCAAGGTCGTCTACCAGGATATAAGACATCCAGTGAGGTGGAATGTTATTTATATTTTCAGTTGGAATTTCCCAAATACCGGCAATTTCCTTGTCACCTGATTTTACGATGGTATAAGTGAAATCACCCATATCATGATCAATATATTCCCAGCCCAGCAACTGGCGGTAAAAATCTTTGGCGGCACCGAGATTCCCGGTAGCCAATTCATTCCAGCAAAATTCTCCATGACTTGGTGTATCTTTCATTGTTATCTCCTTGTCGCGTTATATTTTTTCCTTTATATCGTTGTGAGAGAGATCAGTCCAGCGGTTTTAATTCACCCAGCATGGTTGGAATAAGTTCGGTAACGGTAGGGTGAATGTGGACAGCGTTTTTAATGACGGTATAGGGCGCTTTGGCATACATGATATCCAAAATGGAATGAACAATTTCATCACCGCCAACACCAAGAATCGCAGCACCCAAAATCTGGCTGGTTTCTTCATCGATAATCACTTTCATAAATCCCTGGGGTTCGCCTTTGATGACGGCACGTTTTACCTGGGTCATGGGTCTTTTGGCAATCAATGCTTTTTTGCCCAGGGCACGAACCTGGGCTTCGGTCATTCCGGCACGTCCTAACGGAGGATCAATAAATAAGCCATAGGTTACAATACGGTCACTGATTTTCCTGGGATTATCATCGAGAAGATTGGCGGCGACAATTTCATAATCATTGTAGGACGTATGAGTAAACGCGCCTTTTCCATTACATTCTCCAATGGCCCAGATATGAGGGACGTTTGTCCGGCACTGATCATCAACGACGATAAAATCTCGTTTATCGACCTCCACGCCGGCTTTATCCAGTCCCAAATCCTGTGTGTTGGCCTTTCGTCCGATGGCCAGAAATAAATGTGAGCCCGTCACCTCTTTCTCGGGATCGTTGCAATCCAGTTGTACGGCAACCTGGTCACCTCGTTGTTTCAGGTGGATACATTCCGTGTCTAAACGAATATCAATCCCTTCATTTTCCAGAATATCTTTAACCGCGTCTGATATGTCGGGATCCTCACGGGCAATTAATTTGGGCGCTTTTTCGATAATGGTGACTTTGGAGCCGAACCGGCGATACATCTGGGCAAATTCAAGTCCTATATAACTGCCGCCAATAATAATCAGGTGTTTGGGAAGAAAATCAACATCCATAATGCTTGAGTTGGTGAAATACTCAACGTCATCCAGTCCGGCAATAGGGGGCTCAAAAGCGCGGGCGCCTACGTTTATAAATATCTGATCACCTTCAAGCAATTGATCGCCGACACGAACCAGATGTGGCCCCTCAAAACAGGCATGACCTTTATATACGGTGCAATTCTCTGTGTTTTTCAGCCAGTTTTCTACACCGGTTGTACTTTTGTGTACAATATTGTCCTTACGTTCCTTTACTTTTTTCATATCTACCTTGACCGGCGAGTCCAGGACAATACCGAAATCACCGGCATGCCGCGCAACATGTGCGGCATGGGCACTTGCAACCAGTGTTTTTGTTGGAATGCAGCCGGTATTGACGCAGGTTCCTCCGAATGATTTACGCTCTATAATGGCCACCTGTTTTCCGGCGTTGGCAAATCTTACTGCAAGAGATGGTCCTGCTTGCCCGGTTCCAATGACTATGACATCAAATTTTTTATTCATTATTGTGCGTCCTGACATTAAGGGAAAGTTTTGTTCATGGAGCTTTGGGTATGTGTCTCTAATTTTTTTATAATGACTACTTCAAATGTAGCAAAGACCAGCAAAAATGCCATAGAGGTGACATCGATTCTTTTTTGTAACTATATTTTGTGCATCAAATGACCTATGTATGTCCAAATGGTATTGGAGATACACTCAAAAAACCGTAATTTTTCTAACAGCGCTGTTTTTTGGCAGGTTAGGCCAGGAAATCAACCTGCAGTATGTCTAATTACTGTACTAATTATTTGCTAAAACAGATCGGAAACGAGAATTTGATTAAATTTTGATCTATAGTTATTTGTATGTTAATTGTACAACTGAGTCGATCATGGAAGGTATAATATCAATTCGTTCTATTCAGTTCTTACTTTCTTTCCTGTTAACCGGCGCTATTGGTTACAACAGTTATGCAAACACGTTTGTTTTTAATCCCCGCACGCTCTCCTGGAAAGCGATTAATTCCAACGGCAAAGTGGTTAAATCCGGAAGAGCATCCGGTGGAAGGGGGTACTGTCCGGACATTAAACGCTCTTGTAGAACGCCTACGGGAACCTACCGTATTATAAGTATGAGAGGAGCCAATTGCCGATCAAGCCGCTATCCGGTTGGACGCGGTGGTGCCAAAATGCCCTACTGCATGTTTTTTTCCAAATACTACGCCATTCATGGCTCCTATGATCTGCCCAACTACAATGCTAGTCATGGCTGCGTACGCGTCAGTCCGGGAGCGGCCAAATGGCTGCAGCAAAATTTTATGAGAATAGGCACCAAAGTGATTATCAAATCGTATTGATAATCCACGACCCCATCTACTCGTCGTCCTCCATGCTGAACGAGGAACCACAACCACAGGTTGTTTTGGCATTGGGATTGCGAATAACGAATTGTTCGCCCTGTATACCTTGCACGTAATCAATTTCGGCATCTTTAAGAAACTGGTGGCTCATGGAATCCACCAGCAGCTTTACACAGGATTGTCCATCGGAACAACGTTGCGTGACAACAATATCATCCGGCTGGATAGTCTCATCGAAAGTGAATCCGTACTGGAATCCCGAACAACCGCCTCCGGTAATGTAAACACGCAGATTCAGTCCAGGATTACCTTCCTCCTCGATTAACGAGGCCACTTTATCGGCGGCACTGACAGAAAAATATATATTGGTTACCGTTGTTGGCATTGCATTAATAGCTGCCATATTGTTACTCCAAATCTTGTTTTTAAGGCCTTTTTATAATTGTACCTTATTATCTGATAATTTGTTCAATGATTGCGCCGCCAAGACACTGGTTTTTTGAGTAAAATACAATGTATTGTCCGGGTGTTACCGCTCGTTGCAACTCAGAAAACATCACACAGTGACGTTCATCATATAGCGGTGATATAACACAGGCTTGTTCATGTTGTCGATAGCGTGTTTTGGCAAAACAGGTTATCGGCAAGGCGTTACCATGATTCACCAGCCAATGTATTGGTCCGCACATCAGTCCCTGAGAATACAACAAAGGGTGATCGTTACCCTGAGCTACAATAAGAGTATTGGTTTTTACTTCCTTATCAACCACGTACCAGGGCTCTTCCTTACAGGCATGCTTTCCTCCTATGCCAAGTCCCTGCCGTTGTCCGAGTGTGTAAAACATCAGTCCGTCGTGACGACCGACAATATCACCCCTTGTATCCTTAATATCGCCGGGTCTTGCCAGGATAAACTCCTGCAGAAATTGTTTAAACCGTCTTTCACCGATAAAGCAAATGCCGGTGGAATCTTTTTTGTCTTTGGTCACCAGTCCTAATTCTCTGGCAAACGCGCGAATTTCAGATTTTTGAAAATGGCCTGCGGGAAATAGTGTTTTTGCCAGAGCCTCCGGATCCACGGCATGCAGAAAATAAGTCTGATCCTTGTCTCGATCCTTGGCTTTGAATAATGCGCCGGTACCGTTTTCCATGCGTACTTTGGCATAATGGCCCGTAGCTATGTAATCAGCGCCAAGCGACAGGGCGTGCTCAAGAAAAGCCTTGAATTTTATTTCCTTGTTGCAAAGTACATCAGGATTTGGAGTTCGCCCGTTCTCGTACTCATTAAGAAAATGAGTAAACACATTATCCCAGTACTCTCTGGCAAAATTGACGCTATGCAGAGGAATACGCAACTGATTGCAAACAGCCTGGGCATCCGCCAGATCGTCTGCGGCGGCGCAGTAGCCGTCCGAATCGTCCTGTTCCCAGTTTTTCATGAACAGGCCTTCAACGTCATAGCCTTGTTCTTTTAAAAGCCAGGCACTGACGGAGGAGTCAACGCCGCCGGACATGCCGATAATCACTTTTCCTTTCATTGAGCACAAAATGTATAAAAAAAAATCTATTTTACGTCATAATTAGTAAATATTAAATCGTATTTTAAGATACAATCACTATTTGTCTTACAATTTGAGAAAACCAATGCTTGTTCGTTTGAGATCCGCACCCTTGCAAACACTCCAGCATATCGAGCTGGAGTTGACGGAACGAATACCGTCCTATATTGATAGCCCCGTTAACGTACAATGCGATTACCGGATTGAGCAGAGGGATGATTATTATTTAATGTCACTGGCGGTTTCGGGACATTTGACCGTAGTTTGCCAGCGTTGCCTGCATTCCTTTCCTTATCATTATTCAAATCACACGGATATCGCGATATGCGCCTCGGAAGAAAAGGCTGAAAAATTGATGACGGATTATGATTGTATCGTCGCGCCCAATTATACCATTTCACTGCAAGACCTCATCGCTGATGAGTTATACTTGTACACTCCGGAAAATCACCCGGAAAAAGACACGTGTGATCCCGGAACAACAGCATATATACGTATTGATAATGCGATATAACAAGAAATTCTTGCACTAAGACTTGGATTACCGGCAAAAAATCGGTAATATTCCGTTCCTATGAATACAAATTGCCTAGGAGTAATACAATGGCCGTACAACAAAATAAAAAGTCACGTTCCAGACGTGATATGCGTCGCTCACATGACGCGTTGACCAAACCAACGCTTTCAGTAGACTCTACAACCGGGGAAACTCATCTGCGTCACCACATCACACCGGATGGGTATTATCGCGGAAAAAAAGTTTTAGACACTGATAACGTTTACGAGCAAGAGTAATTCCTTGAAACAAATCACCATTGCTATTGATGCGATGGGCGGGGATCATGGTTTATCTATCGTAATTCCTGCTTGTATACAGACTGCTAAAAGCAACCCTGATTTAAAATTGTTGTTGGTTGGTGATAAAAATCAGGTAAATACGCATCTAAAAAAATATAACCTCGGGAATCCTGAGCAATTTTCGGTTGTACACGCATCCGAAGTTGTGGCCATGGATGAGCTTCCATCGCACGCGATGCGTAACAAAAAGGACTCATCCATGCGTGTGGCTATCAACCTGGTTAAGGAAGGTAAGGCACAGGCTTGCGTCAGTGCGGGAAACACCGGCGCACTGATGGCTACGGCACGATTCGTGTTGAAAACCTTGCCCGGTATTGACCGGCCTGCGATTATCGCCGAACTTCCCACTTTACATGGCAAAACAAGAGTTATTGATCTGGGTGCCAACGTGGATTCCTGTGCGGAGCATCTTTTCCAGTTCGCTGTGATGGGTTCCGCGCTTATTCAGGCTATTGAAAAAAAAACAAAGCCAAGTATCGGTCTCCTCAATATCGGTGTGGAGGAAATCAAGGGGAATGATCAGGTAAAACGTACGGCTCATATGCTTGCGGAATGCAGCCTGATGAACTATGTAGGCTATGTTGAAGGCGACCAGTTCTATTCGGGCGTGGTCGATCTGGTCGTTTGTGATGGATTTGTCGGTAATGTTGCTTTGAAAGCAAGCGAAGGCCTGGCCAAACTGATGCTATCCGTACTCAGGGAAGCCTTTACTAAAAATGTGTTTTCAAAATTAATCGGTTTGATTGCTGCCACTTCGTTAAAACACCTGAAGGCAAGAATGGATCCGGCAAGATATAATGGCGCAAGTTTGCTGGGATTAAATGGCATTGTCGTTAAGAGTCATGGAGGCGCTAATGAGGTGGCTTTCCAAAACGCCATTGAACAGGCAGTATTGCAAGTAAAAAATAATGTGGTTGATCTGGTCAGAGATCAAATCACCGAATTTGTTAACCAGGGTTTGTTGTTATGATCAATGCGGTTATAAATGGAACGGGAAGTTATTTGCCCAGGCGTTCACTTAGTAATAAGGAACTGGAATCAAAACTGGAAACAACCGATGAATGGATCTTTTCAAGAACCGGAATAAGCAGCAGACATATTTCCGATGAACATGAAACGACCTCATTCATGGCCTGCGAAGCCGGCAGGAAAGCTTTGGAAAATTCCGATATCACAGCGGATCAAATTGATTTAATTATTGTTGCAACCTGCACCCCGAATCATTTTTTCCCCAGTATGGCTTGCCATGTTCAAAAGGCGTTGGGCATAACTCGTGCCATACCGGCTTTTGATGTCGGCGCCGCATGCAGCGGATTTGTTTACGCCATGAATGTTGCCAGACAATTTATCGGTACCGGTTCGGCACAGCATGTTCTTGTTATCGGCAGTGAAACCATGTCACAAGCCGTGGACTGGACAGATCGCGCAACGTGCGTGCTTTTTGGCGATGGGGCCGGAGCGGTTATTTTGAGCGCGGGCAAGGAACCTGGAATTATAGCCGGCAAGCTTCATTCTCTCTACGATGCTGATAAATTGTTGACTTATCCCAATACCTACGCTCGAGATGAAAAAGGGCTTATTGGAATGCGCGGCCATGAAGTATTCAAGATTGCCGTTACCATTATGGGAGACATTGTCGATGAAATTCTTAAAGCCAGCCAATTACAGAAAAGCGATATAAACTGGTTAATTCCACATCAGGCAAATATTCGCATCATTCAGGGAATAGCTAAAAAGCTGGATCTTCCCATGTCACAGGTTATTGTTACGATTAAAAATCAAGGCAATACTTCTGCCGCGTCCATACCTCTTGCTCTGGATTTCTCTATACAGGAGAACAAAGTCAAACGAGGGGATTTATTGTTGATTGAATCCTTTGGCGGTGGCATGACCTGGGGCGCCATGGTTATTCGCTACTAACTGGTCGGAGTATTTCTGATATGTCGTCTTTAGCTTATGTTTTTCCCGGACAAGGTTCCCAGTCCGTTGGCATGTTACAGGACCTGGCTGAAAAACAAGCCGTTGTCCGTGATTGCTTTCACCAGGTTTCCGATATCCTGGGGTATGACTTATGGTCACTGGTTCAACAGGGGCCTGAATCAAAATTAAATCAGACGGAATATACCCAGGCTGCCATGTTGACTGCGGACGTAGCCATTTATGAGGTATTAAGAAAATCCGGAATGCCGCAAGCCGAATTGATGGCCGGACATAGTCTTGGCGAGTATGCGGCTTTAACATGCGCCGGCGCCATCTCATTGTCGGATGCCGCCGTTTTGGTGACCAGGCGAGGGCAGCTCATGCAGCAATATGTGCCTGTTGGCCAGGGCGCCATGGCCGCCATAGTCGGTTTAAACGACGAGGATGTGCAGCATCTTTGCGCAGAAAGCAGTAATGGTAACGAGGTTGTCACCCCGGCCAACTTCAACGCGATCGGACAAACCGTTATCGCGGGACATACCAACGCCGTTGAAAAAGCCATTAATCTGGCGATAGCCATGGATGCCAGACTTGCCAGAATTATTCCGGTGAGTGTTCCGTGTCATTGCCCGCTACTTGCAGACGCCGCACTGGAATTCACCGATTATCTGGCTGAAACAGGATTTCATATCCCGCATACGTCTGTGATCAGTAATGTGGATTTGAGCATTTATCATTCCCCTGAACAAATCAGAACCTTGCTTAAAAAGCAGCTATACAGTCCTGTACGTTGGGTTGAAACGATACAACAAATGAAAGAAAAGGGTATTCAATCTTTTATAGAATGTGGCCCAGGCAAAGTGTTAAGCGGCTTGATTAAGCGTATAGACCGATCTTTAAACGTCATGAGTGTTTATGATCAACACAGTCTGGAACAGGTTTTATCTGTTATGGATTTGAATGGTAATAATTGTTAAACGGGATTCATCATGATTAATTTAGATGGGAAAATTGCTCTGGTAACAGGTGCCAGTCGCGGCATAGGCCAGGGTATTGCATTAAAACTTGCTGAATGCGGAGCCCATATTATAGGGACGGCCACCAGTGACAGAGGCGCACAAGCCATTACGTCAACCTTTACTGAAAAAAATCTTTCAGGTGAGGGTAAAAAACTTGACGTGACCTGCAAGGATAGCATTGATCATTTAATGTCCGTTTTGGCTGATGAAAATAAAATGCCGTCTATACTTATTAATAACGCCGGGATTACTCATGATAACCTGTTATTACGGATGGAAGATGAAGAGTGGTTCAAGGTTATTGAAACCAATCTGAATTCTGTTTTCCGTTTAAGCAAACATTGTATAAAATCCATGTTTCGTGCCAGATGGGGTCGTATCATTACCATAGGTTCGGTTGCAGGATCCAGTGGAAATTCAGGACAGACAAACTATACTGCGGCAAAAGCCGGAGTGATCGGGTTTACTCGTTCTCTGGCGCAGGAAATTGCCAGCCGTAATATTACAGTTAATGTCGTTGCTCCCGGAGGTATCGATACGGATATGACGAGCGGATTACCGGATATGGTTAAAGATGAGATGATAAAACGGATACCTATGAAGCGATTGGGGAGTGTCCAGGATATTGCTGAAATAGTGGCCTTTTTAGCATCAGACAAGGCAAATTATATTACAGGTGAAACAATTCATGTCAATGGCGGTATGTATATGGATTAAATAGGCTTGCGTTATTTGAAGAATTGAATAAACTACCCTGCAAGAATTTTTATAACCTAAGAGGATAAACAAGTTATGAGTACAGTTGAAGAACGAGTTCGCAAGATTGTTGTTGAACAATTGGGCGTTAAGGAAGAGGAATTAAAAAACGACGCATCGTTTGTTGATGACCTGGGTGCAGACTCTCTTGACACTGTTGAATTGGTGATGGCTCTTGAAGAAGAGTTTGAAACTGAAATACCGGATGAAAAAGCGGAAAAAATTACGACCATTCAAGAAGCTATCGATTACATCGAAGCGAATATGAATAAAGAAGAAGCTTAAGAGTTGAGGAGTATTCATTGAGTAAGCGGCGTGTTGTTGTGACTGGCATGGGGATGGTTACCCCTGTCGGTCTTAATGTAGAGCAAACCTGGCAAAGTATATTGGCGGGAGTCAGTGGCGTTGGTCCGGTTGAAGGATTCGATACTACGGATTATTCGACCAGAATTTGGGCCAAGGTTAAAAATTTCAACATTGAAAATTATGTGCCGCTGAAAGATGCTCGCAAAATGGATTTATTTACTCAATACGGTATTGCCGCGGCTGATGAGGCGCTAGCCAATTCCGGATTGACGGTAGATGACACACTCTCTCTGAGAGCCGGTGTGGCGGTTGGCGCCGGGATTGGTGGTATAGAAACAATCACCAACAATCAGGACAAACTGGTAAGCGGAGGACCGAGAAAGGTATCCCCGTTTTTTATACCGGCAGGTATTATCAATATGGTTGCCGGACAGATTTCTATTAAGTATCAATTAAAAGGCCCTAATATTTCAGTGGTTACGGCATGTACGACCGGTACGCATAACATTGGAATAGCGGGACGAATGATTGCTTATGGTGATGCAGATGTCATGGTCTGTGGCGGTGCGGAAATGACCACTACGCCGTTATGCCTGGCCGGATTTTCAGCGGTTCGCTCTCTGTCAAAACGTAACGACGAACCTGAAAAGGCATCGCGCCCCTGGGATAAGGATCGCGATGGATTTGTTATGGGTGAGGGTGCCGGTATATTGGTTCTGGAGGAATATGAACACGCTAAGGCTCGTGGCGCTACCATTTATGCGGAATTGATCGGATTCGGTATGTCAGGCGATGCGTTTCATATTACGGCACCTGACGAAGATGCCGATGGTGCATCGCGCTCTATGGAAGCCGCCTTGCATGACGCGCAACTTTCTCCATCGAGCGTTGATTACATCAATGCCCATGGGACGTCTACCTATCTTAATGATTTGAATGAGACAAAAGCGGTTAAACGTGTTTTTGCTGATCATGCCTATAAACTGGCAATCAGTTCAACCAAGTCCATGACCGGGCATCTGCTTGGCGCCGCCGGTGCCGTTGAAGCCATTTTCAGTATTCTGGCCCTTCGTGATCAGGTTGCACCACCCACTATAAACCTTGATAATCCTGATGAAGGGTGTGATTTAAATTATGTGGCCCATGAAGCCCAATACCGGAAAATCGATTACACATTAAGTAACTCACTTGGATTTGGCGGAACGAATGGAAGTTTGCTCTTTAAGCGTTTGTAGATGAAACAACGAGTAATTATAAGGTTTTTCAGTATTGTCATCCTGGCAGGGCTGATTGGTGTCGCATTATTTACCTATAACATTAACTCATTGTTAACCCGTCCGATGTTGCAGGACGGTAAACCACCGGTTTTGTTGACAGTGAAGCCCAATGCCACCGCTAACTCGGTGGTTAATAATCTCTATGATTTAAAGCTTATCAGGAATAAAAAATTATTTTTGGCACTTGTTCGTGTTCAGGGGGTCACTAACCGGCTAAAAGCCGGTATTTATCAGGTCTTGCCAGGTGAAACACCGCAACAGTTGCTCACTAAAATAGTTCAGGGTAACGTTCTGGTTGAATCGTTTCAGATTATTGAGGGTAGTACTTTACAGCAGGTGATGAATAATCTGCAACATGCTCCGTTTCTAAATTTTAATACGGATGATCTGCAAACGTTGTCAGCACCGTTTACAAGTCCGGAAGGACTATTGCTGGCTGATACGTATAATTACGATGCCGGAGACGATGCCAGTTTACTACTCAAAACAGCGAATAAAAACCTTCTGGAGTATCTAAAGTCCGCATGGGACAGCAGAAGTCCGGGATTACCTTATACCTCTCCCTATCAAATGCTTATTGCCGCCTCTATTCTTGAAAAGGAAACGGCTATTGCCGAGGAGCGTCGATTGATAGCGGGTGTCATTGTTAATCGCCTTACCCGCAATATGCCATTACAGATGGATCCCACCGTCATTTATGGATTAGGCGCCCGGTATAAAGGCAAATTGACACACGACGATTTAGGTGTGGACTCGCCTTATAATACCTACCGTCGCCGCGGTTTGCCTCCGACCCCTATAGCTATGGTCGGTAAAGATGCGATTGATGCGGCGGCACATCCGATAAAAAATAATTACATTTATTTTGTTGCGAAGGGAGATGGTTCTCACCAGTTTTCCGAAACATACAGCCAGCAGAAAAAAGCCATTTTGTATTATAAATACAAGATCAAGGAACCATCATGAGGCCAGGAAAGTTTATCGTTGTGGAAGGATTGGAGGGAGCGGGAAAGTCTACCGTCATTCACACCTTGCAAAAATACCTGGAAACAAAAGTATCCAATATCATAATAACCAGGGAACCCGGTGGAACCCGGGTCGGTGAAATGGTTCGTACTCTGATCAAGGATCACGGTGGTGAGCCGCTAGACAGCCGTACCGAACTACTATTGCTGTATGCGGCAAGAACTCAACTGGTCGAACAAGTCATACGTCCCGCATTGGAAAAAGGGCATTGGATCATCGCTGATCGTTTTGAATTGTCAACCTATGCTTATCAGGGCGGAGGGCGTCATATCAACAGGGATACGATAAAAACCATTTCATCTATTTCCTTACAGGGTTTTCGCCCTGATCTCATTCTTTTTCTGGATATTAAACCGCAGCAAGGTTTAAGCCGGGTCAGGAAACGAGGAGAGTACGATAGGATAGAACAGGAGTCCCCCGCATTTTTTAATGATGTGTATGACGCGTATCATCAAATGATACGGGACATGGACAACGTTGTGATCATTGATGCTCATCAGGCGCAAGACATAGTACAAGACCTGGTGTTGCGTGGTCTTGAAAAGTTTATGGAGTCTCATGTCTGAATACCCAATGATTACCAGGCAGATGACACGCCTGCAAGAAAGCCATGCGAAAAACAAACTTGCCCATGCCTTGCTTTTTCTTGCGGACAAGTCTACTGAAATTCAGGAATTTATCCTGCAATTGAGTATGATGTTGCTGTGTCGCCAAACCAATGCGCCATGCCGGACATGCCAATCATGTCAACTAATAATGATCGACAGCCATCCGGATATAACCAAAACACAGCCCGAAAAAGCCGGGGGTATGATTAAAATTGATCAAATACGGGAATTGACTAATACCATTTTTACATCACCGCAACTTGGCAATCATCGGATTGTAATCCTGCAACCGGCCGACAGTATGAATCATGCTGCAGCCAACGCGTTATTGAAAATTCTTGAGGAACCGCCTGACGGAGTTTATTTTTTCCTCACTGCCAGACATTTAAGCACTATTCCCCCAACCATCATCAGTCGCTGCCAGTTATGGCGTTTGTCCGATACCTCGGTTCATTGTCAGAATTATCTGGAGTTCGGAACTCGATGCCTTGGCGATAAGGAAATGGAGCGCGTTTTCAGTGATCGTGACCAATTAATTCAGGATCTGGACGGGTTGTCAGGTCATCGTCATTCTGTTTGCTCTCTGGCAGCAGAGTGGTCAAAGTATGAGCTCAAGGCGTTACTGGCTTTTCTCTACCTGTTAAACGCTCAAATAATAGCTGTAAAACTACATCAAACCACGGCATTACCCACGATGTCATCCATAGCCAATCGACTGCAATTAACGGATTTATTTAAACAAATTGATAAAATTAATACCATAGTTAAAAAAATCAACCATACTATCAATGTGAACCAGTTGCTTTCACTAGAAACTATTTTATCAGGTTACATGCCATAATCAGGAGAGATTGATGTCGGACGAGGAAGTTCGTACTATTACCTGTTCTTTTGCTAACGAAGGAACGTTATATATGGCCTACATGCCTTTCCTTCATGGCGGCGGCCTTTTTATCCGCACCAACCATAGTTTTAATTTAGGTGAAAAGGTCAGTCTGGTAATAAATCTTATGGATGAGCCGGAAAGTTACAAGATTGACGGACAGGTTGCCTGGATAACGCCGAAAGGGGCGCAAGGCAGTAAACCAGCGGGTATAGGCGTGCAATTCATCGGAGAACAATGCCGGCATTTCTGCAATAAAATAGAAACTTACCTGGCAGGCATGCTAAAATCATCGCAAATGACCGATACGATGTAATGTAATGCTTGTTGATTCTCATTGCCACCTTAATTTTATTGATTTATCGGATTTTGATAATAAACTGGAAAAGGTACTTCAGGCGGCCAGGGCCAACGATGTTGATCATCTGTTGTGCGTGTGTGTTGATCTGAAAGACTACCCCGAACTATGCCGCATCGCTGAAACGTATCCCAATATTAGTATTTCCGTCGGCTTACATCCCAACAGTGAGGTAGAGACAGAGCCGGACGCGGTAACATTATGCGATATGGCAAAACACAAATCCTGTATTGCTATCGGAGAAACCGGTCTTGATTATTACCGTACTACGCAAGAGGATGCCCAAAAAAAGCAACGTCAGCGCTTTAGTGAACACATTCACGCGTCGTTAACCACATCAAAACCATTAATAATACATACAAGACAGGCCGCAAAAGACACCCTCGAGGTTATGAAATCCGAAAACGCCGAAATAACAGGCGGCGTTATGCATTGTTTTGCGGAAGACTGGGACATTGCCGTGCAAGCCATGGACATGAATTTTTATATTTCGCTCTCGGGAATTGTCACCTTTAAAAATGCTCTCGCGTTACATGAGGTTGCCAAAAAAGTTCCTCTTGATCGATTGTTGATTGAAACCGACTCACCGTATCTTGCCCCGGTACCATATCGTGGCAAACAAAATCATCCCGCATTGGTGAAATATGTAGCAATGGCTATTAGCGAGATCAAGGGAGTCCGCTATGAGGAAATAGCGAGACAAACCACCGACAATTTTTATCGTTGTTTTAAGCTCCGTTGAGATCAGGGTGTGTTTTTACAAAATAACCGTAGCCCGTAAAAAGGCCTGTGGCCGTATTGCGGGTTTCTTGTTCCAATACTCTATTATTCTTTACAAACCAGGCTAAACAACATACAAACGATAGAACAAAATAACAAACTGAACGCAAATAATTTTTCATCAAAAACGACAAGACTGCCCACAATGCCGGCGATTATTGCCGACAATGACATTCTGACCGTATTAAATAATGCGATAGCCGTACTGGCCTGGTGCTGATAATCGGATAAAGCCAGCGACAACGTTGGGGGATTGGTTAATGTTACTCCAAGGTTAATAAGTAACAGCGGTGCCAGGCTGACTAATGATAGTCCATTTAAATAAAACAAAACGACGGTTAACAAGGAGCCTGAAACCATAACGCGGCTGCCAAAACGAATATTCCAGGGTAAATTACGGTGTTTTCTGATTTTAATGCCTATCCAATTACCGAGAATCATGATCAAACCGTTGCTTGCGAAAAAGATGGAAAAAAGCGTTGGGGAGATCCCCAGATTATCAATCATTAAATAGGCAATATTGACAACCACAATCATCACACAGGAATAGGATGCCGTAATAATGGCAATGGTGATCCATAAGCGTTTATGTGTTAAAAGTCCTTTATATGCCCATAGAAGTTTTTTGAATGTAAGCCGATCCGGGGAGTCACGCCAGAAGGGCGACTCACAAAGGCAATAGCGGGAAAACAACAAGAGTAACCCCCCTCCCAACGCCATAAACAGGAACGTTGTCCGCCAACCCAGATAAACGAAAATGACAGAGCCAATCAAAGGCGCGAAGATGGGCGACACGGAGACTATCATCGCAATATGCGATAATAGCCTTGCCCTGTCGGTACTGTCTTCCTCGTCACGGGAACAGGAAAAAGCGACCACGTTGGAGCAACAAACGGCAAATCCCTGTAAGGCACGACCCGCTATTAATGTCTCAATATTGGGAGCGAGCATACAAATGATGGTCGCTAAAAGAAAAAGATACAAACTGTATCGCAAAATTTTATTCCGTCCATAATGATCAATGAACGGCCCCCAAACAAGTTGGGATATTCCAAAAATGAAGAAAAATAAACTTAATGTTAACTGACCGAGAGCGTGGGATGTATTAAAATAGCGGGTAATAGCGGGTAAGGCGGGTTGATAGAGATCGAAAACCAGCAATGAAAACGCGGCCAGAGCGCCCAGGTATAAAAACGGTGTTTTTTTACGTTGCATAAATACCAAACCCCTGTTGGCAGCGAATGTTTTAATAAATAATGGTCTGGCAGGAATAATGCTGCCTGATTGTGGCTGCCTTTCATCTGTTGTGTGGTTTTTCAGGTCAGTTTAACCGAGATTATTAACAATTAATAATAAAAAATAAAAAGCGGATGTCATCGTATGAAACTGTTTATTGGTTTAATGTCTGGTACAAGCATGGATGGCGTTGATGCGGCGTTGATCAATGCGGAAACAAACACCCTGATTGATGGCACGACACGCCCTTATGGAGAACATGCCTTGCGGGCGCTTAATGAAGTGTTGGCAGGCCGGCAGGATTTCAAGACCTGTAACCGTTTAAATGTTCTGCTGGGACAGGAATTTGCAGAAGCGGCACTGTGCCTGCTGAACAAAAACGGCGTTAATCCTGCGGATATTATGGCCATTGGCAGCCATGGTCAGACACTCTGCCATGATACCCGTGGCGACGTACCTTACACGGTACAGTCAGGATGTGCGCACACCATTGCGGAATTAACCGGCATACAGGTTGTGGCTGATTTTAGAACCAGAGATATTGTTCTCGGCGGGCAGGGCGCCCCATTCGCTCCCATTTATCATCAGACGTTATTTCGTGATCTGGAACATCCTCTGGCTATAGTGAACATCGGCGGTATAGCGAACGTCACGTTTCTTGGCCATGATGGGGACGTGAGTGGATTTGATACCGGTCCTGGAAATTGTCTGATGGATGCCTGGATTTATCAGCAAAAAGGCAAGCATTACGATGACAAGGGCATCTGGGCTGGGAGCGGTGAGGTGATAGAGGAGTTGTTGTTATTGCTTTTGAACGATCCGTTTTTCAGGCAAACCTGTCCTAAAAGCATAGGCAAGGAATATTTTTCCCTGCCGTGGCTGAAAAAAAAGATTACGGCCGCAGAATACGAACCACAGGATATTCAGGCTACGTTATTGCATGTAACGGCGGCCACTATTGCGCAAAGTATCATCGCCCAGCAAATCACGCCCAAACAAGTGCTTGTTTGTGGCGGCGGGGCACATAATTGTCAATTATTGCAAGTAATACAATCGTTTATCCTTGATATACCTGTCCGCTCTACAGAAGTGTTCAACATTAATCCTGATTTCATTGAAGCGCAAATGTTTGCCTGGCTGGCTGAAAAAACACTGACCAATGAGCCGGTTAATTTGCTGTCTGTTACAGGGGCACGTAAAAAGGCAGTATTGGGTGTGATCTACCCGGCAGGGATTGACAAATGAATTTCGCTTGATGTGTAATGTGTCTTTTAATTAGCACAGTATTAATTTTGAATACACAAAAGATAAGTTTTAAACATCATAGTAAGTTAAGCGCTTATATTATTTTCCTCCTGGCAGCAAGTTTTTATCTCTACGAATTCGTTTTGCAAGTAGCCCCCGGCGTTATGGCGGAATCCATGATGCAAACGTTTCAAGTGAGTGCGGCAGGATTCGGAATCGTATCGGCCTTTTATTTTTATGCTTACGCACCCATGCAGCTTCCGGCCGGTGTGCTATTTGATCGTTACGGCCCCCGTAAATTAATGACCTTTGCCGTTTTATTGTGTGCCGTTGGCTCGTTTTTCTTTGCATCAACCAACAGTCTGGTTACGGCGGCACTTGGACGGTTTCTCATAGGAATCGGTTCCGCGTTCTCATTTATAGGTGTGCTGGTGCTCATTTCACGCTGGTTTCCGCCTCATCAATTCGCTTTATTGGCCGGTATTGCCCAGTTGATGAGTTCAGTAGGCGCCATGTTTGGTGAAATGCCGCTGGCGGCGTTGATTGAACAGGTAGGCTGGCGAAATGCCAGCTTCATATTGGCAGCTGTAGGGTGTGCCCTGGCAGCTTTAATCTGGTTTGTTATTCGGGATTACCCGCACCAACCAACCCAGACACCGCCCAAAAGACAATTTCTGGATGAATGTCGGCGCCTGTTAGACGTCTGTCGCCAATCCTATACCTGGAAGACCGGTGCCTATGCTTTTACTATCTGGACTCCCATAGCGGTGTTTGCAGCTCTCTGGGGGGTTCCTTACCTGCAACAAAAATTTCATATCAGCGTGCTGGCCGCTTCCGGTTTATGCAGCATGATTTGGCTGGGAATTGGTGTGGGAAGCCCTTTGCTGGGTTGGGTTAGTGATCGTTTTGCCAGCCGCCGCCTCGCCCTGATTATCAGTTCAATATTCGGTTTGCTGGCAACCGTTTTATTAATGTACGTACCCGGTATACCTATTACTGCCATGTATTTTGTGTTGTTTATGCTTGGTCTGGGAGCCGGCGGACAGACCGTCAGTTTTGCCGTTGTTAAAGATAATAATCCACCGGAGCTGGTGGGTACTGCCTCCGGTTTTAATAATTTATCCGTGTTGGTAGGCGGTGCTGTTTTTCAACCTTTGGTGGGTGTGTTTTTGAAGTATAGCGGCAGCTCACATATCGTGAATAATGTACCCGTTTACTCGGTTGCCAGCTATAACAAAGCGCTCCTGGTGATGCCGTGTTGTTATCTGGCAAGCTTGTTTGTGGCCCTGTTCCTGTTAAAAGAATCACATCCGGGCAGAAATGGCCGGATGTGATTGTAAAAGGAATCAAATACAGCCGTTTTAATGATGAGTTGATATTGCTTCAGGTAGAGCACTTGGCCGTGACCGTTGATTGTCCATTATTGGTCACATCAACCCGGGCTCCGTTGTCTGCAACGATATGCAAGACATCACCGTTTCTCACAACCAGAGAAGTGGAATCCCCTTCTTTCATGGGAATACCATTAATTTTACCGGATTTTTTTTTCATCACACCCAATAATAAATCATCGTTGTCGCTGGTCTTTATTTTACAGCTTATAGTGATTTTCCAGAAAACGGGGTTGTCGACATGGGTTATCTTCCCTGGCTTGAACTCGTAGGTTTTTGATAATGCCTCATCGGCGAACAAAGTGTTGGAAAACAAAGTGCAAGCGAAACATAACGGTATTCCATATTTACTAATCGACATAGTTGTTCCTTCTGATTAAGTCCGTTATCAAAATAAAAAAATTATTGTTAAAATGCAAGCGTGGCAATAAAAGCAAGAGACAGACAATGCAATATCGAAGAGCCAATGTTTCGGAATTACCCAAGATTAATGAGTTTATTTACCAGTCAAAAAATTATTGGGGTTACTCCCCGACATTTATGATGGACTTCATGAATAAATGGGGCGTTACATTGTCTTTTTTTGAAACCTGCGAGATTATTCTGGCCGAGGAAAATAATACACTTCTTGGCTTGTTCGCTTTTAAAATCAATGAGGATAACAAACCGGAACTGGATTTGTTTTTCATAAATGCAAAAAAGATTCAACAGGGACTTGGCAAATTAGTGTGGCAACAGGCGATTGAATATGCAAAAAACAAGGGTTGGCATGAATTTTTGTTGATTTCCGATCCGAATGCGGAAGGTTTTTACAGAGCGATGGGCGCTGAGGTAATCGATACCTACGAATCTTTTCCAGGCCGGTTTGTACCGATCATGCAAATAAAAATAAGTAAACAGAGCCTAATACCTGAATCATTCAGCCTGAAAATACCTTGATAGGTACTCTTGCGCGTACTGGTTACCCTTGGCGACCTCGTCTTTTAAAATATTTTTTAATCTGGCGCTGTCCGGCATAATAGTATCGTTGCCCGTAATGAGTAAACTGCACAGAATATCGAGCGCCGAGATGGCATATTCGGGATCGTCTCCTCTGGAGCACAGACGTAAATAATGAATCGCCTGATCCGCATCCCGTTTGAAACAGGATTTAATATCACTGTCTACGGCGTCTCCGGGTTTTTCAATGCCGGCAAACCATAAAGCGGCGCTGTAAGCCACGTCCTGATGACCAAGCTCTGCCAGTTCGTCGCACAAAGCGAGCCACTTGTTGTAATCAGCCTTGATACTGCAGCAACAGCCGGCCATTTTCCCGGTTAAATAGGCGTTTACCAGCATTTTAACCGCCTGATTGTCACCGGCCTCTATGGATTGCCGTAAATAATATATGGCTTTTTCCTGATCCTGATGTTGTAACTCAGGGTATAACACGCCGGCATATACAAGACCGGAGGCGAGGGCGGCTTGCGCATCATCTTTATTACAATCCGCGCAATCCCTGGCATAACAAAATACGTCGGTCGCACTACAGGAACCACCGCAACATGATGGTTGCTTGTCTGAATTATCCTGGTTCATACTCAATCCTCATTGTTACTACTACCCTTTCCATTTAGTTTTGACAGGTTGGCTTGCACAGAATGTTTGTCTTTTTGTCATCCCCGCGAAGGCGGGGATCCATACTGAATCAAGCACTGAGCCACATCAGGAATGGTTTCCCGCCTTCGCGGGAATGACAGTTAACCTGTCAAAATTACATGGAAACAGTACTACATACTAAATGAACGAGAACGAGGTGGTTTGAAAAAATTAACATCCAGTTCACTCGATTTCGCGCTTTCTTTTAAATCCTGTAATTTATTTTTTATTTCATCTTGTATTTGAGCGACGTTACCTCCGGACTGTGGCTCACTCTCCGAGTGAGCATTGAACAGTTTCATTTTAGTTTCTTTAAACTGTTCTTCTCGTTGTAACAATTCCTTTTCCCGGCTAGATAACTCATCTTCCCGCTGTCGCAGCATTTCCTCCTGGTCTGCCTGTTGGATTAGTTTGTCTTCTTCCCTGGATTTATCGTTAATAGTGTCAAGTTGATCCGTCATGGACGCCAGCGTTTGTTTTTGAGTATCCAGGCGGGACAATTCACCGTTTTCCCATTTTAAATCAGCACTGGTATTATTGATATTATTGGTATGTTCGGCCAGTTTTCCTGTCACGTCGTCGTTGTTTTTTTGCTGAAGGGTGCGGGCAAAATTGGTAATTCCCAAACCACCGATAACCGTACCCAGATAGATGCCTGCCGCGACACCGGTCGCTATATTAAGACCGGGAACCGCCAGGGTTAAAATGGAAATGACCCCGAAGGCTACACCGGCAAAAGTAGAACCCACCAACAGGTTTTCACCAACTTTTCTGACTTTATTGAAAGCACTTGTCCATGTGGCGGGCACACGATTATACTGTGTCTTTTCAGGGGCGGGTTTTTGTATGTTTTTTGACTGGTAATTAGATAAAGTATTCTTCAGCTTCTCGTAATGGCTCGCATCAATATTATGACTTTTATTGTCCCTGATTTTCTCTTCCAGTACCCCGGTTATGATCTTGCTATTGTTATCATCAAGACCCTTATCGGGATCCAGTTGCTGTGCGAAGGTTTTATTGAATTTCTCAACGAAATCCTTTTCCGAATCTTTCACCTGTCTTTCGTTGTTTTCAAGCGTATTTTTCAGGGTATCTGCTTGTTTTCCAGTAATTTTTTCCCTGATGTAGCCAATACGAAGCTTTAACATATTGGCTTCTTCCTTGTTGCGCACGGTTCGATAATTGTTGATCCCTTTACGAATACCGAGAGCGATGCCTCCAATAACTAACGAGCCAACAACGGCCGCGGTGATGCCGATTCCAATCGGTGTGGTCAGGGCCGCAATACCCAAAACCGGCAAAAGCAACTGATAACCTAATAAAAAACCAAAAACAGTTCCCGCTCTGGTGCCTGCCTGAATGACTGGTTCCAGATATCGTTCCGGCTGGCTTCTCTTGGCTAATTCATCGCACAAAGCCTCGCCGGCTCCAGCGTCCTTGATGATGTCCAGAGTTTGCTGCGCGATTACATCCTTTTTTCTGGTTGTTTTTTTCTGCGTGATACGTTGTTCTATTTTAGCAATATTCGCATCAATTTTTTTTATTTTACCGTCATCCTTTTCGTTCATTTTTTTGTTTTCAAGCGCTTTGATTTGATTGTACTCTTTTCTGTAGGGAACCAACTCGGAATCAATGGCGTTTAACTGATCCTGAAAAGCAGCTTTGACGGCTTTGTTATTAATATCAATGGCTTCAGACAAACGCCAGGACTTGCCTTTGACCAGATCCACTTCAGTCATTTTTCCTGTAATGGATTCGACATATTTGGCCAGATTTAATAATTGTTCATCGGACAGATCGCTCGCATTTTTTTTAACTATTGAATCAGGCATTAATTCTCCCCATCATCAGGATAATTATATGATTGTATTGTTTATAGTTTAGATGAATTTCAATATAAAATATTATGTATTGCTTATAGATTTTGTTGATACTTCCTGATTTGGTAGTGAAAGGTGTTTTACTGGTTCAGTTTTTGCAGAACCTAGTGTCAGATAGATTGATGACGTCGGGCCAAAGGGGCCCGACCTACAGCAAATCATGGCAGGTGCACGAAACCTGGGGCGTATTGACAATTGGTTTCCACGCCTGTGTGCCCTAGCAAATAACACAACGCTTATCGGCCTGCTCCTTCTCGTCCTCATAAGGCTTTTCAATATAACCATGCTTTATCAAATGGTACTCCGCAGCTTTAGTAAACGCGAGGTCAATATTTTTGCCGGTTTTGGCACTGGTTTCGTAATAAGCGTCAAAACCATATTTTTCAGCCAGGGCTTTGATGTCTTCCGAACTAATGACGCGTTTGGATACCATATCCGTTTTATTGGCAAGAAGTATCTTTGTGGTTGACGCCCCAGTCCAACGACTTACTTGTTCCATTATATCTGAAATCACATTCTTCCTTTCCGTTACGTCTATGACCACCACGGCAACATGAATGCCTCTTCTATAAGCAACATCTGTTCTCATAAAAGGCCACAATTGTAAACAAAGCGGTTTGTCATGTATCAGTATTTTTTTCAACTGAAAATCCGTCCCAGGCCTGAAAAAATCGCCAGTGAAGGTTCCGTTAACATATTTCCGGGCAACACTGCTTGCACCGGCATAATCACTAAACATCATTATTTTGACATGACGGATATCAGTCGTGTCCGTGACAGGGAACACGTTTGGCATGATTTGATTAAACGCTTCTTTGGTGGGTGGTTTCGGCGGGTAGGAATCAGCCGCTTTTGGTGATTTTTTGAAAAATCGTTTGTAAAAAGCAGGTGAGGGCGTTGACGGCCCTTCTTCCGGCACGGTTTCTTTCGGCATTTCGATAATACCTCGTTTTATCAGGGTTTGCTCGGCCGCTTTTGCAAACGCTTCTGAAATATTTTCTCCAGTCCTGGCGCTGGTTTCGAAATATGTTAAACCAAATTTATCGACAAATTCCTTGATTTCCTCCGAACGGATCACACGTTCGGCTTTAAGATCGGCCTTGTTGGCAAGAAGCAGCACAGGCATAGGAGGACCATAACGCTCGACCACTGATAAGTGCCGACTTACATTTATGAATGAAGTTTTGTCGCTCACATCAAAGACCACCATAGCAACAGAGGCATTCTCAAATAGACCATCGTAGTTCATAAAGCTGGTCTCATTATGCTCAAAAATAGATAGCTGAGCTGCTTTCTCATGCGTTATGATTTGTTTTTTTCTGTAACCAAAATCTATTGTAGGAGAAATAAAACAGTTCACAAAGGTCTCGTCTAGATAACGCAACGTACAACAACTTTTACCGACACCGGAATCACCCAGTAACAGGACGTTTATTTTATGTAACTCTACCTCATCTGAAGACGAATGTGTCGGCGGTGAGTAAGTGGAATAATCAACGTGAGGCGGGGTGGTTGCCGCAGGTTCAAAAAATGATCTTGCAGGAACGCGAACCTCATGCTTAACTGGAGGTGATGTTCGAGTGTGGGGAACTTTTTTTGTGGATCCCACAACAGTCGGGGTTTTTCTGGTCGCATCCACCGATGTTTCTGTCTGCAAAGCAGGGATCAATGCAAACGCCGTTTGGACTTTTTCATGTATATCCCTAAGTGTTTCAGCTTGATCCCGAGTTATTTTTTCCATAAGGACAGGCGTTAACAGCACACACACAGCGGTGTTTTCATCCGTTTCACAGGCATCCATTATACTCGCGTCGTCCAGGGTTATGACTCTATTGATAATGTCATGATAATCAACGGGAGTTATATCAAAAACCTCCAGCATGTCGGGAGTATGGGCTGCTGAATTAAACGGGGTTGCCACAGCCATGTCCTCTGTTTCCACTGAACTGGTCGCGGAAGTGTCATAATCAATGATTTCTTCTTCTATCTCAATACGTTCTTTCCCTTTATCGGAATCGAGGGAAACTTCCTCTGCTGCAATTTTGTCCGAAGATGTAAATAACTCGGGTTTCTCGTCATGGAGTTTGGCCAGTTTTTTGTTGAGAAATTTAAAAATAAATCGTTGCAGGGGATCGTTGACCTTGAAATGTTCAATAGGATTTCCGGTTAATATTTTTCGGGTGTAAGGGTGAGTATTTTGCTTTGTGAACCACTCCTCCAAACTGGATTTATCATAACAATACTTGTCTTCACCAGGCATAAACATTGGTTCGCTCATGAATTCACTTGAAACAGGACAGACGTATTCCTCTATCTTTTTTGCATCTATTGTATCAAGAATATAATTTATTGCTTTTTCATATTTCTTAACATCTGCGGTATTGTCGATATAGATTGTTGGCATAAATATAACCTTATTAAAACAAATAATTGGGAAATAATTTACCATATTAAAATTAACAAACGCTTAAGCGCTTGCGGCAATTGTGATATTATTTTCTGCAAATCATGTCTGTCACCCGCATGAAACGCCGTGGAACGCGGCCTTTAAAGGATAACCCTATGACCAATTTACCTGACTGCCCGAAATGCCATTCACAATACACCTACGAAGATGGTTTGCTGCTTGTTTGCCCGGAATGCACGCATGAATGGCCGAAAGCCGTTGAGGAACAGGAGAACGACAGCGCCCGTGTTATTAAAGACGCCCATGGCAATGTGCTTGCTGACGGCGATAGTGTCACAGTCATCAAGGATTTAAAAATAAAAGGCTCCTCTCAGGTTGTGAAGGTAGGCACGAAGGTCAAAAGCATCCGTCTGGTGGAAGGCGATCATGATATCGACTGCAAAATCGATGGTATAGGCGCCATGAAATTGAAATCACAGTTCGTAAAAAAGATATAAACGTATTATGTCCTTTATCGTGGATCCGCGCATTGTTTCAACCTGCATTGAACTGGGTGACTGGTCTTTGTCGCGGGTTTTTCTCAAAAACAACGCCGATTATCCCTGGCTTATTCTGGTTCCCCGTGTGGACAATATTCAGGATCTGGACCAGTTGCCGCAAGAATTGCAACATACGCTTATGGATGAAATCAGCCGCCTGTCTACTCTTGTGCGTGATTATTTCACACCAGATAAAATCAATGTGGCGACATTGGGCAATATAGTGTCCCAATTGCACGTTCACGTTGTGGCCCGCTTTACAAATGACAGGCTGTGGCCGCATGGAATTTGGCAGGATGTCCAGCCATCCCCATCCCGGGAAGAAAATACACGTCAGACCCTCGTTGAGGAATTACGGATCCGGATTAATTCATTCATCGTGCCGGAGAATCAGGTTTAAGCGTTCCTCCACAGTGGTTACCGGCAGTACGACAGGGTGGTAGCCCAGCGAAACATACGCTTCGAATAAATATTCACCCAGCAATTTCGCCATGTCCTCGTTTTCGCGGCGAACACCATCGCGCTCAACAGGCAGGCCGCTACAGAAGAATATGCGCTTGTAGCGTCGATGGCTGCATGCCTTGTAAGCGTCTGTCAGAGGGAAATTGTGAAATCGATAATAGGCAATACTGTCCGGTGTACCCCGATCAAAAAATATCTTTTTATCGGGAGGCAATTGACGTTCCTTTCGTAGCTTGATAGAAAGAATTTTGCGCTGCAGAGACCAGGCGTCCTTTTGAATCATGTCCAGACTGATGTGACATTGTAATAACCGATTGATGTAATCCCGGGCGACTTCCGGCGAGGTTGTGTACCCCATTGACGCTAACAGATTAATTAATGTTGTTTTTCCCGAACTGGGTGGCCCGGTTATAATATCCCAATTAGTTTGAATCATAGGTCTGTACGGCCTGTCGCTATCGTTATACGATAACATGATTCATCATTGGTATGTATCATTTGTGAAATATAAGGATAACCATGAAGCTATCTTTCCTGGGTGCAACAGAGACGGTCACCGGATCCAAATATCTGGTTGAATGTGGAAACAGGAAAATTCTCATCGATTGCGGGCTCTTTCAAGGATTAAAGGATTTAAGATTACGAAACTGGCATCCATTGCCGGTGGAACCGTCCTCTATCGACGCGGTTTTATTGACCCATGCCCATATTGACCATTCCGGCTATTTGCCGTTGCTGGTAAAAAACGGGTTCCAGGGATCCATTTACGCCACCAGGGCAACTATGGAATTATGCAACATCCTGCTGCCCGACAGCGGCCATCTTCATGAGGAAGACGCCAATCGCGCCAACAAATACGGATACAGCAAACATCATCCCGCGCTACCCTTGTATACGGAGAGCGACGCACTTATCGCTTTAAAACAATTTGTCCCGGTCAATTACAATCAAGCTTATTCTTTCTTTGAGTCTCTGCAATGCCGCTGGTATCGAGCCGGGCATATTTTAGGTTCCTCGTTTATTGAAATAAAACATAACTCTACAAAACTGTTATTCAGCGGTGATATCGGTCGCCATCACGATCCTGTCATGAAACCGTGGCAACAAATCGACCAGACGGATTATCTGGTTCTGGAATCCACTTATGGCAATCGTCTGCATGAAAAAAGCGATCCGATGACGGTTCTCGCAACAGTGATTAACGCTACGGCAAAGCGCGGAGGAACTTTACTGATTCCGGCATTTGCGGTAGGTCGGGCACAGACCATGTTGTATTATCTTTATCATCTGAAACAAAGCGGGCTGATCCCGGATTTACCCATTTTTCTTGACAGTCCCATGGCGATTGACGCGACACAGGTATTGCTCAACAATAGTGATGAACATCTCTTAACGCCCAAACAATGTTTTGATATTTGTCATGTGGCTCATTATGTCAATACGCCTGAGCAATCGAAAAGTATCGACCGGATGACCGTACCCAAAATTATTATTTCAGCCAGCGGCATGATGTCTGGAGGTCGTATTCTTCATCATCTTAAAGTGTTTGGCCCCGATCCCCAAAACACGATTTTATTGACCGGGTATCAAGCAAAAGGTACACGGGGCGCACGCATGGTGGCTCATGAGTCGGAAATAAAAATTCATGGTCAGATGGTACCGATTCGCGCCAGGATAGAAATGCTCGCCAACACATCCGCCCACGCCGATTATGAGGAAATTTTATTATGGCTGGGACAATTTAAACAAGCCCCGAAAACGACGTTTATTACTCATGGAGAACCGGAGGCGTCCCTGGCGTTAAAAGAGCATATCGAAGAACAACTAGGCTGGAACTGCGTGATACCTCACTATCTGGACACGGTGGATCTGTGCTGAATTTACACTTTACTGACGAAAGGGACGTTGTGTATGGTCTGGTGATGTTTTAAGCTATAGTTAGGATAGATGAAATCATCTTTATTTAATTATTAACACGGTAATAGGCTATGAGCTATCTAGAGCGAATTCAAAATTCCTGGCAATTTCTTGTCGATTGTGCCAGGTTTCTGAAAAAAAACCCGGATCTTTTCGTTCTGCCGCTGATAAGCCTGGCGGCTCTGGGCGGCATTCTTGCGTCACTGATTGGTTATTCCTCACTCCATTTTGGCCAGGTACTGAGCCTTTATGATAAAAGCCCGATTGCTTTGATTGCCGGATTGGCGGGGTTGTACTTTATTCTCAGTTTTATCGTTCTTTATTTTAACGCCTCGTTGGTAACCTGTGTGATGCAACGGTTACAGGGTACCCATTTGAGCGTTTTCCGGGGATTACGCCTTACTTTAAAGCACGCAGGGCCTCTCTTGCAGTGGACATTGATCAGTTCCACCGTTTGTCTCCTGATTAACTCGCTGGAACGGCTGCACAGTGCGATAGCTGATTTTTTATCGCTGATCTTCGGTTTTTCATGGGCGGTAACCACTTATTTTGTATTGCCGGTCATGATTGCGGAAGGGAAGGGGCCTATCAAGGCATTCAAGCTTTCAATTCAATTGATTGGAAAAGGGTGGCGAAAGCTGTTATCGGTTAATACCATTTTTTATCTTATTCTTCTGGGGCTGGTTGTTATCGGTTACGGATTACTTTATTTTTTCCCGCAGTTCATTGAAGTACTGCCCATTAATTTACCTGTACTGGTCTTTCTTTTTGTCTCATGGCTGGTTATCAGCAAAACGTTCAATGTGATTTTTAACTGTGCCTTGTATCTCAATATCCAGGGCAAGTCTATTCATCAATTTAATGATGAGTCAATAACCAGAATGATGGCAAAACAGCAGTAATAGTTCCCTGTAGCCCGCAATACGGCCACAGGCCTCCTTACGGGCTACAAAAAAGGGTGTCAAATAACATTTGGATTCACAAAGCCTGGTGTCAAGACTGTTTTTTTATTTCTTTTCTGATAACCTTACAGGGCGTAAGATATATTCTTCCCCAATCCGCAATCTGTGGATATTTTTTTTAAACACCCCGTATTTTTTTCAATGATTCTATTCGTTTCAGCGCGATAATCCAGAATTGGCGTGGCTTTCAAGGTTATTTTCCAAATCAGGAGTAAAAACCGGTTATCCACAAATTCTGTGGATAACCTTGTGCATACGCTGTCAAACCCGTTGATTTGTCAGGGAGTTTCAGGAGTGTTCACGAGTCGTTCAGGGTGACTTCCTGTTTCAAGCGTTTGAATGGGCAAATGGATTGTCAGGTTATTTACATACCACGCTCACCAGGATATACATAAGGCAAAATCTCGTAGCAAAGCTCCGCGGGTAGTTTTGATAAATTGGAGTTTTCATTCTTCAGGACACCACTAAAAAAGGTTATTCTCTGATTCTGCAGGAATTTTCCGTGGGTACTGAGCGATTGAAATTCCTCGGTGTCACCGGTTTCTTTTTCTCTATGATTCAGGATTGTAATCAACGGATGGTCGCGGTTGCTGAGTAAATGGCTGATAAATTTACGACTGGTGCCTGGTTTAGAGTCTTTGTCCTTTAGGCGGGCAAGAATATTATCTTTACAATGGGTGCCAAGCAGGGTTAGGGTATGTTCAGTAAAGGGCAGCCCTGAAAGCAGATCGTCCCAGATGACATCCAGTAATTCGAGCGCAATTTCGGGATTGTTTGCCGGTTTGCGGGTATATATATCTCTCAGGCAGGTTTTGGCTGGTAAATACCCCAACCTGTTTGCCATCTCAAAAAGCCTGATGGCTTTCGGGAAATTTTCGGGACCACCTTGACCTTTTTGATGCATCCAGGCCCGGTTGATCATACCGAAAATATCACCCGCATCAATGGCTTTCTCAAAAAGCCTGATGGCTTCCGGGAAATTTACGGGACCACCCTGGCCTTTTTGATGCATCAAGGCACGGTTGTTCATAGCGTCAGTATCACCCGCGTCAATGGCCAGTTCATAAAGCCTGATGGCTTCCGGGAAATTTACGGGGCCACCTTGACCCTTTTCATGCATCAAGGCACGGTTGAACATGGCGTCAGTATCACCCGCGTCAATAGCCAGCCCAAGAAGCCTGATGGCTTCCGGGAAATTTACGGGGCCACCTTGACCCTTTTTATGCATCAAGGCACGATTGAACATCGCGGCAGCATAACCCGCGTCAATAGCCAGTTCATAAAGCCTGATGGCTTCCGGGAAATTTTTGAGACCACCTTGACCCTTTTGATGCATCAAGGCACGGTTGTTCATCGCAGCAGCAATACCCGCGTCAATGGCCAGTTCATAAAGCCTGATGGCTTCCGGGAAATTTTCGGGACCACCTTGACTATCTTCATGCATCAAGGCACGGTTGAACATGGCAGCAGCATTACCCGCCTCAATGGCCAGCTCATAAAGCCTGATGGCTTCCGGGAAATTTACAGGACCACCTTGACCATATTGATGCATAAAAGCACGGTTATTCATGGCCGCAGCGTTTTTATCAATCTTAATGGCTTTGTTATAGAGAGCTATCGCTTTGTTGTAATCAACCGCCTCCCCGGCACCGAGATGATGTATCATGCCGCGAACGGTCATGGCATGAGAGTCGTCATCCCTGATACCCATTTCGCATCGCTCTATGAGGTTAGGGATTAATGCCTGAATTTGTCGGGATTCTCTGGTGTCTGGAGTGCGTTTGGATAAATCAAGGATTGATACCCCAAGCGTGGCGTGGGTGTAATCACCTTCGAGCATCTGGTTTGAAATCAGTTCAAACAGCTCACTGTTAGAGTACGATTTAATATCCAGTCTGGTTTTTTCTCGTTTTGCATCGGACATTGCTAACTCCGTCAATGGGTTGTCTGGCCGCTCAATAAAGCCGCATTGGTAATTGGTGTGTATTTTATGCAACTTAGATGTAAATTAAAACACCAGATCCCAGGAAGGAGTAAATCGAAGCAGGATTAACATCTGTGCATGATCCGAAACTGAAAGGTGTGCTAAAAAACAGGAGCCCTTCCCCTTGAAGGGCTGTTAAAGAACCGATCTTTTTTCCACTTACGCACCATATTTTTTTACGAACCCGGCTTGTCAGGATAGATAGCAGAATTTTTATACACCGTATCGCCCCATATGTCCTCTTCCGACAAATCGGTTTCAATAAACTCAACCGGTAAACCGTTATCCTCAATCATAGCCACTTTAAAGCGCTCAAAGGGATAATAAGGCTCCAGAATCACATGCTTGCCTTTGATAGCCTCATCGATGCTGGGCACTTTAAATGCCACATGAGGTTTGGTTTGAATCAAAGGGTGCAGGGGACAGTCTTTTTCAAAACGGTGATATTGTATCCTGCCCGGAGCCTGACCTCCGGAAGTGTGCATTTTAAAAACAGGACTGTAACGCTCGTTTGGCTGCACTTCCGTAACCGGGATCCCTACATGATGAAATTGATAAGACATTGTTTTACTCCGGTAATTAAACACGCTTTTATTTTATATTAATGAAATTAATAATGTAAAACGATTAAAAGTTCATTAATTATGTACTTATAGGTTATAATTAATGCGGGAGGCTTCATGTATGAAAATAAATCAATCGTTACAATGCTTTATGAAAGCGGCAGAAACGCTACACTTCGCAACCGCGGCCAGGATGCTGCATATTACGCCTACGGCTTTGAGCAAGCAGATAAAAAAGCTGGAGCAGCAAATTGGCATGCAGTTGTTTCAGCGAACGACCCGAAAAATTATACTGACTGAGATGGGACAGAGGCTTTATCAACGTTGTCGAAAGCTCGATGAAGAAATAACCGGACTGAATCAGTTTATCGAAAATAAAAAAAACGAGCCACAGGGAACGCTTCGTGTTCTGGTTTCCACCATTTTAGCCAGACACTGGCTGTTACAACATTTAAAGGAATTCCGGGCTTTGTATCCTAAAATCGAGCTGGAATTGATTTTTACGGAGCAGGATCAGGATCTTGCAGACAGCAAAGCCGATATCATGATGGGATTTCCTGAAATACCGCCTTATACCAATGACTTGAAATTCCGCTATATCTATACGGTTAAAAACATTTTATGCGCCTCACCCGATTATATTGAACGCTATGGACTACCTGAAACAAAAGCGGAATTAAGCACGGCACATTTTATTTCCCACACCTTAAGAAAGCCCAAACATCAATTACCACTGGCTGATGGCGGTTATATCACAATAAACAGACCGGTTTTATTAATGAATGAATTTGACGCCCTTAATCAAGCATGCAAGGATGGACACGGAATTTTTCTGACAGGGGATGTTTTAGTGCAGAAGGAACTGGCCCGCGGGGAGTTAGTCCAAATACTACCGGATATAGACTTCAGACATTACAGAATCTATCTGTTTTACCGAGCCTATGATTATGAACTGCCAAAAGTTCGTGTATTCGTTGATTTTTATAACCATAAATCTGATTTACAGGCAAATACCCCCAAATCATGAAAATGAATAATCCACCCAGTTTGCAGATGGAAAAGTTAAGCCACTTGGTCTGAAAGTAACACAATGACTTTCTTAACATTAATTTTACAATATCCATGCAATATTAACATACTGCTTAATATTTAGTTAATGCTTTGGGTGATATTATTCGTCATATCAAGTTGTAATCAGAGGTAATTAAAATGAGAAACCGTAACGAACAACCACAAAAGATGCCACAATCGGAGCCTACTTATACTCCTCAACCAGGAAATGGGTGGTGGGCAGCGAACATGTTCGTCAAAATCTCCATGACTTCAGCCAGTATTTCATTCCTGACCACGCCCTTGAATGTTATGTTGACCAATTCCCAAATGGGAGGAACAGGAACTAACCGTTTTATATTTGGTGCTAATTTATTAAAAGGCTTAACGTCTAATGTCATTGCTGGACAGAAGCGCGGAGCGATTAGTGGAGCCGCAAAAACGGTAAACACTTCCAATGAGGAACAAGTAGGGCAGAGAACCGAGCATGGCCGGGGAAAAGGGCAAGTCACGAGCTTTTTTGCCCGATACCCTTATCTACAGCCGCTGATATTTGCACAAGGTGATTTGGCTGTTTCTCAGATATTTGCTAATAAAGGAAAGCTTCAAGCCGCCGACATCATAAAAACCGGTACACCCTTTAAAATGAATTTTCATAATATGCGGCAACTTTTCGCTATGGCTTACCCGGTTAAAACCCTTGCAGGTGGCGTCAATTTTTATTCCATCTGTTATTTATCCAATTTTATAACCGGCTGGATGGCGAATTTTTCACAAAATCCTGCAATGAATAATTTTGTGGGTGGTGCTGCTACCGGTGCTATAGCTGCTGCAATAACTCACGTACCTAACAGTGTCGCCGATGCCATGGTATTGAAATCACGTGTGGATAGCCAGGGAAAATTAAGTCGTGTGTCTACTCTTGGGTTTTTCAAGGAACAGATAAACCACGTCAAAACTGTAGGCATTAAAGACTCCATCCTGCCTTTCCTGATGCGATCCAAAGTGGAGTTACCGTTGAGGACAGCCAACTCCATGGTTATCTTCGGGATGCTTCAACTGATGTTCCATGTCATGGGCGACGAGCCATTGGCAAGGTTCTATAAGGATAAGGTTGATACACCGGCACCAAGCAGTCCTTCCAAATAATTGGTACGTTAGTCAGTTAGCAGCAGGGGAGATGAAACAAGTTCCCCTGCAAAATCAATGCTTGCATTTATTGTAAAAAATATTAACATAAATGTTACGTGACTTAACAAAGATGGAGAAAATATGTTCGGACACATATTGCGGCAATCGTGTATCAATACCTGTAGATCAACGTTTTTTTCAACAGCATCGGTGGCGCTTGCCACAGGAAGCATTACCGCAATCAATCAGGCTGAAAACAGATACAGGCAATGGAAGAAAAAGGACGCCATGGAGCAAACGAATTTTCCTTATTATATCCGAGCCATGAATCACACTTGATTACCTGAGCCGGAGGCCATCCATTGAAACCCTCAAGGCGGCCGCCGGCCTCCTTGAGGGTTATTGTTCATATGTAATCAGGGCATTTTTGTCAGGGATATATCGCAAAGCGTTCTCTTTTTACAGATGTTCTTCGTACCTCTACTCCCAACTCCCTTGCAACCAACGCTTCAATGGACAAATCAGCTTCCTCGCCGGAGAGTGACTGTTTCAGCGATTGTAATCTGGCGACCATACTCTGCGCCTTTTTCGGATCCGTTAGCCAATCGGATACCGTTCTGGCGATTTCAGCGGCATTGCAATCGTATTGCAGAAATTCAGGCACCACCATGTCGTTCATTAATAAATTACACAGTCCCAGAAATTTGACCTTGATAAGTTTAACCGCGGCAATATAGGTTAATAGCGACGTCTTATAGATAATACACATCGGCCTCGCCAACAGGGCACACTCCAGAGACGCGGTACCGGAAGCCACGACAACACCATCACTACAGGCTGCTGATGGTAACATTTTTCCCTCAATCAGGGTAAAACGCACGTTTTTGGCTCCCTGAAGGTAGGATTGTATCTGTTCGGAACGAATGGTAGCCGCAACCGGGATCACAAAGTGAATGGCTTGATGTTGGCGACTAAGTAACTCGGCTGTTTTTACCAGCACGGGCATATGGCGTTCGATTTCATTACGCCGGCTGCCGGGAAGCAGGGCGACAAGCTTGCCATCTACTGGAAGAGACAAGGCTTTCCGTAATTCCATCGGATCCTGGTAGTGAGGAATATTGTCTACCAGAGGGTGGCCGACAAACGATACTGGAACACCGGCTTGCTGATAAATGTTCTTTTCAAAAGGCAGTATGACCGCCATTTTGTCCACACACGCTTTAAGGGTATGTATACGACTCGCTTTCCATGCCCAGATTTGCGGGCTGATGTAATAGATAATACGCAGTCCAAGTTTCTGTTTGGCGAATTTTGCGAGACGCAGATTAAACCCCGGATAGTCTATTAACACCAGCAAGTCCGGTTTTTCCGTCCGCAGATGAGCCTTGATGGCCTTGAAAGCTTTTTTTATAACAACAATATGCCTTAAGACTTCAACCAGTCCGGTGACGCCAAAACGTGCCAAATCGCTGATTAATGTGACACCGGCCTCTGCCATATGCCGCCCACCGATGCCGCTTATTTTCAGGGTGGGCTCCTGCTTTAACAAATAAGACGCCAGGTTGCCCGCGTATTTATCGCCCGATTCTTCTCCGGCAATAATAACAACCTTTTTAGGTGGTTGCATGGCGGCGGGATACGAGGTTGTTATGAATTAAAGAAGAAATTTTAGCCGCGGTTTCCAGAGCGTTTCGCCCTTCACGCCCGGTGACTAAAGGTGTGGTATCCTGCTTTATGGATTGAAGAAACGCTTTAATTTCCTCAAGCAAGGCATCGCCTTTTTCAAAGATGGATTCGTGACGTACCACATTGGGAATTCCTGGAAACATTTCCCCCTCTCCCTTTTGAAACAAAGCAAACTGTTTGTTATGGTAATCAATGGAAATATAGGATTGTGGCTGGAAAATCCGTGTCTTGCGTTCGGTTTTGTAACTGATACGGCTGGCCGTCACATTGGCCACACACTGATTTTCAAATGTAATTCGCGCATTCGCAATATCAACGTATTGCGACAGCACCGGAGCGCCATGAGCGTCAATATGGATGATAGGGGATTTCACAATGGCCTGGATAATATCAATATCATGAATCATTAAATCGAGAATAACATTCACGTCCGTCCCTCTCGGATTGAAAGGCGCGAGGCGTTGGGATTCGATAAACAGGGGCTGTTCAAGATACTCTTCCAGTGCGAGGCGTGCAGAATTAAAACGCTCCAAATGCCCGACTTGCAGTTTGACATCGTATTTTTCGGCCAAGGCAATTAATTCATCAGCCTGTTCAACCGTTTCAGTAATCGGTTTTTCAATCAGAACATGAATACCTTGGGCAAGACATTGTCTGGCTATAACAAAATGCTGATTGGTTGTGGCCGCGATACTGACCGCGTCAACCTTGCCAAACAATTCTTCAAAATGATAATAACCGGGAACGTTTAACTCGGCCGCTACCGCGTCACAGGCTTCCTGATTCACATCACAGACGGCAACCAAATCCACGTCGGATAACATTTTATACTTCTGGGCATGGAAACGGCCAAGGTACCCCACACCAATAACAGCACACTTTAAAACGCTCATAGCTCTTATAACTGGTAATAATTTGTGCGCATGATCGCATTTCCCGGGTGATAAATCAATTTTAAATCGTTATTATTAGCACTCTTTTTATGAAAATTCTAACAGGGATTGATAAATTATGTCGTATTTGATTGCGGGGGTTGACGAGGCAGGCAGAGGACCGTTAGCCGGACCGGTGGTATCGGCGGCGGTTATCCTTGCCAAACCGATTGCAGGAGTGACGGACTCTAAAAAAATCACTGCCCTGAAACGAAAAAAACTGGCGGAAATTATCAGAAGTGAAGCGGTTTGTTATGCTTATGGACGGGCGGAAGTAGAAGAAATCGATGAGTTGAATATTCATCATGCGACGTTATTGTCTATGAAGCGAGCGATAGAAGGGTTAACTGTCAAACCCGAAAAAGTCATGGTAGATGGCATCTATATACCTGAAATCTCTGTGCCTTGCGAAGCCATTGTTCAGGGGGACTTGCTGATTGCTGAAATAAGCGCGGCATCCATTTTAGCCAAAGTGTCTCGTGATGAAGAGATGGAAGCAATGGATGCGCTTTATCCCGGTTATGGTTTTGCTGAACACAAAGGGTATCCAACGCTCAGGCATCGCAATGCGCTCATGGCGCTCGGCCCCTGTCCTGTTCACCGAAAATCGTACGCGCCAGTCGCGAATTTGCTGGGAAGGGAAGAAGTTTAAGATAGGGATGTGAATAAAATTCGATGGGAACTAATCGACATCAGAATGCCAAAGCTGGCCAGAAAAGTCACCATGGCCGTGCCGCCGTAGCTGATTAAAGGCAGCGGGATCCCGACAACCGGCAATAGCCCCATGACCATCCCTATATTGACGAATGCGGATAGGAAAAAGGTCATGGCCAAACTGGCTGCGAGCAAGCGCGTATAACTGGTTTGCGCATGCCTGGCGATATAAAGCCCGCGCAAGGAAACCAGTATAAACAGCATAATTAACAGCGTACTGCCTATAAAACCGAATTCCTCGCCGCTGACGGCAAAAATAAAATCCGTCGCATGTTCGGGTAAAAAATTCAGATGGGATTGACTGCCGGCCAGCCAGCCTTTACCGAACGCACCACCGGAGCCTATAGCGATTTTTGATTGGATAATATGATAACCGGAACCGAGCGGATCCTGTTCCGGGTTGAGCAGGGTATAAATCCTCTGCCTTTGGTAATCGTGTAAAAAATGCCATAAGAGGGGAGCGGATACCGCGATCAGGCTGAGCAGTGCCAGCAAAATACGAAAACTGACCCCGGCAAGAAAAATAACACTTAATCCGGCGCATAAAACCATAATGGCTGTCCCCAGATCAGGCTGCCTTGCTATTAGTACGACCGGAATAAAAATTAACACGGCAGCTATTGCCAGGCTTTTCAGGTCAACAGGGATCGGTTTTCGGTCAAAATACCATGCGGCCATCATCGGAACGGCCAGCTTCATGATTTCTGAAGGCTGAAATCGAAATATACCCAGATCAAGCCAGCGTTGAGCGCCTTTTCCTATTTTTCCCATCAGCATTACGGCAATGAGCAACGTCAAACCCAGAAAATAAATCCATGGTGTCCATATTTTGTATTTATGAGGCGGAACCATAGCGAAAACCATCATAACGAACAACGCAAAAGACAGCCGCATCAATTGCCGGACAACCATACCCATATCCTGATTGGAAGCGCTATATAAAATAAGAATACCAAAAGCAATAACGGCTAATAACAAACCCAGCAAAGGGGGATCCACATGAATGGATTTACGGGTAAAACGATAAACAGGACGAGGGTGATGGTGATTCATGACGAGGATTCACTTTTTTTCAGTTCGAAATAGGCATCCATGACTTTACGAGCCACATTGGAGGCTTGATGATCATTCTCAACCATAACCGCTATGGCAATTTCCGGCTTTTCATAAGGCGCAAAACCGATAAACAGGGAATGATCTCTTAAAAACTCGGGAATAACCTGATTGCGTTTATTTTCATAATGCTTACCGCCAAACACTTGTGCGGTTCCGGTTTTTGCCGCCACCGTATAGGGTGTATTGCGGCCAAAACGATAGCCTGTTCCCTCATTGCTGGTAATAACCGAGTGCATGGCATCCGCGATAATATCCCAGTTGTTTTTATCTTTAAGGCGGATGGGATATTCTTCAAGCACATTGTATTTGCGGGTTTCTCCCCGCTCACTTTGCACCGACTTGTGAAGAAGGTGGGGACGATAACGCTTGCCTTTCTGGCCCATGGTTGCGGTTGCGTTGGCCAGTTGCAGGGGAGAAGCCAGCATAAATCCCTGGCCTATGGCCGTAATGAGCGTGTCCCCGGGATACCAGGACAACCCCTTGGTTCTTTTTTTCCAGGAGGCACTGGGTAAAATACCCGGTGCCTCCTCATACAGGTCAACATGCGTTAGTTGACCAAAACCGAACTGACTTAGCATATCTTCAATACCGGAAATACCTAATTTATAGCCGAGTTGATAAAAATAAGTATCGCAGGACACGGTAATAGCCCGTTTAAGATTAATGAAACCATGACCACGTTTTTTCCAGTCTTTATAGACATGGCTCATTCCCTGTAGTTTGTACCAGCCTGGATCATAAACTTTCCAATTGGTATCAATAACACCTTTCTCAAGACCTGCAAGTCCGACAAACGGCTTCACGGTCGATGCTGGTGGATATAATCCTCTTACAGCCCGATTATATAATGGTCTTTCTTGCGAGCCGGACAGTTTTTTGTATTCCGATAAGGTAATGCCTTGCACAAAAACGTTCGGATCATAACTGGGTGCACTAATCATAGCGAGAATGTCGCCGCTGGTGGTATTCATGGCAACCACCGCGCCACGCTTGCCTTTCATTGCTTCAAAGGCAATTTTTTGCAGGCGGCTGTCAATCGTTAAATACAGTTTTTCACCCGAAACCGGGTTTTGCTTGTTAAGCTCCCGAACTGTTCTGCCGCTGACGTCCGTTTCGACCTGTTGATAGCCGACCTGGCCGTGCAGTATGTCCTCATAATATTTTTCGATGCCGACCTTGCCGATAAAGTTGGTGGCGCGATAATTTGCATTGTCGACATGTTGCAACTCCTGCACGTTAATACGACCCACGTAACCCAGAAAATGCGCGGTAATTTCTCCCATGGGGTAAAAGCGCATTAAACGGGCTTTGATGCTAACGCCGGTAAATCGGTATTGATTAATTGCAAAGGTAGCAACATCGTCCTGGGTCAGTTTCAATTTGAGTGGGATAGGGACATAAGAACGATTTTGATTGCGGGCGCGTTTGAAATTTTCCATGTCATCGTCGCTGATAGAGGGAAGAAGCGCTCGAAGCCCGGCAAGGGTTTCATCCATGTTCCCGACTCGCTCCGGAATAATCTCCAGAACATAAACGGGAATGTTTTCAGCCAGAACAACACCATTTCTATCCAGAATAATTCCTCTGGGTGGGGCGATTGGTATGATATTCATCTGATTTTTCAGAGACATGGTCTCGTATCGTTTAAACTGGGAAATTTGCAGGTACCCCAGACGCAGTATCAGCGCTGCGGATAATAAAACAATAAAGAAAACCAGTATATTCAGACGAAAGCGATGAATTCGGACTTCCTGACGATCATTTTTTACCGGATTATTCAGTCGCATGGTCATTTACTGCGTAACAGGGCTGAAAAATAGTGACGTACATCTTAACGGAAAAGTTCATTTGTGGTAAGGGTGATGATTAATTATTGCCAGAGCACGATAGATTGCCTCCAGCAGAACAACACGGGCAAGCGGATGAGGTAACGTTAACCCCGACAATGACCATAGCTCCTGACTTCGGGCAAGAATCCGGGTCGCCAAACCTTCGGGGCCGCCGATAATGAAACAGAGATGGCTTGATGTCTGTTGCAAAGACTCCAGCCTGGCCGCAAGCGTTTCACTACTGAACATTTGTCCGTTGATAGCAAGGGCAATCACTCGCGCACCGCCTGGAATAGCGTGAGCAATCTGTTGCGCTTCCTTATCCATGATTCGTTCGATATCGCTCGCACCGGAGCGTTTCATTAAAGGAATTTCAATAATCTGTACGTGCGCGAATTCCCTCAGCCGTTTTGTATATTCGCGTACGGCCTCGCCTACCCAGCCAGGCATTTTATTACCACAGGCAATGACGGTTATTTTTAACATCGCGCGTCGATACCATAATCCATGTCAGGGAAAAGCCTGATTACCTGATGAATCAGCCGTCGTGGTTCCATAAACCTTCAAGATTATAAAAAGCTCGACTATCGGGCTGCATAACGTGTAAAACAAAGTCGCCAAAATCCACCAGCGCCCAATCTCCTGTTTCAACGCCGTGAGAACCGAGTGCTGAAAATCCATTCGATTTCATTTTCTCCATGGCTGCCTCGGCAATGGATTTGACATGCCTTGAGGAGCGGCCGCTACACAGAATCATATAGTCGGTTACCGTCGTCTGATGACTGACATCAATGGTTTTGATATCTATCGCTTGCATTTCATCAAGAATCGACAAAAGGAGTTGTAATGATCCGGGTTGGTTTGGCATGGTATGGAAAATACTTATTCACAAAAAGCGTTGGATGATAACAATAATTTATAAAAGTCTCAAAGCATTTTAAAACAAATTTTCAATAACTTCAGAACTTTTCCAATCCATCCTGTTTCACGGCCATTAACCTGCAAATGACCCGGTTAAGAAAATAACAAACAATCGTCGCTGTAACCAGTAATAGAAACAGTGTTGTAAATCCCTGCGCGTAATGTTCCTTTAACGCCGAGACCGGCAATGAATGATTGCTGATTGCGGTAATGCCTGCCAGTTTACCCGAGAGATACCCGCCCGTACCCAGAGAAACAAAAAATATACCCATCATGGTACTGACCCGGTGACGACTGGCCAGAATGGTAACGGCCGAAAGGCCGACAGGAGATAGAAAAAGCTCGGCTATGGAAATCAGCAAATAAGCCGGAATAAAGTAAAGCGGCGATAACAGGCTGCTGCCATGGGTTACCCGGCATACGAGCATAATAATGCCATAGGAAAGACTCATAAAAAGCAGGGACAAAACAAATTTGTCACCAATTTTTTTTCGATTTTGTTCCGAATTCGGGTGTGATTTTTTTCGTACCAGAAGATAACCGAACACTATCATGCCAGCACTCTGGACACTCACATAATAAGGTGGGGGAAAGGGGATGCCAAAAATTTTCGGTTCAACAACCCGGGCGATAAAAAGAGTCAGCGACAAAAACATTTGAAAATAAAATGTCCAGAACATGACTGAAATAATACATAAAATACCGATGACCAGTGTTTGCTGCGCTTGTTCCCCCGATTCGCGGGAGGCGGTATACAGGAGATAGATCGAGGACAGCGCGACGATAGCCAGAAATGCAAAATCGGCAAATCCGCTGTAGGATAGAATACAAACGGAAAACAACCAGAGCAGCATAATCAATATCAACGCGCTCAACAGTTTAAACAGGTTAAAGTGAAACGGCTGATAATCGGCAATGCGATAACGTTTGATTCCAAATAGAAAAACGGCAAAGGCAATGAGCATCCCGAAAGCGGCGCTTGCAAACGTAGCCGGCCAGCCAAAATAACGGGTAATATAGCTTGGTACCGTGGTTCCCAGAATAATGCCTGTGGTAATACCCATGTAAAAAATGGTAAAACCGCTTTCACGTTTCGGCGAATCAACAGGGTACTCATTACCCAATAAGGAGGAAATGTTGGATTTGAGAAGACCGGTTCCAACGGCTATCCCCGCCAACGCGCCCAGCATGGATTGTTTCGATGAGCAAACCGTTAGGGTGATATAACTGAAAAAGAGAAATACCGCACCGGATAATACCGTTCGTTTCTGGCCCAGGATGTGGTCGGCTACCCATCCGCCAACGACCGGGGACAAGTACGTCAGGGCCGTGAATGATCCGACCAGGGCGTAGGTGTTTTTGTCAGACCAGTGATAATGTTTGGCAAGATACAGGGCCAAGAGGGATTGTACAACATAAAACCCGTAGCGCTCCCACATTTCTGTGGCAAAAAAAACACGTAATGAAATAGGATGTTTGATTCCAGTATGCACTTTAACTCAACAATTTGGACACAAAAGACAATGCTAACACAACTGTTTGCAAAATAGCAGGTCATAGTTCACCAAGGTCAGCCAGTAGTGTAGACTAGGCGCGTCATAAAACAGCGAATTGGACAATCAAAGTATTACCCTTTAAATGGAATCATGATGAACAAGACAAATAATTCTCGATCTCTGTCAGCAAATCGCGGCACACGTTTGCAGGCCAAAAGCTGGTTAACGGAAGCCGCCTTGCGCATGCTTCATAACAACCTTGATGAAGACGTAGCTGAAAATCCCTCGCAACTTATCGTCTATGGGGGACTTGGCAAAGCGGCGAGAAACTGGGAGTGCTTTGATAAAATTGTTGATGTGCTGAAAAATCTGGATAGCAATCAAACCCTGTTAATTCAATCCGGAAAACCGGTCGGTGTTTTTACGACCCACGAAGAGGCGCCAAGAGTACTTATCGCCAATTCCAATCTGGTACCAAGATGGGCAAGCTGGGAACATTTCAACGAACTGGATAAAAAAGGATTGATGATGTACGGTCAGATGACTGCGGGCAGTTGGATTTACATCGGATCGCAAGGCATTATCCAGGGTACCTACGAAACATTTACCGCCGCCGCAAAAAAACATTTTCATGGTGATTTATCAGGGCATTGGGTTTTGACGGCCGGATTGGGCGGTATGGGCGGCGCCCAGCCGCTCGCGGCAACCATGGCTGGTGCCAGCGTCCTTGCGGTGGAGTGTGATTTGTCACGGATTAAAAAACGTTTGGCCACACGTTATCTCGATAAATATAGCGATAATCTGGATGAAGCATTACGCTGGATAGAAGAGTCCTGTCGTGAAAAAAAACCGCTTTCCGTTGCTTTGCTGGCCAATGCCGCGGACATTTACCCGGAATTACTGCAACGAGGCATCAAACCGTCCATAATAACTGATCAGACAAGCGCCCACGATCCGCTGAATGGTTATCTTCCGTCCGGATGGACACTGGAACAGGCTCGTGAGTTGAGACTATCGGCACCGGAGAAAGTCGTATCCGCCGCCAGGAAATCAATGGCTGTGCAGGTGAAGGCGATGATCGCATTTCATAATATGGGAATACCGGTATTTGATTACGGCAATAATATCCGGCAGATGGCTTTTGAAGAGGGGGTTGATGACGCGTTTACCATCCCGGGATTCGTACCGGCCTACATCAGACCATTGTTCTGCGAGGGCATAGGGCCTTTCCGATGGGTCGCATTATCCGGCGATCCGGAAGATATCTATGCCACGGACAACAAGGTACGGGAATTAATTCCCGATGATCATCATTTGCATCGCTGGCTGGATATGGCGAGGGATAAAATCGCGTTTCAGGGCTTGCCGGCCAGAATCTGCTGGATAGGTTTAAAAGACAGGGCGCGTTTGGCGCTTGCGTTTAATGATATGGTACGAACCGGAGAGCTTAAAGCGCCTGTTGTTATCGGCCGTGACCATCTGGACTCCGGTTCCGTTGCCAGTCCCAATCGAGAAACGGAAGGGATGAAAGACGGCAGTGACGCGGTTTCGGACTGGCCTTTGCTCAATGCGCTCTTGAATTGTGCCAGCGGGGCGACATGGGTCAGCATACATCACGGCGGCGGGGTTGGTATGGGATTTTCACAGCATGCCGGAGTAGTCATAGTCGCCGACGGAACGGAACAGGCGGCCAGACGACTGGCCAGAGTCCTTTTCAATGATCCGGCTACAGGCGTCATGCGTCATGCCGACGCCGGCTATGATCTTGCCAGGCAATGCGCGCAGGAAAACAAACTTTGGCTGCCTATGGTTGAGGAAAGGAGCGTCTGATAATGAGTGATATGTTTACCATCAAACCTGACCAAATGACGTTAAAGGATTATCAATGGCTGGTAAAAAACGGCATTCCTTGCCGACTTGACAAATCTTGCCTGCCGAAAATCGAGGCGTCCCGCGATACTGTCAAAACGGTGGTTGACAGCAAAAAAATTGTATACGGCATCAATACTGGTTTTGGCTCTCTGGCAAATCAGATTATATCTTCCGAAAATTTATTGCAATTGCAGCAAAATATCGTGCTTTCGCATGCCTGTGGTACCGGTGATTTACTGCCGGATCCGGTGGTTGCACTTATTCTGTTATTGAAAATAAACAGTCTGGCGCAGGGTTTTTCAGGTGTCAGGCTCGAACTGATTGAAGCGCTTTTAGCGCTGTACAACCATGGCGTTTATCCCTGTATTCCTGGCAGGGGATCGGTAGGGGCCTCCGGTGATTTGGTACCTCTCGCCCATATGTCGCTGCCGTTGCTTGGTGTTGGTGACGTCAGGCATCAGGGACGTATCCTGTCTGCGGAGGAAGGCTTGCGTATAGCCGGTTTAACGAAGCTTGAATTGGCGCCCAAAGAGGGACTTGCCTTATTAAACGGCCTGCAGGTTTCCTGTGCGTTGTGCATGGATGCGTTGTTTCAGACTGAACAGCTTTTTGAAGTAGCCATGATCACCGGCAGCATGTCGGTTGACGCAGCGTCAGGCAGTGACGCGCCTTTTGACGACCGGATTCACCAGGCAAGAGGACATGAAGCCCAGATCCGGGTAGCTCGCAGGTACAAGGCGCTTCTTGAGGGAAGCGTTATCAGAGAGTCACACCGTGGATGTCATCGTGTGCAAGACCCCTATTCACTGAGATGCCAGCCCCAAATTATGGGAGCCGTTTTACATCAGATCCAATTCGTTAGCGATACGCTTCAGGTTGAAGCGAATGCCGTTTCAGATAACCCCCTGGTCTTTCCAGAGCAGGGTGATATTCTGTCCGGAGGCAATTTCCATGGCGAAATTATTGCTATGGCCGCAGATAATCTGGCATTGGCCGTAGCTGAAATCGGATCCAACGCCGAGCGGCGTATTGCGCTCTTAATTGACAGGAATTTCAGCGGGCTTCCCGCATTTCTGGTGAAAGAGGGAGGGCTCAATTCAGGATTTATGATAGCCCATGTTACAGCAGCATCCTGTGCGAGCGATAACAAGGCACTGGCTCATCCTCATTGTGTGGATAGCCTGCCGACTTCGGCCAATCAGGAAGATCATGTGTCGATGTCCACCAATGCAGCCAGAAGACTGCATGCCATGAACGACAACACGGCAACTATTCTCGCCATAGAGCTTCTTGCCGCGTGTCAGGGACTGGAATTTCATCAGCCTCTGACTACATCGCCTCCTTTGCACAACATTTATCAGCGAGTGCGAGATGTTGTCAAACCTTACGACAAGGATCGTTATTTTGCACCGGATATTGCCGTTATCAAGGAAATGATACTCCGTGGAGAAATCCTCTCCGAAGTGAGTCAATAAGGATAGATTATGTTATTACAAGACACCTTTGAAGAACTGCAGAAGGATTATTATCAAACCCCTTATCTGTCCGTGAGGGAACGACGCGACGTTTTAAAGGCACTGAAAAAAAGGATCCGGGAAAAGGCTGTTGCGTTAGCCGACGCCATGAATTCCGATTTTTCACACCGCGCTCAAATTGAATCCCTGTTTCTGGAAATTTATCCTACCCTTAAATCCATAGATTATTGTCTGGCGCATTTGAATCAATGGACCAGAAAAAGAAAGAGAAAACTGTCCTGGCATTTTTTACCGGGTAAAGCGTATCTGATCCCACAGCCTTTAGGGGTCGTGGGGATTATGGTGCCCTGGAATTATCCGGTGTTCCTGTCCATTATACCGGCCATCTATGCGCTTGCCGCCGGGAACCGGGTGATGATAAAAATGTCCGAGCTAACCCCGAAAACCACAGAGGCGTTACAGAGTTTATTTGACGATCATCGTATGATCCGTGTTACAGGCGGCGATGTTTCCGTGTCCAGAGAATTTGCTCGTTTGCCTTTCGGACATTTGTTATTTACCGGGTCAACGGCCGTTGGCAAATCGGTTATGGCGGCTGCCAGTGAACATTTAACACCTGTTACTCTGGAGCTTGGCGGGAAATCCCCCGCCATCGTTTCAAAAACAATGGATAAACAATATTATAACCGGTTGTTTATGGGTAAATTATTTAACGCGGGTCAAACCTGTATCGCTCCTGATTATTTGTATATCCCCGCGGGACAGGAGTCTCAGTTAGAGCGGGAATTGCATGATTTTATAAACAGACATTATCCGAATCTGCCATCGAACCAGGATTACAGCAGCATCATTAATGAGCAACATAAAGAAAGATTACTGCAACTGGTTGAGGATGCCCGTCAAAAGGGCGCCCGGGTTGTTACGATTGGCGAGCCGAACGACAATGCTCAGAAAATACCTTTCTATCTGTTATTTGATGTCAATGAATCCATGAAAGTGATGCAGGAAGAAATTTTCGGACCGATACTCCCTGTACTTTCCTATCAGTCAATCAATGAGGCGGTCAAGTACATTAACGACCATCCCAACCCTCTTGCCGTCTATTATTTCGGAAACGACCGGGAAGAATTGCAAACGCTCCAATATCAGGTTTTATCGGGCGCATTAACCGTGAATGACAGTTTAATCCACGTGGCGGTTGATGATTTACCTTTTGGCGGCGTAGGGCATAGTGGTATGGGCCAGTATCATGGGCGAGAAGGGTTCGATACGTTTTCAAAATTAAAACCGGTGCTAATCAAACGAAAACTGGCGTTAATTACCTTTCTTTACCCGCCTTATGGTAAATTAATGCGTTCTTTCCTTCATTTTTTTGCCGGAATCAAGCTCAGGGAGAAATAACGATAATGAGTAAAGTTCTTTTTATAAGCGGCGCGAGCCGGGGAATAGGTCGAGCGATTGCCCACAAATTTGCCCGTGAAAACGCCGCCATCGTTGTGGCCGCTAAAACGGATACGCCGCACCCGAAACTGGCAGGTACTATTCACAGTGTCGCGGCCGAGATTGTGGCGTTGGGAGGGCATGCCTTGCCATTGGTCGTGGATGTCCGTGACGAACAGCAAATTACAGTAGCCATTGAAAAAACCATTGCGGAATTCGGGCAACTGGACGTCCTTATCAATAACGCCAGTGCCATCAGCCTGACTGATACATTGTCTACACCCATGAAACGTTATGATTTGATGCAGGCCGTTAACACTCGTGCCACGTTCGCCTGTTCACAAGCCGCCATCCCTTACCTTGAAAAATCCTCAAACCCTCATATTTTAACCTTATCACCGCCATTGAGTCTTGAGAAAAAATGGTACGCAGAGCATCTGGCTTATACGATAAGCAAAATGGGGATGAGTCTTTGTACGTTAGGGTTGGCTGAAGAATTAAAATCAGTCGGTATTGGCGTAAATTCCCTGTGGCCGAAAACAACGATTGGCACGGATGCTATACGCGTTCATTTTCCCGAAGACATTTACAAAGCCAGTAGAAAGCCGGAAATTGTTGCGGATGCCGCATTTTGGATCCTTACCCAGCCTTCCCGTGAGGTCACGGGCAATTTTTTTATTGACGAAGAGGTTTTAAGGAATGCTGGCCAGCGAGATTTTTCCACGTATGCTATTGACCCGAATCGTGAACTCTATCCGGATTTGTTCTTATGATCGTTGAAATATTTACTGATGGCGCGTGCAAGGGCAATCCCGGCCCAGGTGGTTGGGGCGCCTTGCTGCGTTATCAGGGACAAGAAAAAACCCTGTATGGCAGCGAAACACATACCACCAACAACCGCATGGAGTTAACTGCGGCAATCAAGTCGCTGGAAGCGCTAAAACGATCCTGTGACGTTGATATATATACCGATTCCCAATATTTACGACAGGGAATGACCGAGTGGCTGGCCGGCTGGAAAAAAAAAGGTTGGCGCAACTCAAAAAGAGAGCCGGTTAAAAACGCGGATCTCTGGCAAAAACTCGATGAGTTGGCCGGACTGCATCGGATCCGCTGGCATTGGATTAAAGGGCATGCCGGACATCCCGAAAACGAGAAAGCCGATGAGTTGGCCAATCAGGCTATTGAAGAAATGATGAATCATTAAGGCAGGATATGCGACAAATTGTATTGGATACTGAGACAACAGGTATTGGCCCACAACTCGGTCACCGTATTATTGAAATTGGTTGCGTTGAATTAATTGATCGAAAATTGACCGGTAATCATTATCACGTCTACCTGAATCCGCAACGTGACGTGGAAGAGGGCGCTTTTCGTGTGCATGGCATCAGTACCGAGTTTTTGAAGGACAAGCCTCTGTTTGCAGCCATCGCTGAAGAGTTTATAGCGTTTATCAGGGATGCAGAACTGATTATACATAACGCGCCGTTCGATGTCGGATTTCTGGAAGCGGAATTAAATCTAATCAACTGGCCAAAACCGTTTCAGGAGTTATGCACGGTATGTGATACCCTGGTTCTCGCCCGTGAAAAACATCCGGGCCAGCGTAACAGTCTGGATGCGCTCTGCAAACGATACGAAATTGATAATTCCAACCGGACCTTGCACGGAGCCTTGCTGGATGCGGAAATACTGGCATCCGTTTATCTGGCCATGACCGGCGGGCAAGCGCAATTGTTTGATGAAGAATTACACATCTCTTCCGGTTCCCCTGTCAATCACGACCAGTTGATTGTTGAATCCCTGCATAGCAACACACCAGTCATTAAACCGGATCAGCGGGAACTGGAAAAACATCGGGAATTTATTCGCTCAATGGTGCAAACATCCGGCGTCAATCACTGGGAGGATTAGAGTTCTCTTATATCCTGAATTCGTAGCTGGTTCATTGAATAAATTTTTTTCAAACGAAAATGAACGCATCAATGGTTATTTGCGTGACGATCGCCACTCGAATACTTCCAATCCATCTACCATGCTGTCTGATTTACGAAATACATCAGAGGATTTAATAGGTTTGATGATTTCTTTTGCGACAAGAACCGAATCAACAGGCGCGTGTTTTTGCATGTGGCCGGCGATATCAATGACACGATCGCTAAACTCCTCTAAAGGAGTGGACAAATCATAATAAACAAAACCGGTATTAATACCGCATCGAACATGGAAATCATTTTGCATCATTTTGACCGATTTATTGAAATGGACAAGACCGAGAATAATGTCTTTCGCGGCACTGATAGCTTGTTCGGTCGTGTTAAAGCATGCCATTACGCCGTCTGGTGTCCATGCCGCCTTGATATAGCCATGCTCCTTAAATTTCTGGTTAATATAATCATGATATTGATTAAAATCATTTTCAACAATAACCGGATCCTCATCTTGCTTCATCCCGGTGGAATCCACCACATCAATAGATAAAAACGATAGGGTACGTCCGGATTTTTCCAGTTCTTTCTTAAGCCTGACAAAATCCTTCAATAATTCCTGCCTGTTTTTCGCCTTAAAATTAACGGAACTGTCCAATTGTTCCTCTATCTGGGAAATTAGTATTTTTTGTGGCGCTGTCACGGCTTTTTTTCGATATTCCCGTAATTTGATTCTAGCTTTGAATTTTTGCAGTGGGCCTGCTATGAGGTGGGAAATATATATGGAAATAAATAACAGCACCGCTATCGTAATGATTCTTGAAGCGTCTTTATCCGCGATAGTCGTGGGGATGGTTTTTTTTACGGCTATATTAATTGTATTTTCTACTTTGACAATCGGTTGCAGATAAGTGTACGAGGAAATATTCTTGATATAGGGCTTGATCATCCCGAACAGACATAAAAGGATCAAGACCCAGAGCAAAAAATGACTTAATCTAAGAACGATCAGTATTAACGAAAAAAGAGCTCTCATATCTCTTTTCTTCCAGTTTCCCTTGCTTGCTGCTAAGTATAGCGTATATGTCGGTATTAACGAGCTGATTTATAACTGACAAATACCCAAATCGAGCCTGGCGTCCGTTTCTCGAATTTCCCTTAAAGTCGACGCGTCACAAAGCCTGACACTCAAACCATGATGACCAAGCTGCATTCTTGGTATCATTCCAAACGCTTTATCTATGCGCAACAATATAAGATGACAGGATGCTTTCGTCGGCAATGACCGTTGATAAAAACCATTGAACATATCAATTTTATCAAACTGCGCCGTATCTCTTAAAAGATGCAAATAAAAATATACGGTTGTATGGAGAGGATGTAAATAATCAAGCCAAAACAGCAAGTCCTTCTGTCTGGCGGCCGGTTGGGATTCCAGCCATAACAAGAGCTGTGGGGAGTACATTTCACAATCATTGTTGTATCCGGGCTGTGTAAGTCTTATAGATTGTAAAAAGGGATCCTGATGTATTTTCCCGCCAAACTGGCCCGCCACATTCGTCAATACCTGTATTTGAGTATAAAGATTATCATATAATTCCGTTTCAATTCTGGTATTGGTTTTATTCAGGGCGTGCTCGATGCGCATGAATTCCTTGAGGAAGCGGCTTCTAAGCTCGGGCTTTTCAACAAGTTTAATTATCTCGATAATATTTTTTAAAGCATAGTGATGAATGACAGGGTGCTCTTCCTCGCATGCCTGGTTGACCGTTTCGTAGAGACATTCCAGTCGCAATGCTATTTTTGGCAAAAAATGGGTAGCTAGTTGAAATGTTATGATGTCCTTTGACATAAAAAATGCTATTCCCTTAGCCTTTACTTACTAAGAATAGTAATAGATAAGCAGCGTTTTATACAAGTATTTTTGATCGACCCGTCAAAAATGATGAAATAATTATCAGTATTGACTTGAATAGTGCAAATATTGTTGGTGAAGTCCATTAATAGCCTTTTTAAATTCCTCAACGCTACCATTGTTTTCAATGATATCGTCAGCAATTCTGCGGCGAGCGTTTTCATCAGGCTGAAGAGCCAAAATAGCCGCAGCAAAATCCCGGGAATGTTGATCACGGCTCATGACTCGCGCAATTAATGTCTTATCATCAACCAGGATGGCAAGAATACGATTCAGATAGGAGTAATCCTCCTTGTTTAACAACAAGGGTATTTCAATAACGCAATATGGGCCCTTAACTTCAGATATTTTTTGTTCAATCCGTTGTCTGATGAGGGGATGAAGCAGGTTTTCCAGCCAAAGACGTTGTTTTTCATCTGAAACTATAATACGCCTTAACTTCCCTCGATCAAGATCACCCTGAGCAGTAATCACGGATGGGCCAATGCGACGTTTGATCTCTTCCAGAACCGGTTGTCCCCGAGCCGTTATTTCTCTCGCCACATCGTCAGCAACGATGACCGGAATCCCCAGTGATTGAAAGTGTTTGATCGCGGTTGATTTCCCGCTGGCGATATTGCCAGTCAATCCAATACAAAACATGGTTTTAATCCGGCTTGTTTAAATTTTTGCATGTGATCATGTTGATATAACAGGTTGCAGGCACGGAACTGTTATCCAGGCAATAGGCTTTTGCGGCAAGAGCCGCGTCATCCATCGTTCTGTACAGGTTGCTGTTCCAGGGATTGGCATGAAAATCCAATGCGGTGCATTGCCACATAGGCCGGGTTGTGCGGCCAAGGATAAAATATTCGCAATTGGCTTTGGACGCTTTACAGGTGTTGGGATAAGCGCTGTTTTTTTTACAATGGTCAAATGCCTTGTTAATGGCCGTTAACTGATAAACGCTTTGGGCAACCCACCTTTTATTGGTGCTGTCTTCGGTGATACATTGCCAATAATTACCCGAGGGTCCGGGCGTGTCGGCATGAACTACCGGAATAATCAAAAGAAAAAAGAAAAAAAACCTCATCCTGGCGCCAACGCTCATCATGCTTGCTCCTGCATAAATTCGGTTAATTGCTCAATATTCATTGCCTTGGCAAAATACCAGCCCTGAATATAATCGACATTCTGCTGCTTGAGATAATTGTATTGTTCCAGAGTTTCGACCCCTTCTGCAATAATAGCGATATTTAACGAATTAGCCATATTGATAATAGCCTGATTCAATGTTTCGGTTATGGCGCCGGTGCCAATGGCTTGTATAAATATTTTATCAATTTTTAAATAATTAAAAGGAAGATGTCTCAAATAATTAATACTGGCATGGCCCGTGCCAAAATCGTCAATCGCAAGAGAAAATCCTTTATCCCGCAATTCGTTCATGAATGAAATACTCGTTAAATCATCTTTATCAAAAAGTTGTCTTTCCGTTAATTCAAGAACAATCTGTTGCGGTAAAATATGGTACTTGTCACAAAGCCGGTAAAACTCATTAATAAAATTAATGTCACGAAAATGATTGGCCGAAACATTGACTGCCAGATGAAACTGCGGATTGTCTGTTAACAAAGTGCGGCATTGTGAAAACGCTTTTTCGATAAGCTGGGTTGTAATAGGAATAATCAAACCCGTTGCCTCCGCCTCCTCAATAAAAAAATCAGGCATGACTATTTTATCGGAAGCGATTTGCCACCGTACCAACACCTCAACCCCGCAAACCCTGTTGTTAACCATATCCATAATCGGCTGATAAATGGGGGCAAAATGGTTTTGTTTAAGACTGTTCGTAATAGCGTAACTCAAAGACAGGCGTTTATTTAAAAAGCGACGTAACGCGAGATAGACGATAACCGACAAAAAAATCAACGTCAAAATGATTATGATTTCCTGATAAAAAAAATCAATGTGATATTTGGGTGGATTGGGAGTAAATAATAACTGTAAATCGTCCAGTGTTTGTAACGGCACTTGAATCAAATTCGTTTGATTGGACATATCCTTGCCATCAGGCGTTTCATTGGATTTTTCACCCGTTGCCCAGATGATTTTCCTATGAGTCACGTCATACAACGCAATCCTTTGAAATCCGCTTCGGATCCCCGATGATAACGCCTCATCAATGACCTGTTTCAAAATATAAAGCGTATGAAGATACGTTCCTATGCGGTTTTGCAATAAATAAAACGATTGTGTCTTCCCGGCCGGTTCAAACGGGCCATGGATATGAGGCGCCGGTTTGTTGGAAAAAATCGGCGATTGAAAATCAGACGTTGAACAGGAGCGTTTATCCTGATGATGGGTTACATCAATGGCCGATAACGTTGGATTGTTAAACAGAAGCTCCTGTAACTGTGGTAATAAGTTCGACTGGCATTGCCTGAATTGTCGGTCTGTGAAGGTCAGGGCAAAATTTAATTGCACAAGATTTTCAATAAATTCATCAAATTGAAAAGCCTGCTTTTCCGCAATCCGGGTTATTTTATTTATCTGCCGTTCACGGTAAGACTGCCATTCATAAAAAATAGCCAGAAAAAGAATAAAAAGAGATAGCGTACCCCATATTACGGGTAATATCTTGTGAACACCGGTTCGTCCGCTGAAATGTGTCATGACAGGTGTGGTTATTTATAAACATCATAAAGTGAGTTTAAAGTGATTTCCGCCAATTGCATAATGGTTTTATCATCCGTCGTCAAAGGAGGAAGCCAGTAAAGGGTATTGCCTATTGGACGCAGTAACGCGCCATGCCTCAGGGATGCCTGGTAGAATTCATAACCGAGCCGTTTGCTGTTCCATTCCACCATATCGGCGGCCACTACGGCACCGAGCGAACGAATATTTTGCAGCTTGCCGGACAAATTCGCGATATCGTTCATCTGGTTGTACATCAACTCACCCAGTTTGATTGCCCTGTTATTTAGCGATTCATCGTCCATAACCTGAATTGTGGCAAGCGCGGCGCTGACCGCCAGGGCGTTCCCGCTATGAGTGTGGGAGTGGAGAAAGGATTTACCTTTTTCATAATCGTCGTAAAAGCAGGTAAAGATATCATGATCAACAAGCACACAACTCATTGGTAACGCCCCGGCTGTCAATCCCTTGGACAGACAAATAAAATCGGCTGTGACACCGGCGTGCTGACAAGCCAGCCAATGGCCGGTTCGTCCCATACCGGTCATGATTTCATCGGCAATCAGAAAGATGTCGTTTTGCCTGGCCCATTGCGACAGTCTTGATAAAAAATCCGCACTGTAACACAACATACCACCGGCGCCTTGCACAAGCGGCTCAACCAAAATGGCGCAACAACGATGTTTCACCTTTTCCAGCTGCATGACGATGTCGTTCCAGACGGGTGAGCAGTCACGCCATAGGGAATCGCCGGTTGTGTTGATGTAGGGTATATCGTTGAGAAAATGGCAGGTTACCCCATAATCGATATATGGCTTTTTATAAATACCCAGATCACTGACACTCATTGTTGCCAATGTCTCTCCATGATAACTGTTTTGCAGCGCGATAAATTCGCTACGTTGCCGTTGTCCCTGCAACTGTTTGGCATGCAAGGCCATTTTCATTGCTATTTCAACGGCACAGGAGCCGTCGCTGGCAAAAAAAACGTGCTGTTTTCCGCTGATTTGTGCCAGTTTTTCCCCAAGATCGGCTAATACAGGATGCGTCGTGTTGGCTGCAATGACCTGTTCAAACGATTCGAGTTGCTTCTGGATTGCCGCCTTAATAGCCGGATGACCATGCCCCAGTGATTTGCACCACCAGCTTGATATGCCATCAATCAGACATCCCCGATCGGTATAAAGATGGCTGCCTTTGGCCTCATAAACGACCAGCGGCGGACAGGCTTCAAAATCCTTCATTTGCATACAGGGATGCCAGATATGCTTCAAGTCCTTACGAATAACATCAGTCACGTTAACCATAATCATAATTTTGGTTGACAATAAATGGCGCCACTTTATCATGTTCGCCAATATAAAAACAAAGAGAATCTTCATGAATAAACCACAGGCAGGCTGGACTTTTAATGACATTCTGACAATTTATACGCAACCTTTTAATGATTTACTCCACAGCGCCCATCAGATTCACCGTGAGCACCATCCGGCAAATACGTTACAGGTCGCAACCTTGCTCAGTATAAAAACCGGCGCCTGCCCAGAGGATTGTGGCTATTGCTCACAAAGCGGACACCATAAAACCCATGTGGAAAAAGAGAAACTGATGTCGGTGGAGCAAGTATTAGCCAAAGCCAGAGAAGCCATGGAAGGCGGCGCCAAACGGTTTTGTATGGGAGCTGCATGGCGCTGTCCTCCCGAGAAAGCCATGCCCGAGATACAGGCTATGATTGCAGGGGTGAAGGAAATGGGCCTGGAAACCTGCATGACACTGGGCATGCTGAGCAGCGAGCAGGCAAAAGCGCTCAAGGACGCCGGTCTTGATTATTACAATCACAATATAGATACCTCACCGTCCTATTATGAAAAAGTCGCAACAACAAGAACATTTCAGGATCGGTTAGATACGCTTGAACAGGTGCGTCAGGCAGGTATCAATGTCTGTTGCGGCGGTATTTTGGGGCTTGGTGAAACCCGTGACGATCGGATTGAGTTTCTCATGACCCTGGCGAATATGGAAACACCCCCTGAAAGCGTGCCCATCAATCGCCTGATACCGGTAGAAGGCACACCCCTGGCCAGGGCGCAACCAGTTGAAGGCATTGAGCTGGTGCGAACCATTGCGACAGCCCGGGTTTTAATGCCGAAAAGCACAATAAGACTGACCGCCGGACGAACGGAAATGAGCGATGAATTACAGGCGCTTTGTTATTATGCCGGGGCTAATTCCGTATTTATAGGCGATAAATTATTAACGGAAGACAATCCGCAACGGGAAAAAGACAGGGAACTGTTCGCCAATCTTGGTCTGGAAGCGTTTTCTTGAATAAACGTGAAGACATTCTCGCCGCTAAAATAAAAGCGTTGCATGATCAGGGGTTGCATCGCAAGCGAGGCGTAACCTCCGAACCGGGTATGGTCAACTTCTCCAGTAATGATTATTTGTCACTTGCGACCGAGGAAAAAATCAAGCGAGCCTATCGGGAAGGTTATGCAAAATATCCCTCGGGTAGCGGCGGCTCCCCGGTGATTTGCGGTTATCACCGGATCCATCGTGATTTTGAACAGGACATAGCCCGGGCTCTTCAGGTTGATGACGCTATTCTGTTCAGTTCGGGATACGCCGCAAATCTCGGTCTGATGGCGGTTTTAGCCCAGACCGGGGCACATTTAATACTGGATAAGGGAAGCCATGCGTCCTTTTATGACGGGATTAAACTGGCTCAAGTGCCATATACTCGATACGCCCACAATAATATGATCACCCTGGCTCAAAAACTAAAGTGCGCGCCATCAAATCCGATCATTATTACCGAAGGTGTTTTCAGTATGGGGGGGCAACAAGCTCCTCTGAATGACATTCTGATGCTGGGCAAACCCTATGATGCGCTCTGTATGGTGGATGAAGCACATTCCTTTGGTCTGATCGGTGATCATGGACTGGGTCTTGTGCAACGGTATCGGCTATCACAAGAAGAGATCCCGCTAAGGATTATTCCCTTTGGCAAAGCGTTTGCAGGGCAGGGCGCAGTAATCGCCGGACATCAGGTATGGATCGACGCGTTAACACAATACGCACGTTCCTATATTTATTCCACAGCAATTAGTCCGGCATTGACATACGGACTTAGGCACTCTTTTTATTTTTTATATGATGCCGATGATCGTCGACGAAAATTACAGGATTTGGTTCATTATTTTTCTGAACAGGTGCGATTATCGCCTTTAAAATGGTGCCGTTCCAAAACGGCAATCCAGTATTTAATCCTGGGTTGCCCGTATCTGGCGGTAAAATATGCTCAATTGTTACAAGCGAAGTCCATTGTTTGCCAAGCCGTTCGTGTTCCAACCGTTTCGGCGCAACAAACAGGCTTGAGGGTCGTTTTAAACTACCACCACGACCAAAAAGATATTGATTATTTATTCAGGCAACTGCATGTCATCCATGACGCTACATTTACACATTAAGGGGCAGGGTCCGGCATTAGTGTTTTTCCATGGTTGGGGATTTGATCACAGCGTCTGGAACCATCTCGCCGGCTTGCTGGAACAGCGATATACCCTTTATCTTGTTGACATGCCGGGCTTTGGCGCCAGCGATATTATGGGTTGGGAATGTTTCAAGGAGCATTTGTTGCAAAAGCTGCCTGCCAGATTCGCCGTTACCGGTTGGTCAATGGGCGGACTATATGCCATGAGACTGGCTGCAGAAGAACCTGTGCGAGTGACTCGTCTGCTCATTACGGCCTCCACACCCTGTTTTATCCGAACGCCGCAATGGCCGGGTATTGAAAAAAAAATATTTGACGGTTTTCTCGCCAACCTGATGCGTGATCCGCAACAAACCATCAGGGATTTTGTCCGTTTGCAAACCGGGAATAATTCCTTGTTATTACCAAGCGGGCACAAGGCCTCTCCGAACGGATTAAAACTCGGATTGCAAATTATTGCGCAATGGGACTTAAGGGCAGCTCTGGATGAGATCAAACAACCGGTTGTTTTTGTATTTGGACGACTGGACTCCATCGTACCCCGCACAACGATAACCGCCATGCGGCAACGTTATCCGGATTTTAATCTGGTTATGTTCCCCAAGGCGGCACATATGCCTTTTCTCTCTCATCAGCAGGATTTTACACACTTACTTGAGCAATTTTTATTATGAAGCGATTTTTTATTACCGGCACCGATACCGATTGTGGTAAAACCTATGCCACCTGTTCCCTGCTTGATACTCTGAACCAACGCCAGAACAAAGCCATCGGATTAAAACCTGTTGCCACAGGCTGTGTGGAACAAAACGGCCAACTCTACAGCGAGGACGCTTTATTGATTCAGGAGAATAATCGCAACCAAACCCTGAATATTAATAAATGGTCGTTTAAACCGCCTGTCTCACCCCATATTGCGGCAAAAGAAGCAGGGACCCTAATCACCACCGGGGATATTATCCGCTTCTGTAATTCCGAACCATTTCAAAATAACGACATAATGCTTATAGAGGGTGCTGGCGGGCTTCTGGTTCCCTTTAACGAGGAGGAAACCTGGGTAGATTTTCTGCGGCAAACGGCTATTCCGGTTATAGTGGTGGTCGGTATGCGTCTTGGATGTATTAATCACGCTTTGATGACGGCCGAAGTGTTACGCGCGAACCAAATAGAATGCGCGGGATGGATTGCCAATTGTCTTGATAACAATATGCTGTACCTGAAGGAAAATCTCTCCATTATCACAACAAAAATGAACATGCCTCGCCTGGCTACGATTCCCTATAAAGGGAAGGTGACGGGCTTGAGCGAACAAAGTATGCTCCAGGCTTGCTGACAACTTATTGTCTCCCCTTTTTTGTAGCCGTAAGGAGGCCTGCGGCCGTATTGCGGGTTTCATGCTCCAATATTGCGGCAGGGGAAACAGGCGGGCGCCCAAGTAAACGTTGTCCCGCATTTCGGCTTCATGACGGCTGCAAAAAATATAGTCGCTATGTTTTTGTTCAGTAAACAATTTGTAACTCTATGCAAGTTCGCACTGTGTTCGGGATAGCAATATTCAAGATAAAAATTTGTTTTATAGTGTTTTTTTAAAGGTAAATACCTTTATAAGATTGTTAGAATCCAAGATGTTCGTTATAATTTGTCGTTATGTATTTTAAAAAAGCATAACCGTCTGTTTCCTGATTGATATGACAAGTCATTTTATCCGTCACCATAACAAATTAACATTGGAGATCCTTTGATGCCAATTTATGAATACCAGTGTACAAATTGCCATCATCACTTTGATTTAATGCAAAAAATTAGTGAGCCGCCGGCAAAACAATGTCCAAAATGTTTTGAAGAAACGGCTATACGGCTGGTTTCCGCAGCAGGGTTTCAATTGAAAGGCAGCGGCTGGTACGCCACTGATTTCAAAAACAAGGGCAAACCTGTCGATGCAACGGAGAAAAAATCCGGGTCCGGCGAGAAAAAAAGCACGGGGGATAACGCGTCGGGATCCCAAACGTCAAGCAGCAAAGGTGAAAACGATTGAAATCCAAATCCATCCGCAGCTATTTATTTGCCGGCCTGGTTGTCTGGCTGCCGATTGTAGTCACATTTGTCGTTTTGCGGTTTATCATTGATATTCTTGATAGCACCTTTGCGTTGTTACCAGCCGCTTATCAACCGCAACAGCTGTTGGGCACAAAAATCCCCGGCTTAGGCGTGATATTCTCGTTTGTACTCCTGATTGGAACCGGTATCATAGCTACCAATATTCTGGGCCAACGGATATTTGGCTGGGGTGAGTCGATCCTTGCCAAAATTCCCCTGGTACGATCCATTTACAACGCGTCGAAACAAGTGATACAAGCGATTTTTTCTACAAACAGCCAGGCGTTTCGTAAAGTATTGCTCATCCAGTATCCCAGAGAAGGGTTATGGAGCCTGGCATTCCTGACAGGCTCGCCCGGGAAGGAATTGTTTGCCCATACGGAAGATGAAATGCTGTCGGTTTTTGTACCGACAACGCCGAATCCGACTTCGGGTTTTTTGATGATGGTACCTAAAAAGGACGCTGTGGAAATAGGGATGTCTATTGATGAAGCGTTGAAATACATTATTTCCCTGGGTGTTATGCAACCCGCGCTGACATCGGAACTACCGGTTAATGTTTAATATTTTTTGAAGATAGGCGGCCTTATGAGATCACATTATTGCACCTCTGTAACTGAAACGATGATCGATGAATCAGTCAGTATCTGCGGCTGGGTACATAATCGGCGTGATCATGGCGGCGTTATTTTTCTCGATGTACGCGACCGATCCGGTCTCGTCCAGGTGGTTTATGAGCCGGAATTATCGGAGGTATTTACCATAGCGGAAAAACTCCGCCATGAGTTTGTCGTTCGGGTAGAAGGGCGCGTACGGGCCAGGCCGGAAGGAATGATTAATGACAAAATGACTACCGGCAAGGTTGAAGTCGTGGGCCTGGCTCTGGAAATATTAAATCAGGCACAAACACCACCTTTTCTGCCCGATGAGCATCAGCTGGTCAATGAAGATATACGTTACCGCTATCGTTATCTGGATCTAAGACGTGCGGAAATGCAGCATAACCTGACGCTGCGCCACAACATGATACGTTGCATACGCGATTATCTGAACGAACAGAAATTTGTAGATATCGAAACCCCCATGCTGACCAAAGCGACTCCGGAGGGAGCCAGGGATTATCTGGTTCCATCACGGGTTCATCCCGGCCAGTTTTATGCCTTGCCGCAATCACCACAGTTATTTAAACAGCTGTTAATGATGTCCGGATTTGATAAATACTATCAAATAGTACGATGTTTCCGGGATGAAGATTTGCGTGCCGACCGGCAGCCGGAATTTACCCAGCTTGATTTGGAAATGGCATTTGTCGATGAAAAAACCATACAGCATCTCATCGAAGGCATGCTAAACAAAATTTTCCGGGACATTCTCGGCGTCGAATTGCCGGAAACACTGCCGCGTATGTCGTATACGGAGGCCATGCGCCGCTTCGGCAGTGACAAGCCGGACTTGCGTATTCCTCTCGAACTGGTAGATATCGCTGATTTGGTAAAAGATTGTGACTTTAAGGTATTCTCTTCGGCCGCCGAAATGGAAGAGGGACGAGTCGTTGCCTTAAAGCTTCCCGGAGGTTGTACCCTTACCCGTAAGGAACTGGATGGTTACGGTGATTTTGTCAGTATTTATGGCGCGAAAGGATTAGCCTATATCAAAATTAATGATCGTTCCCAGGGGATGGCCGGATTGCAGTCGCCTATTATTAAATTCCTGGGCGAAGACGCGGTGAACAACATTCTCGATCATGTTCAGGCTCAAACGGGTGATGTCGTCTTTTTCGGTGCAGGCCACGCACAGCTGGTGAATGAATACATGGGTGCGTTGCGGATTAAACTGGGTCATGACAGGAGTCTGGTGGAATCCGGTTGGCGTTTATTATGGATTGTTGATTGGCCCATGTTTGAAAAAGACAGTGCAACGGGTCGGTTACAACCAATGCACCATCCTTTCACCTCGCCACGCGAACTGGATATTGACGCACTGCTTGCCAATCCGACCAAAACCATGGCCAAAGCCTATGACATTGTAATCAATGGTTATGAGATTGGTGGCGGATCAATCCGTATCCATCAGACCCGGCTGCAGCAAGCCGTATTCGGATTATTGGGCATTGAGGAACAGGAAGCCGCTGAAAAATTCGGATTTTTACTGGACGCCTTGCAATATGGATGTCCTCCGCACGGCGGCATAGCCCTGGGGATAGACAGGCTGGCAATGCTGCTCACGAATTCCACTTCCATTCGTGATGTGATTGCATTTCCAAAAACGCAATCAGCCGCCTGCCCGTTAACCAGCGCACCGGGTCATGTCAACACAAACCAGTTACATGAACTGGGCATTCGACTTGCGGCCAATGTACAATCCAAATAAACATCTACTTGCCACCGTACCCAAAGACCGACGGTGGTTTGCCGGGTTTCTTGTCGTCGCAGTGTTTTTATTTTTTGCGACGGCCTCGTCGATTGCCAAATCGGAAAGCAGTGACAGCAAACTCATTGAGTATCTGACTCAGGAAAAAAATACTCTGACCCTGGTTATTAATCAACTCAAGGAACCTGTGTTACCTGCCAACGAGGCACAATACAACAATCTTGTCCGGCAAAACGAAGCCAGGATGGCGCTGAATAAAGCTAAAATCGCCAATTTTGAAAACTTTCTTGTTAATCAGAATAAAATACAGGAAGATTTCAGCCAGCGTCTCAAACAACTCCAGCAATTTACCGCCACCGCATCGCCGCAAATCAGTGCCCAGCAAAAAATCGATAAAATTAATACGTTAAACGAAATTAATAAAAAAACCATTTCCCTCATTCAGGAAAACATTGATCTGGCCAATCGTTATCAACGTATTTTAATGGCGGAGAAACAGGCTTTGGAATTATGGCAGGCCCGGGAACGCTTGCATAAACAATTAATCACCCTCCATGAGCAGGAGGACAGGCTAAACAACAGTTTGTCAGGACTGTATGAAAAGAGTATTGAGTTACAACAAAGTATTAAAGCCAATACGGATTTTAAAACAACGTACCACCTGGAAGCACGGCTTTTACTAAACAATCAGCTGATTAATCTGACCCAGCACAAAATTAGCGAACTGAATTTACAACGAAAGCTGGCCAGAGCGGATTATCTCTTGCTAAAGAGTCCGGATATCAGAACCTTGCAGACGGTTACCGAGGATTACAAAAACACCATCAGCCAACTGTCTGATCTGGAGCAGGCGCTTAGAAAAATGGCCTCGGTTTTGAAAAGCGAGCAGCAACATCTGAGTGATAACGCTTTAAAGCAACAATTTACCAATTTATTGCGTGCTATTGACGCACGCCTGGAAGGCGTCGTTATTCAACAACAAACCCTGCAGGAAGATTTGGAAAATCACCAGGAAGAGCTCAAAAAACAATTATCCGTACGACAAAGCCTGTCCGAATACCGCATGGATAGCTGGCCGTCCATTTTTACCCAGCTATCCGATATACCCGGTCAATTTTACAATTACCTGAAAACATTAGCCTTAAAACTCCGTGATAATTACCAGTGGCAGGATAAACTGCCCGCGTTTTTAATCTGGTTCAGTCTGGGTTTAATCATTCTGGCCACCGTAGGCCTTTACAAGCTATTAAAACAAATGACCCGCGATAAAGAGCGCTCTCGTTTGTCCGGACATCTTTATGACGGGCTGCTTGCCATACTAAGCCGGAATATGCCTCATATTGGAATAGTCACCGCGGTTATTGCCGTTTTTTATTTTAATCATGTTCCTTTTTCCAATTATCAGTTACTCATTAATCTGCTTGTAATCTGGCTGATATTCAGAAGCCTGATCCTGATTGCCCGCCTGGCTCTTTTGGAGCGTCTCAGTGATTATTCCGGCACGGATGTACGATTATACTACCGGTTGAAATGGCTTCTTATGGCAGGAGGATGGTCTACCGCCTTGATGACATTTAGCCATTTATTGCCTTTGTCCCTGATTCTGCAAGATATTTTCAACCGTATGTTCATGATATTTCTGGTAGCCGTATCCATTGTAGGATGGAAGAGCCGTGACGTTATCACTCATTTGCTGCATCCAGTCTTGAAAAGTAAAAAACGCTATTTTCGCCATGCTGTTTTGCTTCTTATATATCTGGTGCCTATTACCTTGTTTACTACTGCCGTAATTGGCCTCATCGGTTATATTAATCTGGCGTGGACGATGAGCAGCTACCAGATTGAGATACTGGTTTTATTATGCCTTTATGTTTTGCTGAGAGGGTTGATATTTGACGGAATGGAATTGATTTCCGAATGGATGATTTACAGAATGAATAACGGATGGTTATGGATAGAGGTATGGCTTAAACCACTGGATAAAATATTGCGGGTTTTATTGCTGGTTCTGGCCTTGTATACCCTGTTTCAACTATTTGGCTGGCGCTCCGATTCCGTGGTCATGACGAACCTCCTGCAGTTTAGTGAATATCCGCTAGTCAACCTGTCCGGAGTTCATATTACTGCCAGCAGTATTTTAAAGTTTCTTATTTTACTGTTTCTTTTTATATGGGCCTCCAAATGGACCAGGGAGTTCTGTTATCGCTGGCTTTACCGAAACGCCCGTGATGCCGGGATACGCAATAGTCTTTCCGTATTTACCCAATACGCTGTGATATTGATTGGCGTTTTCATAACCTTGCGGACTCTGGGTCTTGATTTCAGTGGCATGGCCATGGTGCTTGGAGGGCTTGCGGTGGGTATGGGCTTCGGATTACGAGATTTCGCCAGCAACATCGTGGGCGGCATCATGTTGCTGATAGAACGCCCGGTCAGGGAAGGGGACTTGATTACCCTGGGTAACTACGAAGGACGAGTTGCCCATATCGGTATACGTTCCATGCGGGTGTCTTCCTGGGATAACATGGAAGTGTTGATTCCGAACGCGGAAACGTTTAATAAGCCCTTCACCAACTGGACCCATCAGGACAGCATCGTTCGTACGGTGGTTCCTATCAAGGTCAGCCGCGCAGATGATCCGCTCATGATCCAGCAACTGATTTTAGACGTGCTGGCCATCATTCCTGAAATCGTCGGCGAACCACCAGCACAGGTTTTTTTAAAGCAAATTGATGAAGCGCTTATTGAATTTGAAGTTCGTTATTTTATCAACGTGCAACTGTATTCCCGGTTTGAAATACGTTCCAAGGTATTGTTTGCCATTAACGCCCAATTTAAGGCGGCAGGGGTCAAACCACCCATTCCGCCTATCAGCGTAGAGGTTAGGGAAAGTGAAAAAGATCCGGCCCGATCATTGCCCGAAAAGTGAAGAGGAACTGATTGAGCAATGCCATCGTATTGAAGGGCTAAGCCTGTCCCAGTTGGCCGCCGGGCTGGGGTTGGTTATTCCCGGTGAACAAACACGGCGAAAGGGATGGACCGGTCTTGCGATAGAACTGGCTCTTGGTGCGACAGCCGGGTCAAAATCCATACCTGATTTTTGTCATCTTGGTATCGAGTTAAAAACAATTCCGCTTAACAAACAGGGAAATCCTGCCGAGTCAACGTTTGTGACCAGCATCCCCCTGTTAACCGTTCACAGGCAGCAATGGCTCACATCCCAATGTTGTCAAAAATTACGCCGTGTCCTGTGGATCCCCGTGGAGGGAGATAAAATGATACCCTTTGAGCACCGCAGAATAGGGCGCGCGATGTTATGGTCGCCTACAACAGAGCAGGAAACGATACTCTCCAAAGACTGGGAAGAACTCACCACTATGATAAGCACAGGGCAACTGGAGGAAATTAACGCAGCCATGGGCGACTACCTTCAGGTACGCCCCAAAGCAGCCAACACCCAATCGCTTTGCTATGGGTTTGACAGTGAGGGAAACAAGATACTAACTCTGCCCAGGGGCTTTTACTTGCGTGCCTGTTTTACGAAACAATTGCTCGGGTGTTGAATCGTAATTTTGCATGAACGCCCCATATTCGCTAAAGTACAAGATGGAATAGTACCGCTCACAATAATAAAAAGGACTGAAAACATGAAACATATCGCAAAGGCACTTCTTTGTTCGCTGGTTTTAATTCCGACGGCGTACGCCGCCGATCCGACGGTTGATCAGCAGGTTCAGCAATTAAATACCCAATTGCAGGCGCAACTGAAACAGATCCAGTCTCAGCTTGAGCAACAGATTGCTACCTTAAACACCCAATTGCAAACCCAAATGAAACAAACCCAGACACAGTTGCAAAACCAGATCCAATCCGTGAATGCGGACACCCAGAATCAAATGAAGACCATTCAGGACAATCTGCAAAAGCAAATACAAATACTACAACAGCAAATAACCAAGCAAGCGAAGGGATAAAAAATGATGCCGGCTTAAAAACCGGCATCATGATGGATTCATCGTAACATTTACACGATATTTAATAACATCGGATCATTGACTTGTACCCCGATTAAGGTCACTTTGTTACCGGCTCCCAGATCAAGTACCGTATCATTGCCTACAATTTGCAGGGTTTGGATTTGGACACCGTCTTTGAATAACAGGCTGTCATTAACCAGATTATAATCGTTAATCACATCCTCGCCGCTGTTGCTACCGAAGGCAAACGTGTTGTTGCCGCCGCCACCGGACAGTTGATCCGCACCCTGTCTTCCTTCAATGGTATTATTGCCCGCGTCTCCGATAATCACATCGTTAAGAGTGGTACCAATAATTTGTTCCACGTTAACCACGTTCATCGAATTGCCACCATGCGTCAATAAGCCATTGTTTCCACCGTCATAATTTGCTCCTGTGCCGCTCAAACCTGCGAGATACAAGGAATCAAAATCGGAGTCATCCAGACTTTCTCCCATATCGATGAAATTATTATTACCCATAGTGGTAATCAACAGATTGTCATTGCCACCAGGCAAATATAACTCCTGAAAATTGATAAAAAAATGGGAATTTGACAGAGAGGTGGATGATAATGAAGCATCAATCGTTTCATTGACAGAAAACTTGCCGTCGCCCACCCAGTTTACACTTAGAAAGGGAAGACCACTCTGATTCGGATTAACGCTGGTTTCAATAGCCGTCAGATCGGCAATGCCAGTCTCACCCGTCGAATTCTGAATGGTCATCAGGGGCGAAAAATCACCATTGGTCGTGTCTATAATCTGATCTCTTAACCCTGTAACCTGAGCGGTTACATTACCAGCAATCGGATCGGCGTCACTATCCGTCAGATTAATCTTTAACTCCCCAAAAAAGACATGTAAAAATTCGGGTTGTGCCAAAAGGGCAGCCAGCAAAGCGTATTCTATCGCTGTTGCATTAAAGGAATAGGAACCTTCCGCAAAATCAAGCGTAGCCACGTTATCAATATTGGGACCCGCGTTATTGAATTCCATATCGAGGCTAAGCTTCTGGATTTGTCCTCCGTTAGGTAAATTATCCGGATTGGCATCCTGAAAAGCGAAACTGACATTCGTCTCGCCGGTACCTTCTATCATTTTTATAGTGTTATCAAGACCCGGCCCATTGGCATTATGAACATTACCATCGATTATAAAGTTGTAATCACCCCCCTGATCAATGACGAAGGTATTGCCATTTAGCCCCAGATGGAAGGCTTCCGCATTGGTGACCGTCAGGCTGTTACCATTACCATCCTGCAGATTATTGCTACTGGCGGTATATGTGACACCGGTAATATTTCTGAGATCAATGATATCCAGATCATCCTCGCCACCCATATCGACGGATAAGCCGTTAATTACATCATTAACGATCAACTGATCATTTTGAGCGCTTAACCGCATGGTTTCGATGCCGGGATCCTGTAACACATTATTGACATAAATATTGTCGGCTTCCAGTAAGACAACGGACGGATCCGTCACGTTTAAATCAACATCGGCTATCACTGGTGCTGTGGCTGCTGACGCAACATTTTCAGGCGTTCCAAAGCCGTCTATATAACTGACAACGACAGTAATAACTTTACCCACATCGTCCTGTGTCAAAACATAGCTGTCGGCATTAGCGCCATCAATATCAATACCATCGGCTTGCCATTGATAATTAAACGCCCCAAGACCGTCAATATCACCTAACGCACTGGCGTCTGCCGTCAATATTTGACTTTCAGCCGGCGTTCCCTGAATCACAACGTCACCGGTCACGGCATCGTTCACATTGGCCACCGCGTCCGTCACAGCGGAAGTCACACTTTCGGCAGCCCCGAAGGCATCGATATAACTCACTGCCACCGCAAACGATTTACCAACATCAGCCTGGGTCAGCTCGTAAGTCGCACCGGTTGCTCCTTCAATAACAGCGCCATCAGCCAGCCATTGGTAAGTGAACTCACCCAAACCATCAATATCACCCAAAGCGCTGGCATCAGCCGCCAGGATTTGATATTGGGCAGGTATCCCCTGAATCACCACCTCACCGGTTACCGCGTTATTAACGTTCTCTACTGCTGCTGTCGCTGCTGAAGTCACGCTTTCGGCAGTGCCGAATCCATCGATATAACTCACCGTCACTGTCAATGATTTACCGACATCAGCCTGGGTCAACTCGTAAGTCGCACCGGTTGCTCCTTCAATAACAGCGCCATCAGCCAGCCATTGGTAAGTGAACTCACCAAGGCCATCAATATCACCCAAAGCGCTGGCATCAGCCGCCAGGATTTGATTTTCTGCCGGTGTTCCCTGGATAATGACTTCACCGGTCACGGCATCGTTCACATTGGCCACAGGAGCCGTTGCTTGTGAAGTGATGCTTTCCTCGGCACCAAATCCGTCGATATAATTGACGGTTACTGAAAAAGCTTTGCCGACATCGGCCTGCGTTAATTCATAGGTCGCCCCGGTCGCACCATCAATAGCGACGCCATCGGCATACCATTGGTAATTAAACGCCCCAAGACCATCCAAATCAGCAAGGTCGCTGGTGTCCGCAACCAGTGTTTCATTTTGAGCGGCCAGTCCGTTTACCAACAGTGCTCCTGTCACCTCATCATTGACGTTGGCAACCGCAACGGTGGCATCAGACGTCAAGGTCACCAGGTCACCTTGCTCATTGGTATAGGTCAGTGACAAAGATATCTGTTTACCGACATCATCTTGGGTCAGTGCATAGGAATTTGTATTTGCGCCTTCTATATTTTCTCCGTCCGCTAACCATTGATAGGTAAAAGGCTCGCCATTATCATGATCGATATCACTTTCATCTACGGTCAGGATTTCATTTTGGATGGCAGCACCCTCGATTGCTACACTATCCGGATCCAGTCTATCGAGGATGGCCTCTATAAGCGCTTTTAGTTTGGCTAAAAGCTGTTGCAGAAATTGAAACAAACTCATGGTAAGTCTCCAGACATAACAAAAAATATCGTTTACGACATTTTCAATGCCCAGCTTTCCATATCAGGGATTACCTCCTTGTCATATATGTCGACAAGAAGGTTTTTCATGGCGACATCACTTGAAACAAGACTATTTTTCATTGGAACCGCTGTATAAATATAGTACAAATAAAAGGGAATACCAATGTTTCGCAATCAAAAAATTTGTAAGTTGGACAGACAAATCTGCAAAAAATAAATAACACATCTATTGCTCATGAAAGGCACGTTCAAAACTATCCTGTATTGGAGTGATAAAATAATCAAACGCCGTTCTTTTCTCGACAATAATCATGACCTGAACCGGCATTCCCGGGTATAAATGAATATGCTTAAGTTGTTGTAAATCCTTTTTATCAAGCAGGATATGAACCTTGTAATATTGTTTTTTAGTGACCTGGTCTTCAAAAACATCGGCGGAAACCAGTTTGACTTTTCCTTCGATAAAAGGCGTTGTTCGTTGTTTATAAGCCGAAAGGCGAACTTTGGCTGTTAAACCTGGCCTGACGATATCAATATCAAGCGGATCAACTTCCGCTTCCACAATCAATTGATCTTCAGAGGGGATAATATCAAGAATATCCTGTCCCGGCGTGATCACGCCGCCTACGGTGTGTTTTTTTAATCCTATAACGGTTCCTGTCAGGGGCGCTGCAATGAGTGTTCGTTGTAACACGTCTTGTGCCGCTTTCAGTTTTTCCTGTAAATCAGCCAGTTTTTGCTGTATTTCACGAAGGTTTTGTAACAAATCCCTGCGTCGGCTTTCCATAAGCGTGTAAATCTGTGACTTTGTTTCGCTTATTGCCTGATGAGCCTTGGCAACCAATCCCAAGTGCTCGCCACGGTTACCGGTTAATCTGGCCGCTTCGCGCCTTAGGGCAAGTAACCTGGGTTTGTCAATCAATTTACGGGCCTCCAGGTATTCAACGGCTTTAATTTCCTCATTAATCAAGCTCAATTGCTCCGTGCCGGAATCCACTTGCGCCTCCAGACTTTTGATTTCATGGTGGAATTCTTCGATACGCTCATTGAGCACCTTGATTTGTCCTTCGTAACTTCTGGTGTTGGCCGTAAATAATTTATTCTGCCCCGAAATAATTTTTTTTACTTTGGGGTTGGTGGCTTTTTGGAGTAATTCTTCCGGATAGTCAATCGTTTTCTCATTATTCAATTCTGCGAAAATACGGGACTCTGAGGCCAGATTTTCATAGACTTGTCCCTGCAGTAAATCTACACTGGCTTTTGCCTGCGTATCATCCAGTTTGATAAGGGGTGTGTTAGCCTTTACAGCGGAACCTTCGTCAATATAAATTTTTTTAATAATACCGCCTTCCATGTGCTGCACGGTTTTACGCACATTTTGTACCATTAGTTTACCAGGAGCCACGGCTGCGGCATCCAGACGAAACAACATGGACCAAAGCAAAAATCCTCCAACGAAGACAATCAATATTATAAAACCAAAGATTAGGATGGAGGTTATAATGGGAGATTCCGATGTCTCCGGTAATTTATGCGGGTTTCCGTTATCCATTGTGCAAACCTTCCCCGGGTCTCGCCTGCTGTGGTGACACGCGGGACAATTCACGCAGTTTGGATAGTATCTGATCCCTCGGGCCCGAAAATTGAATTTTTCCTTCATTTAATACGATAATGGTATCGACATGCTTAAGTATATTAGGACGATGAGCGACAACAACCACCGTCGCCGAACGTTTTTTTAGCGCGCTTAGAGCGGCGATAAGCGCCTGTTCTCCTTCCATATCCAGATTGGAATTTGGCTCATCCAGGACAATCAGTTGCGGATCCCGATATAACGCCCGCGCGAGGGCGATACGTTGTCGTTGTCCGCCCGACAAGCTGAATCCGGAACGGCTCACCAACGTGTCGTAAGCCATCGGCAGTCGTAAAATCAACTCATGGCATCCGGCCAGTTGCGCCGCTTTAATCACGGCACGTTCATCAACGACACCCATACGTGCGATATTCTCTTTAATGGTGCCGTTAAACAATTCGATATCTTGCGGCAAATAGCCAACGTGTCTGCCAAAATCGACGCGATCCCACTGAAAAACATCCGCACTATCCAGGCGTATGCTCCCCACACCGGGCTTTATCACACCAACGATAAGACGGGCGAGCGTCGATTTTCCCGCCGCCGAAGGTCCTATCAAAGCGACCATTTCTCCAGGATTGATCTGATAATTAATATTATTAATCACATACCGGTTCATGTTGGGCGGCGAATAAAAAATGTTTTCCAGCGACAGAGTCCCTTTGGGATCAGGCAAGGTCATGCCGGCAAATCGACCGGAAAAAAAGGAAAAATGGGGACGAAGGCGTTCTTTCGCCTGTTTGGCGCCCTGATACTGTTTCCAGGAACTGATAGCCTGTTCCACAGGCGACAAAGCCCGCGCCATCAGGATGGACGCGGCGATCATCATACCTGGAGTTATCTGGTTGATTATTACCAGATACGCGCCAAATCCCAATATCAAAACCTGTAGAGTCGAGCGAAGGAATTTGCTGACAGACAGGATGTTGCCGGATATTTTGCTGGATTTACTTTGAAACTCCAGGACTTTCTCATTATTTTTATACCAGTTTTGTACAAGCGGATAGAGCATACCCATAGCCTGGATGACTTCGGCATTGCGAAACGTAGCGGTTGTTTCCAGATTATTGCTCAGGGAAATATTATTGGTTTCTTCCAGTAATTTTCTGGTAGCCAATTCATTAACGAGGGCACAGGCAAAAAGGATGACCGCTCCGATAGTGGAAATCAACCCAAGAATAGGATCGAGTAAAAAGATAACGATTAAATATACAGGTACCCAGGGTGCATCAAACAAGGTAAACAGAGCAGGGCTTCCCAGAAACTGTCGTACCATGGAAATATCACGTAAAACCTGCTCCGGATAGATATTACCCATAAGTTGCTGATCGGGACATAAAGCCAGGGCCGCAGGAGTCAGTTTTCTATCCAGCCACACACTGACTTGAATAATAATATATGTGCGTACCGCATCGAGTATGCTCAATATTAATAACGCCAACAAGGCAATAAGCGTTAAATAAATCAGGGTGTCATAACTATGGCTGGCAAGTACTCTGTCAAAAATCTGCATCATGTAAATCGGAATGGTCAGCATCAATATATTGATAAACAGACTAAATAAACCAATATAAATAAATGCTTTTTTACACGACTGAAAGGCCTCCTCAAGCACTGTAAGCTTTTTTTTGCTCATTTTGATTAAATTTTACTGTGGCATTTAGTAACTATAGAACAGACTTACTGATTATGTATGGATAGGCTTCTCTTTCCATTTCATTTTGAACGGGTGATATTCCGGGTAGTACAGTGGTAAGTTCTGTCATTCCCGAGAAATCGGGAATCCAGTCACGTTAAAATAGATCTCCGCCTGTACGGAGATGACAATCAATGAGCAAAAATGAGCTACTTCTTTCCCTTTTCCCGGCTGATGAAATTGCAAGACGCCTGATCGGTCGGCATGATGGTCATTTCCGCAATATCCACATGCAATGGCCGGGTCACGCAATAATATATGGCATCCGCTATATCGTCGGCAACAAGCGGGTTGAAGTCCTGATAAAACTGTTTCGCTTTTTGCTCATCGTTCCAGCGTACGGTGCTGAATTCCGTTTCAACGGCGCCGGGTGCAATTTCAGTCACTCGAACGGGTGTTCCCATCAAATCCATGCGCATGGATTGCGTGATGGCTCTGACTGCGTGTTTTGTCGCACAATAAACATTACCATTAGGATAAACACCTTGTCCGGCAATAGAACCAATATTGACAATATGGCCTTTTTTTCGTTTCAGCATGTCGGGAAGTATCGCATGCGTAACATAAAGCAAGCCCTTCACATTGGTGTCAATCATAGTATCCCAATTTTCCGGCAGGCCTTTCTGGATAGGATCACTGGATAGCGCAAGCCCGGCGTTATTAATGAGAATATCAATAGAACGCCATGATGCAGGTAATGCTTTTATTGCGGATTCAACGGCATTCCTGTCACGAATATCCAGTTCCAGGGGGAAGCATTTGGTTTGATATTCAGCTTGCAGGGCTTCGGATAAATAACGCAGCCGTTCAATACGGCGCGCGGTTACAATCAGATTGGCACCATGGGAGGCAAACAGCCTGGCACAAGCTTCACCAATGCCGCTGGATGCGCCTGTTATAAGAATAACCTTATCTTTTATATTAAGCATATTCACCCACCTGTTATAAAAATTACCCGGCTTGCATTGCGCTCATTGTAGCAAAAGAAAAAAACAAATAACAAAATATTCCCATGAACTCACTTAATTTGAATTATTTTTATAAGCTCTGTATGATCAGCAGGATGATTTTTTCATGGACGTAATTCCAAACAAGGTTGTGTGAACCGCGTGACGTCCAGGTCAATGAAAATATGAATAAAATCACCGTTCTTTTTACAGGTTTCATCCTTGTTTTCAGTGCCAACGCAAATTCTGTTTATCCCCCGGACTATCTCCCTGTCGAAATCAACAATAAAACACAAAAACCGGATAGCGATATCTATGTGATTATCAAGGCAATGGATATCACGACAGAACACGATTGCTTTATTGACATTGATCAAAATACCGGTATAGGGCAGTGCACACCGGTAACACCGGGAATGAATTCCGAATCATACAGTTATCCTCTTTCCACGCTGCCTTTGTCAGAAGACTCCCGCAAACGGCTCATTCTTGTTCCCAAAACGGCTTCGGGCCGAATCTATTTTTCAGCGGGATATCCCATGGATCTTTTTGTTACCACAGACACCCGAAAAATTCTTGATCCGGATGGCTTCAAACCCAGAGACTCCAATTACTACACGCTTTATGACAAAATCGAATACAGTTATAACGACGGTGGCTCCTGGGTTAATCCGACGGCGGTGGATTTTTTTTCATTACCTATACACATCAGACAGGAAGGCTCAACCAGTGATGTGACCGAGGCAGGATTTTCCGAGGACCGTAATGAGGTCATAAACAGCGTCCGAACCCTTATCCAGGAAAAGGACACCACTCGCAATAAAATCTGGGACAGGCTTTTCATTACCTATTCTGAAAGCGGACAAACGGAGTTACTACGTATTGTCTCACCCGGTAAAGCGATGGTCGAGAATGTAGCCGATACCAAACCTTTTGATTTGGATTATTTATCCAATGAGTCGGTTTATGATTTCAGTTACATGGATCACCTCTGGCAATATTATCAAACCCATACGCTACTCATTGATACTTCTGAAATTGCACCGCATTTTTCTCTCGATAACTACCTTTTCACCGGGAAGGTCACCGGGGAGCAGTTTGTTTTTACCAATCAAACAGGAAGTTACCGTGTTGTGATTGACAGACCAACACATTCCACGCCTTTTTTTGCCGGCTCGGGAGATAGCTTTGATGCGGCAAATAATACCCCGAAAGCCATCATTATCCGCCAGTTAACTTCGGCTTTTGACGCGGGCCTGCTGCCAGCGAAATCCAGCACGAAGATAGACAGACATTATTTTCAGGCGATGAAAGCGAATTTTTATCAAAAAAATCCCTTGTTGCCGCAACTAACACAAGGTCCGTGGTACGATTTGTATTCCAAGGCATTGCATCATTTCGATGCGTCACAAGCTATTTATACCTTCGCCTACGACGATGCGCTAGGGCAGGATGGAACCTTGCATGATCCCAACGCGGGCAACATCAGTCCTGTGCAGATAACCCTGGGAAGTCTGGAGAATACTTTGATTCCGAACCCCTATGAAGACACCGGGACGTACACCGTGACACCCGTTCTGGGGTTTGGCACAACGGTCAAATACAACGGCGCAATCCTGCAAAACAACGTCCCATTACGGAATGTCAAAATACCATTCCATGTCACAATTAATGGTCAGGACGCTTATCTTTATTTTAAGAAACCAGTTATCCGCCCTTATTTTGATGGCGCGGACGGCATTGCAATCCATAAAACTTCGGACAGGGACGTTGAAGTGGTTTTCCCGGGCAAATGAATATCCAGGTACCATTTTTTACAAAAGAGCGGTAGCCCGTGAGGAGGCCTGTGGCCGTATTCGGGTTTGATGTTCCAATGCTGTCCCGGGCGAAGAGGTGGGCGCCCAAGTGAACGTTGTCCCGCATTACAGCGAAGCCTTCATGACGGGATACAGGATGAGGTACTGGCGCATAGCTTGCAATCCGGATTTCTGGCCAGGCGTATGTCTTTAAATATCATATTGAGTAAATCAACCTTGAGCAGTCGGTTGTTTAATGACTGACCTGCTTGTACCAGCCATTTCATGATTTCCGTGGCCTGAATAATACCAAGCATACCCGGCAACATGCCGAGGACACCATTGCCATTACAATCCATCGTGGCTTGTTCTTGGGGCGACTGCGGAAATACACAGCGCAAACAAGGCCCTTGACCACCGGAAAATATTGAGCAATAACCGGTAAATTGCGAGACACTGGCGTAGACATAAGGTTTTTCAAGTTGAAAGCAGACGTCATGAATGAGATAGCGTGTCTTAAAATTATCAGTGCCGTCGGCAATAATATCGTACTGCCCAATAATATCCACCGCATTGTCGGCGGTCAGTTTTTCAGGGTAGACGTTTACCGTAATACAGGGATTTAAGGATAACAACTGTTTTTGGGCAGACAAGGCTTTTGATTCATCCACCTGGGAAGAACGATATAAAATTTGCCGATGTAAATTGCCCACCTCAACCCGATCACCATCGACAAGACCGATAGTGCCAACACCGGCGGCTGCCAGATAAAGTGATAACGGCGATCCCAGCCCGCCCAGTCCCGCACATAAGACACGTGCAGCTTTTAACTTTTGCTGGCCGGAAAAGCCAATTTCCTCAAGTGCCATTTGTCGGGAATAACGGATTAACTCTTGTGCTGAAAAACGATTGCTACTCATAACGTAACTCACTTACTCGGGTTAATAATTGCTGGGCTGCAGCGACAGGATCGCGGGCGCTGGTAATAGCGGAAATCATGGCGATCCCGTCTACACCGGTTGCGAGAACTTCCGGGAGTTTTACAAGGTTAATACCACCTATAGCGACCAAGGGATAACGAAGTGTCCGCCGCCATCGATGTAGTTGTTCGCGTCCTTGCGGTTTAAACGCCATAATCTTACTGGTTGTCGGATAAACAGGGCCGCAGGCGATGTAGGAAGGATTGATAGCGTGTGCCCTTGCGACTTCGTAATAGCAATGCGTACTCACACCTAAATACAATCCTGCCCGACGTATTTCATCAACATCGGCAGCCAGCAGATCATCCTGCCCCAAATGAACGCCTGTAGCACCCAGGTGAATGGCATGCTCGTAATAGTCGTTAACGAACAACGTGGCGCCGTATTGCCTCGCAAGAGCGACACTTCGCCGTATTTCTTCCTCAAGCAAGGATTCCGGTGCGTTTTTTATACGCAACTGAATCGTTTTTATTCCAATTGGTAATAAAGTATTTAACCATCCACTGTGATCAACGACAGGGTATAATCCTGTCCAGCAGGAAGGAAAGGGCTTTGGCAATTGCGTCATGGGCGCAGGAGAAAGATAAGGAAGATCCTCTTGACCTTCCGGCCATCCATTATGAAATAATCGGGCGGTGTGGCGATTAAGACGCAAAGCGTGTCGAATGCCTCGCTGAACATACATTTTCCCGATCACGACCGCGTCTTTCACGCAGTAACCGAGTGCCAGACTGGCGGCAATTGCTGAGGACAGTACACATCCGGTACCGCGGTAATTGAGTTCAGACGCCCGTTTACCGGCTAACCAGAACGAGTCATGCCCGTTTGTCCAGTAGTCCTGGCTAAATAGCGGATCTTTATGATGACCGCCTTTCAGCAACACACTTTTGGCACCCATGCCTGTTAAGGCATGAGCCGCTTCTTCCAAATCCCGAAACGATGAAAGTGATCGATTAAGCAAGACCTCCGCCTCTATCCGGTTTGGAGTTACCACATCGGCATAAGGCAATAATCTGACAAGTTGCTCTCTATGCCGTTTCAAATCGGAAAAAAATAAAGGCGTTCCGGAAGACGAAGCCAGTACCGGATCAAGTACCACATATCCGGAATAACTGTTGAGAAGGGCAGCCAATTTCTCAGGTGTACCAGGCTCGCCAAGCATGCCGATTTTAATAGCGCTCGGGGTAAACGATGGTAGCAAGGCATCACATTGAGAGGCTACATGTTCAGGTGATATACATTCTATGGCTGTAACCTGATGTTCATTTTGCGCCGTAACGGCAGTAATCACAGAGCAGGCCGTCACGTTAAATTGTTGCAGCGTGTCCATATCGGCTTGCATACCAGCCAGTCCGGACGGATCGACGCCGGCGATACTCCATACAACGGGTTTGTTCATACCAGCACATCCTGCTGCCAGAAAGGCGTGTCAATTAAGGGGGTACTCGGATGCGCCGCGTTGCGCTGTGGCATGATGCCCGCCAGAAAGGCATCCCGCCCCGCGCGGATTGCATGACGAAACGCCGAAGCCATCAGGACCGGTTGGTGTGCGAAAGCCACCGCGGTGTTTAAAAGAACCGCGTCAAAACCCATCTCCATAACCTGTACGGCATGTGATGGTTTGCCGATACCCGCGTCAACAATGAGGGTGATATCCGGCAACCGGCAACGCAGGGTTTCCAGAGCGTAAGGATTAACAACGCCCTTGCCGGAACCGATAGGGGATGCCCATGGCATTAAAATACGGCAGCCGGCATCAACCAGCTTTCGACACATAACCAAATCTTCGGTGCAGTAGGGGAAAACCTCAAACCCCTGACTGACAAGAATTTTTGCGGCTTTAATTAATTCAACCGGTTCCGGTTGCAGATTATAATCATCGCCGATAACTTCCAGTTTTATCCACGAGGTATTAAATAATTCCCTGGTCAGCTCCGCCATGGCTACGGCTGATTTCGCGTCACGACAGCCTGCCGTATTGGGTAAAAGATGACATCCGATGTTTTTTATGACCTGCCAGAATGCTTCACCGCCAACCCCGGCAGGCGCTTGTCTTTTTATGGACAAAGTTATTATTTCCGCGCCGGATGCGCGAATAGATTGCTCCATGACATCAAGGGAAGGGTAAGCGGCTGTTCCCAATAACAGTCGGCTTTGTAACGTTTTTCCGGCTATATTCCACATCATTATCCTCCTTGCATGGGCACAATAATATCGACACGATCACAATCGTTAAGCATTGTGTCTTTATAATTTGCGCGAGCAACCAGCTTGTTGTTTATCGCCACAGCGAAATACGAATCGGTATAGCTGTTTTGCATCAGCAGATTATGCAGTGACTGGGATGGTTCAATCCGCTGCGCCTTGTCATTGAGATATATGGTGATCATAATCGTTCTCCCAGATTTCCGGATAATGGAGGGATACATTGGCGGACAAGCCGCGCAACACTTCTTCGGCTAACGCCGGGGCAATCAAATAGCCGTGACGATACAAACCATTGACCGCTATCAAGCCGTCACTACGTTTGATACGCGGTAAATGATTGGCCAGGGTAGGGCGGCAATGGGTCACTGTCTTTAAAATTCGTGCTTCGGCAAAACCAGGATGCAGGTAATAGGCGGCCGTTAATAACTCCAGGGTCGTACGAACGGAAATACCACTGTGATCATCGGCTTCAATTTCACTTGCCCCGATGAGATAACTATGCCCAGGTCGAGGAACAATATACAAACTGTAGCGAGGGTGTAAAAAGCGGACAGGACGATGCAACGTAACTTCAGGAGCATACAACCGAATTATTTCTCCCCGTAAGGCACGCAAGTCCGGGAAAACGTCGCGAGCGCCCAGACCACGGCAGTCAAACACCATATCAAAATCATGCCGCCGGTCTTTTGTCCTGATTCGTCCCGATTCAAGAGATAAAACCGGCGTGTTTAAAAAAAAGGTTACCCCAATCCGTGCAAGGTATTTATGAAGTTCGGGTATCAAGGCCTGACAATCAATATGTGCCTCATCGGGACAGTAGTAAGCGGTTTCAAATTTTGCCAGATCAGGTTCCAGGCGGATGAGACTGTCGTTGGAAAGCCGATAAAAGCGAATCTCCTTCGTGTGATCCAGTTTTTCCGAGACGCGTTGATAAAAATGATTCCATTCCGCCTGATCACTCGGATGATTCAGGATAATACTGCCCGATTGGCGATAATAAACGGTGTCCGGTAATTGTGAGAGAATATCTGGCCAGCAGCTTGTAACCGATCGTTGTCCAAGATGAAAAATCACAAGATCCGATTTATCCAGTTCGGAAACCGGCGTCAGCAATCCGCCCGCTGCCAAACTGCAATTATCATTACCTTCTGATTGCTCAAAAAGACTAATTTGCCAGCCCTCGTTGTGCAACGCGAGCGCCAGCAAACTTCCCATGATTCCTGATCCTGCAATCCCGGCACGCATGATCAGTTTTCCAGACAGCAGGCAACCGGGGCAATATCAGAATAGGGTGTGGCCGGAATAAAGCGATTGGAATAGCATTGGGATACATCAAACGTTTCATCAATAACATGTAAATGCCTGGTGTAACGTCCCACTTTTTCCCAGTCACGTTCCACGTTCAGCAAATTGCGGGAGAAAAAGGGCAGGGTACGCGTAAAAATCTTTTGGTACATGGGCGTGCGCAATTGTGGTTTCGCCTGGCATAGTAATTCGTACGCATCCTCCGGCCGTTCGGTAGTAAAAGCCGCACCTCGCTGGGTTGCTCTCAAAAATCCCTGAACCAGTTCGGGATGTTCAAGTGTACGTTCGGGGACAATGAATTGTACGGAACAAAAACAGCAGCAACCCAGGCCGGCCAATTGATCAATACGCAAAAACGTTGTTTCACCTCGCAGATGTTCCAGTTCAACCTGTTGAAAATTAATAAAACCAATACCGGTATCGATAACATCCCGGCAAATTGCATCGGTCACATTCATGCCGATACGCACCGTTTGGTAACTGGCCGGATCAATATCGGCCTGTGTTGCCAGATCATCAATGATTTTTTTTCCAAACTCCCCGATGTATCCGACACGTTTGCCGACAATATCCTGAAAGGAACGAATACCACTTGATTTTAACGCAATCAAACCGGTCGGCGGCTCATCAAGCAAGGTTCCGATGGAGGTAACCGGATAACCTTTCGCCCTGGCGGCAATGGTATGAATCATGGCCTTGACTCCGAAATCCACCGTACCCAAACCAACCAGTTCCGTGACATCACCAGGATCAGCGGGATCCAGAATTGCCAGTTTGATCCCTTCTTCCAGGTAAAATCCGGATTGCTGGGCAACAAGAATCGGGGCATGGTAAGGGTTTGCGTACCAGTTGAGTAACAATGTAATTCTTGATTTCAATGAGGGCATGGCCATAACTCCTTATATCGTGTATGAAAATATCGGAGATGGCAAAAGGGAACAATGCCGTATAAAACAATACGAACATCGTTTTTTTGAAGGCGTCCTTACGCTGATATGAATCAGATCAAGTTCAACGGGTAACTCTCAGCCGGATATCCGACACCCCGCGCCATCTTACAGACGAAATCATGCTAGGCCTTAATTTTTGCTTTGTCAATACAGGGCAGGGGGATGGCTTTGAGTTTATTTTTACATTATGTGACATTCTGGTTTCTTGTGGCTGGAACATAAAACACCCAGAAAACTTAATTATTTAACATTTTGTTAATATACAACCCTTATACTGTTACAACAGTACCCGAATAAGGTGACCAACGTGTCTACCGAACAATCGACAATACGTTTTATTAAAAAAGAATTAAAAAGCATCTATCAATCTCTTGATACGCCCTCAAAGGATTTGGCAATAGATATACTGGTGAACGCCGTATCCAGCTTAGAGGACAAAAAGTTTAAAGTGGCCTATCATCATGCCCGGCAACTTTATGCGATAGCCGGCAAACCGGAATCGGAAATAATAGCCTTGTTTCATAATATATTTTTTGCCGAGGACGTGGCTACGGATAATTCCGTTGTACTGATTCACGAAAACTCCCCTTATTACGAATCGTTAGCACAACTGGGTGAGGAACTTGGTTTTACAGTGCAACAGCATGAATTCAGTAGCAGTTGCTGGACCAAGGATTATGTCGTATCGACAGGCAAGGATGTTGTAGTACCGATTAAAGATAAAAACAGAATTGATACGTATTTAACACAGGAATTTGTTGGGCGCGCTCAACAAAATACCAGTCTTTATTATGGCGCGTTAAATATATCGGAACATCACCAGGCTAAAGTGACCATCTCTTCGCCAAACAAATGGATAACAAAATCACAACCACTCCTCGATCATACTGACATAGTACATAAAACAGCTCTTGAAGGAGGTAATTTCTTTTGCGCCATTAATAAAAAAGGAATGCGTTATTATTTGCTTGGTGAAAATGTTGTTTCAGAAACCATGGCTTACAATAATCTCGAACGTGATAAAGCGATTGATGTCATTACCGAGGAGCTGGCCTGTCCACATGATCGATTACTCATTATTCCGCAATGGTCTTACCATTTGGATTTACAAATGGCTTATCTTGGAAGAGGGCAGTTTGTCATTCATTCCTTTCATCAAAAAGGAATAAATTTTGGCTTGCCTGAGGAGAGTATTGATAAAATCAAAATAACGTTTGCTTACCTTGAGAAATTATTTGAAAAAAATGTCATTGACGCAACCTGCAGCATTTTGCAAGAACACGACTTTGAGGTAGACAAGGTTTTCGGCTGCCTGTTTTATTTAGAAGACACCTCCGATGTGAATCAAAAAAAATGGGTGCCTTTTTGCAAAGCTGATGAAGACTTTGAAGGTGCCATCGCTTTAATGATGAATGGCATTTCTCTGGATTTGGGGGCAAGAGGGCGGCATTTTCTTACGTCAAAATGCGACTTGCCATCGTTTAAAGAGCAATATGACGTTTCATTAATTAAATTGGGTATTGATGGCGTTCACGATGTCGATATGCCAGCTTACTACGATGATGATGGGTATTTTGATGGTATGGTTACAGGATTTATGGGAGCAGGAGGTGTTTCAGACGTAGCCGCCGCAATGAATGGCGGACTTCGCTGTCAAACATCCATTGTGAGTAAATCGCTGACTACGACGTATAACCCGAAAGGATCCAGATTTCGTTTATTCCAATCTGTAGACGCTTTGGATCTGAATGTCACGGAAGAAGAGCCGGAAGTAAAAAATAATCCCAAAAAGTTATAGGTTCCATCTTTTTTCATCTGGATCGGAACTGCTGATACAAGACAGATAAAATGGTATAGTTTGTCTTTCTACCGGATATAATAAAAAATAACATGCAAACCGTTATTATTTACCACAACCCACGATGCTCCAAATCACGCCAGGCGTTGGCGATACTACAAAACGAAGGTATTGAACCCGTTATTATCGATTATCTCAAAACACCACTTGATATAAACGAGCTAAAGCGCTTGCGTTCTTATTTTGATCTTGAGGATTTCGTACGCACCGCCGAACCGGTTTTTAAAGAACAGGGATTATCCATGGATAATGAAATACAGATTTTACAAGCTATGGTTAAACAGCCTGTATTAATGCAACGCCCCATTGTGACATTTAAAAACAAAGCCGTCATAGGACGTCCACCCGAAAACGTTTTACAATTATTTAAATAAAAATATTAATTCAAGCATCTGGGCAACGTTCATGGCGATGTCTTGAAAAAGACAGTTTTGGAAGCAATAAGAGTTGGATAGGCAAGGCTGCGTTTGTGGATTGTCCCACTAAGTCTGATTATTTTGATAATCAGACTTAGCTTCATGGCCGTGTATAACGTCGAATTTAAATGAATGGAATAAAATTGACTACCATTTGTGGGATGATAGAACAAACAAGCATCAAGTACGATAGATTGCTTAAAAAACTGACTAACCCTTTATTGCAATATTTTGGGATTCATTATTTTTGTTATCAATTTGTATCCAACAAAGGCGATTGGTTTACGTTGGGGAATAACCCAAATTGGCTGCTACATAGCGCTGAACATCAATTTTTTCAATTTGATCCGAGCCTGGTTCGACCCCGTCATTACAACACGTCGAGCCTCTGTTTTCCTCAGAACCACCAAAACGACTTATTTCAACAAACATTGATAGCAGATGCGATTGAGGTATTTGATATTGATCATAGTTTAGCGCTCATTGAGCCCAATGCCCGCGGTTGCGAATATTATTTTTTTGGTGCACCCAAAAGCCATCTTAAGGTGCTGGACATTTATTTAGCTCAGTTAAGATCACTTCGCCAGGATTACACCCATCATATCCAAACGCACTTGCAACCAATTTATAGCCATTGTCTTAATCATACTGTCAATCTCAATGAAATAAATCCAGCGGGGTTCAATTCAACGCATAATATATTGTTGGCTGGAGAAAATACCAAGCCAGAAATCGGTTTTTTAAGTGCAATAAAAAATATACCGCTGTTAACCGCTCGGGAATATCAATGTTTACGATGGTATCAACAAGGACTGACGGCAAAACAAACCGCCCAGAGGATGAACCTTTCTCATCGAACAATCGAAGACCATTTTGACCATATTAAAGCAAAGTATGGCGTTAGCTCTAAACGTGACCTACTCAGAGAACCCGTAGTCAATACGGTTATGCCTGCTGATCTTTAGCATCATAATCCTTGTTTTTTGTATTGCTATGAGGAAAGATAATGTTAGTCAATTTTAACGATATTTGCTTTAATAATTTAAAAAGCTATTGGATTGCTTTAGCCTCTATTGATGAGTCTGCTGTCATTGAAACAAGTGACTCTGTGCGTATTTGTACCGGGATGAACAATCCCCTCTTTAATCCCATTTTTTTAACAAAAGATGCCCATAAATTGCCGTCTGTTTACAGCCATTCATCCTATAGTTTTTGGTACGACTCCAAACGCAATAAAAATATACCTCTGCAAGACCTTCAGGAATTAGAGCCTATCATGCAACATGTTCCTATGATGTCCATTCAATTGAATAAGGAATTTAAGCAAGATTCTGTTCCAGACATCAAGATCAGTGTGGTAGACAATGGTAACGATTTAAGTCATTGGATAGCTCCTGTAAAGGTAGCTTTTGAAATGGACGACCGTATGGCATTACGTTATCAACGATGTTTAGAGCAGGCACACCGTCAGTTTACTCATTTTACTGCTAAAAAAAATGGTCTTGTCGTTGCCGCAGCAAGCTTGTTTTTACACGATGAAATTGCTGGACTTTACAACCTTGCTGTTCTTCCTGAGTTTAGAAGACAGGGTATTGCTACAGCACTACATTATGCTCGACTGAATGAGGCAAAAAGCAGAGGATATAAGCATGCAACTTTACAAGCCACCCCGATGGCATCTGCATTAGATAATGCTCTAGGATTTGAAACGCATTCTGAACTATCAATTTACAAGTTTTAATGACTCACCCACATTGCCTCATGAAAAGCAGTTTGACTCAGAACGACCATTTTTGGGGGGCACAGCCCCCTTTTAAGCCAAAGCAGCACTTTTTAAGCTAATCAGAAGCCTTATGAAAATCGCAAGCATATTCCTCATCAAAAGGATTAAACAGTATTAAAACATTCCCATCAAGAGTCATGCCAAAGCTACTCTGGACTTCGGTTATAGAGAAATAATCATTATTCTCATCATCGGATTCAAAAGCATTACTGTGAAATTTCAGGCTTACAGTATTCTTATCTATCCATTCAGCATAAAATAGTAGTTTAACCAGGTGATAATGCCGCTTTATCCAATACCGCTTCAACTTTTAATAAACTTTTTGTTTTTTTGCTTATAATCAGTGAACCTCCTGCGGTGAAAAATGACAAAGGCCCCTTTCTATGATAATTAAGCGCTTTGTATAAGTCGCTGCCTTTATCCTGGATCGCCCCTGTTAATTTTTCTTCAAAATCATGAGGATGTCCATCTGTGTTAATATCATTAATTGCTGCAATTATTTTGTTTTTCTTTTTATTATTTTCAGGAAAGTTATTTAATATTTCCTGTAGAACATCAGAAAGCCCTTTATTACCAAGGCTTGTAATTAAGTTGGTACCTGTTTTCTCTGAAGTATCAGTTTCTTCAACTAATTCCAGTTTATTAGCTTTGCATGCTTCTTTTACCGCATACTCAAAAATTTTCTCGACGTTTCTACCATCCAGAGCCGAAGCTTCTATGTACAGGAGACCATGCATTTCTGCAAATGCGGCTGCCATTTCGTATGGAACCTCACGTAAAAAATTAAGATCGCCTTTATTTCCCACCAAAATAATTGGAACCTTGTAGTCTTTTATCCGCTCAAGCCAGGTGCTAACATTGTCAAATGTCGCTTTTTTGGATAAATCAAAAACGACAATAGCCGCGACAGATCCTGCGAAATTCTCTATATACCATTCTCGTCTATGCCATGATGTCCATAATTGAGTTCTAATTATTTTGTCCTCTACTTCTATATTTCTAGAATAGAAATGTGTGCCTACGGTAGGTCTAATATCTATACTAAATTCATCATCAACAAACCGTGAAATTAAACTTGATTTACCTACCTTTTTATCTCCCAGAAGGTAAAACTTCATCAAAAGATCGTATTCCGATGCGCTTGAACTGTATCGTACGTGCTTTTTTTTATCTTGTTTAATTTTTTGACTAATTTCTCGGTCGCTAAGCATAATTATTCTCCGTATCTTTTGTATTGATACCCGTAAGCATGGGTGTTGGGTTTTGCCTGTCCAGACCAAAGCGCCACAACTTAGCCGGCAAAGAAAAAATAATATACCATTTGAATATTAACCAAGCATTAAGTTGGCATTATCGCCGAATTAACTCAATATTGATGTTGCCAAAATTATGGGCAAACATCGAGCAGCAGCTGTTTGCAGTTTCCTGTTGAAACACGCATAATTATCATTTTTTTTAATAATAAATCATATTAATTGAAAATTACGCAGGCTGATTAATGAAACGATATTGTTATGTCATTGCGCTTTTATTCTTGCTGGTTAATTCACTGGACGCTGCAACAACCCCGTCAATAAACATTCATGAGTTACGGCAATCCATCAAACTCGGCGATACGAAATTTCAGATTTCTACAGAAAACAGCGACGCGAGGGAACACGTACTGCTTGGGGTGGCTTTTTTGCACGCCTTTATGTATGACCTGGCTATTCAACAATTTCAGCAGGCACAAAAACTGGATCCTGGTTTCGCCATGAGCTACTGGGGCGAAGCCATGGCTTACAAACACCCTATCTGGAATTATGAAAATCTGCCCGCGGCCAGACAAGCGCTCGCACGGTATAACAAAAACAAGGATCAGCGTCGCTTGACCCGCAAGGAACAATTTTATTTAAAAGCGGCAAACGCCTTATTCGGCCAGGACACATTACCTGAGAGAGACGCGGCCTACCTCTCTGTAATGCAGCAATTTTACCGTCAATTTCCGGATGATCCCAATGTCGGAGCGTTTTATGCCCTTTCATTAATGGGTATTGCGTCTGATTTTCCGGATCGGGAAAACAATGCCACAGACATAACAAACGGGCGACGGTTGATCGATAATTTATTCAAAACATATCCAGATCATCCGGGTGTGGTACATTATTACCTGCATTATCATGACAACCCGGATCCAGAAATTGCTCAACAGGCATTGCCGGCTGCTAAAATTGCCCTGAATTTAATGAGTTCCTCATCGCATGTGACCCATATGTCAGCACATATTTATCGCCGCTTGCAACGTTGGGATGATTATATTCGCGCTAACAAAATGTCTATTGAAGCCGCTGATCACTTATGCAAACAATTAAATGATCAACCGCTTTATGCGTGTAACGCCGAAAATAAATACCACTCTCTGGAATGGCTGCATGACGGTTATCTGAAAACCGGGCAGATTGCCAGGGCTAACGATCTGGTTAATCGTATGGCGCGGGTTGTTTCCGCGGACTCCGATATACTCTATAAGCAATGGTATTATCGTATGTGGGCAAGGCAGGTCTTGGTCTCAAAAAACCGGGATACACCGGCTATTACCGTCGTGCCAATTTCCAAATCCGATGATAAGCTCTACTGGTCAGCCTACTCCGAATGCGCCGCATTGCAAGCATCCGCATTCCTTGCCTTGCAGCATGACAAACCGGTAGACTCCTTTCTCAAACGCCTGAACACCGTAATTGATCTAACAAACACGCTTTCTGATCCTTATATTAAGCAGGCCTGCCAGATTTCGGCTTTCAAAGTTCGGTACGAGCAGGCTAAGAAGGATAAAAACCGGAAAACGGTTGCGTTTTATCACAATAATATACGTCAACTGGAGAAAAAACAGATTTCCACAGAGTTGACACCGTCTCTGACCTATTGAAAGGGCTTAAATGATGTCAGGTGTGTCGGGCCAACGAGGCCCGACCCGTGATCATCATACATTACGAATGGCTATTGCCAGAAAAACATAAGTCCAGCCGGTGATGATCATCTCGATAACCACAAGCAAACCAATCACCCAAAAGCCGCTCATTGGCCATTGCATCAGAATCATAATACCCAGGACAATAGCGGCGATACCGGCTAGCAGCACCCAAAACCAGCCACTGGATTGCTTTAGCGCAAAAGCCATAAAAAAACGGCTGATGCCGATAACAATAAGTGTCCAGGCTAAAATGGCCGTAATAACGGTGGAGGCTAAAATCGGATCATAGATAATCAGTCCGCCTGCAAAAATATATAAAAGGGCAATCAACAGATGCCAGATGAGCGCATTCCAATGCTTGCACTTAAAAGAATCCACCAATTGAATCACACCACCGATAACAAGCAGCGCTCCGATAAACAGGACGCTCGCCAGCGTAACGGCCGTCACCATACCCAGACCGATAAAACCAAGAATCAAAAATAATATACCCAAGCCAAGGAGCCAGCCCCAGCTTCGTTTCAGACGTTCCCTTGTTGTTGCAGACATGCTATCCAGATTTGACATGATATATCCCTATAAAATGTGAATTATTACTATAACTGATACTCGGGAAACTGCAAACTATAGGCTTTGATATCGGACATGACGGATTTTTTTGTCCTTTTAAAAAGCATAAATTGCCCTCATCGTATAGATTATCTATTAACCTTCATGTACAATAAAATTAGCTTTCGATAGAGACGTCGGAAGTATTTGGATAGAATGATTTAACTAAAATAAGGAAGTTACGATGGCTGTCATAGATACACAACCCTCTTATCAAACCACTCAACAAGAGCAAGGTCTGCAGGATCTGGTTTATAGCCTGGTCACTCGCTTTCTGGCCGAGAATAAAAACAAAAATATCGATGATCTTTATGACATGATTCTTTCGGAAGTGGAACCCCCTCTTCTACAAGCCGTTATGGAAAAACGCCGTGGTAACCAACTGCAAGCTGCCAAAATGTTGGGAATCAGTCGTGGAACAATTCGTAAAAAATTACAACGCTATTTTGGCACAAAGTATTTTCGTTTAACCGAAGAATAATCCGGGTACCGGAAGGTATAGTAGGTCGGGCGCAGCGCCCGACCATATTAAAGAACACCATCTCACCGTATTTTGCTTACATAAAAGACAACCTGAACGCTCTGTTTTTTAAATAAGATTGATTGGCTCGTTGGAAGCATCGGGCGAAGCACTTGATCTACATCTGTTCTACAACAAAGAATAGTTTCCTGTAGCCCTCCATGAAGGCGAAGCCGTAATGCGGGGCAACATTTACCCGGGCACTCATCTGTTCTCCTGCTACAATATTGGAACATGTAACCCGCAACGGCCACAGGCCTCCTTGCGGGCTACGCTATTTTGTAAAAATTTTGTGAAAGAAAATTTCGTTCACAAAATTCAGGCAGTAACCAGTAGCTTATTCATTCGACTGACAAAATCAGCCGGATTATCCAGCTGGCCACCCTCCGCAAGCACCGCTTGTTCAAATAAAACAACAACCCATTCCGCAAATCGTTCATCATCGGTCATGTCATGAAGTTGTTTGATCAATCGGTGTTCCGGATTAATTTCAAAAATAGGTTTCACTTCGGGAATTTTCTGTCCTGATGCCTGCAGAATACGCTGCATTTCCAGACCCATATCGTCCTCATCGGAAATAATACAAGCCGGTGAGTCCGTCAAGCGATTGGTCACCTGCACTTCTTTCACTCGCTCACCCAATATTTCCTTAATATGTTTCAGCACAGGTGCCAGGCTTTCTTCTTTTTCCTTCACCTCTTTGCTGTCTTCACTGTCCAACTCTATCTTGCCTTTGCTGATCGATTGTAATTTTTTGCCATCAAATTCCGTCAGATAACTAACCAGCCACTCATCAACCCGATCACTCAAAAGTAACACCTCGATACCTTTCTTTTTGAAAATTTCAAGATGAGGACTGAATTTTGCCGCATTATAGGTGGAAGCGGTAATATAATAAATCTTGTCCTGATCTTTCTGCATTCGGCTAACGTAGTCAGCTAATGAAATAGTTTGTTTCTCAGAGTCGCTGTGCGTTGAACTAAAACGAAGCAGCTTGGCTATGGCATCACGATTAGCAAAATCTTCAATAGGACCTTCCTTCATAACCAGTCCGAACTCATCCCAGAAATGCTGATATTTTTCCGGATCCTGCTCACCCAGTTTTTCCAGCATGGACAAAACACGTTTGGTACAAGCTGATTTTATTGATTCAACCTGCTTGTTATCCTGCAATAATTCTCGTGACACATTGAGTGGTAAATCGCTGGCATCGACAATACCTTTGACAAAACGCAGATACCTCGGCAAAAATTGCGCGGCATCATCAAGAATAAAGACTCGCTTGACATAAAGCTTCAGCCCATGCTTCATTTCCTGCTGCCATAAATCAAAAGGCGCGTGCCCTGGTATATATAACAGGCTGATATAATCCTGCTTTCCTTCCACATGATTATGCGACCAAATCAGGGGATCCTGATAATCATGGGAAATATGTTTATAAAGCGCTTTATAATCCTCATCGCTGATTTCATTTTTTTGCAGCGTCCATAAAGCAGTTGCCTTGTTTATCGTTTCATAATCGTCCGTTTGTTTTCCTTCATCATCGGTTTTTTTCATGACAATGGGCCAGCAAATATGATCGGAATATTTGTTGATCACGCTGCGCAGCCGCCAATCGCTTAAAAACTCTTCTTCCTCTTTTTTAAGGTGGAGAATAACCTCGGTTCCCCGGTCGGTTCGATCTTCCTGGGCAATGGTAAACTCGCCTTCTCCATCGGATTCCCAGACGACGCCCTCCTCCGGTTTTGATCCCGCCCGCCGGCTTTTCACAGTCACTTTGTCTGCAACAATAAAAGCGGAGTAAAAACCGACACCAAACTGTCCTATCAAATGAGAATCCCTGGATTTTTCGCCGGTCATATGGCTTAAAAATTCCCTGGTTCCTGATTTCGCTATGGTTCCGAGATTTTCTACTATTTCGTCCCGGTTCATGCCTATGCCATTATCTTTGATAGTAATGGTTTTAAGTTTTTCATTGTATTCCACAGTGATACGCAGATCCGAATCATTTTCATACATCGAGGAATCGGATAAGGCCAGGAAACGCAACTTATCCAGAGCATCCGAGCTGTTGGAAATTAATTCACGCAGGAAAATTTCCTTATTACTGTACATAGAATGAACGACAAGGTGTAACATCCGTTTTACTTCCGTTTGAAAACCCATCGTTTGTTGCTTACCCACCATATCAAAATCTCCTGTCGGGCTAAAAAATAAAAAATACACAACAAAATAGTGTATTACGGCTTGTTGCCATTCCATGTCGTATTGGCCGGTTGACTTGTAGATTGAGTCCATTGTCTAGGTTAACCGGCCAAAACGACATGGAATGGTACTGGTTTTGGTAAACCAGTATATTGGGATGTGGAATTCCTTTTTCAAGGTCAACCCACGGGTTTTATTTACCGTCAATTATCCTGACAGTTCGGACAGGCGGCTATTACAAATTATCTTCGAGTTCCAGGAACCATGCCAACACGAGGTCGGTGCATATGGATGGTAACAGGCTCACTGCTTTTAACTACCTTACCTGATTCGTCCACTATCTGAACAGCAATAGTATGAGTGCCACGATATACGTTATTCAAGGCAAAAATAGTTGAATCCTTGGGTTCACCCAATGGTGCGCCATCAAAGACGATCTGTAATTTATCTCCCGACTTCAGTTCCGGTGAGACGGAAGCGATGACAGGCACATAACCTTGATTATTTCTGATGGTCGCTTCGTTTTGAGGTTGCGTAATTTCGATCTTTTTATACTCTTTTTTAGCCTCGTCATCCTCGTCCCCGCTCTCCTCCGAGGAGGATTGCTGTGACGGTGGCGAAGAATAGGATTGAGCTTCGGGAATTTCAATTTTTTCCGCACCTTGATGAGGCTGATCGCTGAAATGAACGGCGCCGGAGCTATCCGTCCATTTATATATGGCCGCTGATGCGGAACCAATCGCCAGTAACATCCAGATTAAAAAGCTCAGTTTCCTCATTCATCCATTCCTTAAAGACTATAATAGAGCTCAAACTCAATAGGATGCACCAGACTTCTCACCTGCGCAATTTCCAATTCACGCAAACGGATATAGCTGTTTAAAAATTCCTTGCTGAACACATCACCCTGCAATAGAAATTGGTGATCTTCCCGCAAATGAAAAACAGCTTCTTCCAGAGAACCGCATACCGTTGGTACATCCACCAGCTCCTCAGGAGGCAGATCATACAAATCCTTATCCATCGGTTGTCCCGGATGAATTTTTTTCTGAATACCGTCCAAACCGGCCATCATCATCGCTGAAAAAGCTAAATAAGGATTGGCCATAGGATCCGGAAAACGTACTTCGATACGGCGTCCCTTCGGATTGCTCACATGAGGAATACGAATAGCCGCAGATCGGTTTCTGGCAGAATAAGCCAGCAAAACAGGCGCTTCAAAACCGGGTACCAGTCGTTTGTAACTGTTTGTAGCCGGGTTGGTAAACGCGTTTAGTGCCCGAGCGTGTTTGATGATGCCGCCAATAAAAAACAAAGCCGTTTCCGATAACCCGGCGTACTGATCGCCGGCGAACAGATTAACACCATCTTTGACAAGGGACATATGACAATGCATACCGTTACCGTTATCTCCAACCAGCGGTTTGGGCATAAAAGTTGCTGTTTTTCCATAATTATGAGCAACATTATGAATAACGTATTTTAAAATCTGGAGTTGATCCGCCTTGCGCGTAAGCGTATCAAACCGGGTAGCCACCTCGCATTGATTTCCTGTCGCCACCTCATGATGGTGAGCTTCGACCTCTATTCCCAGATCTTCCAGAGTAAGGCAGATTGCTGAACGAATATCCTGGGAAGAATCCACAGGCGGAACAGGAAAGTAGCCGCCTTTCAGCGGTGGTCTGTGGCCAATATTTCCACCCTGGATCTCCTTGCCGGAATTCCAGTGCGCTTCCTCGGAATCCACCTGGTAGAACGCGCGGTCAATTCTCGTCTCCCAACGAACGTCATCGAACAGGAAAAACTCAGGCTCCGGCCCGAACAAGGCCTCATCAGCTATTCCCGTGGATCGCAGATAATTCCAGGCGCGTTCCGACAGCGAGCGAGGACAGCGATCATAGCCGAGCATAGTCTGGGGATCGACCACATTACAACGAACAACCAGGGTATTGTCCTGGTAGAAAGGATCAAGAAAAATGGTGTCAAGATCCGGTACAATAGCAAGATCAGATTCGTTAATTTCTTTCCAGCCCTTAATGGATGATCCGTCAATCATTTTCCCGTTTTCAATAAAATCATCATTGACCGCGCTAACAGGAATGGTGATATGCTGTTCCTTGCCTCGTGTATCGGTGAACCGCAAATCAACAAATTTGGCATCATGCTCTTTGATGGCCATGTACAGAATATTGTCGCTCATTGTTATCTCCAGGAATTACCGCGGGTGCACTTACTTTATCCCGAAATTTGTAGTCTGGTTTGTTCAAAGACTACCCAGAAAAATAATTTCGGTATTTACGTGTCGAGTTGCCAAACTGGCAATCCGACCTACAAAAAATGAACAAATTACACGCCTTTTGCAACTGTGAAAAATTTTGTTCACGGAGCCTTCGCATTTTACCTTAAGTGACATACGAAACCCAATAGATTAGACTACTTATCACCAATTCTTTTTTCTTTTACTATGGGTGCTTATCATTATCAGGCCTTAACCAAAACCGGAAGCACCAGCAAAGGCGTCATCGAGGCGGATTCGGAACGTCACGCCAGACAAATGCTTAGGGAACGAGGTCTTATTCCAACCGGTATCAATGCCCAGGCCAAACTCAGAAAGGCGGGACATTTAGCAAAACTGTCCGCTCAGGATCTTGCCTTGCTCACCCGTCAGCTGGCTACTTTATTATCGGCAGGCATACCAGTGGAAGAATCATTGCGGGGCGTCAGCGAACAAACCGAAAAAGACAAGGTCAGGGAATTAATCATAGGTGTGCGAGCCAAGGTTGTGGAGGGTTACGCGCTGGCACAGGCTATGGGTGAGTTTCCCCACGCTTTTCCGGAGCTCTACAGGGCAACGGTCGGAGCGGGCGAGCAGACCGGGCGACTGGACATGGTTTTGGAAAAACTGGCCGATTACACGGAAAATCAGCAGGAAACCCGACAAAAAGTACAACAGGCCCTGATTTATCCATCCTTGATGATTATGGTTTCCACGGCTATTATCAGCTTTCTCCTCGCGTTTGTAGTACCTAAAATCATTGAGGTCTTTACCTCAAGCGGGCAAACACTGCCGGAAATGACCAAATTGCTAATTAACATCAGTGACTTCATTAAATCCTATGGACTGCTTACCATAACCGTTTTTATCCTGTTGATCCTCGGTTTTCGTAAAAGTCTCTCCAATCTAAAAGTTCGTATGGCCTGGCATCGTCTCCTGTTGCAATTACCCATCAGCGCTTATTTAATAAGATCCGTTAACGTTGCGCGCTATATTCATACGTTCGGCATACTTTTTGCCGCTGGAGTCAGCGTTCTGGAAACCATGCGTGTTTCAGCCAGTCTGGTGACCAATCTGGTTATGCGTGACGCGTTTGATCTGGCCGCGGTACGGGTCCGTGAAGGAACGGCAATCAGCCATGCCCTGAAGGAAACACATTTTCTAAATCCCATGGCCGTACATCTTATTGCCAGCGGTGAAAAAAGCGGCCAGGTTTCCGAAATGATGGAGCGTGCCGCCTCACACCTCGACAACGAAGTGAAACGATTAATTGAAACCGCCCTGACTTTGCTGGAGCCAATGGTTATTCTCCTGATGGGTGCTGTGGTATTATTTATCGTACTTGCAACTCTGCTGCCAATTTTTTCTATGGAACAATTGGTGACTTAGGGACTGTTTTGACTATTTGCTATTCCGGAGTTTTAAATGAAAAATCAAAAAGGCTTTTCCCTGATAGAAATTATGGTCGTCGTTGTCATATTAGGAATACTGGCTTCTATTGTTGTTCCCAAAATCATCAGCCGACCGGATGAAGCCCGCGTTGTCAAAGCCAAACAAGATGTACTTGCGATTCAAAACGCCATGGATCTTTATAAACTTGATAACGGTTTTTATCCTAGTACCGATCAGGGACTTCTGGCGTTGGTTGAAAAACCAACCTCCAATCCCGAGCCTCGTGACTGGAAACAGTACCTGAAATCCTTACCCAAAGATCCATGGGGCCGTGAATACCTTTTCCTGAATCCCGGACAGCATAGTGAAATAGATATCTTTACTTTGGGTGCGGATGGCCAGCCCGGCGGTACCGGCATCAATGCCGAAATAGGTAACTGGGATGCGCAATAACTCCGGTTTTACGCTCATAGAAATATTGGTTGTTTTAGTGATTGTCGGCATTACATTAACCATGACGTTATTGGCTTTCGGTGATTTCGGCGCCGGACGTAAGGCCCTGATGAGTGCGGAACAATTCGTTTCTTATGTAAAACTGGTACAGCAGCGTGCGATTCTGGAAGTGACTACCCTTGGAATTAATATTGATCGAGGGGGCTATGAAACGTATCGTTTTGACAATGACACAATCTGGCAACCCATGTCGCAGCAAAGCCTTTTTCATTGGAAACCTTTTCCAAAGAACGTCGTTGTAGCGATCAACACCAGAATACGAAATCGTGACAAGCGGCCTGACATTGTGATCAATCCCTCGGGAGATATGTCCCCCTTTACCATAACGTTCGGCACGGTGGAAAAACCCGAAATCGCTACGGTGTATGGTCAGCATAATGGCAAAATTGTGTTGGGGAAGTCTGAATCATGACAAGGAATTCATTACTAAAAAACAAATTAAATCAAGGATTTACTTTAATCGAAGTCTTGCTGGCCCTAACCATAGTCGCGATTGCTCTGGTTGCCTTGATTAAGGCGACCAGCCAGGATGTCGCTAATACCCACCGTATCAAGGAAAAAACCATCAGCCACTGGATTGCCATGCAAGGCGTGGCTATGGTGCAACTGGGATTACTGGAGGCTTCCCCGAGCAAGGAAATAACCCAGGTAACGACCATGTTTGGACAACGTTGGTACTGGCGAGTAAAAATCAGCCAGATTCCTCCTGTTCCATCGGTGCAACAAATACGGATAACCGTGAGTAAGCGGCAGGCAGGCCCCTTTATCGATCCTTTACTGGCCTTCCGATATCAATCATGAGAAACAAAAAAGGATTTACACTTCTTGAAGTACTTATCGCCCTGGTCGTGTTTGCCATACTGGCCACTATTACCTCGTCTGCCATGTATTACGCGTTTAATACCCGCTCCCGGGTAACTATACAAGCTGATCGCCTGGTCACTCTGCAACTGGCCATTACCCTGATAGAGCGAGATGTTGAGCAAGTCACCAATCGCGCAGTAAGGGGTAACGAAATGCGGTTGTTCCCGACATTTATCGGCAAAGAAAATTATATGGAGCTGACACGCGGTGGCCTCACCAATCCCAACAGCACGGAAAAACGAAGCACCATGAAACGCATCGCCATACTGTGTGACCAGCATCAATTAATACGTAGAAGCTGGCCAACCCTCGATAGCGTTACCCGGGAAAACTATGAAGATAAAGTGCTTCTTCAAGACGTGGACCGCTGTCAATTCGGCTATCTGAACAAGGCCAACGACGTTTTGAGCGAATGGCACGCCAGCACATTGGTCGGGAATAAATCGGTTCCCACTCCCCTGCCCCGTGCCGTTCGGTTAAATCTGAGCTTGAGCGACTGGGGACAAGCCAGTTTTCTTTTCATACTTCCGGAAGGGCTATATGGTGATACCCAGGAAAAATAACGGTATATCGGAACAATATGGTCACGCGTTAAAAGGCAGTGCATTAATTTCCGCGCTGTTTATCATGACACTGGTTGCTATTGCCGCAACCGCCATGAGCACACGATTGCAGATGGATATCTATCGTACCCGTTTGACTCTGCTAACCGACAAGTTATACCTTGCTTCGCAAGGCGTTACCTTTTGGGCCATGAGCGAATTATCCAACAAAAAAAACCGGTTTACCCGTAGCAACAAACAGGGAATTGTAGCGCTGTTTCCGAATAAAATAAAAAATATATACCCTGATTTTGTAACAAACGGAAGTTTGTATGATTTGCAAAGCCGCTTTAATCTTAATAATTTAAGCGAAAAAGCCTATGTGCTGATGTTTTTCCGGTTGCTTGACAACTTAAATTTAAAATCCGGTCTCAATAATGATCAGAAAAAAATACTCCTTGCTGATCTCCAAAGCTGGATATCCCCCTACAAACCAGGACGTGGCAATGATGAACGAATGAATTACTATCTTAAGCAAAAACCACCCTATTTTCCAAGTCATCAACCTTTGCATAGTGTTACGGAATTCAGACTGATCAGAAATGTCCCGGCCAATATCTATCAGGGACTTGCTAACTACATCACCGCCCTTCCTGAAACGACAGCAATTAATATCAATACCGCCCCACCCTTTGTTCTTAAAGCGCTGGGTAACGGTCTTAAACCGGACCAGGTTAACGAACTGATGCTGGCACGTCAGGAAAACGGTATAACCGATATAAAGAAAATAAACCCATTATTGCAAAAGCTCAGGATTCGAGGTGAACAGGTTACCCTGGAAAGTCAGTATTTTCTGAGTGTCGCAATAATCCGTCACGATGAATTAAACTTGATTAACTACACCATACTCAAGCGCACCAGGGATAAAAAAGGCAAGATATCAGTCAGTTTGATTAGCGAAAGCCTGAATACGTTATAGCATGAAACCCGCAATACGGCCGCAGGCCTCCTTGCGGGCTACGTCTCCTTTGCAAAAAAAATGGTACCAGGACATTTTTGTTCACAGAACCTAATCAGATCATTGGTCATTTTACAGGTTTCAGGATAACCCGCTTGCCTTTCTTATTCACCATAATCACTTCATCCACGCCCCAGGCTCTGGGATATATGGATTCTTCCAAACCTCTGAAATAATCATTGGTGTGTACCGTATTCGCCGGAATTATGACGGGTACTCCAACAACCATTTCAATGAATCCCAATTCCAGATTATTATTACTGTCCACTTTACCGACCAGTAAATAAGAAGGCTTATTGTCTGTTGGCGGTTGAGCCAGTGTAATTAAATGAGGGCTGGGATGGCGTTCTATTCTGCTTCCGCCCGTTTCGCCGCTTCGCATGACCCATTGCTTGAAATATTCCGGCCCATACAGATATTGTGCCTGAACACTTTCCATGCCTATTTTGATTGGATTCCCTTTTTTTGCTATTTTTAAATTAAATTTTTTCAGGGTTTTAGCTGTTAGAGAGTATACTTTCACAGGAATTTCTGTTTTCTCGGTCTGAAAAATATAGCTTCCCGGTTCGGAAGGAGTGCCTTTCCCCCTAATCCAGCCATTAATTTTTGAATAATCAATCGCCCCTTTATACGGTTTTAATGGAACAGCGCTTACCCGTCGTGGGCAAACGAGTCTATAGATCCCTTCTTTTCCAACCCAGATTACTTTTTTGATTTTCATGCCCGGGCGTTTTTTTAATGAATGAAGCAATTCCTCATCAACATCGTGAATTTGTTTTTGAACCAAAGGATAGGCTTCATAAGAAATATCACAATCATTCTGGTGAGCATGAACGGTCGGGTTAAAAAATAATAGTAATCCAATAACAGCACATCCATACTGCCGCATAAAAATCTCCCAAGGCCGTGTAATCATAAAATTTCTGTCTAAATTTTCATCCGGGAAGATACTTCGGAAGCGTTTTCCTCCCCAAAAACGTCTTCCATATCCGCTTTCAAATCGGCAACAATATCTGCGAATTTTTCCTGAAATGTTTGCAGATACTCAGCAAAAGGACGAATATCGGGATTATAGAGTTCTTCAATAATGGTACGTAACTCTTCCCCTTTACTTCCAGTAAAACACGGATGCTCAAAATTAAAATCTGTAGTCCAGCATCTTGCAATGGACTCTTCATCAAATACCTGTTCCGGAATTTCATTGGTAAGCATTTGATACAAGGTACAGGCCAGATTCTGTCTTTGCAGAATTTCAAGATTAAGTAAATTTTTATGATAAGCGGAGGTCTGGTGATACTCTTGTGTCGTGTTCGTCTGGCAGATAGGAACCATTTTCTCGCTGGATAACAACAGGCCCTTGGCGTCTGAAATTCGCAACGCCCCTTCTTTACTTAAAAGCACATTACTCGGCTTCAAATCGGTATACCAGACATTATGTTGATTTATCTTGCGGTAAAATTCCAGCAACTCTTTATAGTAAAACAGGGACATATTTTGAATATCCTCAATATCCATACCGGCGTCGTTATTTAACTTACCATGAAGGTTTTTAAAAAACGCCTCGATACTGCCTCGCTCAAAATATTCCGTAAATTCCATATACACTTTTTCGTGCCCATCGTCTTCAAGGAAAAATAATTCGTACGGCTGAACCACATAATCCACTCGTGTCAAACGCTCTCTGGCGATACGAGCGGATATAGCCATCTCATCCTCGCTTGAGTTAACTCGAAATAAGCGGCAAATAAAGTGCTCATCCGTTCTTGTGATTTTGACAACCGGGTTATTGGAACCACTTAAATCCTCATCCTGATACTTTGGTTCCCGCTCAGGATTATCCAGTGCATAGGTATTTAACATATCTGTGAATTTGTTACCGAAACTTGATTTTCCCTCATACTCTTTGTATAAATCTTTTAGTAAATTGGTTCTGGAAGTTATAGGAAGTAATTTCGCCTGAAACGTTCTTCGCGGTATTTCACGCGCTATCCATTGCTCGACGGCGTATAAAGGATTTTCCTTAAACCACTCTCTTACCGCGTTACTGGCGGTTCCTTTACTCATCAACTTCCAGTAGTAATCGCATAATTTTAAATAATATTTTCTGACGGCTTCAATATCCTGCTCACCCGTTATATTACTGTTTATTTTATCGAGCAAATGATTAATGTGTTTGATTTGCTTTCTTTTAGGACTAAAGAAGCGTCCCTGTGACGGTAAATGTGACATTCCCATGTGCTTGTCCCTAAGCGAAGTATGTCCTTTAAATATAGCCAATTTATGATCATTTTGCTTTTATTGTGGGCTTAAAACGCATCTTTGCAATTTCTTCGCAGGAGCACCCTTCGCTGAGCCTTACGTTTCAGTGGACTTTTACGGCTAAATGGAAGTTAGAATCTGACAATACGATTGATAAAAAAGAATGCGGTGTCTTATTGAATATCCTGTTCATTTAAGACATCATCATGATTATGAAACATACACGCTCTGAGTTTAAACAGGCGTTCTACGCCACTAACCCCACTTTTTTCGCCTATTTTCCATTAGGCCTGGTATTTGGAGTGTTATTTACCAACGCCGGTTTTCCCTGGTATCAGGCGCCCCTCATGAGCGCTCTGGTTTATGCCGGTGCGGTTCAATTCATTGCCTTGGGCATGATGATTAATCATAACAACCTGGCGGCTATTCTTCTGGCTGCCTTGTTTGTCGCTTTACGCAATTCTTTTTATGGCCTGAGTCTGACGGAACGCTTTAAGGCAGCCCCACGTGCTGTTCGAATGTTTTTAATTTTTGGTCTTGTTGACGCGGCTTACGCCATTTTCGTATCACGACCGTCCAAACACGGCGAAAACGATGTCGCATTTTGTTTCTACACTACGCTTTTACTCTATATTTACTGGGTAGGAGGCACACTGATTGGCGCCATGTTTGCCGGTAGTATTCCGGAGGTCAAAGGATTGGAATTTGTACTTACCGCTTTCTTCGCCATCATCGTTATTGAGCATTTCTTAATCAATAAATTCACCGATGCGCTATTTATTCCGCTGGCGGCTTCCTGCATCGCTTATACGTTGCTCCCGCAGTTCTACCTGCTGATAGCCATATTGCTATGTGCGTTTTATCTCTATATTAAAATAAAGGTGATCCGCTCATGACCGGTTCTTACTGGCAAATCACAATCGCCCTTTGTTTTTTGATCCTCATCACTCGTGGATTACCTTTTTTGTTTGCCAGCTATATGAAAGACAATTTCAACAAAATCGGCAAATTACTGCCTGCCTATATTATGTTGTTGTTGGTCATCTATGAAATGGATATCCGTTCTTTTACTCATCCTCCCTATGGTTTGCCGGCAATTTTCTCTTTATTGTTCCTTACCGTCATCCATTTGTGGCTGCGTAATACGTTCGTCAGTCTGGCGACTTCCACCGTCCTGTATATCGGCCTCATCCATTATTTTCAGTAACCGTGGCATGGAAAAGGCTGGTAAGGCGCCCCATTTGATTTATTATTAACCGATATGTTATAATTTTATTTACAAATTAAGGTATAACTAATGAACAAGACTGGATACAGACCCGATAACGACGACGCCCCGCCGGAAGGTTATTCCTATTCGCTGATACAAAAAAAACTAAACGCACCCAACTCAGGCTCCACCAAACAAATTGTCAGGGCCTGTGTCGACGACAGTGGCGCCAAGGGCCCGGGCTCCAACAGCGACGAAACCGATGTTACTAATAACAGTGAAGGCTTTATCGTAAGCGGTGACATTGCCGGTAGCCTCCATGAAACCCTGCAAGGCAAAAACATCGAACGCAATCAGGACAGGAAACAGGAAAACAAACGTCACCATGTCATAGAGGATGGGGTCGTCACCGAAGAAGCTATTGAACAATCGGAAAACAGCGCGGAAAACACCCTCGAACAAGCTGAAAACCGGGAATGGAGCAATGAACACCTCTTTCCTTTTTCCACCATACCAAAACCATAAAAAAGGTAATAGCCATGCCTTATCCATATATCCGTAAAGCAAAACCCGGAGACTACGAGGCGTTCCCGTCTTTTTTGGCAGAACTTGCATCGAAGCCACCAATCGCAACACAGCGTTCAAACAATTTGAAATAATTAGAGGCCAGATCCGGATAAATCCTGATCGTCCGGGATCTCTTAATGCCTGCTTAATTTTTGACAAATATAATGAATGTCTATGTCAGGCAAGAGTAAACTATGACAGCGATACAATTACCAATCACCTTAAAGGGTATAAAAAACGTCACAGAGCTTTATGAAAAATTTGCACCGGCATTATATTTTCATCCGCAGGAAAATGCTTTTCCAATTGGTTTAAATACACTGGTAGAGAATAGTGCTCTGGTCATGCGCATGTCCAATGGTGACGAAAAAAGGCTGGAGCCCGGTACATTTACCATAGACGATCTGGACAACATGAAGGAGCTTTGGAAAAAAAAAGGTTATAGCGATGAACAATTGAATGGAGCCGTTTATTCTTTAGACCCCGACTTAACGCATGATGCGTTGAAAGATACACGAAAAAACAAGGAAAATCCTGTGGTGCATGTTGCTCCCGCAGTGGTTAATTTTACCGACGACAAGTCAGGAAAAGAACAATCTTATTTACGTCTGACTTACGTCTATGTTTCAGCAATTAATAACCCCGAATTTCCAATTGTATCAACCGTGGCAAAACTACTTGGATTAGCACAGCCTGGTTATCACAAAGCCGATATTGAGCATGTTGCCGTCTATATTCCATTAGAGAAACAAATTAAGTCGGATAAAATAGTGTATTCACTGACTGACCCTTCTCATGTAGAGCGCGCGTACTATAGCGCACACGGCTCCGCTGAAGGAACGTGGGTAAAAAACCCCAAGGTTGAGCAAGAAAGCCATATTAAAGTTTACGTTGCCCAAGGGTCTCATGCCAATTATCCCGGAAAAGGGATACATATACCTTTTCCGGGAATCATTAAACGACTTTTAAATACCATCGGCCTTACCTTTTTAATTCCTGAAACAGGATATATCCCTCGAATTATGGGTTTTGCCAGTGATCGTATTGGACTTGATAGCAAGCCACATATTTCAACTGGTACCAGCATTACACCAATGCCCAAAGTTATCGCATCAAACAAACAAGCCATTGAATTTGATGCGGGAAACTTTGATGTCGGTATTTACAAAGATTTTGTCAAAGGAAAGGAGCCCCCCAAAAGCACCAATTGGTTTATTCGCTTATTGCCCTTGTCTTTTATGAAACGCTTTATGAAAACCGATCATCAGGATACGCAGGTTACCCCCTTAGCCTATGCTACCTTGCAACCTGAATATGGTCATTACTCCACGCGTCATTTAAGCAAATTATCCCACGCCTCTTCACTGCGACAAGACCCGATACCGAAACCATTACTAACTTATTCATCTGAATCGGAGGGTCCGAACAGTCCCGTCCTTGCGAGTGAAAACGAGGCGGCAATTGTTTGTGCAACAAATAATCGTTTCATGTAGCCCGCCATGAAGGCAAAGCCGAAATGCGGGAAAACCGTCCACATGGGTGTTCACTGTGGTATTGGGGCAAGAAAACCGAAACACGCCCTAGGTTTCGTGATCGTTTTTACTCATATAAAGAATAGCCTGGGTCAAGGCTTCGTCCGTACAGTATTTATCAGGCAAACCGGATTCCTTGCAAAGTCCTTTGTGATGCATCAAGCCCTTACCTATTTTGACATTGTATAAAAAATAATCCATAGGAGTTTTAAACTGTTCGGGATTATTATCGGATTCTACTGCGGCTTCCTTAAAGCGGATATTCCAGGCCTTTTTATCAAAGGCAGCCGGCGCTTTAAGCGCCATGGCCAATTGCGGTGCATGACAACGACTGCATGCTTCCTTGTAGGTTATTTTACCGATGTTTTCAGCCTGAACAGCAATGGTATTCATCATTAAAACAACAATAACCAGTAGTAATCGTGTCATCTTTCCCTCTTTTCTGTTTTTGTTGATAACAATACGCTAATACTGTTTCCATTTGGTTTGTATGGTTTTCATTCTTAAAAAACGTCTACGGCACGAAGACAATTTTAGAACAAAAAGCACTAGTCGCTGTTATCTTCTTCAGGTTGTTGTTTGCTTTTATATTGCTGATAAAGTTTATCTGCGGTTTCTTTTTGTTCCGGGTTTAATTTTCCTTCCAGTCTCGCCAGTTCTTTCTCAGCCTGCTGATTATTACTGTCAGCTGCCAGTTTTAGCCAGGCATAGGCTTTTACCTGATCTTTATTGACCCCTAAGCCGGCCAGATACAGGTAGCCTAACTTGCCTTGCGCGAATGAATCACCTTGATCCGCCGCTTTGCCGAACCAGTACGCCGCCTGCTCATAATCCTTGTCAACGCCTCTACCACTCAGCAATAACTGTCCATATTCCGCTTGTGCCTGAGTATGCCCCTGTTTTGCGGCAGCATGGTACCAGAACGCCGCTTTTTGCGGATCCGCACTGACGCCAAGCCCATTCAAATATTGATAACCGAGATAAGCCTGGGCATTTTTATACCCTTGCGCCGCGGCTTTTTCAAACCAGTAGGTTGCGGCATTTTGATCCTGCGTAATACCGTATTTTCCTGTATACAATAATCCCAGACTGTATTCACCTTTCGCATCGCCTTGTTTAGCCGCCTTTTCATACCAATATTTCGCTTTCTCGGCGTTTTTGGCAGTGCCATATCCCATGAGGTATTGATAAGCGAGATTAACCTGGGCTTTGGCATAACCTTGCTCGGAAGATTTTTTAAACCAGGTAAACGCTTTGTCTTGATCCGTTCCCACCCCATCTCCGGTCGCATACATCAACGCCACATTACGTTGAGCGATGGAGTTACCCTGATCGGCAGCTTTCATATACCATTTGAATGCCTCTTTAAAATCCTGTTGAAAGCCTCGTCCGGTATCATACAGATACCCCAGACTTAATTGGGCCAGTGCATTCTTTTTATCAGCCGCTTTTCTATACCATTCTCCGGCGAGTTTATCGTCCTGATTAACCCCGTATCCATATTGATACATGCGGCCAATCAAATACATGGCCTCGTCATTTCCTTCCTTGGCAGCCTGCATCAGATGAGGATAGGCCGTTGTGTAATCACCATTTTCGTAAGCTGAAAACCCGATAATCTCGTCAGCAAAAGCCGCATTCGCTGCAAAAAACAACACAAGGATGAGTTTGCGCATGACACTTCCTAAAATGGCCGTATACTTTAAAGCGTAGAATATTGTTGCGACAAATCAAATCTTTGTTTTCATTTTGTTTTAGAATGAAATGGATACGCTACCAGCGGGGCTGAACGTTTTCCCCATTTCGACTTCCCCTTCATAACGGCTACAGGAAACACTACAAAAAAGGGACAAATCACACCCCTTTTTTGTAGACGCAATTAATTTCGTTCACGGAACCTGGAACTTGCTGGCATGTCATGCCATGGCTTCGAATATCGCGGCGGCGCCCATACCCGTTCCGATGCACATGGTCACCATACCATAGCGACCTTTGGTGCGGCGCAAACCATGAAGCAACGTTGCAGTACGTACGGCACCGGTAGCTCCCAACGGGTGGCCGAGTGCAATAGCACCGCCAAGGGGATTTACCTTGTCGCGTGGAAGTTCCAAGGTTTTTATAACGGCAAGAGCCTGCGCCGCGAACGCCTCATTCAACTCTATCCAGTCCAGTTGCTCAAGCGTGATCCCCGCTTTTTTAAGCGCTAGTGGAATAGCGTTAATAGGGCCTATTCCCATAATCTCGGGAGGGACTCCGGCTACCGCATAGCTTAATAAACGTCCCATAGGTTTCAGGTTGTATTTTTTAAGCGCGTTTTCACTGGCCAGTAAGGCAATACCCGCACCATCGCTCGTTTGCGAACTGTTGCCGGCTGTAACCGTACCTTTGGCCGAAAAAACAGGCTTCAGACGCGCAATGACCTCATAAGACGTATCGGCACGAGGCCCCTCATCCTGTCGGATTACCCGTTTGGACTCCCGTATTTGCGAGGTAACCAAATCCGCCTTGCGCTCCGTTATTTCAAAAGGAACGATCTCCTCATCAAAATCCCCCCGTTTTTGAGCGGCAACCGCCCGTTTATGACTTTCAGCAGCAAACTCATCCTGTTCTTCTCTGGATACTTCCCACTGCTTGGCGACGTTTTCCGCTGTGATCCCCATGCCATAGGCGATAGCTACCTGTTCATTGTTATAAATAGACGGATTGGCCGTATATTTATTCCCTCCCAAAGGAACCATCGACATACTTTCAACACCGCCGGCCAAAGCCATTTCCATCTCGCCCTGATTGATGGACGCAGCCGCTGTCGCAATGCTCTGCACTCCGGAGGAACAGAAACGGTTGATGGTCATAGCTGGAACCGATTGGGGCATGCCGGCAAGTAATGAGGCAATTCGCGCCACATTCATGCCCTGCTCGGCTTCCGGCATGGCGCAACCGACAACCACATCGCCTATAGCCCCCCAATCCACTCCCTCGTTCCTGTTTTTTATCGACTTTATGGTATGGGCCAGCAAATCATCTGGTAACGTATGTTTGAATACCCCCCTGGGGGCTTTCCCGACAGGGGTTCGCAATACATCAACAATGTAGACATTAGTCATTTTGAAATTCCTTGCTTAGTTGCGTAATGGTTTACCGGTTTCTAACAGATGAGCAATTCTTTCTTGCGTCAAAGGTGTTGCCGCCAAAGTCATAAACGCTTCTCTTTCCCTTGTTAAGACCCATGATTCATCAACCAGTGTTCCCTGATTAATATCACCACCGCAAATGGTTTGTGCCAGCTCTGTAGCCAGATAATAGTCGTGTTGTGAAATAAAGCCGCCTTCCAGCCAGTTGACCAGCCCGGCCTGTAATCGGGCACTTCCTTCACGACCAGCCACTTTAAACAACCTCTTAAGCGGCGGTTGGTAATTCAACGCCTGCATCTCATTGATTTTGGCCAGGGCGGCGTACAACACCTCATTTTTATGCATGACCCAACGGTCCGTGTTGCGGAGATAGCCAATGCGAGCGGCATCAGGCGCACAACCCGCCACGACCGCCGTGGCTATTTGCCTGAAATAAGGTTCGATAAACAGCATCAAATCGGCGTTACCTGCCTGTTGAGCCGCCCTCACAGCCATTTCCTTGCAACCGCCTCCGGCCGGAATTAATCCGACACCCGCCTCAACCAGTCCCGGGTAGGATTCAAAAGCCGCGATCACTGCGTCGCAGTGCATCATAAGCTCACAACCACCGCCCAAAGCACGGCCTCTCAAAGCTGCGACCGTGGGTATCGAACAGTATTTTAATTGCATGGCAACCTGCTGGAACTGTACGATCATATGCTCAAGCGCATCCATACGGTTGGCCTGAATCAGAGAGGCCACGCCACGCAAATCCGCACCTGAACTGAAATTACCTTCATCCTGTTGATAAATAACAAGACCGCGACATTGCTTTTCAGTCAAGGCAATCGCCTCGGACAAACCGTCAAGAACCGCCTGCCCTACCGTATTCGCCTTGCTTTTGAACGAAAGCATGGCCACATCGTCTTTCAGATGGGATAGGCGAACACCATCATTCTCGTAAATGACAATCAGATCGGGCCATTTTTCCTTTAAAACCAGATCAGGGAAAAACTGACGCTCATACACGGCCAGTTTGCTGCGCGGCTGAAATTGTCTGGTTTGTGGCTGAAATGCCCCCTCTTCCTTATAAAAAAGCAAATCGTCCGTCAACCACTGCGGCAAGGCGGTGTTACTCATTGTTTCGTTATGAGCGATGCCTTGCTTGATAATAGCCAGCATTGGGGCTACACCGGCACTTTGCCAGGTTTCAAAAGGCCCTTGTTGCCAGCCAAATCCCCAACGGATAGCCAAATCAACGTCACGGACATTCGAGGCAATATCAGCAAGATGAAAGGCGCAGTAATGAAACAGATCCCGAAAACAAGCCATCAGGAATTTCGCTTGTTTATGTCCGGACTGGCTTAATCGAGTCATCCGTTCCCGTATATCCGGTATTTTTAAAATAGCTTTCACTTCATCATCCACGGTGCCTGCCGCTTTACGATAAGCACCGGTCTCAAGATCATAGACCTCTATATCCTTCCCTCTCTTGCGATAAATACCCTGACCCGATTTTTGCCCAAGATGGCCGTCTTTGATTAATTGACCCAGCCAATCCGGTAAGTGGAACGACGCATGCCATGGATCCTGTGTCAACTGCTCTTGCATGGTATCAATAACATGTTCCATGGTATCAAGACCAACGACATCCATAGTACGGAAGGTCGCCGATTTGGGTCTGCCGATCAGCGGTCCGGTTAAGGCATCCACTTCATCCAGTCCCATATTCATAGCCTGGGCATGATACATGGTCGCAATGAGTGAAAACACACCCATCCGGTTGGCAATGAAATTAGGGGTATCTTTCGCAATCACAACCCCTTTACCCAACGTGCCGGTTAACCAGGTTTCCAGATAATCCAGCAACTCGGGATGTGTTGTCGAGGCAGGAATTAATTCAGCCAGATGCATGTAACGGGGAGGATTAAAAAAATGAACCCCGCAAAAATGGCCGCGATGCGCTTCAGGCAACGTGTTGGCAAGTTCATTAATGCTTAATCCGGACGTGTTACTGACCAAAATGGAATCCTTGCGAAGAACCGGGCTGATACGATTGTAAAGATCCGTTTTCCAATCCATACGTTCCCCGATAGCTTCAATGATCAAATCGCATTGACCTAATTCGGATAAATGGTTCTCGTAATTTTTAGCTTGTAATAAAGCCGGGATATCGGGTGTCGCTATCGGGCTTGGTTTCAGCTTGGTTAAATGGCCAATCGCCTTATTAACCAGTGAATTGGGTTCTCCTTCCCTGGCGGCAAGATCATACAATAATGTTTCTATGCCTGCGTTAACGCAATGTGCCGCAATCTGCGCGCCCATAACACCAGCACCCAGTACCGCGATTTTTTTAATGAAAAAATCTCCCTGCATGATACGGTTCCCTATGTACTAGGGTGTGTCGTCAATCCCCTTTCAGAGAGGAAAGGCAAGAAATCAGCGCGGTTTGCAACTGAAAATACGAATTGACGACACACCTTAAAGTTATAATTTAGAGAGGCACCGGTTAACAGCCGGTGCAACAGTCTTTAAGACAAGTTAAAGCGTATTCCTTGTGCCAAAGGCAAGTCATCTCCCCAGTTGATCGTGTTCGTTTGCCGGCGCATGTAGGCTTTCCACGCATCCGAACCCGATTCACGACCGCCGCCGGTTTCCTTTTCTCCACCAAAGGCCCCGCCAATTTCAGCACCGGACGTACCAATATTGACATTGGCAATACCACAATCACTGCCTAACGCGCTTAAAAAACGTTCCGCATGTTTGAGGTTTTGGGTAAAGATTGCGGAAGACAATCCCTGGGGAACACCATTTTGCAAGGCAATGGCTTCATCAAGGGTTGTGTAGGACATCACATACAGAATAGGAGCAAATGTCTCTTCCTGCACAATATCCCAATCATTTTTCACATCCGTTACCAGTGTAGGCTGAACGAAATAACCTGGTTTTTGAACGATCTCGCCGCCAAAGACGATTTGTCCTCCGGCTTCCCTTATATGGGTTATAGCCGATTTGAATTGATGTACCGCAGCTTCATCGATTAACGGGCCCATCAGATTTTTAGTATCGAGGGGATCACCGATGGTAATTTGTTCATAAGCATGTTGCAGGCGCTTGATGACATCCTGATACATCGTGTGATGGACAAAAAGACGTCTGGTGGACGTACAACGCTGGCCGGCTGTACCGACGGCACCAAACACAATACCGGGAACCGCCAGATTCAAATCGGCGTGTTCATCCAGAATGATAGCGTTATTACCACCCAATTCCAGAATGGTATGCCCTAAACGTGACGCAACCTGGGCAGCCACTTTCTTGCCTACGGCCGTCGAACCGGTAAAGGAAATCAATGGAATTTTGACGTCGTTGACCATAGCTTCCGCCACATCGTGCGATTCCGGGATAATCAGACTGAAAATTTCCGGACAATGATTAGCCTTCAATACCTTGTTGCAGATATGTTGCACGGCAATTGCGCAAAGCGGCGTTTTTGCGGAAGGTTTCCAAATAGTGACATTACCGCATATCGCGGCGATAAAAGCGTTCCAGGACCAAACAGCGACCGGAAAATTAAAAGCCGAAATGACCCCGACAATGCCATAGGGATGCCATTGTTCATACATGCGATGGTTTGGACGCTCCGAGTGCATGGTTTTACCATACAACATTCGCGATTGCCCTACGGCAAAATCGGCGATATCTATCATTTCCTGGACTTCACCGTCGCCTTCCTGTTTGGATTTTCCCATTTCAAGAGAGACGAGGCTACCCAGCCAGTCTTTATGATCACGCAGAGCCTGTCCCATTTGCCTGATGATTTCCCCTCGTCTGGGGGCTGGAACCTGACGCCATTCATCCGCCGCTTTTTCAGCCCTGGCCATAACGGTCTGATAGTCGTCCCAGGTACAAGTGGCCACTTCCGCCAGCTTTTCACCGCTGGCAGGATTGTAAGAAGTCAAACGATTGGCGTGTAGTTCGCTACGCCAGCCCTGCCCGCTAAAAGCCCCCGGATTGGTTTCTGAAATACCGAGTCTGCTTAATAAATCCATATTGTTTCTCCTAAGCGTAATGTCGGCCGAAGCGATTGGCTAAAACATCGGTGAGATTGAAATTTTCCTGTAAAACAAGTCCCTTATATTCATTGGCCTGTCCTAACACCAAATCGACGACGGCACAAACACCCGAAGCCGTACTGACTTGAATAGCTGACCACTCCAGCCCGCAGATGGTTTCGGGATAAACCTTGCGAACATAACTTTTTTCCGTTAACTCACCTTGCCTGATGCCTTCAACGGTTACATAGACAATTACGATATCCTGATACGTTTTAGGTATCGCCCTTTCCAGTATACGTTTGAGAGTGTCTCGATCTTCGTTCAATTTAAGGTCATTCATCAATAAACGCATTTTTTCACAATGACCCGGGTAACGCATGGTTTTATAATTCAACGATCGGATTTTCCCATCGTACAATTCAGCCAGGCTCCCCACCCCACCGGAGGTGTTAAACGCCTCGTATTCACATCCGTCAATTTGAATGGCTTCCAGCCCTTCCAGAGGCTTCATGACCGCTGCTTCACCATTTTCAATGCCGTAGCAAGGATTGCCGTACTCATTAATAACACCGTCGGTTGACCAGGTTAAAGAGTAATGCAGTGCGTTACTGGCCCTTTGAGGTAAAGCCCCTACCCGCAGTTTGGCATGATAACATTCATCAAACTCCTGCATGAGGCTGTTCGCTGCAATACTTATAAATCCAGGTGCCAATCCGCATTGAGGTACAAAAGCGGTTTCCGCATTTTCGGCGATGGCCTTGACCGCCGCAGTTACGGATGTGTCTTCCGTCAAATCAAAATAATGCGCCCGGGCTGATTTCGCCGCTTTTGCCACGTGAGTGTTAAGAAAATAAGGCAGACTCGAAATAACGGCGATAATATTATTATTCTTAAGATAAGCTATCGTGGATTCTTCATCCGTCACATCAATTGCAACGGTTTTTATCTGAGGCATGTTTTGCATCAACCTGGTTACATCACTTCCTGAAAACTCCAAGTCGGCCAGGTGAACCTGATAATCATTACTTTCAGCCAGAAGACAGGCGATCAGGCTGCCAATTTTCCCGGCTCCGGTTATCATAACGTTATACATACATTCCATCTCCATTGTAAATCGAGCCGTCATCGTACACCAAATACCCGATTACTTGAATACTCCTGAAAATCAGGATATCAATTCAGGTCGATGTCATTCTGAAATCCTGTATGTCACCGCCCTGAATGACGCCTTCAGGATGATAAATTTACCAAAGATGACAAAACCCCATCAAAATGATATTATTTTAATCCATCAAGGGTCGTCACGTTCGTCTGTTGACCTTTATTTTCCAGTGATTTATTGTTGGATTCCATGAGTGGAAACCGGAGCAGAGCCGTTAAGCCGTCTATCAAAACCATATTGCGATTTTCTGAGGATGAAAAACCGGTTCGATTGTTTTTTCGTTTCCTTTTAACCGGTCTTTTGCTTCCGTTAGGTTTTGCGCCCTTCCATTTACCCGGTATGGCCATTCTGTCGCTAGCCCTTTTTTATTGTTTTTTACAGATTGTTCCCCAAAACAGGGCTTTCCGATACGGCCTGGCCTTCGGCCTTGGTTTTTTTGGATTTGGAGTATCCTGGGTTTTTAACAGCATTCATCAATATGGACACCTGAATACCGCGATTTCCACGATTATTACCCTGTTTTTTATCTTATACCTTTCACTGTTTCCGGCGTTGATGGCCCTCGTCTTCAGACGCCTGCCGGTGAAACCGTTTACAGTGCGTTCAGGGTTGGCGTTCAGCGCCATGTGGATTATCAGCGAATTTGTCCGGGCAACCTTTCTGACCGGGTTCCCCTGGCTGTTGGTCGGTTTTGGTCAGTTTGACGCACCAAGCCGATATCTTTTGCCCGTTTTAGGTGTCTATGGCCTGGGGTTTCTGACCTGCTTCTCGGCCTCCTTGCTGGTTATCGGTTTAAAACATTACGGTTTGCAGCGTGTTAAATACCTTGTTTTTTGTATGGCATTACTGTTGGCGCCCTCCTTAATGAAATCGAAAACATGGAGTACGGAAAGTGCCGGCGCAATCAGCGTAGGTATCATTCAAGCCAACTTGTCCATGCGGGATAAATGGGATGAGTCGTTATTCGAGCAATTATTGAACTACTATCAACATCAGACTGAACAATTGCTCGGAACACAACTGATTGTTATGCCCGAATCCGCTATTCCATTACCTTCTTCCTACGTCAGTGATTTTTTAAACAGGTTACGCAAGAAGGCCCGGCAGACCGGAAGCGCGATATTATTGGGGATCCCCAAACCTGTAAACATGGATGAAGAACGTTATTATAATGCCCTGATTACGCTCGGAAAAGGAAAAGGCTCTTATCTGAAACAACATCTGGTGCCTTTTGGTGAATACATACCAGGGCCATTTGTTTCACTTGTAGAATGGCTGGGAATACCTGACGCCAATATGCAGTCCGGTAAAAAAAATCAGCCACTGATTCATATACAGAACAGGCCTGTCGCCAGTTTAATCTGTTATGAACTGGCGTATGGCAATCTCTTGCGCAACCAGCTTCCACGAGCCGAATGGCTCGTTTCCATCAGCGACGACGGTTGGTTTGGACATTCCCTGGCCATTTATCAACAACAACAAATGGCTCAGGTACGCTCCCTGCAAACGTCTCGTTACCAGGTCATGGCAAACAATGACGGCCTGTCCTCCATTATTGATAATCATGGGGAAATTATTTCATCCGTACCCGCCTTTCGTTCCGGCATACTGAAAACATCCCTGTACCCCATGAAAGGAACAACATTGTGGGTTACTCTGGGAGATACGCCAATCCTGATTTTTTCAGTATTAATCGGTCTCATGTGCTTTTTAATTAAACAACCAGACAGTAATGAGGCGATTGAAACTATTGCTGCGGAGGATAAGAGGCGTTATCCTTACCAACCTGTCTGAAATATAACTTAATGACTATGGATATTAGCTATAAACCAAGAGACGTTGAAGAACAAGCTCAACAATATTGGTTAAAAAAACAATCATTTAATGTCACAGAAGATTTAAATAAAGAAAAATTTTATTGTCTGTCCATGTTTCCATATCCGAGCGGAACCTTGCATATGGGGCATGTTCGCAACTACACCATTGGCGATGTAATTGCCCGATACCAGAGAGCCTTAGGGAAAAACGTACTGCAACCCATCGGATGGGACGCGTTTGGTCTGCCTGCAGAAAATGCCGCTATCAAGCATGGTATCCACCCCGCCGAATGGACAAAAAAAAATATTGCCTCCATGAAGGAGCAATTTTTACGTTTGGGTAATGCCTACGACTGGAAACGTGAAATTACAACCTGCGAACCCGATTATTATCGCTGGGAACAATGGTTTTTCATCAAATTATATGAAAAAGGACTGGTTTATAAAAAAAATGCCCTGGTAAACTGGGATCCGGTTGATAAAACCGTGCTGGCCAATGAACAGGTTGTCGATGGCCGCGGTTGGCGTTCAGGAGCCATTGTCGAGCGAAGGGAAATACCACAGTGGTTTATAAAAATTACCGCTTACGCCGATGAATTACTGGAAGATCTGGACACTCTGGATCAATGGCCCTCCCAGGTCAAGCAAATGCAACGCAACTGGATCGGACGTTCCGAGGGCTGCGATATCTATTTTAAGGTAAAGGATTATCCGAAAAAATTAAAAATTTACACGACCAGACCCGATACATTAATGGGTGTAACCTATCTGGCCGTATCTCCTGATCATCCGCTCGCCAGAGAGGCGGCCAAAGATAATCCTGAAATTGCCGCTTTTATCAACGATTGCCAGGGGATCCGCATGGCGGAAGCCGATCTGGCAACGATGGAAAAGCGCGGGATTGCGAGTGGTTTTATGGCGACACACCCGGTGACAGAAGAGGAAATCCCGGTCTGGATAGCTAATTTTGTCGTCATGCAGTACGGTTTTGGAGCCGTCATGGCCGTTCCGGGTCACGATCAGCGTGACTGGGAATTTGCCCGAAAATATCACTTGCCAATAAAAGAAGTTGTCAAACCTGTCGGTGATGAGTCGCATGATTTTTCCAAATCGGCATTTACCGGGGAAGGTGAACTGATTAATTCCTATCAATTTGACGGTTTGCATTCCCAGGTCGCCATCAAAATCATAGGCCAGTTTCTCGAGGAACAGGAACACGGTAAAATGACTGTCAATTACCGTTTAAGAGACTGGGGCGTTTCAAGACAACGATACTGGGGTACACCCATTCCGATGATCTATTGCGACGAGTGCGGCATTGTTCCGGTTCCGGACGATCAACTGCCCGTCACATTACCGGAAAATATCGAGTTGACCGGCGAGGGAACGGCATTGGAAAAAAACATTGAATTTCTGCAAACCCAATGCCCTAAATGCGGACAGGATGCCACGCGAGAAACGGATACGTTCGATACCTTTGTTGAATCCTCATGGTATTATGCGCGATTTGCCTGTAAGGGTCAGGATAATGCCATGCTTGATGATCGTGCCAAATATTGGACACCTGTCGACCAATACGTCGGGGGCATTGAGCATGCTGTCATGCATCTGCTGTACGCCCGTTTTTTCCATAAGCTAATGCGGGATGAAGGCCTGGTTAACTCGGATGAACCGTTCAAATCACTGCTGACCCAGGGTATGGTGCTTAAAGATGGACATAAAATGTCAAAATCATTAGGCAATATCGTGGATCCCAATCACCTGATTGATACTTATGGTGCGGACACAGCCAGATTATTCATTATGTTCGCCTCTCCTCCGGAACAATCGCTGGAATGGTCCGATAGCGCTGTTGAAGGCGCGCATCGTTTTCTGAAACGTATATGGTCTTACGCGTATGAACATCAGGATATATTTAAAGAAACCAACGCCGCGATTTTCGACGGTAACGGAAACGTTGATTGGCAGGCTGCAGAAAATCGTCTGAAAAAATCTCGTATGATTGTTCATCAAATACTGGCCCAGGCATCAAACGATTACGAGCGACAACAGTATAATACGGTCGTATCAGGATGTATGAAATTATTTAATGAGTTATCCGCATATGCCATTGAAACGGAAGATGACAAATATTTTGCCAACTCTGCCATGAGCATTCTTTTACGTCTTCTGGCTCCCGTTACTCCCCATATCTGCCATCATCTCTGGCAACATCTGGAATACGATAAAGTTATTATCGACGCACCCTGGCCCAAAGTGGATAAAAGCGCTCTTAAAAGTGATGAACTCGACTATGTGGTTCAGGTTAACGGAAAACTAAGAGCCCAATTCAGTGCAAGCAGTGATTTGGCAGAAGATGAATTAATAGCTCTTGCCAGGCAACATGCCCAGGAACACATCAAGGACAAAGCTGTCAAAAAGGCCATAGTCGTTGGACATCGTCAGTTAATCAATCTGGTTGTATAGGCTAATGATAAAAAAAAGCCTGTTTTTTTGCCTGTTCAGCCTATTGATTGGATGCGGTTTTCATTTACGTGGTGTGGCAGAAATGCCAACCTGGCTAAAAAATGTGGCTTTAATTATTGAGAGTGCCCACCGCGATCTGGAGCCCACACTGAAAGATCAACTGCAGGCTTACAATGTTACCATATCGCCCTCAGCCGCCAAAGCCAGTTATTTGCTGATTATCGAAAAGGATGAAAACCAGCAACAGATAACCAGCGTTAGTGCCAGCACAACACCCAGGCAATACCAGCTTTTTTATCGGGTATGGTTTCGTTTGGTCAGCAATAATGGCAATGTCATTATTCCAAGCTCACAAGTCACGGTAACCAGGCAATTAACGGTAAACAATGACAGGATTCTAGGATCGGATTCTGAAGAAATAACTATCCATAGGGAAATGCGTCGTGATGCCGCCATGCAGATCATTTACAGACTGAACCGTAAATCTTAACCAGAGCAGCAAACCATGCTGATAAAGTATCAGGATTTGACTATAAAACCGCCCGGTCATATTCCCGGGCTTGTTCTCCTTACCGGACAGGAGCCATTTATGCTTGATCTTGCCTACAGATCTATCAGGCATTCGTGGCAGAAGACAAGGAGTGACGATTTAGATGAGAAGATCATCGATATTGATACTCCGAATCATTGGTCCATACTGATATCGGAAGCCCATAGCTATTCATTGTTTTCACAATCCATGCTCCTTGATGTTCGTTACGACAAAAAATCTCTGGATCCCCATGGAAAATTATTTTTTGAGGATTATCTCAAGAATGATCAGAAGGATTGTCTGGTGATTGTTCGAGCTCCTAATCTTGCTCACAAGCAGCTGCAATTTTTAATTCGTGATGAACAGGCGCTTGTTATACAGTTAAAGCAACCCGCTCGCCAGGCTATCAAGCGATGGATAGCACAGACGTTGCGTGATCATCGCATACCATTTGACCCCCTGGTGCCAGACTTGATAGAGCAATACACCTGTGGTAATTTGCTGGCCTGCTCACAAGCCATAGAAAAAATCACCTTGTTACATGGGGATGACAAACTATTATCACCATCTGACGTGAAACAACAATTATTTGATCAATCGCAATATCAATTGTTTGAATTGAGCGACGCCTGTCTCAACGGCGACAGCCACCTGGCATTATTGACGTTACGTTACGCGGCACAACAAGGGGTGGAACCTACGCTCATATTGTGGGTCATTACTCAGGAAATACGTAATTTATTGCAACTTAAAACATTTATCAAACAAAATATCAGTTTTCAAACAGCCCTGTCCCAATTAAAAATCTGGCCTCAGCGCAATAAACTGTATCAAACGGCATTAAAAAAACACGATGAGAAACGATTGAAAACGCTGCTCAATATCTGCCAGACGATGGATAGTATGATTAAAACCGGCCAACAGGAACAATTGTGGCGTTCTTTCGACTTACTTGTTTTATCATTAGCCACAGGCAAACAGGTAGGTCCGCTTGAATAACTTGATTATCTACGGCGGTTCCTTTGATCCCATCCATTATGGGCATATCAACACAGCGCTCAATGTACAGCAGCATTTTAATTTTCAAGCATTTTATTTTCTGCCTTGCAGGATTCCGGTTTTAAAAGGCAGCACCCATGCCTCCTCTCAGCATAGGGCCAATATGATTCAACTGGTTATTGACTCGCTTCCTTCCAACCGGAATTTTCATCTGGATTACAGTGAGTTACGCCGCCGGACACCTTCGTATATGGTAACCACACTTGAAAATTTTCGGAAAAAACTGGGTTGGCAGACGTCCATCACACTATTGCTTGGTCTGGATACCTTTTCCCAGTTACCCAAATGGCATCAGTGGCAACGTCTTTTTGAATTGGCCAATCTTCTGGTTATTGACCGTGAGGAACACTCGAATATTGTTATGCCGGAAACGCTTCAGATGATTGTCAAAAAGCACGAGCATCGGGAAGAAAAAGCATTGTGTTCCCGGACACACGGCATTATTCATCGCTTTAACGCCGGACATTTTCGTATCTCGTCTACCTGTATTCGAGAACAGCTTGCCAAGGGTGAGTCCATTGACGGTAAAACACCAGACTCCGTTATAAACTACATCCGGCAAAACAACTTGTATCAGAATGGTAGTGGTTATCTATAAAGTTCCGAGCACCGTGAACAACATTGTTCCAGGATAACGGGCGAGCGCCTGGGTGAACGTTTTCCCGCATTACAGCGAAGCCTTCATGACAGGCTACAGGAAACACTACAAAAAGAGACAAATCACACCCTTTTGCAGCCATAAATAGAGCCTAGTTCGTCAAACTCTTTTCATGGGCACGAAACCAGTTCAGTGCCAGAAGCGAGGCAGAATCGATAATGTTCATCGCATCCATTAATTCATAAACTTTTTCGCGTTTTTCAATTTGAGTCACTATTTCTTCCGTATCGATACCATACAAGCCGCTTTGAGGAGAACCCGCAACCCGCGTATAAAATATATAGGCTTTTTCCGTTAAAATACCGGGACTTTTATATATTTGTGCAATCGTCTGCAAACAATCAATCTTAAGCCCCGCTTCCTCATATACTTCTCTTTTAGCCGCATCCTGCGGTGTTTCATTTGTCTCAATTGTCCCTGATACACATTCCAGGATAACCGGATCATCATGATGGTTCTGATTACAAAATACGCCGGTTCGAAACTCCCGACCAAGCACAAAGGAGTCCACATCAGCAGCATAAATAAGGACAAGGACGGAATCCGGGCTATGAACCATTTCCTGGTTGGTCAATGTTCGTATACGATGATCAGAATCCAGACCAGGAACCTCCAGATCGTACCTGTCGAGTTGCAGATATCCATCATACAGGGCAACATGCCTCGCAATCCTTGCCTTTTTATTTTTCATTGACGCGCAATCTCATCTTGCTCCTGTGATGACACTTAAGACAACTCCAGATCATTTTGGTCTGAAATATCAATAATACCGTTTTGTTTATCAATAATTTGTGCCTGTTTAATAAATTCAGGCACCAGGCCATTTAGCCAGTGTACAACAGGATTAAAGCTGGAATACAAACGGGAATTACGTGAATACTCCTCATGAGGCATGGAAGTCATTTGAACAACGAGAATAATCAGGGAAACGATAAAGACACCGCGAATAAATCCGAACGCCATACCTAACATACGATCCGTACCACTTAATCCGGTACGTTTCATGATAAAACTGAAAATAGCGTTGATGATAGCGCCAACCAGTAATGTGGCCATCAAAATAAGAACAAATCCGGCGCCTTTACGGACGGTATTATCCTGAATATAGGGCTGCAGCCAGGGATTTAACATATCATTGCAGCGATAAGCCAGCCATAACGCCAATATCCATATGCACAGGGCAATCAATTCCTTAACAAATCCGCGAATCAATCCGGTAAGAACCGAGAGCGCAATGATTGCCGCAATGGCCAGATCAACCCAATACCATTGCATGATTAACTAACCTCGGTTGTGACAATAAATCCCCGAAGCTGCATACTATTGATTAACTGTTGCTGCAGCTTCTGCGCCTGCAGTTTTTCATCCGCCCGGCCTACCGTAATCTTGTAAAATGTACCATGTTCATCGGACACTTTATTCATGTTGGCGTGATAACCTTTCTTTTTCAACTTTGCTATCAGAGCCAGTGCATTATTCTGTTTGGAGAACGTTGCTACCTGAACAGTATATTTATTTTTGCCTTTAGCCATTGGCTTTGCAAAAGCAGCCGTTTTTTTAGTGGCGGCTATCTTTTTATCGGTTACACTCCTGGTTGGTACGGACTTGGTTTTAACAGCCACAGGCTTGGCAACACTGACTTTTTTTGCTGACGCTTCTTTAACTGTCGACGTATTTGAAGCAGAAGCCGGCATAGTCGCGGGAACTTCTCTTGAGATAGTCGTGGTGATACGAGCTTTATTCATCTGGCTTAAAGGTTCCGCTCTGGCAATGGTTGGAGCAGGCTGAGGCTCGTCATCTACCGCTGGAATGTCCACATGAGCCACTTTAACGGATTCAAACAGTTTCTTCTGTTCAGGGATAACGACTTTAGGAGGGATTGGTTTGGGAGGTAATTTCACGGAAATGCTGACATTCTCATCAAAACGCTGACTCGATTTCTTCATTATTGCCGGTGTAAAAATAGCTGCGATAGACAGTATCACCGCCAAACCTATAAGTCTGTGTTTCACTCGTTCGTCTGTAATTAATTTCATATTAATTCCTTTCACTCAAGGTGACCCGTATGGCAGGTAAAACACTACTTACCGTGAAAAATGAACCATAAATAACGATTAAATCACCCTCGTTTAATTGTTCACAGGCAGCCTGATAGGCAGCCAATGGCGTATTATGACAGAAAACATTATAAATTTCATTGGTGGCAAAAGCCAGTTCAAGTTGTTTTACAGTTGATGCACGTTGATTTTGTAATTGTGCGGCATACCAGGCATTGACCAGTGGTTTCAGAGGAGCAATGAGTGCAGGAATATTTTTGTCGCTCAAGGCGGAAAAAACCGCATGAATCGTTCTGCCCGGAAACGTTTTTGCAATATATTTGGCCAGATTTTCTGCTGCCTGAGCATTATGGGCTACATCAAGCAACACGGAATGCGGCATATTATCGATAAGTTGCAATCGCCCTGGCAATTTCGCCATAGACAAGCCCTCTCTGAGTTGCCCGGGCGCTACTGGCAAATCATGGTGCAGAATTTTTGCAGCCATTATCGCAGCGCCTACGGCATTCCCATGCAGACTCGGAGAATCAAGCTCCGTGATGCTCTGCCCGAAGATCAACTCAAATTGGCCGGATCGGTCTTGATATTGGTAATGCTCCCCATTGATAAACGTCAGACATTTCAACTGCCGAGCCTTTTCCATGACACTCGCCGGTGGATTTTTATCAGCGTAAATGAATGGTTTCCCCGGCCTTAAAATTCCAGCCTTTTCATGGCCTATCTGGTCCAGCGTATGTCCCAGATAGTTTTGATGATCAAAATCAATGGTAGTAATAATAGCCAAATCATTATCAATGATGTTGGTCGCGTCAAGTCGCCCGCCCAGTCCAACCTCCAGAATGATGACATCCAGGGGATAATGGTTAAAATGGTACAGCGCCGCGAGCGTCGCCACTTCAAAATAGGTCAGGTGAACATCCGCCCTTGCTTCCTCAATGACGGAAAACGCCTCAACCAGCGCATGATCGCTTACCGGAACGCCATTAACAGTAATGCGTTCGTTAAAAATCTCCAGATGGGGTGACGTGTATGTGCCAACCTGGTAGCCGGCACAGAGATACATGTACTGGAGAGCCGCTACGGTTGAGCCTTTGCCGTTGGTACCTGCAACGGTTATAATCCTGGCTTCGGGCTGAAGCAGCGAGAGCCGCCTGGCGACCGCAGTAATTCGGGACAACCCTAACTGTATTTCCTCTTTATGCCTGATCTCCAGCTCATGCAACCAGACTTCAAGCGGCCAGTTTCGATACTCCCGGCGACATGATTCAATTTGGTGAGACACGATTTGACAATTTCGCAATTAATTCTGCAAGTGTCCCACGCAGATGTTTCCGTTCAACAATCATATCGATATGACCATGCTCCAATAAAAACTCACTACGCTGAAAACCTTCAGGCAGAGTCTGACGTACGGTTTGTTCGATAACTCTTGGGCCGGCAAAGCCAATCAGGGCATTGGGTTCGGCGATAATAATGTCGCCGAGACTTGCGAAGCTTGCGGAAACCCCTCCCATAGTGGGATCGGTCAACACCACAATAAACGGCAATCCCGTTTCGGAAAATTTCGCAAGGGCCGCTGATGTCTTAGCCATTTGCATTAAGGAAAACAACCCTTCCTGCATACGGGCGCCGCCGCTGGCGGTAAAACAGATATAGGGTCTCTTTTCGGAGGTTGCCACGTTCACCGCCCTGACAAATTTATCTCCTACGGTTGCTCCCATGGAACCGCCCATAAAACTAAATTCAAAGGCGCTTATCACGACCGGTTGTTTTTTTAAAGTTCCTTTAACCACGATGAGCGCTTCTTTCTCACCGGTGGCTTTTTGTGCCTGACTGATTCTGTCTTTGTATTTTTTGGAATCCTTGAATTTTAATCTATCCACAGGTTCCAGATTTTCAGCAATTTCTTCCTGATTGTCCTCATCAAGAATCTGGGCAAGTCTGGCTCGCGCACTTAAACGATGATGATGATTGCAATTGGTGCAAACAGAAAAATTTTTCTCCAGCTCGGAGCGATATAAAACCGAATTACACCCCTGACATTTTACCCACAACCCCTCGGGAACGCCCTTCTTTTGGGACGATTCGGTTCTGACTTTCGATGGTAGTAATTTTTTAAGCCAACTCATAAACGAAAATCCATGATGGTTTTAACGAGGCATAGTATAACCTGAAAATAACGGAAGGGCTTCCTTTATCTTTCACAGAAATAAACAAATTAATCTCGATTTGTAACTATAAAATGAAGTCTCAACCGTTTCAGGTCTGATCGTGCAATTCTGGTAGCCCGCAAGGGGGCCTGCGACCGTATTGCGACTTTTATGTCCCAATATGGTACCAGGAAAACAGGAGAACGCCCAGGTTTTCCCGCATTACAGCGAAGCCTTCATGACGCGCTACAGGAAGCGATAATTTATTGCTGAACAAATGTCTCCTTGCTTTCACCCAGAAAAAATTCTTAGAACAAAACCTTTATTTTTTCAAGAAAAAAGCAGTAAAAACTAAAGTTTTTTTCTCCGCCTCCGATAACTGCAATGGGTGCGGTGAATTCAATAACAATAACAGAATTTACCGATAATAAAGCAGATCCCGCTTCCAGGGATTCAGGTGAGGAGTCAATTATGCCACAAACAATAAATACCAATGTGATGTCGCTTAATGCCCAGCGCAACTTAAACGGCTCACAAAAAATGATGCAAACCGCGATACAGCGTTTGTCTTCCGGTTTGAGAATTAACGGCGCGAAAGACGATGCCGCGGGTCTGGCCATCTCCGAGCGTATGACGGCACAAATCAGAGGTATGAATCAGGCGGTTCGTAACGCGAATGATGGTATATCTCTGACGCAAACTGCGGAAGGTGCCATGCAGGAAACAACCAACATTCTGCAACGGATGCGCGAGCTGTCCCTGCAGGCTGCAAACTCAACGAACAACAATGGGGATCGCCAGGCTATTCAGGAAGAGATTACCCAGTTGCAGGATGAAATTGATCGTATCGCCGGCAATACCCAATTCAACGGTCAGAACATTCTGGACGGTTCTTTCTCCGGAGCGAGCTTTCAGGTTGGAGCCAACGCAAATCAAACTATTGATTTCGCCATTAACAGTGTGAAGGGTTCCGCAATCGGTAACATTGCCACGGAAACCGGTACGGAAGTGACCGCAGCCGCTGCAACAGACATCACCATAGCCCTTGGTGGCGCCAGTGCGGTTTCCATTACATCCAGTGCCAGCTTTACCGGTAACGCCCAGCAAGATGCGACTTCCGCCTACGCCAAGGCCGCCGCTATCAATGACGCCGGCATAACCGGCCTGTCGGTCACTGCCTCCACATCCGGTACGCAAACGGTTGGTCCTATCGGTGGTACCGCGGGTGATACCTATACGCTGACCATCAATGGTGTTGGTGTGTTTTCCGGCGCTGATGTGGCTACCGCCCTAACCAATACGCAATTACGTGACGCTATCAACCTGGTCAGTAATCAAACCGGTGTTATCGCAAGTTTGAATGGCGGCGATATGACCTTGACTGCCAGTGATGGCCGTAACATTGATGTGGCGGAAAGTGGAACAGGCTTCACGGCCGGTACCGATGGTCTTACCGTAACAGGCGGTGATTTTGATGGTGTATTACGCGGTAATCTGACAATCAGCGCCACAGAATCTATCGCTATCGGCGGTACCGTAGCAACCGTCGGTTTGTCTGCCACGATTGCCAAAGATACACAAGGGGTTGATACCATCGATGTCAGCACCGCCGCAGGCGCGCAAGCGGCTATTTTGCGACTGGACGCCGCACTAAGTTCAGTCAACTCCAGCCGCGCCGCAATGGGTGCTATACAAAACCGCTTCGAGTCTACTATTTCCAACCTGCAAAACGTGGGAGAAAACCTCTCTGCCGCGCGTAGCCGGATACGGGATGCGGATTTTGCTGCGGAAACGGCAGATTTAACCAAGGCTCAGATTCTGCAACAAGCTGGAACAGCGATGTTAGCCCAGGCAAACAGCTTGCCGCAGTCTGTACTGTCTCTCCTTGGTAGATAACACTATAAAAACCATGCGGGGTAACCCGCATGGTTTGTTGCATATGCCCACGCTTTATTTTTTATTTTCCGGAGGGCATAAGGAGTAAAGATAATGAATATCGAAGGAACAAAAAATATCCGATCCACATCGGTAGAACCCGCAAACAAACTATCGGGCGACAATGCGGAGCAAGTCAATAACATCACTCCGAAAGCGTCGGCTGAACCCAACACGGAAGCCAGTATCGCCTTTGATAAAATAACCGGACTGTTGCAATCCGTAGTGACCGATAAATTATCGCAGGATGTGATTCGTAAAATGCCTCCTGACGAATATTTAAAGCTGCTATCCCTACTGGATGAAATGATAAGCGGCACCATAGATAATCGGGTATGAGTTTTGCATGTCAGTACGTTTTCTGTAAACGCCGTATTTTAATAACAGCCATTTTAAGGAAAAGCACATGCCAGGTATCTCATCTCCAGGTGTCGGTTCAGGGTTAGACATACAATCTATCGTAGACGCGCTGGTTACCGCTGAAACCGCTCCGGCAAAAAACCGCCTTGACAGACTGGAGTCCAGTATTTCCACCGAACTGTCCGCAATTGGTCTGGTAAACAGTGCGCTGGCAAAACTGCAATCAGCCATGGAAAAACTGACGGATATTAATAAATTCTATACTTATAAGGCAACAGTCAGTGATCCCAACGCGTTTTCAGCAACCGCGGGAGAAGGTGCCTCAGCAGGCAATTATCAGATCGATGTTCGCCAGCTCGCAACAAAACAAAACCTTGCTTCAAACGCGTTCGGTTCGTCAAGTGATACCGTGGGTCAAGGCAGTATCACTATTGATTTCGGTTCCTATAACGGGGATTTTTCCGTGTTTACACAAAATCCGGATAAAGAATCCGTTACCATTAATATAGGACCCGGGCAAGATAGTCTGCTTGCGATAAGAGACGCTATTAACAATAGCGATTCCGGCGTACAGGCATCGATTGTTCAGGATAGTCAGGGAGCCAGACTGACTTTGTCCAGTCCTGAAACAGGTAAAAATTTTGCCATGAAAATTACCGTTGATGATAACGACGCCAATGATTCAGACTCCGCAGGCTTATCCGCCCTGGCTTATGATCCCACCGGGGGTATTAATAATCTGCAACAAACCGTAGCAGCCTCGGACAGTGAAATAAAAATTAACGGATTAACCCTGACGGAAAGCGGCAATCAATATAAAAATGCTATTGAAGGCGTAACGATTGATTTAAAAAAAGCTGATCCCGATACTATTGTTAATCTTTCAATCGAGAACAACCAGGCACAGTTAACCGGCCAGATCAATGATTTTATTAAACAATATAACGATACCATGGCCACCCTCAACAGCCTGACCGGATATAATAAAGACACCAAACAGGGAGGTATCCTGCAAAGTGACAGTGGTATCAGAAACCTGAAATTCAGCCTTAGCCAACTCATCAGCCAACCTGCATCCGACAGTGCGTCTCCACTAAAGAGTCTGGCGGATATCGGGATTAAAACCAACTCACAGGGCTTGTTAACCCTGGACAATGATAAATTAACCAAGGCCATCGATGAGCATTACAACGATATTGGCGCACTGTTTGCCAAAACCGCAACGGCTTCAGACAGCAACGTACGCATTAATACCGTTGGTTCGGATGTCAAAGCGGGTACTTATAGTCTTGTGGTAGACAGTTTTATACCCGGCGACACGTTGACCGGCTCCATCGGAGGCATTATTGCCACTTCCACGGATGGTCTTACGCTTAAAGGCAGCGGAGAATTTAAAAATCTGTCGGTGGACATATTGGGCGGGGGCACCGGCGCCCGAGGTAATATTGTTGTAAGAGACGGGCTGGCGACCAGGTTCAACGACATTCTCACCAGCTATCTGGGCGACCAGGGTGAGTTGACCGCTCGCAGCAAAAGTTTGAATGAACAAATCACGGATGTTTCCGAACAGCGCCTGCAATTACAAAGCCGTTCAGAGAGCCTCGAACGTCGTTTTTCCAATCAATTTACCAAACTCGATGCCCTACTCGCTTCCATGCAAACCATCAGTGAGTTTTTAACGACACAGCTTTCCAGCTTACAAAATTATAACAGGCAATCCTAACTAAAGAGACAAGGCTATGAAAAATCCCTATCAGCAAGCCGTACAACAATATAAATCCATAGAGTTACAGACCCGGATTGAATCGGCCTCGCCTCATCAGTTAATTGATTTGCTTTTGCAAGGCGCCCGATCCCACATTGCCAGCGCCCAGGGTAATATTCAGCGCAAGCAAATCAGTGAGAAAGGCGAGCATATCGGGAAAGCCATCAGTATTATCGAAGGCTTGAGAACAAGCCTCAATCATGAACAAGGTGGCGAAATAGCAAGTAATCTGGATAAATTATACGAATACATACAGCATCTGTTGCTAAAGGCAAACCTCGATAACGATATCGATTTGCTCAGTCAGGCGAATTTACTGCTTGCCGATATTCATCAGGCCTGGCAGGAGATGAAAACAGATGACCATTAATCCGGTTTCGTGAACCCAAAAACGTATTTTTTTAACTCATGATGTTAAGTTTTATTTCTGTTTGCCGCTAGATTGGATATCAATAACTATAATTGAGGTGATCATGAGTAGATTACCTATATTAATGACAGGTCTCTTGCTTCTCCTGGTCAATCAAGCCTGGAGCGCCCAGCAACGTTATGGCGAAACGCTATGCAATAATCCCGATTATTTTTGCATTAAAATCAAGCGAGGAGAAACATGGAGCAAACTGTTTCCCAATCCGGAGGAAAATGACATTGTCAGACGAATCAATCGCATGAATATTCGCCTGAAATCCGGAATGATCATAGCAATTCCTAAAAACATCGACCGATTAACCATCTACGATGTTTCGCCTTTTCCACGATATATTGAATCAAACGGCGAAAAAACCATCTATGTGAGCCAAAGAAAATTAGCCTGGGCCGCCTACGATGAGGATGGTGAGTTACTATGGTGGGGGCCTATATCGTCAGGAAAAGATCACTGCAGAAGCAATGGCGGATGTAACACGCCCACAGGTTCCTATCGCGTCATTCGCAAACAGGATATCGATTGCGTCTCAACGGCTTTTCCCAGACGGGCCAATGGTGAACACGGGGGGGCCGAAATGCCTTTTTGTATGCATTTCTACCGTGGATACGCCTTGCATGGCAGTGAGGAAGTACCGGGATACCGGGCCAGTCATGGTTGTGTCAGAATGTTTACGGAAGATGCGCGCTGGCTCAATGAAGAGTTTGTGGACGTCCCGGGAGGCGGGTTAAGAGGCACAAGAGTTGTCATCGATAATATTCAATAACGTCGGGCTCAAATTATCCACATTTTCGCTTTGCAAAAAAATTGGTGTGCAGAGCCCGGGGTCTACCCTATTTTAAGTAAGAAAAAGAACCATCGACACCAATCGCCGCTAATTGCCGTTTCAGATTATCAGTCATGGTCTTATCCGCAAAGGGACCAACCCGTACCAGATACCGCTGTTGCTCTTTCTCGATGAGCACCGGTGAAGATGTCAGTTTCATCAGCTTATCCCGCAACAGACTGGCTAACTCCCGAGAATTAAAAGCGCCGGCCTGTATGTAATAACGGGCTAATTGTTTTTTACCGGGTATATCGATGGTTAGCGCTTCGATTTCCACAGGCGCGGTTCCTCTGGGCAACAATCCCAGCTTGCTCGCCGCAGCATAGGATAAATCAATGACTCGATCAGCATGAAACGGACCACGGTCATTCACTTTCACAACCGTTTCACGGCCATTGCTCAGATTTCTAACCCGTACATACGACGGCAAAGGCAATGTTTTATGCGCCGCCGTCATGGCATACATGTCATATTCATCACCGCTGGACGTTCGCTTTTTATGAAACTTGGTACCATACCACGACGCAATGCCTTTGGTCTTGTAACCGGTTGCCGAACGCATAACCTGATATTTTTTACCATCAACGGCATAGGATTCCGGATTACCATAACGACTTAATGGTTCGTATTTGGGCTCTACCGTTTTAAATGAAGTGGGGACAGGCCCTACAGGAGCACCGTCTTTAACATCGGTATTACCCCTGTTTCCGGGAGACTTCCAACGAGAGTGATAAGTGGCATAACCATCATGTACACGCTCCCTGGCTGCCTCATTTTCGGAGCAGCCGGTCAGCGCGAACATCAGCAAGAGATATACGAAACGCATTATGATATCCGATATTTATTATCCAGAGTCTCAATCTGTGTCAGTTGTTTTTTGCAACCGCAAGATGAAAACCCGACAAGCCCTAATATATACAATGCCCGGTTTGATTAAAATACCTCACAGATATTTGGATGAGTGATTCAAGCATGGTAAGATGATGCCATTTTGAAAGCAAAAGTAGATTAATCATGACGATAGCTCGAATCTTTTTCAAGGTAATGATACTGATTGCATTAAGTATTCACTCACCTGCTTATGCCGAATCCCTGTTAACCAATGGCGCTTCCCGCGCAGCATCAATAAATAACAAACCTCTGGTTACACCGTCACCGCCCTCTCTCAACGCCAAAGCCTTTATCCTCATCGATGTGGACAGCGGTAAAATTATCGCCGAAAAAGACAGCGATAAAAAACTGGCTCCCGCCAGCCTGACAAAAATGATGACGTTATATGTCATATCAAACGCTCTGCATAACAACCAGATCCATTTGACCGACCAGGTCAGGATTAGCCGACAAGCCTGGAAAACAGGTGGCTCGCGCATGTTTGTCAAGGAAGGACAGGATGTGAGCGTTCAGGATTTACTTAAAGGCATCATTGTGGATTCAGGCAACGACGCCTGTGTCGCTATGGCTGAGCATCTTGGGGGAAGCGAAGCCGGATTTGCCGATATTATGAATCAGCAGGCACAAAGTTTGGGTATGGAAAACAGCCATTTTACGGACAGCACCGGTCTTCCGGATCCGAATCTCTACACCACAGCGAAAGATCTGGCTATTCTGGGAAGTGCGCTGGTCAAGGATTTTCCTCAATATTATCATTGGTACAAACAAAAATGGTTTACATTCAACGGGATCCGTCAACCCAACCGTAATCGATTATTATGGCGAAATAGTCAGGTAGACGGGATAAAAACGGGGCATACCTCGGATGCGGGATACTGTCTGGTTTCTTCCGCCAAACGTGATGACATGCGTTTGCTTGCGGTTGTTCTTGGTTCACCCAGCGAATCGGCGCGGGCTGATGACAGCGAACGATTACTGAATTACGGCTTCCGCTTCTTTGAAACGCACGAACTCTATAAAGCGGGCAAAGCCATTACTGAAATGTCTGTCTACAAGGGCCAGACTAATAAAATAGGCGTAGGAGTCATTCGGGATCAATATATCACCATCCCAAGCGGCCAATATCAGCGCCTGAGCGTTAATACCAAAATACCCAAAAACCTGATTGCGCCGATCCGGAAAGGGGATAAAATCGGCGAACTTGTTATTCAATTTGACAACAATATCATTGCCACCCACCCGCTTTATGCCCTGGATACAGTGGAAAAAGGCGGTTTTTTCAAACGTACGAAAGACTCCTTGCGATTGACGGTAAAACGCTGGTTTGGTTCCTAGGCAAGATTAATCATGGACATGATTTATATCAATGGTCATTTTTATAAGTCCGGGGATGCCCGCATATCCGTGTTTGATCGTGGTTTGCTATTCGGAGATTCCGTTTATGAAGTCATCCCCGTCTACCATGGCCAGCCATTTTTAGTTGCCAGACATTTACATCGTCTGGAAAGCAGTTTGAAAAAAGCCGGGATTCCTGATCCGGACGTGGACTGGCCCGGATTATTTGCCGAACTGATTGCGCAAAACGATAGTGACGGTGATATACAAATATATTTACAAATTACCCGTGGTAACCAGGGTATACGAAAACACGACATTACCGCCGGTCTGGAGCCTACGGTTATCGCTTTTTTACTGCATAACCGTTACCCGACCCTCCCGGAAAAACATCAGGGCATCAGTGCCTGCATCGTGGAAGACATACGCTGGCAGCGTTGTGACATTAAAACCACGTCCATGTTAGGTCATGTACTGGTTAATGATGAAGCCGTCTCTCAAGGGGCAAACACGGCGATTTTGTCACGCAATGATTTTATAACCGAGGGAAGTTCCAGCAACGTGTTTCTTGTTGACTCCTCAGGATTGATTAAAACACCGCCCCTGGGAACATTTTGCCTGCCTGGAATCACCCGGGAAATTACCATTGAACTGATCCAATCCCTACGCTTGCCATTTAGCGAGGAAGCAATACCTGTCGACGCCCTGCTTGCCGCCAGAGAGGTATGGATTACCAGCACAACCAAGGAAATTTGCCCCGTAACCCGCATCAATCATCAAATCATAGGAGAGGGAACAGGCGGATCGGTCTGGCAACATCTTAATAATCATTATCAACAACTGGTTTTTGACCTATCATGACTGAAAAACAAACGTATATTGAATTCCCCTGCCATTTTCCCATAAAAATAATTGGAACCAATACCGTTCAATTCAAAGTTGAAATTACGACTATTATCAACAAGCATTTTCCGGCGACAAAAGAGGATGCCATCGCCTGCAAGGATAGTCAAAATGGCAACTATCTTTCCATCACCGCTACGGTCTATGTCGTCGATAAACCATCACTGGACGCGCTTTATCACGAGTTAACTCAACATCCCGCCACCAAAATGGTGCTCTGATGATTACGATAAAACATTTAGGACAACAACCGTATCAATCCGTGTGGGATGACATGAAGCGGTATACCATGCAAAGAGACCCGCTTTCAAAAGATGAGTTATGGTTACTCGAACACCCGCCCGTCTACACCCAGGGACAAGCCGGTAAACCGGAACACCTGTTAAATCCGAACGCCATTCCGGTTATTCAATCGGACAGGGGAGGACAAATCACTTACCATGGTCCCGGACAACTCGTCGCTTATCTCTTACTGGACATTCGGCGTAGAAACATGGGGATCCGAACCCTGGTCGGCCTTCTCGAAGCCATTTTAATAAACCTGTTACGGGAGTACCATATTACCGCCACTACTCGCTGTGGTGCTCCGGGCGTATACGTGCAGGACAAAAAAATCGCATCTATAGGCTTGCGTGTAAAAAACGGTTGCACCTATCATGGAATAGCACTTAATGTGGATATGGATTTGTTGCCATTCCATGATATTAATCCATGCGGATTTGCCAAACTGGAAATGACGCAGATCAGCGACTATGTCGACAACCCCACGGTTTGCGAAGTATCGCGGAGGATTGAAAAATATTTCCTAGAACATTTTAACACATAACAGATCATGCATTTATTTTCCGACTATATTCAACCGGTTACTCTTTGGCTCCATACTCATCCGCATTGGGCATTATTTTTAACATTTATTATTGCCTATACCGAGTCACTGGCCATAGTCGGAAGCATTATCCCCGGCTCGGTAACGATGACTGCCATTGGAATCCTGGCCGGCTCCGGCGTTATGCGAATTGATTTGACTCTGATTGCCTCCACACTGGGCGCGATAGCGGGCGACAGCACCAGTTATATGATTGGATATATGTTCAGCGACAGAATGGTTAATATCTGGCCATTTAGCCGTTATCCTCACTGGTTACGTTATGGTAAGGAATTTTTCGCCAAACATGGCGGGAAAAGTGTTCTTATTGGCCGCTTCGTTGGCCCTTTGCGTTCTATTATTCCAGTAATAGCCGGCATGATGCATATGAAACATCTCCATTTTTATTTTGCCAACGTCGTGTCCGCTATTGCCTGGTCATTTCTATATGTACTACCCGGCTTCCTGATTGGAGCGGCCAGTAATGAATTATCCCCTGAAACTGCCACACGCCTGTTCGTTCTAGTATTGATTATTCTTGGAGCAGTCTGGTTAGCCACCCTTGTCGTCAAATGGCTGCTTCTTAAATTAAACGCCTTTTTACGAACCCATCTTCATGATTTCTGGTTTTGGTCTAGCAAACACCCACACTTGTCAAAATGGTTCACCGCAATCACCCCTCGCAATGAAACCAGTCACTACGCTACCGCCGGCTTGTTATTATCATTTTTATTATGCCTGTCCGGATTTCTGGTCATCACCCTGTTGACCATTTCGCATTCGTTCATTGCCGATAATGTTAATCTTCCCATTCATTTTGTTTTACAAAGTATAAGAACGGATGCTTTCGATGCCTTTTTTGCCGCGGTTTCCCTGTTTTGCAGCCCCATTATCCTTGTTCTGTTAAATATCATTGTTATTTCTCTTGCCCTGTATCACAGGGATTGGCGCACACTGTATTTCTGGTGCGGCTTAATGGCAAGCTGTACCCTGATGCTGGTTGCCACTCACTGGTTGATTACCAGTCCAAGACCAACAGATATACTGAATATCAAACCTGGCAATTCGTATCCGGCCATCACACTGACTTATGCGACGTCTATTTTCACAGCCATCCTGTTTTATTTTAATAGTCACCCCGCTACCCGATTCAAAATACTAATTAATCTGTTTTTTCTCATATCTCTTGTTCTGGCAGGCTTTGCAGCAGTATACCTGGGTGAATATTGGTTAAGTGATGTCCTGGGCGCCTACCTGGCCGGCTTGAGTATCTGCCTGATTTTTTGGCTATTCTACCGTCGTGATCAAGCAGAGAAAATTGTTCCCGCCAGTCTTGTAATTGTTTTTGCTACCACGTTTTTCGCAGCCGGGCTGATAAGCAATTTTTTAAATTTTAACCAGGTTGTTCGCAGTCACCAACCCTATTTCGCTCAATACGTATTCACTGATCAACTATGGTGGAACCAAAAAAAACCTTTATTACCAATATACAGGGTCAACCGTTTTGGACGCCCAATCAGTCTGTTTAATATCCAGTACGCAGGTTCCATTAGCAGACTGGAATCATCATTACGCGCATTCGGCTGGTATAAACAAAATCAATCTTTCTATGAATCCATTCTCGGTCGCTTAAGCGGGCGCCCCGACTATCAGGGATTGCCATTAATGGCTCAACTATATTTGAACAGAAAACCTGTTCTGGTCATGACTTACGAGCTTGAAAATGGTTCAACCCGATTGATTTTACGGCTTTGGCGCTCCAATTATCATTTAAAACATTATCGCCAACCGGTCTGGATTGGCAGCGTACATTCCGGAACGCCCGGCAATATTGAACAACATCTCGTAAAACAGCAACATACCGCTAAAAAAGAAACACACTCCTCGCTTTTTTACGTACGAATGGCGCTGTCAGAATTTATGCTGCGTGAATTAAAACTACCTGTTCATGACATCGGGAAAATACCTCTTAATGTCGAGCCGACATTATTATTAATCAAGGAAATTCCAGGAAAGGAATTAATGAATGTCTCCGCGGTATCTCCCAGAGACCACTAGGTTCCGTGAACAAAAATTTTCTTCGCACCATTTTTTGCGAAAAAACAGTAGCCCGTAAGGAGGCCTGCGGCCGTATTGCGGGTTTGATGTGCACCTTATGAACGTTTTCCCGCATTACGGCTTCGCCTTCATGACGGGCTACAAGACATTATTATTTGTTGCGCAACAATAGTTGCCTTGTTTTCGATCGGAAAAAATTTGTTCACAGAGCCTAGGTTCGGTGTAACTGACCCATCTAAAAATTTTATTTGCAGGACTTTTTAAACATAGCCGGTAGCCCATAAAGAGGCCTGCGTCTGTATTGCGGGTTTCATGATCCAATATTGCAGCAGGGAAACAGGTGAGCGCCTCAGTGAACGTTGTCCCGCATTTCGGCTTCGCCTTCATGACAGGCTACAGGCAACTATTTTTCATTCGGTAATAAATTTTGTTCACAGAACCTGAGACAATACCGCTTCTCTCAGATAAACTAATTGAAAATATCAATCTCAATAGGGATAAGAATGTACTACTACATCAATTATCTTCAAATTATCTTCCCGGTTCTTACAGTACTTTTGCTGGTTGCCGGCCTTTTTTCACGTCGTAAAAATTTGATATTAGCCGCGTTGTGGATCAGCCTGATAGTTATTATATTTCAGTACCAGATAGCCAACGGTGAAATTCTGGGCAGTTATTTTAACTATGGCCAGGCAACCATTTATTCCATTAATCTGGCAGTATTGCTCACCTCCCTTCTTTACATAATCCTGACGCTGGAAGCGGATACTATTAGCAGGAGTTCCCGCTTTATAATCGGGTTATTCTCTGCAACACTTGTAACCGGTGGCTTTTTATTATTATTCAATATTTGGTTCAATGCTCATTTTCTGGCAGACAAAAAGCCTGATACGCCCTTATTACAGGTTGCAACATTTCAAAAGCTTGATTATTGCAACTACAAATATGTCTTCTACAAGATCAATAACCAGGGAAAAATTTATTATATGTGCCCTAACCGTTATGGCTTATTACCTTCACAGGGTCTTATGGAAAAAGCGCCGCTCTATGTCATTAAACAGTTGCCGTCATCCGGTAAACGGAAAGCGGCGAATACGAATAATAAATCCTGAAGCCTGGAGAAAAAAACGCTTTTGTAGATAATTTGTACTACTGTATATTTTTTGATAACATGGTGAAAATTTTTATTTTATGGGTTCTATGCGTACTATTTGCCTTGCCGTTTTCTCTTTAATCTGTTGCCTGTCTTACGGGATGGCACCGAAGTTAAATTGGAATAAAGCAGTTGACAATGCCATTATCCGTTACGGACTCCGTACTGAACCGGAGCTTGTACGAATGTTTGACAAGGCAAAGGTGGCCTATCCACCAAAGGAAGTGGCTTTATTGGCCTTTAAAAAAGAACGATATATTGAAATGTGGGCTAAAGACAATAATCAACCATGGCGACTTGTTCACAAATATCCTCTGACGGCGTTTAGTGGACGTCTGGGACCTAAATTAAAGGAAAGAGACGGCCAAATCCCCGAAGGGATCTACCGGTTGGTTAATTTTAATCCTTTTAGTTCCATGCACTTATCCATGATGATCGATTACCCTAACAACTTCGACAAGTTGCAAGCCAGTAAAGACGGACGGCGCAGATTGGGAAATAATATATTCATTCATGGCAAATCGTTATCCGTAGGTTGTCTGGCCGTCGGTAATCACGCTATTGATCAACTTTTTTTACTGTCCAGACGAGTCGGACTTAATAACATTAAATTAATTATCGCGCCTAATGATTTACGCAAGGAAAAACCGGCAACCACTAATTTTGCCCAACCACGCTGGTTGCCCGAATTATACAAGCAAATTGAAACGGCTCTTCGACCGTTTCCCGTAAAAAAACGCGTCGTCTAAATGATCTCCAATCAGCTTTGTTGTAATGCCGTACTTTATCCCCCGCCTCGCGTTGGATGACATCAACTTGAAGTAATCGAACAAAAACAGGATTTTCATCCGCGCTTATTGCCTTACTCTGAGAAATAAGAACTATACTGTTATTAAACAATAACATAAAACGAGTTATGTCCAACTTCAAAAATCAATCCTGGTCTACTATTGATTTGACTACCTTGCCGCAGCATGATTCCCTGCTGGCATGCCTGGTTCTTATGACCCGATATTACCGTAATCCGTTTTCACCCAAAGCATTGTCAGCCCGATTGCCCTTGCACGCAAACAAATTAACACCAGAATTAGTATCTCGTGCCGCCGCACGAGCCTCTTTACATACGGAAATAAAAGAAATACCGGCGGATCAAATTAGCGACCAGGATCTTCCTGTTATTTTATTACTCAAAAACAAGGAAGCCTGTCTGCTCATACAGGATAAGGACGGCTCGCGAAAAATCATTAATCCATTATCCTCTGACACTCTGTCAGAATGGATATCCATTGAAAAGGAATACAGCGGACAAAGTATATACCTGAAGCCGGAATACCAGTTCACAACCCGATCCGAGGAAACGCTGAATCAACCGCCTAAAAACTGGTTTTGGAAAGTTATTTTCAACGCCTGGCCTACTTATTCCGAAGTTCTGGTTGCCTCGCTTCTCGTTAATCTCTTCGCTTTGGTTATACCATTATTCACCATGAATGTTTACGACCGTGTCGTTCCCAATCATGCTATCAGCACGATGTGGGTTCTTGCCAGTGGCGTCGCTTTGGTGTTTTTCTTCGATCTCGTACTGAAAACTCTCAGGGCGTATTTTATCGATATTGCCAGTAAGCATTGTGATAAGGAATTATCCGCTTCCATTTTTCAACAGATCCTCGGCATTAACATGATTCAACGACCAAAATCAGTTGGCGCCCTGGCTAATACTGTTCAATCTTTTGAAGTATTTCGCGATTTTATAACGTCGAGCACCATAACCGTGTTGATTGACTTGCCTTTTTCACTTATTTTTATTTTTGTTATTTATTTGATTGCAGGAAACTTATTCTGGATCCCTCTGGCAATCATCCCTGTAATTTTCGTAATCGGGTTTATTTTACAACTGCCATTAATAAAATTAACAAGACAATCGTATCAGTTCGCAGCTGAAAAACAGGCTACTCTTTATGAATCATTGTCTAATATAGAAACAATTAAAACAACTGGTGCGGAATCCGGCTTGCAATCACGTTGGGAGCAATTGATTGATTTGGCTGCAAAAAATGGGATTAAACTACGGATGATTGCCAATTCAAGCATTCATTTAAGTGTTTTTGCCCAACAAGCAGGAACAATATTTACCATTATCGCAGGTGTGTATTTAATCAGTTCCGGGGACATCACCATGGGTGCTTTGATAGCCAGTACGATATTGACAGGACGGGCATTAGCCCCTATGACTCAGGTCGCCTCACTGTTTACCAGATATTACCAATCCGTCAATGCCTTAAAATCTCTCAATCGAGTTATGCAATTACCTTTGGATGTTAATGAAGAAAATCATTTTTTGCACAGACCCGCCCTGAAAGGCAATGTTGAATTTCAACACGTTTCGTTTTCATACGATGACAAACAGGTACAGGTTCTCAAAAACATTAATTTTAAAATGCACCCCGGTGAGCGAGTAGCGATTATCGGACGTATCGGCTCGGGGAAATCCACTCTTGCCCGCCTGCTTCTTAAATTGTTCTTGCCCACGGAGGGAACAATCCTGCTGGATGGCACGGATTATCGCCAGATTAACCCCGACGATCTGCGTCAACAGATTGGCTATGTACCTCAGGATGTATCGCTTTTTTATGGCAGCGTCCGGGAAAATATTTCCATCGGGGCACCTTTTATTGATGACGCGTCGTTGATTAAAGCGGCCAATATTGCAGGTATCGGTGCATTTACCAACAAACACCCGGATGGTTTTGACCGGCAGGTGGGTGAAAGAGGCGGTGAATTATCGGGAGGACAAAGGCAGGCTGTGGCTATAGCCAGGGCATTATTACGCAATCCTCAACTTCTGATACTTGACGAACCAACTTCATCCATGGATGACAACAGTGAAAAGCGGTTCAAGCAACAATTAACCAAACACTTAACCGATCAACACACACTCATCCTGATTACACATAAGATCTCCATGCTGGAACTTGTCGACAGGATTATTGTATTAGACGACGGCCTGCTTATTGCCGATGGTAAAAAAGACGCTGTGTTGTCAGCATTACGTTCCGGCCTGCCTGTTAAAAAGGAATCGACGTGAAATACAGAGAAAAACCGCGTATATTCGCACACCTCATATTGTGGAGTACCGCCCTTTTTTTAATAATCGCCCTGATTTGGTCTCATTATGCCATATTGGATGAGGTCACCGTCGGTACTGGAAAAGTCATTCCATCCAGTCAAATTCAAATTATCCAGAACCTTGAAGGAGGTATTGTAGAAAAACTGTTTGTAAAGGAAGGAGATATTGTCAAAGCCAATCAAATACTTATGCAAATAGATAACACACGATTCAAGTCCACTTTTGAGGAAAATCAGAAAAAGATTATTTTATTGCAATTGGAAATATTGCGTATAAACGCTCAAATGAAAGATCAACCCTTTCAGATTCCGGAAACGTTATTGCCAGGTAATGAAACGCTCGTTCATGCGGAAGAACAACTTTACCATTCAAAAAAGGAGGAATTAATACAATTGAATAACGCACTGGATCTGGCACAGCAGGAACTTGACTTATCCAGACCGCTTATCAGCAAAGGCGCGGTATCTAAAGTTGAAATATTAAGGCTGCAGCGTACTGTGAACGAAATCAAAGGTAAAATTTCCCAGTTCAAATCAGAGGCGCTGGAAAAACTGAATAAGGCGAAAGGAGAACTGGCGGCATTAATGGAAACACAAATTGCGAATAAAGATAGATTGCATCGTACAACAGTGCGTTCCCCTGTCAAAGGCATTGTAAAACGGATAAAAATTAATACCCTGGGTGGTGTTATCCAGCCCGGTATGGATATTATTGAAATCGTTCCTCTTGATGACACCCTGCTCATTGAAGCAAGGATCAAACCTGCGGATATAGGATTTATCAAACCCGGGCAATCCGCTATGGTTAAAATAACCGCGTACGACTTTTCCATTTATGGCGGAATGAAAGGAAATGTAGAGCAAATCAGCGCGGACACCATCACCGACGACAGCAATGGCAAAGAAGAGACTTATTATATAATCCGGGTACGCACCGAAAAAAACTACCTTGGCACTCCAGCCAGACCGCTCTATATCATTCCGGGTATGTTGGCTACGGTTGATATTCTGACCGGACATAAATCAGTTCTTGACTATCTCCTAAAACCCATCCTCAAAGCCAAACAGACGGCCTTACGCGAACGCTAGTATCTTTACGTGTCAGGGCTGCCAATGTGACAACCTGACACGTATGCGTTGAATGATTCGAATGTGTTATGATCAAATGACCACGCTACTCATGTTCGGGTGCCACAACAAATATTCCGGGCGCGTTGCGAAGATACTCCTTATAATCCATTCCATAGCCGAAAATATAATGATCATCGACCTGTAAGCCGACAAAATCAGCCTGTTTAAGCCCGTTCGGCACTCGTTTATGATGTTTGTCAACCAATACTGCGCAATAGACATCACCAGCACCCATTTTTTTAATCTCTTCAATAATGGCCGCGAGCGTCACACCACCGTCAAGGATATCATCCACAACCAGAACCGTTCGGTTGGTCATATCCACACTGGGCTTTACTTTCCAAACCAGCTCACCGCCGGCAATTTCTCCCCGGTATCGGGTAGCGTGAACATAATCCACTTCGAGAGGAAAATCCAGGCGCGGCAACAAGTTTCCCATGGGCACAAGCCCTCCGATCATGACGCATAAAATAATCGGATTTTTGTCATGTAATTGCTCCTGTATATTAATCGCCATGCGATCAAGAGCGGCCTCAACTTCTTTGGTTGTAAAGAGAAGTGTGGATTTTTGATAAACATCTTTTATCTTTTCTGGTATATCATCCATCGAAGATCCTGTGTGGGTTATTTAATTAAGTCAGTATACTGACGCTCAGTAGCCCGTCATGAAGGTGAAGCCGTAATGCAAGACAGGATAAGGCTACTCTCTCTCTTTACGTTTTCCGGATACAGGGAACATACTTACCTTACTATCGTTTCCTGCCATATCTCTCACCTTCGCGACACCTTGTTTGTCCACTTCGTCAATCCTGAAAACAGAATGCATGGGTATAAACGTACGCTTTACATGGCTGAATTCCAGCTTGAGACGCTCTTCCGACGGATCAACAACAAGCGACGTATTTTCTCCAAAAACAAACTCTTCAATTTCAAGAAAACCAAACATCTCACTTTCACTCACTTTACGTGCGTAAATCTCATAAACCGCGTCTTGATTGGCAAACGTAATTCGATATATTTGTTTTTTTGACATAAACAATGTCCGGAAATCCAGCTTGGGGAGATTATACCGAAACTAAAGGCTGTCGTCATGGGATTATTTGGCTGTAAATTGAGTATAGCTTTGCCGTGGGTCATTGTATAAAAAATATCGTTGTTTATCTTTTACCGATCCGATTGCCTGTCATGATGTTTTTCTCGACATATTGGCTTAAACAATGCTGATGCAGGCTCCGGCAACATGTCCTGCTTGCTCTGTAACAGGAAATCAGGATGCTGTTCCACAAATTTTTGCACGACCAGGCAATAGAATCCGGCCGGCATGAGCGAAACCATTTTCCCGATTTCATTGAGAATTTCCAATCTGGCAAGCAGACGTTCATTTTTAAACGGTGGGATGTAAAAAAACGAGTTTAAATGGCACTGAATATATCCACGATGCAACAAGGCTCGCTTCAGGGAAAATACGGATTTTGGATATCCATGAGCAAACCCATAACAATGAGTTCGCGCGTACCTGAGCCATACGCCCCACAGACTGATCGGGTTAATACCTAAAAATACAATATGCCCCATAGGCTTTAAAACGCGATCAATTTCATCCAATGGTTTTTGAAACGCGGGAAATGCCTCCATGGTTAATGGTGCCACAACACAGTCCACACTGTTTCTGTCCAGAGGTAACTGATTCAATTTGCAGGCAACAGTCGTAACCTGGCTATTCCATTGGGGCGTCGCCAGCCATTTATGCTGGAAAAGCAGGTTTTCCAGCCACAAATTCTCACCACCGCTTCCCAACTGCAACAGGATATCACCATGTAACAACAGGCCGAGATGAGATAGTTCCGTTGCAAACGCTTTGGCAACATTTCTGCCCAACGGGGTCACAAACCATTCATCCAGTGCGGAAAAACTGTTTATTTGCACTTGGTAAGACAAATCTTCGCCCCGGGCATTTAGATAAAATATCTATTTTTTACCACGAGCTCAACCCAACAGCAAGCAACAGCCCAATATATAGGCAATCAGCAAAGCTTGTCCACTCCATTCAATAGTGAGGTTTATGCAAAACTTCAACCCGGGAGCACTTAGCACAAATGGATATATTTTGCAGTCAGAAAAACCAGGGATGACGCGCAATAGTGCAACAATCATAATTTTTGACTATATTTTACATAAAATATAAAGGTATATCCTTAAGATGGCTACTGCTGCAGAAGAACAACGTTTACAAGGTATTGCCCAGCTCATGGTCCACGAGAATCTCCTGGATAAGGAGATGGCTATGGAATACCAGAATCAGGCTCAAGCCAATAAACAGAGTTTGCTGCAATATCTTGTGGCAAACGAAGTCTTGTCCGCTGAAAAAATTGCGCTCAGTGTCGCAAATAATTTTGGTGTACCGCTCATCGACCTGGATTGCATAGAACCGGATACTTTGCCAACCACCCTCGTGAATGAAAAATTAATACGGCGTCATGCCATTATTCCCCTATTCACCCGGGGCAATCATCTTTATCTTGCTACCGACGATCCCAGCAAACAAGCCTCGTTAAAGGAAATCCAGTTTCATACGGGTCTTCATTCCAATGCGATCGTTGTAGAGACGAACAAACTAAGCAAACTGATAGACAAACTGCTGAATGAAAAGGAAAGTCAGGGTTTAACCGATTATGTGGATGATTCCAGTGATCTTGAAGGGCTTGAAATCAGTGCGGAAGATGAAGAACAGGACATGGATGCCTCATCTTCGGCCAACGACGATGCACCCGTCGTAAAATTCGTCAACAAGATTCTGGTGGAAGCCATTAAAAACGGCGTTTCAGATATTCATTTTGAGCCTTATGAGAAAGAATATCGTATACGATACCGTCAAGACGGCATTCTTACGGAAGTCGCCACCCCTCCCGTAAGTCTGTCCAGCCGGATTACATCACGCATCAAAATCATGTCAAATCTTGATATTTCCGAACGACGCATCCCTCAGGACGGGCGCTTTAAAATGAAGTTATCGCGAACCAGAGCCATAGACTTTCGCGTTAGTACCTGCCCTACTGTCGGTGGAGAAAAAGTAGTAATGCGTATACTGGATCCGGGTTCAACCAAACTCGGCATCGAAGCGTTAGGATTTAATCCTGATCAAAGGAAACACTTCCTGCACGCCATAGAAAAACCCCAGGGAATGATTTTAGTAACCGGCCCGACAGGGAGCGGAAAAACCGTAACGCTTTACACGGCGCTCAATATCCTGAATACCAAGGAAGCCAACATCTCTACGGCGGAAGATCCGGTAGAGATAAAAGTTCCCGGAATTAATCAAGTGAATATTAACCCTAAAGCGGGATTAACATTTTCCGGTGCACTTCGATCATTTTTACGCCAGGATCCGGACATTATTATGGTTGGGGAAATTCGTGATCTTGAGACGGCAGAAATCGCCGTTAAAGCGGCACAGACCGGACATTTGGTTCTGTCAACACTACATACCAACAGCGCGGCTGAAACCCTGACCCGCCTGCTGAATATGGGCGTTCCTTCCTTTAACATTGCCAGCTCGGTTACTCTGCTCATAGCACAACGACTGGCAAGGCGATTATGCGAAAGTTGCAAGGCACCACGTGATGATTTCACCATTGAAAGCCTGATGGAGCTGGGGTACAGCAATGAAGAGGCAAAATCATTAAAACCCTATAAAGCGGTTGGATGCAGCCAGTGCACTAACGGATATCGAGGGCGTATCGGTTTGTTTGAAGTTCTCCCCATGTCAAAAGCCATAGGGGAATTGATCATGAAAGGCGGCAACTCTCTGGACATTCTTAAGCAAGCCCAATCCGAGGGGATGTTAACCATACACGAATCCGGCTTAAAAAAAATTCAGGAAGGCATGACCACTATTGAGGAGGTCAATCGGGTAACCGTTGATTAAGAGATCATGGATAAAAATAAAAATGCCAACGCCATAATCAGCTACCAATGGGAGGGCGTCAACAAAACGGGTGAAAAAGTCAATGGCATCATTGATGCCAGAAGCCTGGCATTGGCAAAAGCGGACTTGCGTAAACAAGGCATCATTACTAAAAAAGTGATTAAAAAAAGAAAACCCCTGTTTGACAAAAAAAACAAAAAAATAACCCAGGGCGACATCACTGTCTTTAGCCGACAGATGGCTACCATGATCGAGGCGGGTATTCCCCTGGTACAATCGTTCGATATTGTTTCCAAGGGACAGAGTAATAACCGTATGCGCGACTTGATTGATGGCGTAAAAAAAGATGTGGAAACAGGGCTGACTTTAGCGGAAGCGTTGCAAAAACACCCCGAATACTTTAACGATCTGTTTTGTAATCTGGTCGATGCCGGTGAAAAATCAGGTTCTCTGGAAATTATGCTTGATAAGGTCGCCACCTATAAGGAAAAAATTGAAACCATCAAGAAAAAAATTAAAAAAGCGCTCACATATCCCATGGCCGTACTGGTTGTGGCATTCATTGTAACAGCCGCGTTATTAATCTTTGTAGTACCACAATTTCAATCGTTATTTGAAGGATTCGGAGCGGATCTTCCAGCCATGACCAAAGCGGTTGTGGAATTGTCTCACTTTTTCCAGGCGTATTGGTATCTTATATTCGGCGTGCTGGGCGGCCTCATTTATTCATTTGTCTATGCCAAAAATCATTCGCCAAATTTTGCGCAAACGATTGACCGCTCGATGCTTAAATTTCCGGTTATTGGCCCCATTCTTGAAAAAGCGGCTATCGCACGCTTTTCCCGTACCTTATCCATTACCTTTGCAGCGGGTTTGCCTCTGGTTGACGCCCTGAAATCGGTATCCGGCGCTACAGGTAACATTCTCTACGCCAAGGCCACTGATAAAATCAGGGAGGATGTATCTACAGGCCAGCAAATGCAGGTTGCTATGGACAACACTCATTTGTTTCCCAACATGGTCATTCAAATGGTCGCTATCGGCGAGGAGTCCGGAGCCCTGGAACAAATGCTTGGTAAAGTAGCTGATTTTTATGAGGAAGAAGTGGATAATGCGGTTGACTCTTTAAGTAGTTTGCTGGAACCTATTATCATGTCAATTTTGGGTATCCTGGTCGGGGGATTGGTAGTTGCAATGTATCTGCCTATTTTCAAACTGGGTTCCGCCGTATAAACAGGGTAAAATGATATTTTATTCTGTGGTATTAACCTGACACAGGAATGGAAATGGAATTTTTTGACATGCCGATAGTATATATCTACCTGTTTATCGGCTTATTTTCTCTCATAACAGGAAGTTTTTTAAATGTCGTGATCCATCGTCTGCCTTTAATGCTGCGTTCCGACTGGCTTAATGAATGTCGTAGTTTATTAAATATAAAAATATCAGAAGAACCTGCCAGTATAAATTTGTTTGTTCCACGTTCTTTCTGCCCATCATGCGGGAAAATGGTTAAGGCTTTTCATAATATTCCGATTATCAGTTACCTGTTTTTACGTGGGCGCTGCGCTTATTGCGGATCAGCCATATCCTTGCGTTATCCGCTCGTTGAAGCGCTGACCTGTCTTCTTTCCTTACTGGCAACATGGCATTTTGGACTCACCTTGCCGCTTGTTTTCGTGCTGCTCTATCTTTGGCTGATTATCCCATTATTTTTTATTGATCTCGATCAACAATTATTACCGGATTGCCTTACTCTCAGCCTGCTCTGGATGGGATTAATCGCAAACACTCAAAATATCTTCACAACATTACCCAATGCCGTACTTAGCGCTGCCGGGGCTTATTTGTTTTTATGGTTATTTATTAAACTCTTTTACCTCATTACCGGAAAAATAGGTATGGGTAATGGCGATTTTAAATTATTTGCCGCCTTTGGTGCCTGGTTTGGCTGGTCACAATTACCATTAATTTTGTTGCTGGCTTCTTTTACCGGAGCCATCAGTGGCCTGATTTACCTTAAATTTCAGAAAAAACATAAAGATACACCCATTGCGTTTGGACCATTTTTATGCATGGCCAGCCTGATTTCACTGTTCTTCGGACAAAATATCATTGATTGGTACTGGGCCCTATGGTTCCGGCCTTAAAACGTCACAAGGGACTACTTCCCACTCCTGTGTTTGGTCAGCGCGGAGAAAAACTCCGGCTTGTTTAATCCAATAGAGGCAAAAATCTGGGGTACTCTCTCCCAGCTGTTTTCCTGCTCGATACTGGCAACAACCAGTTCAAACCCTTTATCACGATCCTGTTCCACACCCCATCCATTGATATAACAAAGACCATGCAAACGTTTTGCTAAAACATGGCCCAGATTTTCAGCCGCCTGAAGGTAAGCCAGTGCCTCTTCATAATATTGCCGCATCTGACGTTCATTGCTTGTACTTCCAAAAACACCGCCTTGTTGCAGTTGCTCCCTGAATTTCGCCTCTTCCAGCAAGTGGCTGCCTAATTGATATTGCGCTTCAGAATCATCAAGACTGGTTGCCGCCCGGAGTGTTTCCCATACCATTTCTTCAGCAAACGGGTACTTCTTTTTACCTTTTAACTGCTTGTACAAATCAGACAATTGATGATACATGGCTTTTTCCCTGGCGATCTGATCATCAGACGGTTGGTTATGCACGCGATTTTGTTGCATTGCCTTTATTTTTTTAGTCAGTGATTTAATTTTGAAACCTTTAAAAATAATCATGATAACTCCTGTTATTGGGGTTCAGGAATAGCGACCAGCCAGTGAATAAACAATACGGCAACGATAACCAGCACAAGCAGAATAAACAATTGCCCTCCAAAACTGAATGTCTCTTTTACCTCTTTGCTGATATTCTCCGTATTTTCAGGTGTTTCCTCCTCAACTATCCCAACGATCTGTTTGTCTATATAATTGGAAATGTAGTGGGCAATATAACCCGTAACAATAGCGAGGAATAATAGTAGTGAAACAATGAATCCTCCCGCCGCCGCTTCCGAAATAGCATAAGATTCCCGAAGGCTTTCACGCCAGGTAAAAAGAAATTCGGGCACATCATAGTTCCATTGCCATATCAGCATTGGCAGAATATAGAGGGCAAACGCAACCAGTCCCCAACAGGCGGCAAGTGAAACCATACCAAAGATAAAAAGCCCTTTGTTCTGACTAAATCTATCCTGTTCCATATTATCCCTGTACTGTTAAATAAATGATTATATTTTCAGGTTATTTACCTGTAGCATTATGATTATAAGAAGGTAATGAGATTTAAGCAAAAGTAATTGTTTTTTCAGTGTTTGTTTTTAAAGCAAAAATTGGCCTGTTAACCTAGGTTCTGTGCACTTATCTTTTATCGAAGCGAAAATTGAGGTAATTTAGCTCAAAATTTCGTTTGAATGAGGAGAATAGCCAGCCCTATTTGACGAATTCAAGCGGAATTTTGAGCAAATTAATCGCAATTTGCAGCCGATAAAAGATAAGTGCACAGAACCTACCTAAAGACATATGGACAACCCATGAAACAATATGTATTTATGATCTCCGACGGTACCGGCATTACTGCGGAAAACCTTGGTAATACCCTGCTCACGCAATTTGGCGCCATTGATTTTGAAAAACTGACAATACCCTATATCGATAATCTTGAAAAAGCGGAAGCGGCAATCCGGCGCATTAATGACAGTTTTACAGAAACCGGACTGAAACCGCTGGTTTTTATGACACTGATTAACACGGAAATCGCGAAGAAAATTTCACTCTCCAACGCCAATGTCTTCGACCTGTTCAATACGTTCCTCGGCCCTCTTGAAAAGGCGCTCAATATCAAATCATCCTACACCGTAGGCCGCGCCCATGGTGTTTCCAACAGTCAATCCTACAGTCATCGTATCGAAGCCGTTGATTATGCCCTTGCTCATGATGACGGCATAAAAATTCGCGGCTATGACAAAGCGGATATTATCCTGATTGGCGTATCCCGCTGTGGTAAAACGCCAAGTTGTTTATATATGGCGCTTCATTTTGGCATACTCGCCGCCAATTATCCCTTTACCGAAGAGGATTTATCGTCTTACCGGTTACCGGATATTCTCCGGCCCTACAAAAGTAAATTATTTGGCTTAACCATTGATACTGAACGGTTACAGCAAATTCGTACCGAACGACGCCCTGATAGCAAGTATTCCTCTATGGAGCAATGTCGACTTGAAGTATCTGAAGTAGAAGCCATGTACAAACGTGAAAATATTCCTTTTTTAAATACCACTCGCTACTCCATTGAAGAAATCGCCACCAAAATTCTAGCCATAGCCAACATAAAACGTAAATTCTAGGTTCCGTAAATAACAGAGTGGTAGCCCGTAAGGAGGCCTGCGGCCGTATTGCGGGTTTCATGGCGGAATAATTGTACCGGATCCCCGCATTTCGGCTTCGCCTTCATGACGGGCTACATGTTAAGGCGAAAACGTTACGTGCACAGGATCGGGCTACAACCACATTTTCAAGGTCAAACTTGCCAAAGCGACATAAAATCGGTCACGCTCATGGCCTCCAGTGAATTGGTGTCATTCATAGCCTGCAATATGGCATCTGCCCTTTCATCGTGAAACCGTGTTTTGATATTACGCTCAAACTTTGCAAGCAGGACAGGAATACCCTCTTCACGCCGGCGTTGGTGGCCGATAGGATATTCCACCGTAAACAGATCACTTTGACTGCCATCTTTAAACACCAGTCTGATGCTATTGGCAATAGAGCGTTTTTCCGGATCAAGATAATCTTTCGAAAACTGGCGGTTCTCACTCACATACATTTTTGATCGTAACTCATCAATACGTGGATCTCCGGCCACGTCATTTTCATAATGCTCAGCTCGCAAATCACCATGTAACAATCCGATAGCCACCATGTATTGCAAACAATGATCCCTGTCTGCGGGATTGTGTAACGCACCTTGTTTACTGATAATTCGTATCGCGGACTCATGAGTAACAAGCTCAATTCGTGTAATATCATCATATCTTTCAATAACGAGCGGATGAAGTTTTACCGCGCACTCTACCGCGGTCTGAGCATGAAATTCCGCAGGATAGGACAATTTAAACAACACGTTTTCCATCACATAACTGCCGTAGGGTCTTTGAAACCGGAACGGGTTGCCTTTAAACAATACATCATAAAACCCCCACCCGGGTGCGCTCAGAGCGCTGGGATAACCCATTTCGCCACTTGCCGCAATGAACGCCAGACGTACAGCCCTGGCTGTCGCATCACCGGCTGCCCATGACTTTCGGGAACCCGCATTAGGCGCGTGGCGATAAGTACGCAAACTTTGGCCATCGACAAAAACCTGGGACAACGTTCTTAACATCTGATCATGATCCGCAGACAATAACAAAGCCGCAACGGCGCTGCTCGCCACCTTAACCAGAAGCACATGATCCAGTCCAACACGATTAAAGCTGTTTTCCAAAGCCAGGCAGCCCTGAATTTCATGGGCTTTAATCATTGCCGTAAGTACGCTCTGCATGGAAAGAGGTGGTTTACCATTCTTGATATTTTGTCGACTGATGTAATCAGCCACCGCCAATATGGCACCCAGGTTATCCGACGGATGCCCCCACTCGGCGGCAAGCCAGGTATCATTGAAATCAAGCCATCTTACCATGGTACCAATGTTAAAAGCCGCCTGCACCGGATCCAGCTCGTATGGTGTACCGGGAACTCTGGCGCCTTCTGCAAGTGTGGCTCCGGGAACCACGGGGCCAAGTAATTTCGTACACTCCGGAAAATTCAGGGCAAGCATACCGCAACCCAATGTATCCATAAGGCAAAGCCGTGCCGTCTCATACGCCTTCGGACTGGAAATATCCTTGTTCAACACGTAATCGGCTATATCTACCATAACCTGATCATAATCAGGCTTGATATTATCTTCGACATAAGAACTCATCTTGACTAACCTCTTTCTGCAATTGGGATGTAGGATTGGGGTTGAGGCCCAATGTATTCCGACATCGGCCGGATCAGGCGATTATCGGCGCGCTGTTCAAAGACGTGTGCCGACCATCCGGTTACCCGTGACATTACAAATATCGGAGTAAACAGCATGGTGGGAATATTACAAAAGTGGTAAGCCGACGCACTGTAAAAATCAAGATTTGGGAACAGCTTTTTCTCGCGGCGCATGACTGCTTCTATCCGTTCTGAAACCTGGTATAAACGAGTGTCGTTTTTAGCTTCAGCCAGTTTTTTTGACCAGGATTTGATAATATCGGAACGTGGGTCACAATCTTTATATACCCGATGACCGAATCCCATGATTTTGGCTTTATTAGCCAGCATGGACACTAATTGCCGTTCCGCATCGTCCGGATCGGTAAATTGTTCAATTAACTCCATAGCCGCTTCATTGGCTCCGCCATGCAAAGGACCGCGTAACGTGCCAATTGCCGTGGTGATGGCGGAATAAAAATCGGATAATGTGGCGGCTGTGACCCGTGCGGCAAACGTCGACGCGTTAAATTCATGCTCCGCATACAAGATAAGCGAGACATTCATCATATCCCTTTCCATCGCGTCGGGTTCACGGCCATGTAAAAGCGCCAGAAAATGCCCGCCGACAGACATTTCATTGCTATGCTCACTAATTTCCCTGCCTTCAAAGTGATAGGCGTACCAGTAACACATTATCCCGGGAAACAAAGCCAGTAATCGATCGGCAATCTCATACTGCCTGGAAAAATCATCCTCCGGCTCCAGTGTTCCCAATAAAGAGCAGGCCGTACGCAGTACATCCATAGGATGCGCCGTTTTAGGTATCAGTTTTAAAACGGTTTTTAACTGCGCAGGCAAGGTGCGCAGACTTGATAATTTTTCAGTATAATTTTCAAGCTCATTTTGAGTGGGCAAATGTTCATAGTGCAATAAATAAGCAACTTCTTCAAAAGTGGCGTCACGGGCCAGATCGTCTATGGAATATCCACGATAGTTAAGTCCTGCCCCTTCCTGTCCGACAGTGGCAATGGCTGATTGACCTGCTACTACACCGGCCAATCCGGCTGTTTTATTGACCATCCTCTTCCTCCATTAATTGATCGAGTTTCTTTTCATAATCGTGATACCCCAGAATGTCATATAATTCGTTACGAGTTTGCATGGTATCAATAAGATCACGTTGCGTACCTTCCTGAATAATTGTTTTATATACACGCATGGCCGCATGGGACATGGCACGAAAAGCACTCAACGGATAAAGGATAAGCCGGACTCCGGCTTCAGCCAATTCCTGTTTTGTAAACAAAGGTGTTTTACCAAACTCCGTAATATTGGCAAGAACCGGAACATTGACGTGACGGGAGAATTCCCGGTATTCCGCAAGGCTTGTCATGGCTTCCGGGAAAATCATATCGGCACCCAATGCGACACACCGCTGCGCACGCTCAATAGCGGCCTCCATACCTTCTACGGCATAGGCATCGGTACGCGCCATAATAACGAAATCCTGGCTACGGCGCGCATCCACTGCCGCTTTGATTCGATCCCCCATTTCCTGTATGGAAACAATGGCTTTGTTGGGACGGTGGCCACATCGCTTGGCAAGAACCTGATCTTCAATATGAATCGCCGCAACACCGGCACTTTCCATCAAGCGTACCGTTCTGGCAATGTTAAAGGCGTTTCCCCACCCCGTATCCACATCCACCAGCATAGGTAACGGACTGGCGTCCGTGATTTTCCTGGCTTCTTCAAGAACCTCTCTCAGGCTGGTCATACCCAGATCAGGCAACCCGTAAGACGCATTGGCAACACCGGCACCGGACAGATAGATTGCCTGGCAACCCGCATCCCTGGCCAGCATGGCAGAATAGGCATTAATGGTGCCGACGATCTGCAAAGGAGCCTGTTCCTCAACCAGGTGACGGAATTTCTTTCCCATGAAGCATGGCGCCATAAAATTCTCCCTACACTTATGATTCGCCTTTGTATCATGCAATTCACAGGATATCAACTGAAAAACAAGGGATTACAATCTGATGGCCGTGTATGATGCGAGGCAGAAAATAGTGACTGGAGGAGCCTTTTTTCAGGATTGCGGGTGACAACCCGGGTTACCCCGGGTCTTAAAGATTAATTGGCAGACATTTCTTTCCACCAGTTGGTTTTGGTGTCGCTGGCCCAGTGGCCTTCACGCATTTTCTTAACAAATTCCTCGGTTTTTTCCGGTGTTGATGACTTCATATCCAATTTGATACACCAATCCCAGTCACCGGTTGTAGACCACATTCTTTCTACACCATCCCATTTCATCATGGGCATTAAGTCAGACCATTTTTTATCCGTTTTCATGAATATAACGCTATTCCAGTTATTCATTATTACTATCCTTGTTAAAAGTTAACTTGATTAATACTTAAGCGAAATCTTAAGTAATTTCAAGAATAGCCCAATTTACAGCGTCTTGCCACAAGCATTAAAAAATTTTATGTTTTTTATTATTTTTCAATAACTAACAGAATAATTTTGTTTGATTGATATCGTTTATATCACCAAATGCCCTTTCAAATACCATCTGCAATACCCTGATATCAAAACTCTGTCGTCACGCATTTCACAGGTGAGTTGACCTTTACGAAGAGACCCCTGGATAGCACGCATCACTGATTTGCCAAGCTGCCTGGCCCAGAAGGGGGTAAGGACACAATGAGCCGATCCTGTAACCGGATCTTCCGCAATATTGTGCCTGGGATAGAAACATCGGGAATAAAAATCGGCGTCACTGCTGGCGGCGGTTATAATTAATCCTCTTTTAGGCAACGATTCCAGTGTGACCAAATCTACGTGGGCGCTCAAAACAGCTTGTTCATCAGGCAACTGGATCAGATAATCCAGTTCACTCTCATAACAGCCCAGAACCGGTTGATCAACAAGAGCGGCGAGCATCTCTGGTTTTTCATACTCACGAAAAGACAGGCACGGGAAATCCAGGGTGTAGGAATCATCTTTTTTCACAACTTTTAACTGACCACTTAAGCTTGTAAAATCAATGACATTCCCTTTGTTTTTGCCAAGTTCGCAAAGAACAAAGCCTGCTGCAAGGGTTGCGTGCCCACACAGATTTATTTCTCCGTTAGGCGTGAACCAGCGTATATGAAATCCTTGTTTATCCTCTATAATAAACGCCGTTTCGGAAAGGTTGTTTTCAACCGCTATAGCCTGCATTAACTCATCGTTTAACCACTCATCAAGCAGACAAACGGCGGCGGGATTGCCATGAAAGACTTTATCAGTAAACGCGTCTATCTGAAAAATTTCTATATTATCCACAGCAAACCTCATGTAAAAGTCCAAGATTAAAACAACCATGTATGTCGTGAAACGTATTCCAAACTACCAGGTTCCGTGAATAAAAACCCGGCCTGTTGAAAACAGCGATATTACCACATCACGAAAATATTTACTCCGCCAGGGTCTGCTTGCCATACATTGTTCAGAGCAACGTATATACACGGTAATTTTCAGTATATACACAACATTATCCACAGAAAATGTGGATAAAACGGTACTAGGTTTTTAACCTGTCTCATGTTGGCGAGGCACCAGGCTCTGTGAACAAGATATACATGCCCCTGCAATGGATGCCTCACTCTTGATCTGTTTTTGCATGATAATTCCTTGAACGCACAATCGTTCGCAGCAAAAACCGCGATGGCGTCAGGGATTGAATCATAGCGGAGGGGAGAAAAACCGGATCACCATGGATCTGAGACGCCAGCCATTCCGTCGCCAACGGGATTGTCGTTAATCCTCGAGAACCAAATCCGGCACAAATATAAAGCCCGGGATAAGCCATTGCCGGTGAAGGAATATATCGTTTCGCATTGGATGCCAGTGAGGCAAATTGACGCATAAAAACATCTTTGTCGACAACCGGCCCTGCAAGGGGTAAGTAATCCGGCGTGGCGGCACGAATGGCTGTCCAATTTCCGCATACCGATTCCTCGGAAAATTGTAATTGCTGCGACAGCGGTTTTATTTTATTCAAATTGATCAAGTCATCCTGCGGCGTACAGATAGCTTGTGTCGATCCCAGATGGTATGTGGCTCCTGCTGAATGATGGCCGTCCACGGCGACTGAAATATGACCATCTCCACAAAGCGGCATTTGTAACATTCGGCTGACGTCTGTGCTCTGCAAACTGGTAGTCTGTCCACCAATTGGCTTTAAAGGACAATAGGTCGTCTGCTCAAAGCTGTTCGCCTGATAGCCGTTGGCCAGGATCACGACGTCGGCACGAAAAGACCCTGCCTGCCATAATTCTCCATCATAAACAATCCGCTCAACATGGGTATTCGTGATCAGATCTATGCCCGAATGTTGAATAAGAGCCGCGCATAATTGCCTGCAGTTGATCCATCCGGACATGGGAATATACAAACCACCATCCTTTACGGCCACCCCTGACAATTGTGACGCTTGCTCGGAAGATACCAGCCTGCCCAGATCCGGATACGCCTGGAGCCATTTTCGCATACTCTCCTGTGATAAAGCTTCTTTCTCATCATAAGCCAATTGCAACAGACCATGTAATTCCCCGTCGAACAAAACACCCACTCGATTTCTGTAATACCGGCAAGCATAAAGATAAGCGCTTAACATAAAATCCGTCAGGGGAGAGCGATAGGCGGAAAGTTTCGGGTACAAGATGGCGTATTCATTGCCGGAAGCCCCCATTGCCATTGCGGGTTCCGCCTCCAGTAACGTTATACGCCATCCCCGTTCAGCGAGTGCATTTGCCAAAAAACACCCCGCTAACCCCGAGCCGATGATCATCGCGTGCTTTTCAAGAACTTTTTTTCCAACAGCAACATGCCAGGGCGTGGATCGTTTAGGCAGATCAGTTTCAACACCCTGACACTCTGCAATAACCATATGGCGCTTTTGTCCATAGCCCACTGTTTTTTTAACTGCAAAGGACGCGGAGCGTAAACCGTTTTTAACCAGGGAAGAAGCGGAATACGTAGCCAGTGTTGTGCCCGATCGAGAGAGCAATCCTATTATTTGTAATAATCGCCCGGACCACAACGCTTCATTTTTCGTCGGTGAAAATCCATCCAGAAACCAGGCATCCACAAATTTATGGCGTAAGCGAAATTCCAGATCCTTGTCTCCGCAGATTAACAATTGTTGCAGGCATTGTTCGGCATCACCGAGCATGAGTATTAAGTTAACTCGTCCATGCTCAAATTTTAAATAATGAAATCCGGGCGTTAATACAGGATAATGCTCGAGAAGCTTCCCTGCCTGTTTATTCAGCTGGGGCCATAATGCGAGGCATTGCATCAAATCCTTTTTTTTTAAAGGAAACTTCTCGCAGCTGTAGTAAAACAGTCGGGCATCACAAGGCGCTGATCGGAGCCAGGACTCCCAGGTTACGAGGAAATTCAAACCGGTACCAAATCCGGTTTCGGCAATCACAAATGTTTCGGCACGATCTTTTTGTAGGAGAGACCATCGTTCATTAAGCTTGTTGCCGTCAATAAATACGTGTTTTTTCTCGTTATAACCGTTCGGTCCGGAAAAATAAACATCTTCAAAGTCGCCTGAATAAGGCAGACCATGACGCCACCGCAGGTCTGCCGTTTTTACAATAACAAAAGGACTACTCACATCATTCACTCGACTATACAGTTACCAAATTACCATGCTCAACGGCAGCGTCCGGACGATCTCCTATCCACCTTTTAAGAACGGGAACCAGTAGATACAACATTATCCCGACCGCAATTGAAATAAGGCCGAGGCATAAAAACACCTGGCTGTATCCGGCATTTGTTATCAAAGGATCCACGCTATTCTGATTTGCCGTCATCAAATTTGAACTATAGCTGGACAAAGTCGCGCCAACTCCCGTGGTCAACATCCACATGCCCATCATCACTCCCTGCAGGGACGATGGTGCCAAAGCTCCGATCATGGCATAACCAATGGGAGAAATCAGCAATTCACCGATACTTTGCAATACAAAACTCAAAACAACCCACCCCGGAGAAACCAGCCCCAGATTATCGGCCCTGGTAATTCCTATCGGTAGGAAAGCAAACGCCAGCCCAATTAATACAAGAGCGAGAGCAAACTGGCACGGTATGTTGACATTAACGCCTTTTGTACGCAATCTGTTGAGGACGATACTTAATAATGGCCCGCCAATCACTATTGAAATCGTATTGATATTTTGAAACCATTGTGGCGGAATGGTCATCAGCAGCCAATGTCGCTGGACATTATTCTCAATGAAATGAGTCAAGCCCATAGGCCCTATCTGAAACAACATCCAAAAGACCGTACTGACCACCATAAGCACTATAAAAGCGAATATTTTATCGCGGGCTTCCCTGGTGTTCTGGCGAATGGCTAGCATATACGCGACAACCAGTATAACCATACCGGTAAATAACACCAGCTTGCCTGCCAAATCGGCAAAATGCAGCAGCTGACTTAAAACCAGCGGCAATAAACACACCATCATCAAACCGAAACCGGATGCCCGACGCTGCGATTTCCTCCCCAATCGGGAGTAAGCCGAATCATTATCGCCCAGTGCATGCCAATAATATAAGCAAATCAGCAAAGCCAGGAGATTGCCGAGGCTGCTCAAAAGAAAGAGGCGTTGATAATTATGCGATAATTGAAAATAGCCGCTTAGACTGAAGCCGACAAAGAAACCGATATTCATACCGGCATAATTAAATAAAAAGGCCGTTTCGCGCCTGTTGTCATTGGGTTTAAACCGTTGGGTTAACATGCAGTTAATACAGGTGACATTCAAGCCGCATCCGGTTAGAAAGGCTGCCAGACCTATGTAAAGGTAGGCTTTATCAACCGTTGCCAGAAACACACACCCTATTATTTGAGCAACCATACCCAGACTAAAAAGCGCCCGGTATGAAAAAAAGCGTCCGCCCCAATAGCCGCCCAGTAAATGCAGGGCAAAATTAAATGCGACGAATATTCCTGTAATATTATTGGCTAATTTGGCTGGCAATCCCAGGGTACCGGTCATATACAGCACCAGGGTTGAGTAAAGAACACTAAAACTCAAAGTCGAAAAAATCTGGATACAGAATAAGGCAACAATTCCCTCAGGTACGTTAAACCATTTTGATTTATTGCTATCCTTTATCGTCATTAATCGTCTTCCTTATTTGACCAAACCCAATTCGACTATGCCACGCAATTTTTACAGTGTCCAGGCTCTCCTCCGCCCGTAAGAACAGCACAATATACAACATGATCTTAATACAAACAAACACTACAATAATCAAGCCACACTAAAATCTCATGTCAACAAACCTGGGCTCTGTGATAAATTTTACTTCCAATTTTGCGGATTCCACGCGTCCAATCTTCTATAATAAATCAGAAACAAAATTCAACCATACGCGCCATTGTTGTTAACCACTAAACCCGGACATCCTGATGCAAAGAAAAATTTATGTAACCGGAATTGAGAAAAGATGTGGCAAATCATTGATTTCGCTTGGTATTTTGACTGCCCTTAAAGAACAATATTCCAAAATGACATGTCATAAACTTTTCTCGGAATCCGATAATTATCAGGTTCCTCTTCTGGAAGATATATCTCATTCCACCATAACGCCCTTAATGGATATCAATCAGGGTATGTTATTAATGAGACATCAACCGGAAGATCTGGTTTCGCTGGTATTTGAAAAAACGCCGTTCGAAACCCAGGATGAAATCGCTTACTTTGAGGGGACTGATTTTGAAAGTGATAACGATGTTTTTGAATATCAGTTCAATTTAATCCTGGCCGCCAAACTGGATTGCGACGTCATTCTGGTTATTTCCGCCTATCAGCGCAGCATCAATCACACGTTATCCCTGGTCAACAACGCTCTGGAAACGGGCAAGAAACACCATGCCAATATTGTGGGAATTATAGTCAACCGCGTTCCGGAACAGGAGGATCATAACTATCAACAGCGTTTGTTAACCGACTATGGACATTTAGCTTTTATTATCACCGTTCCCGAGTTTGAAACATTGGCTAACCCCAGAGTGCGAGAAATTGCGCAAAAACTGAACGCGAAAATTATATGTGGGCATAACGAGTTACACAGACCGGTTCGTCAAATGACGGTCGCTGCCAAAACAGTGGCTAACTTCCTGGAATCACGTCTGGAAAGAAGTGGTATGTTAATTATTACGCCGTCCGACAGAATTGATATCCTGTTTGGTTCACTGCTGGCTGATCAATCGGCCCATTATCCGAAAATTGCAGGTATCGTATTAACGGGCGGAGAGATGCCTGGTGCATTTATATGCGAAATCATCGGGGGTCTCAAAAACCATTTTCCTGTCTTGCTGACCCAATATGGTACTTACGAAACCGCTACTATTCTTTATTCGGCAAAATACAACCTGAGCAAGGACAATCCGGCCAAAGTTACGGAAGCGATTGAAAGTATACGACCCTATATAAGTCAGGCCATAACAAAATTGCTGCACCGGAAACCCGAATTCTCCCATCGCTTGAGTCCTTCCGTATTTTTGTATGAGTTAACTATCAAAGCCCGCCAGAAAAAACGTCATATCGTTCTGCCGGAAGGATTCGACAAGCGTGTCCTGGTGGCCGCCGATTATTTGCTAAAACGTAATATTGTCGACATTACCTTGCTAGGTAATCCGGAAAAAATCCACCTTGCGGCTAAACGCCTGGAGCTGGAATTGCCCAATGTCCGAATCATCAACATTGAAAACAACCCCTGCAAGGAACAATATGCAAAACAATATTTTCAATTACGTCAACACAAAAACGTGAATCTTCCCATCGCGCTGGAACGCATGACTGATATCAATTATTATGCGGCCATGATGGTCTATTCCGGGGACGCCGATGGCATGGTTTCAGGCGCGGCTCATACGACTGCGGATACCGTACGTCCGGCACTGGAAATTATTAAAACAAAACCCGGCGTTTCCAGAGTTTCTTCCATTTTTATCATGTGTTTGCCTTCAAGGGTTCTTATTTACGGGGATTGCGCCATTAATCCTGAACCGGACAGTGCTACCCTGTCAGAAATAACGACACAAGCCGTCATCATTGCCAAACGCCTTGGGTTCAAGCCCAAGGTTGCGCTGCTTTCCTACTCCTCCGGCAGTTCAGGGAAAGGAGACAGTGTGGACAAGGTGGTGCAGGCAATGAAGCTGGTGAAACAGGCACATCCGGATCTACTTGTCGAAGGGCCGATTCAGTACGACGCGGCCGTTGATCCGGAAGTGGCCAGAAAAAAACTCCCCAACTCCAAAGTGGCCGGTGACGCGAACATTCTGATATTTCCTGATCTCAATACCGGCAATAACACCTATAAAGCGGTTCAAAGGGAAAGCGGCGCCATGGCTATTGGTCCTGTCTTGCTGGGATTAAACAAACCTGTGAATGATCTGAGTCGGGGCTGTACACCACAGGATGTTATCAATACCATTTTAATTACCGCCATTCAGGTCGAGGGAGATTAACATTGAATATTTTGACCATCAATGCCGGCAGCTCCTCGATAAAATACAAAGCCTTTACCTTACGGAATCATCGTCCCGACCTTGTTCTGTCGGGATTAATAGAAGGCATAGGTGAATCCGTCACGCGCTGGCACCACCGTTTTACCGCTTCAGAATCCGGTGAATACCAGTTTTCCGATCATGAGCAAGCCTTTCACGCCCTCGCCCGGAAATTACAAGAGGACTTACAACAATATCCCATTGACGGCATAGGTCACCGAGTAGTACATGGGGGAAGTGTGTTATTTCAACCCACTATCATTGACGACTCCGTTCTGGATACCATCCGGCAACTGGCGGATCTGGCTCCTATCCATAACCCCATTAACGCCCAGGGCATTGTTTTTGCGAGACGGCATTACCCCAACGCCGTTCAGGTCGCTATTTTTGACAGCGGTTTTCACCACACTATGCCGCCACATGCCAGCCAATACGCCATTGATGCCGATACTGCGGCCCGCTACCGGATCAAGCGTTATGGCTTCCATGGTATAAATCACGAGTACGTCGCCCGGCAAGCCGCTTTATTTCTTAAAAAACCGTTTCATAGCTGTCAGTTTATCACTTTGCATCTGGGCAACGGTGCCAGTGCCTGCCTGATCAAAAACGGTCAATCCGCTGATACAACCATGGGCATGACGCCTCTGCCCGGTTTGATCATGGGCACACGTTGTGGCGATATTGATCCCGCGATTGTATTGTATTTACTGGAACAAGGAATAAGCGCAGGTGACATTGATCAATTGCTCAATAAGAAAAGCGGACTTAAAGGCGTTGCCCAGGATAACGACATGCGTAATCTCCTGGCACGCCATGGCGAGGGAGATAGCAAGGCGACACTGGCTATCGATATGTATGTCTATAGCGTACAAAAAACCATCGGCGCTTATTTAAGTCAGTCCGGGAACCTGGATGCCTTGATTTTTACCGGAGGCGTTGGAGAAAATGCAGCGGCTATCAGAGAAAAAGTACTGGTTACTTTAAAACACCTGGGATTTCACATAGACAAAAAATTAAATGAAGCCCCTTCTGACCAAAGAATTCGTCTCATCACCAGGCAAGGGCATCCTGTGTTGACCATTAAGGGAGACGAGGAATATTTTATGGCTCAAGAAGTTGCCGGGTTACTTCAAAAATAACCCCTACCTGCCAGGGCTGCGCACTCGCCTCTTTCACAAAACAGATTTGAAATGTGTCGAGCGAGAACCGGCCTGCGTGTTGCAGGTTGTCCCCCGATCAACAAAAACAGGAATCAGGCTTTCGCTTTCATGCAGTTTGCCAACACGGTTTCAGCAGCAAGATGGGTCAGACGTATTTCTTCCCAATCGTGGGCATCGGAAACAAAACCGGCTTCATACATGGAAGGGGCGAGATAAATCCCTTTTTGCAGCATGCCGTGGAAAAATTGTTTGAACATCGCTTCATTGGACGAGGCCACATCACTATAGTTGGAAACCTGTTCCTTATCATTAAAACAAAATCCGAACATACCGCCCAGTGACGCGCTGCAAAACGGGATCCCCAGTTCCGAGGCAATATCGTCAAGCCCTTGCATCAATTGCTGGGTCATTGATGACAACCGTTCATAGAAACCTGGCGCTTCGAGTTCCTTTAAAGTGGCCAAACCGGCAGCCATCGCTAACGGGTTACCGGACAAGGTTCCAGCCTGATACACGGGACCTTCCGGTGCCAGACAAGACATAATCACCGCTTTCCCTCCTACGGCTCCGACAGGCATGCCACCGCCTATAACCTTTCCAAGCGTGGTTAAATCAGGTGTGATGCCATATACCGCCTGAGCACCACCCAAAGCGACCCGAAATCCGGTCATGACCTCATCAAAAATCAACAAAGACCCGTGAGCATCACAAAGATCACGCAACCCCTGTAAAAATTCCGCTTCCGGCAAGACAAAACCCATATTTCCCGCGACAGGCTCCAGGATAATGGCCGCCACATCTCCCTGAAATTCCTCCATGAGACGAGCGGTTTGCTCAAGATCATTAAAATCAGCCGTCAACGTATGCTCGGTAATGCTGGCCGGAATACCGGGCGTTGAAGGAATTCCCAGGGTCAGCAAACCGGAACCGGCTTTAACCAGTAAACTGTCATTGTGACCGTGATAACAACCATTAAACTTGATAATTTTATTTTTGCCGGTGTATCCCCGAGCCAGACGGATGGCGGTCATCGTCGCTTCTGTCCCTGAGTTAACCATTCTTATTTTTTCAATAGCCGGCATAATAGATGCTATTTTTCTGGCGAGCAGCACTTCCAGCTCGGTAGGAGCGCCAAAGCTCATCCCGCTATGCAACACTTGCTCAACCGCCTCAATCACGGACTGATGGCAGTGCCCCAGAATCAAAGGCCCCCAGGAACCTACATAATCAATATAATGCCTGTCATCCACATCAACCAGATAAGCGCCTTTCCCCTGCTTGAAAAAAACAGGGTCTCCACCAACGCCCCTAAAGGCTCTTACCGGAGAATTAACCCCGCCGGGAATAATATCTTGCGCTTCGCTGAATAAATGATGAGACCTGGTCATAACCACTCCGGAACTAAAACAAAAAAAATCAGTCCATGTCATTTTTACAATGACTGGCGGCAATTGTATCAGAATTTGGCTTTACATTAACTATTGCAATAGTTAAATTACCTCCTTTTTATATCGAGGCAATTTCCATGCAACCCTATAAACGATTCATTTGTGTGATATGCGGATTTATTTACGACGAGGAAGAAGGCTGGCCTGATGACGGCATAGAACCCGGAACTCGCTGGGAAGATGTTCCCGAAAACTGGTTCTGCCCGGATTGCGGCGCCGGGAAGGAAGATTTTGAGATGGTGGAAATAGATTAGGGCTTGTTGATATGTCATTGCATGGCTGCAAAAAAGGGTGTGATTTGTCCCTTTTTTGCAGTGTTTCCTGTAGCACGTCATGAAGGCGAAGCCGAAATGCGGGATAACAGCCCACCCGCTCCCCTGAAACAATATTGAACCATGAAACCCGCCATACGGCCGCAGGCCTCCTTGCGGCTACGAATCTGATTTGCTTTTAACCAGACGCCCTGTCACCTCTTATCCTAAAATGGTTTTATGACCACCAGTAACACTATCGCAATCAAAAACAACGTTGGAATTTCATTGAAAACACGGTAAAACGTGTCGCTTCTGGTATTGCCATCACAAGAAAAAGTCTTAACAAAATGCCCACAGGTTAAATGATACCCGGCCAGCAGAATTACAAGGGTTATTTTGACGTGCATCCATCCGGCATGTAAATAATAATGCCAGTTATAATGCAATAAAAGGATTCCCAATAGTATGGTTATCAGGGCTGAAGGCCACATGATCCCGTAATAAAGTCTCCTCTCCATGACTTTAAATCGATCCAGGCTGATTTTGTCCCTGGCTCCCGAATGATAGACAAATAACCTGGGAAGATAAAACAACCCCGCAAACCAGGCCACCATGGCAATAATATGAAACGCTTTGATTACCAGCATGCAACAACCTTAATTTTTTTTCCGGCTCCGATGACGACGCAGCATATTGAGCGCCTCGACACCAAGGGAAAAACCCATGGCAAAATACACGTAGGCGCGGGGGATATGAAATGAAAAACCATCCGCGACCAGAACCATACCGATTAAAATAAGAAAGCTCAACGCCAGCATTTTCACGGTAGGATGTTTTTCAATAAAATGGCTGACCGGTTCACTGGCATAAATCATAATGATAATTGCAAAGGTTATCGCAACCGCCATCACCCAGAATCGAGTCGTTAAACCAATCGCGGTCAACACACTATCCAGTGAAAAAATAATATCCATAACCGCCACCTGGGTCACCACGGCTTTAAAGGAAACGGCTTTAACGGCTGTTTCCCTTAATTCGGTCTCATCCTCACCAACTTCACGATGAATTTCCTGGGTGGCCTTGCCAATCAAAAAAGCGCCGCCCGCCAAAAGAAACAGATCCCTGACCGACAAGGAAAAATCACCGTAACTGACAAACGGCCTGGTTAATTTAACCAGGGCGAAGGCAAAAGCCAATAAAGCAAGACGAGACATCCAGGCAAAGGTCAAGCCCCAACGGCGTGCCCTTTTACGTTGCTCAACCGGTAATTTCTCGGTCAGAATAGATAAAAAAACCAGATTGTCTATACCCAGAACGACTTCTAAAATAATGAGTGCTAGCAAACTCAGAATAATATCCACTATATCCATTTTTACGATATCCAACCTTCCAATAAGCCGCCATTTTCCATGATCATGACAATCAGGTAAATATTTTGGTATAAATATCCCGCAAGAAACGACAGGCTCCATCAGGATGATTCACAACGAGTTTTATATTAGCTATAATAACGCGCGGTAATCAACAGATATTGGGTGACGACAATCATTAAGCTAATCAAAAAGCTGTTACGTAAAAACAGGACAAGACACGTTCCTGCTGATGCAAACTACATCATTCCACGCAACCGCCATAATTTATCCAAGGCAGACATAAGCGCCAACGCGCTAAAAGTTCTTAACCGCCTGAACGGCGCGGGATTTGAGGCGTACCTGGTTGGCGGCAGCGTACGGGATCTTTTACTTGGTAAATCACCCAAGGATTTCGATGTGGCTACCAATGCCACACCGAATCAAATCAAAAAATTATTTCGTAACGCCCGTATTATTGGCCGTCGATTTAAGCTGGTTCACATTATTTTCCACAGGGATATTGTTGAAGTCGCAACGTTCCGGGGCAATGAAACCAGCGAAATTATAGACAATAATCATCAAAGAAACGAACAAGGGATGCTCGTGCGGGATAACATTTATGGCTCCCTGGACGAAGACGCGTGGCGGCGTGATTTCACTATTAACTCCCTCTACTACAACCTGGAAGATTCTTCCATTGTGGATTTTACCGGAGGTGTGAACGACGTACGGCAACGCCTGGTGCGTATGATTGGCGAACCAAGCGCACGTTACAAGGAAGATCCCGTACGGATGCTGCGAGCCATTCGTTTCAGCGCAAAACTTCATTTTGAACTGGCTCCGGAAACCTCGGAAGCAATATTGAAGCTCAATCATTTGATCAGACATATTTCAGGATCACGCCTCTTTGATGAAATAACAAAAATGTATCAATGCGGCGAAGCAGCAAGCATCCAGCGACTTCTGGTAAAATACGGCCTTTTTGCCCAGCTTTTTGAGCAGACCGACCGATTGCTTGATTCGGATTACCCGGTCAACGCGCTCCTGGGTATCGCTCTTGAAAATACCGATAGCCGTATCCAGGAAAACAAACCGGTTACTCCGGCTTTCCTGCTTGCCGTCATGCTTTGGTTCCCGCTCCAGGCGCTTGCAGCCGAGTTACGCAAGGAAGAGAATCTACCGCCCTTGCCCGCACTTGAGAAAGCGATGAGTCAGGTCATCACCACTCAAAACCAGGTGATAGCCATACCCAAGCGATACACCCAGATTATGCGCGAAATGTGGGTGTTGCAATTTCGTTTTCCAAAACGTTACGGCGGCCGAGCCAATAATTTATTGCAACACCCACGATTTCGCGCAGCTTACGATTTTCTGGCCTTGCGTGCCCTGGCTGGTGACGAATCCATGGAACTCGCACAATGGTGGACAACTTTTCAAGATGTCGATGAACAGGAACAGGCTAATATGGTAGCGGCCATTGCTCCACCGCCTCCCCGGAAACCCAGAAGGCGAAAGAAACCGAAAGCCGCTTCTTCATGACTGATGTTTATCTGGCTCTGGGGAGCAATCTCCGCTCCCCGCAACGACAAATACGCCATGCGATAAATGCCATAAGGTTGCTTCCTCAAACACGTGTCGTCAAGACCGCCTCTTTTTATCATAACGAGGCGTGGGGCAGAAAAACCCAACCGAAATTTTGCAATACCGTCGTTGCCATTCAGACAAAATTGCCCCCTCAGCGGCTATTGCAACTTTGTCATCGGATAGAAACGCATCAGGGACGCTGCCGCCGAGTGCGTTGGGGAGCACGAACCGTTGATATCGATCTTTTGCTCTATGGCGATTTATTCATCAATACCATGCAATTACAGGTACCGCATCCGGGTATATGCTACCGGGATTTTGTCTATATTCCTTTACTTGAAATCGCGCCTCAGGTAGCATTGCCGAACGGACGTTTGCTTGCTTCGGAAGTTAATGTCGCCAATCAGAGTTATACTTTTCATAAAGAGTAAACTAAAATTCCAGTATCAGTTCCATTGTTCATTACAGGTTGGGCTGCCAGATTGGCAATCCGGCATGGATGTGGCGAAATTATTTAAACGTTTTGCCCGGGTACTTAACAAACGCAAGGGAATTCAATCGTGTACACCAATATACTGCATGCCACCGATTTAAAAGAGAATCATTTCAGAACCTGTGAACAAGCCGCTGATATCGCAAGCCGTTTTGGAGCGACCCTGCACCTGCTTCACGTGATTGAACCGCCGGCATCATTGCAGTTGGCACAAGGCCTTGGTTTTGCAGAACTGGCCACTCCTGTTAAAGACGACGCCAAAACGGTCATGAATGTTCTGGGTGACGCCTTGAATATTCCTGTAGAAAGACAGCATGTTGAGGTAGGCTCTGTCAAATTAATCATTCTCAGCAAAGTCAGGGAACTGGATTGCGACTTGATTATTATCGGCAGTCATGCGCCCAATCATCTGCCCGCTTTTCTGGGAAGCACAGCAAATGCCATCGTTCACCACGCGACTTGTGACGTGTTAACCTTACGAACAAAATAATGACGCGTTATGAATGGACATGAGCAGGACGCACTCTGGCAATCCTTACAGGAAAAGGTCGAGTTTTTAACGAGTCCGACGTCGTATCTTGAAGAGTGCACAACAGTGGAAAGTATTGAAACTCATATGTCCTGGGTCTTTCTAACCAACAATCACGCTTACAAGCTTAAAAAACCCGTTTTACTGCCCTATATGAATATGATCAGCTTGCAACAACGGCATTTGGCTTGCTTGCGAGAACTGAAACTGAATCAGTTTCTGGCAGCGGATATCTATCGAGACGTTGTTCCCTTAATAGAAGGGAAACCACACCAGTTTTACCCTGTTGGCAGTTTTGCAAAAGGAAAAACAGCGGAATGGATGGTGAAAATGCAGCGCTTTCCCCGTGAAAAAACACTCGATCAAGCCATTATCAACAACCGCATTGATAACAATTTACTGGAAAAATCGGCCTCTATGTTAACCGGTTTTTATCAGCAATCCACTCCTGCCTCAGTAAAACCCGAAACATTTTTACACCGTCTGGAACAATCCCTTTTGGAAAACAAAAAAACGCTGAGTCAACCCGGGTACGGACTTGAACCATTTCTGGTTGAAGAAATATACCGTGCTCAGAAAAACCGGCTAAAAGAGCTGTCAAATGATATCCTCACGCGGGTAAGGAGAGGAAAAATTATTGAATGTCACGGCGATTTACGGCCGGAACATATATGCCTTGCCTCACCACCTGTCATTATCGACAGACTGGAATTCAGCCTGGATTTACGCATGATGGATCCGGTTGAGGAACTGGCCTATTTATTTATTGAATGTGACTTGCTGGGGCGCCCGGATATCGGTGATTTTTTTTGCGACACCTATCAAAAGGCGTCACAGGATGTTTTTTCATCCGATCTATTTTTATTTTATAAAAGCTGCCGCGCCAGTCTACGGGCAAAACTATCCATATGGCACATTGAGGATCCAAGAACCCACGATTCAGACAAGTGGCATGAAAAAGTCCGTAAATATTTCGATTATTCCACAATTATTTGCCATTGATAGCAAGACGTCTTCCCGAATACTCCTGTAATAAATCTACAATGGAACCGCCAGCATGTAATTGTCTTACAGCTTCTGAAAACAACAGGGTTGCGTCGAGAACAACCACTTTATCCAAAAGATGCTTATCCAGTCGAAAAGGAGGTATTGTATTGGTAATAATAATTTGATCGAGATCATCATTGGCAAGAATCTCATTGGCCTTGCCTACAAAAATACCATGGGTGGCACAGGCCAGAATTTTACGAGCACCTTGCTTATGCAAAGCTTCAACCGCAAGCTCTATCGTACTTCCGGTGCTAATCAAATCATCAATAATAACAGCGGTACGATCTCGCACGGAACCGATAATTTCCTGCCGCGAGCTTACCACGCCGGAGCTTCTTTTTTTATCGAGAAAAGCCTTGCCTATCTCTCGTCCGGTAAGCTCACCAAGCGTTTCTCGCAATTGTTCCGCACGTTTTACACCTCCAACATCCGGGGAAACAACAACAATGTCTTCGCCAGCCAATTGCTTGACAAGATAGGGCGCAAACAAAACCCGGGCTTCCAGGTGATCCGTCGGGATCCGAAACGCGTTTTGAAATGCGGACAAATTATGAATATCCATAGTAAGGACGGCATTGGCACCGGCTGCCTCCAGCAGTTGCGCCATATACTTCATGGTTACCGGATCCCTGTCCTTTGTTTTTCTATCCTTACGCGCGTATGCAAAATAAGGGATAACCGCCGTAATTTGTTGTGCACAAGCGTCTTTCAGAGCACCAATAAAAAACAACAAACGGCATAATTTATCATTGACGCTTTGTTCATCATCACTATAAAGCGATTGCACCACGAAGACATGACGCCCACGTACATTCACAAGTGATCGTGTCTTATGCTCGCCATCCTCAAAATCCGTCTCCTCGTGGCCAGCAAGACATATCTCGGGAAAATGACTGGTGATTTTCTCGCCCCATTCCCGGGAGGCATTCAAGGCAAATAGTTGAATATCCATAAAAACCTCGTTAGTAAACACGTCCTCGCGCCTTGTCAGGAACAAATATCGCCTGACTTAAATGATTGAGGTACCAGTCGAGTGGATAAATCAGCATGCGCGGCCAAAAAACGTTCTCTTATTACCGGATCATGGGCAGGATATAACATATCATTTCCTGACACCGATAAAACGCGTCCGCCCGCTTCTGAAAGTATCATTTCCGGCCCACATAAATCCCATAAATGACAGCGTCTCGAGAAATTACAGTAAAGATCGGCCTTACCCGCCGCAATCAAAGCCAGCTTAAGCCCCAAAGAGCCGTATTTTATCGTTTGAGTGATCCCAAGCTTTCCGGCGAATTCCTCCACCTCCTGGCTCCAGTGGCTGTGGGATTGAATCAGAATAGCCTGTTCAATGTCTGTAACCACTCGTACCTTGAGACGAGTCGTTTCACCCGACACAACACGAAATGCTCCGCAACCATGAACCGCAAAATAAAGACAATCCGTATCCGGTTGAAAAACCACGCCAAGCCGGGGACGCCCCTGAATGGCAAGTCCCACCATAACAGACCAGTCTTCCCGACCGGCTATAAATTCCCTGGTACCATCAATGGGATCCAGAAACCAGACACGATGCCGGGCATCGACGGCACCGACAACAGGCGCCTCTTCCGAAACGATGGTATCGTTACCAAAAACCCGCGCTATACCTTGTAATAACAACGTATTGGCGGCCAGGTCGGCCTCCGTTACCGGGCCATGATGGTTTTCCTTTTCGCGAACGTCATAACCCTTTGACCGAATCTCTTGCGCAACACTGCCTGCTTCACGACAAAGAGCGATAGCAAGATCCAGTTCCTGTTGCAAGGGATTTGCGACCCCAAATGAATTTTGTTCACTCACTCGCTTCAACCTCCGGATTGTTATCATGCAGCCAATACATCTCATGGCGACACGCCCTAAAGGATTGCATAATAATTCAAGAATAAAAATAGTATAGTAAAATGAATGCCGGGAACATGATACAGGGATTTCCCGTATGTGGCGCGTGGCTTGATTGTCTCAATGGTTACGCCTGATCACCGGCTTCTATACGTTATATAATTCATCTATACTTGGTTTTGTGAATAAGACTATCTATGCACCGAACCCAACAGGTCAACCGAACAAAACGAAATGGAAAGAGCTTACGATGATGCGATCTATCCTGATACTTTATACCGCTTTGCTAACGATTATTTATCCTGCCCACGGTACAACGACAACAGCTTCGCATTCCATTGCCGGCCTTCATCTGGATTGGCGGGATCCCAAAATCTTACCCGGCGAGAATTTCTATACCTACGCCAACGGAGAATGGCAAAAACAAAATCCCATTCCGCCTGAATACCCCAGTTGGAGCAGCTTCAATGTATTACAGGAAAAAGTTCAGAAGATCATTCATCAACTGATGATCAACGCTGCAAATGACCAACAGGCGAAGCCTGGAAGCATCGAACGAAAAGTGGGTGATTTTTATTTCAGCGGCATGGATGAAAAAACGATTAATCAGCAGGGTGTAAAACCCCTGCAACCGGTGTTCGCCCGTATTGCCGCTATAAAAAACAAGCGGGATTTGCAACAAACCATTCCTTATCTGCAAAAAATTGGCGTCGATGTTCTTTTTGATTTTTCCAGCATGCAGGACTTCAAGGACAGTACCCGCATGATAGGCATCCTGTCCCAGGGCGGTCTTGGTTTGCCTGATCGCGATTATTATTTAAAACAGGATAAAAAATTCAGGGCCATCCGTGACGCTTATCTCCACCACATAGCCGCAATGTTTGTGTTGCTCGGTGATGAGCCGGGGAAGGCAGCGACAAAAGCGACAACGGTTTTAAACATTGAAACGGCCCTTGCCAAAGCGTCGATGTCCAAAATCGCCCAGCGTGATCCCAATGCCATTTATCATATAATGGATCGCAAACAGCTGAATAAAATCACACCTGATTTCTCCTGGGCGCAGTATTTCACTGCCATGGGACGACCAGACATAAAACACGTTAATCTGGCTATGCCCGATTTTTTTAAAACCATGAATGAACAATTACGCACCGTACCGATAACAGCCTGGCAAACCTATTTACGCTGGCGTCTTATCGACGCGTTCGCCCCTTATTTATCAAAGCCTTTCGTCGATCAGAATTTTCGTATGGTGAGCACCTTAACCGGCACCAGGAAACTATTGCCCCGCTGGAAACGGGTTGTTGCAACTGAAAACGCGGCTCTGGGGTTCGCGGTAGGAAAATTATACGTGGAACGTTATTTTCCGCCATCATCGCGGCAAGCGGCTCTGGATATATTGCATGACGTCCGGCGCGCCTTGCAGCGGGATTTACGGCAACTGGCCTGGATGACCCCGCAAACCCGGCTTGCCGCCCTGAAAAAGCTGGATCTGATGGAAGAGCGCATCGGCTACCCGGATAAGTGGCGGGATTATTCCAGCCTGCACATTGACCGCGGTCCTTATGTTCTCAACATAATACGCGCCAATGAATTTCTAGTCCGGCGTGATCTGGATAAAATCAACAAACCGGTGGATAGAAGCGAATGGGCCATGCCGCCCCAGACCATCAACGCCTATTATGATCCGTCCATGAATAACCTGAACATCCCAGCCGGAATTCTGCAACCGCCCTTTTTTGATCCCAAGGCTCCTGCCGCCGTTAATTATGGCGCCATAGGCTTTGTAATGGGACATGAAATGACCCATGCCTTTGATGATCAGGGCGCGCAATTCGATGGCCATGGTAATTTGAAAAACTGGTGGACAGCTACGGATTTAAAAAAATTCCAGGCAGCGACAAGCTGTATCGCAGAACAATTTTCGCGATATAAGATCGATGGCCTGGCCGTACAAGGCAAACTTGTTATGGGAGAGGCAACAGCGGATTTGGGCGGATTAACGTTGGCTTTCCACGCGTTGCACCATTCCGACCATTACAGGAAAGCCCGCACCATAGACGGTCTGTCACCCGATCAGCAATTCTTTCTTGGCGCAGCGCACGTCTGGGCGGCCAATATTCGACCTGAACAGGCGCGTTACCTGATTACAGTCGATCCACATCCACCGGCACGCTATCGGGTGAACGGCAGCTTTGCCAACATGCCGCAATTTCAAAAGGCCTTTGCACTACCGGAACAAAGCCCTATGGTCAATAACCCTCGTTGTGTGATTTGGTAGAAGGGAAACCGCCTAAGGCTGTTTGCATGATTCACCCAACCGATCTGGTACTGTTTCCATTTAGTTTTGACAGGCGCCTGTCAAAACTAAATGGAAGTGGTACTACTGTGGCCACCAACTTGTAAAATTGAAAGAAACTGGTGATAAGTCGTCGTCGGATCCCGTATCATCATCCCAGGCAACGTTTTCCATAAATCTGCCAAGCGCGGTCTCACAAGGATAGTCCGCTATCTCACGAGGATTGGGATTGGGACTGAAAAAAACCTGGGTCGGCTTATTGGCAAAAACAGTTCTTCCGACTGTTTCAGAAGCCGCCACGTTCTCTTGTTCTGCCGAATTGTCATGGTCAAGAGCATCTTTGGCGCTATTTGACAAGTTCGTTGCAGCAAGAAACATGTGCTCAGGCTCTTTTAACAACATCGTGATGCCGTATACGTCAAGAAACTCGTTTTTCTCCAGAGTTTCCAGAGCCTCCACCGTCGCTAAATTCACCAGTTTCTTCTCATCGAGCAAAGCCAATGTGTCTTCATCGCAGCAGTTATATTTTACCAGGACACCCAACAAAATGATTGCCAACTCCTGATTTTCGGCATGTTTTGTAAGGAAATTCAACGCCCCGTCATGAAAAAAATCCTTATCAAGCAACAATTGGATATGTTTGATTAGCAATTCGTGTTGATGGGGTTCCTGGAACAACGCATCCAGAGCCTTCTCTGCCTGTTCAGGTGATAAAGGCAGTTTTCTTAATTCATTTGTACCAAGATATAATTGATAAGGAACGTCACTCAGCATGAGCGCCTCAAGATAACGCGTCAAATTCCATTTGGCGCTTTTGAAACAGTCCAGCACGTTATTTAATGCTACCTCCTCTAACGCGTTGAGTTCATAATGTTTTCCTGTTTCCGGTTTGACCCGTTTACCGACTGTCAACAGAATATTAAAATTATCCTGTGATAACAGGTCTCGCAAAGCCAGGCGGGAAATCCATTCCTTTACAGGAAAAATCCGGTTCCCTTCGAGCGTCACAACGGCCATGACGCTTTCCTGAGTCAATAACTCACAATTTGACTCCCCAAGACACCTCAGTATCGCATAAAGAGTACTGATCCGTTTATCATCAGTATCTTTAACCACTTCAGCAAGAATCCCGGCATTATAAAATCCCAGACGGTGTAATTCCTGCAGAAGCAAGAGCTTATAGGCCTGGGAACCCCTTGTTCCCATCATCCGTATCGCTTCAGCGCACAGTAATCCGTCCTCGGCCAGGCTTTTCAACCTGTCCGTATTATTACACAGTAAATAATTATCCAGTTCGTCAAGAAGTATCACACTCTCCGGCGAGTACTCTTCAAAAAAAATAATAAGTTCGGCCAGTTGTTCTGTATAGATCATGGCGACACGCTCTATTCTTGCCACATGATCCGCAGTTAACAACCCCTTATCATATAGACTTTGATAAGCCTCTTTACCGCCCAGACGGCTAAAAAGATCAAGAAACAAGTCGCTGCTTGCCGAGCCATTCCAGTTTTTTTTACCAAGACAGATGATTACCAGATCCAGTAATTCGTCCGACGTTAATGATCTATCCCTATCTTGCCTGATTTTTTCATAAAGCGCCCTTAACTCGGCAACATGCGGTTCTTCCTTGAGCAAGGAACGACCCCAGCCTTTCTTTTCATCATAGGCTTGCAAACATGTTTCAATTTCTGAAATTCTCATTGTAATTGCCTCTCCTTGCAATAAGGATAAAATAATACTTATTTTATAATAGTTTGGCCATATTCCATTTATGCTGCCTGATGTCTGGCGTGATCAGCAGCAAGGAACATATACATAGCCGGAACAACAAACAAGGTAAACAAGGTGCCAATACCAATGCCGGACGCAATCACCAGTCCGATATTAAAACGGCTGACAGCGCCTGCACCGGTGGCCATGATAAGCGGCACAACGCCCAAAACCATAGCACCGGTAGTCATTAAAATCGGACGAAGCCGGATGCTGGCGGCCATTTCAACCGCTTCACGTTTTTTCTTGCCCTCCCTTTGCAAATCATTGGCAAACTGGACAATCAATATGCCGTGCTTGCTGATCAAACCAATCAAGGTTATCAGGCCTACTTCCGTATAGATATTAAGACTCGCCCCGCCAACGGACAGACTAATAAAAATCATGGCACCGCAAATCGACAGAGGCACACTGATTAATATGGTAAGCGGATCACGAAAGCTTTCAAAAAGTGCCGACAACGATAGAAAAATAATAATCATGGCAAAAATAAAAATAACCAGCAACGTACTTCTTTCCTGCACAAATTGCCGCGACTGTCCGGCATAATCAATGGTATATCCTTGTGGGAGAATCTCTTTAGCCATACTTTTCAAATCATCCAGAGCTTGCCCCATCGTGACACCCGGGAAAGGCACCCCGGAAAGGGTAGCGGAATTTAACTGCTGGAAATGATTGAGTGATTCGGGAACAATTTTCGTTTCCAGTTTGGCCACCGTCGACAGAGGGATGGGCGTACCGCTTGCCGTATTGATGTAATAATCCAGAATCTGACTGGCATTTTGCCGTTTTTCCCGTTTCATTTGCGGAATAACCTGATAGGAACGCCCCGAATAATCAAAATAATTGATATAGGCCTGGCTGAGTGAACCGGTAAATACACCGCTGATATCCTGCATCGTTAATCCGAATTCGGATAATTTGTCACGATCAAGTACAATGCGCGTTTGCGCCTTGTCGATCTTGAGATCCGTATCCAGAAATACAAACCTGCCGCTTTCGCGGGCCTTGGCCAGCAAAGCCTGGTTAACCTCGCTCAGGCGCTCAAAGGAATCGGTGGTGCCAACGACGAATTGAATCGGAACACCGCGTGCGCCGGGCAAGGGCGGCAACTGGAATGCCGCAATAATACCGCCGGTAATGTTATCCAGCTTCTCCTGCACCAACGGTTGTAACTGGTTAGACGTTCGTTCCCGTTTGTCCCAGGGTTTAAGCCCCATACCAATGATACTGGTGTTCAAGCCGTTGATACCATCCAGCTGGAATATCCGTTCCGTTTCAGGAAAAGAACGATAAACCTTATTTACGGCATTGGAAAAAAGCTGTGTTTGCTCCAGGGTCGCGTTCGGCGACGCCGTCAATTGCGAGATGATGACACCCTGATCTTCCTGGGGCGCCAGTTCGGATTTCGCGGTGGTAAACAGAAAATAAATGCTTGACAGAATAAGAATGGTAAACACGGCTATCACGGGCAAAGAATTGAGCGCTTCGTGTAAAGCACGATGATATTTGTTCTTCAGACGTTCAAATTGGCGATCAATCCATGCTATAAACGAATGTCCGCCGCTATGTTGATTATGCGTATACTTCAGCAATTTGGAACACATCATGGGGGATAATGTCAAGGCAACGACGGCTGATACGGTAACCGCCCCTGCGAGGGTAAACGCAAACTCCGTAAACAAGGCACCGGTTAAACCGCTCATAAAACCAATCGGAATATAAACCGCAATTAATACGATGGTGATGGCAATAATTGGATTGGCAAGCTCTCTGGCACCTTGCAACGCCGCCTGTAATTTGGAGGCTCCCTCTTCCATGTGACGCTGGATATTTTCAACCACGATAATAGCGTCGTCGACAACCAGACCAATGGCAAGAACCAGTGCGAGCAAGGTCAGAAGATTGATGGAATACCCCAGAAGAAGCATTATGAAAAACGAACCAATCAACGATAAGGGAATCGTAACCAGGGGTATGATGACGGAACGTAATGAACCCAGAAATATAAAAATAACACCGGTGACTATAAACAACGCTTCCAGAAGCGACATAATGACTTCATGTATGGAACTGTTGACAAATTCCGTTGAGTCATAAACGATTTTAGCCTGTAAGCCCTCCGGCAATTGTTGTTGAATAGAGGGGAAAAGCGCTTTTACTTTAGCGATTACGCTCAAAAGATTTGCATTCGGGGTTAAAAGTATTCCTATATAAACAGCCCGCTTGCCGTTAAAACTGACCGCCGTGTCATAATTGGTCGATCCCATTGCGACACGGGCCACATCCTTTAAGCGAATAATGGCGCCATTCTCCGCTTTAATAATCATATTGCGGAATTGTTCCACGGTAGTCAGATTGGTGGTAGCTGCCAGATTAACCGTAAACATGCTGCCGTCCGTTCGTCCCGCCGCCGTAATGACATCATTATTAGCCAGAGCATTCGCTATATCCCTGCTGTTTAAGCCAAATCCGGCCAATTTGTCAGGATCAATCCAGATCCGCATGGCGAACTGCCTGTCGCCTCTAAACTCGGCTTCCTGTATACCTTCTATGGCTTGAATTTGCGGCTGGACAACCCGGACAAGATAATCGGTGATGTGCGTCGTATCCAGCATATCGCTGTAAAAACCGATATACATGGAATCAATGGTTTGTCCTATCTGCACGGTAATGACCGGAAGCAAGGTGTTTTCCGGTAATTGATTAAGCACGGAATTGACTTTGGTGTTAATGTCGGAAAGCGCCTCCTGGGCGTCATAGTTCAAACGCAGGTACACGGTTATCGTACTGACGTTATTATTACTGGTTGACGTCATGTAGTCGATGCCGTTCGCCTGGGCTATCGCGTTTTCCAAAGGCGTGGTAATAAACCCCGCAACGATAGAAGGATCCGCCCCCGTATAAGTCGTGGAAACCGTAACAATGGCATTTTCGGTGTAAGGATACTGGCGAACAGGTAAAGAGCTCAGGGAGCGGGCGCCTAACGCCAGTATCATCAGGCTTACGACGGTAGCCAGAACAGGGCGTTTAATAAAAATATCCGTAAACCGCATAACCTGATCCTTAATGATTATCGCGCAATGTTGGAGATGGATTATCAGGAAGTTTGATCGTGTTATTAATAGCGACACGACTATCGTTTTTAAGTTTCAATTGGCCGCTGGTTACAATCTCGTCCTTCTCCTTCAAGCCTTTTAGAATCTGAATCTGCTCACCGCGGGTTTCTCCGGTCATGACAAAGTATTGTTTGACTGTCAAAACAGGATCGCCCTGTTTATCCTTGCCGGATTGACGTACGACATAAACAATATTGCCATAGGGATTAAAGCTGATTGCCGTTTGTGGTACGGTCAGAAACGGCGACGGTTTGCCTGTCGGAATAGTGACATGCCCGAACATCCCCGGCAAAAGAGCCTCGTCCGGATTGGCTATGGTCGCCTCCACCCCGATGTTTCTGGTTCCGACATCGGCGGCCGGATTAATGGTAGTGATTTTTCCTCTAAACGATTTGCCCGGGAAAGCGTCGGTCGTCAAGACAACAGCCTGCCCCACTTGAAGCTTGGCAATAGACTGTTGCGGCACAAAAAAATCAACATAAATCGGATCCAGGGTTTGCAGCATGACGACACTGTCTCCGGGATTGACGTATTGACCAGGATTGACGTTGTTGATACCCAGACGTCCGGAAAAAGGAGCCCGTATCGTTTTTTTAGCGACGATAGCCGCCTGTTCGGCAACCTGTGCCCGATAACTTTTGAGGTTGGCCTCATCATTATCCAGCGTTTGTTTACTGACTGCACGAACGGCATATTGGGCTTTGTCCCGCAGATAGGTTGTCCTGGCCAGTGCCGCATTAGCCTGTAGCGAATGCAGGCGGGCAATTTCATTATCGGCGTTTAGCTGTACCAGTAAATCGTTTTTCCGGACGGAAGAACCGGGTTTGAAGTGAATGGTTTGTACCATGCCGGCAAGTTCCGTGGTCACATTAACCCCGCGGATCGCCCTTAAACTGCCTGATGCAGACGTTTCAGGTGTCCAGGAGGAGTAGCCAACTTTCATGGTACTGACCGAGATGATTCGCTCCTGGCTCTTCATAGCCTTTTTAATAATCAGCCCCATGATTCCCTTGTAAAGAAAAATACCGCCAAACAAAATGGCAACTCCGACAAGCATGATTATCATTCTTTTTTGCATCATTCTCATGATCTCCCGAAATTCTCCGGCTTGTATTGCTGTGTGTTGCACGCCACATCAAGATTACAACTCAATAAAGGGCGGTTCCACCATCCACCACCCAGAGCCTGAAACAAGGCTGCCGTGTCTGTAAATCGTGAAGCCTGAGCCTGTATTTTGTTTAAGCGGGCTTGCTGATAGGATTGCTGCGCCGTTAATAAATTCAAATAACTGACACCGCCAAGGCGAAACTGTTTTTGCGTCAGTTTCAGGGATTTGCGGGCAGCCACTTCCGCCGCCTGCTGAGCTTTGAGCAGTTGCGCGTCATGCTGCAGGGCTCGCAACACATCCGCGACATTGCCGAACGATAGAAGCACCGTTTCCCGATATTGCGCGGCAGCCTGCTGATAAGCCGCAACCGCCGCTCTTTTTTGCGCGATCAATGACCCACCCTGAAAAATGGGTTGCGCTACCGCAGAGGAGATATTCCATATATTATTCTGCGGTTGAAACAGGGTGTTTAGTGTAGTGCTTTGCTGACCGTAATTACCGGTTAAGGTAATCTGGGGAAACAAATTGGCCGTAGCAACGCCAATATAGGCACTGGCCGCGTGCAACAAGGCTTCGGAAGCTCTGATATCCGGGCGTTGTCTTACCAGCAGCGATGGAATGCCTATGGGTAAATCCGAAGGCAGGTGCAAATGGTCCAGTTTTAATGTCGACAACAGATTTTCAGCAGGGAGCTCCCCGACCAGTACGGACAACGCATGTTGATTTTGCGCCAGATTTTGTTTTAAAGGCGGTAACAGCGCCCTGGTTTGCGCCAACTGGTTTTCCTGTGATAAAACATCCGCCTCCGAAACACCGCCCAGTGACAACTGCCGTTTAACTACGGCAAGTGTTTTTTCCTGTGATTGAATCAAATCATGGGTCGCGGCAATCTGGCCCTGTAAAGACGCGATGGTAATTCCGGTGGTGACAATGTTGGCCGACAGGGTAAGAAAAGCCGCCTCCAGTTCGAATTGCTGATAATCGACCTGAGCGCCTGCCGCTTCAATCTGACGGCGAAGACCACCGAAGACATCCAGGGTATAGGCAACAGCAACATTCGCATTATACAGATTAAAGGTTCGTGAACCGATAACGCCGCTACTGGTCCCCCCAAACTGGGCGGAGCTGAACCGTTGCCTTTCTGCTGAAAAATTACCCGTGACACTGGGAAATAACGTACCGATTTGAGCAAAATAATTTTGTTGCGCCTCATCCAGGGCTGATTTGGCTGCCGCCAGACCAGGATTATTTTTCAATCCCGCCTTAATGAGCGCGTTTAACTGTGAAGAATGGAATACTCGCCACCATTGCGCGGGAATCGTCTGTCCGGGATGAAAGTGTTGTGCTTTACCTGCTGCTCCCGCCGACGGAACGCTTGTCGTTTGCCCGGTTTTTTGTCCCTGGATATATTGTTTGGTATGCGGCGCTCGCGGGGCATGAAAATCGGGTCCAAGCATGCAGCCTGTCAGACTCAGACATAATAACAGGAAGATACAAAAACAATGTTTATTAATACCGGATTGGTACACGTCAGCATCCTGCCGGAAAATTAGCACCAATTCATTCTGCCACAAGGACAACGTTTACCGTAACCCCAGGCATGAAAATAGTAACAAAATTACGATGCCTTCGATTAGGCTCTGTGTGCTTATCTCATCTAAAAACCAGTTTCCTGTAGCCCGCCATGAAGGCAAAGCCGAAATGCGGGATAACGTTTACCTAGGCGCCCACCTGTTCTACCGGCACAATATTGCAACAGGATACCCGCAATACGGCCGCAGGCCTCCTTGCGGGCTACGATTTTTTTGTAATATTAAAGATAAGGGTACAGAGGCCGGGGCGTGTTGTCATTTTACTCATTGAAGCAAAAATGTGGGTAATTGAGTGGCGAAATAGCCGCATTTGCGCCCTGAGATAGATATCTACGCAGGATCGGACACCAACCTTGTTTTTTTATTCAATTTGCTTTAGCGTAAAAAATAACTGGGAGTGCGGTTTATGACGATACGGCCTGGATGGCCGTTTTGCCGAACAGGGATGACGAGGTTTTGATTTGCATGAGTAGAGACGGACAAAAATACGCCTGGTTTATTTTTCTGTTAGCCGCAGCTTTTTGTGCCTACGAATACATCCTGAGAGTCAAACTAAGTCCGCTTTCCCATCAGCTTTTAACCGAATTTAACTGCTCGGCCAATGCGTTTGGCTTGCTGTCTTCGGCATTTTTCTATGGTTACGCGCCTGTTCAGATATTGTCTGGCCCCATTATCCAGCGTTTCGGACCCAGAATGGTTTTGACTTGCGCCCTGTTTTTATGCGTGGCCGCCACATTGCTGTTTGCAGCAAGTCATGACTTCAAAATTTTATTTGGCCTGCGCCTTCTCGTTGGTGTTGGCAGCGGCTTTGCCTTTATTGGCGCCTATATACTCATTGCCAATTGGTTTCCGATAAGAAAGTGGGCTTTTCTCTACGGATTGCTGCAATTTATAGCCTGTCTGGGAGCCATGTATGGCCAGCAATTCCTGGCTTTTTTATCCGAAAACATCACCTGGCGAGCGCTCAGTGTGCTCTTTGGTTATGTAGGCATAGGACTCACAATCCTGTTTTATTTTTTTCTTAGAGACACCCCGAAAAACCCGGTTAATTACTCTAAAACATCATCAGGAAACGACACCTTGCTTGCGCAACTAAAAACGGTTTCCTTAAATCCACGCTCTTATCCCGTTGTTTTGTACGCCCTCTTTTCCTGGGGGCCTATCACTATCTCCGCGACCTTATGGGGACCTGCTTTTCTGGCTGAAAAACTGTCTTTTTCTATCCAGAACGCGACCTATCTGTTTTCCTACACCTGGTTAGGCATCGCCATTGGCAGTCCCTGTATTGGTTATTTGGCCAATCGGGTTAACCGCCCTAAAAATTTAATGTTACTTTGCTCTGGCGCAGGGTTTATTGCCAGCCTTTTATTACTTAATGGACATTTGTATTCCACTGCTTCCTACAAAGTCATTTTATTTTTTCTTGGATTTTCTACCGCCGCACAACCCATCAGTTTCGTTAAAATTCAGCAGGCTAATCCCGAGCATTGTCGTGGTGTCGCCGTAGGATTTAATAATACGGCCGTCATTCTTTCCGGCGCTTTTTTACAACCACTGTCAAGTTACTTGATTGAGCGTTCCTATCTGCTAAATACCGCCGGAAACCTCTCCTATCATTACACATTAACCAATTACTATAACGGGCTTGTTCTAATGCCTGTCAGCATTATAATCAGTTTTATTCTGGCTATGTTTTTTATAAAAGAAAAACAATTTAGCAGGCAACCTGTTAAACACACAAGCACCTACTCGTATTAATTGCTTGTTTTCAAACTTGAAACTGACCTCCATGGATGAGAAACTTTCCCCCTTGAAAACAAGCAAGGAGTCGCAATGAATAATAGTTCATCAACAAATTTCCAGGATGAACATACTGTTCAAATTAAACAAACAGGATTATTAATCAACGGCCGATTTTCTCCGTCACGCTCTGAAAAAACATTTGAGACGGTATCTCCCATCACCGGAAAAGTGATAACCTCGGTGGCGCTTGCCGGGCAAACCGATGTCGACGAAGCGGTCGAAGCGGCCCGAAGGGCATTGGAACAGGGACCATGGGGTAAAATGGATGCGCGCGAACGAGGCCATATTTTATTAAAATGGGCCGATTTGATTGACCGCCATAAGGAAGAGCTGGCGAAACTGGAAGTACTGGATAACGGCAAACCGCTGAATGAAGCGTTGGGTTACGATATTCCGAGTGCCGCGGCGACTATTCGTTATTTTGCCGGCTGGGCCGATAAAATCGAAGGCAGAACCATTCCCGTGTCCGGCCATTTCTTTACCTATACCCAAAAGGAACCGGTCGGAGTTTGCGGCTTGATTATTCCCTGGAACTTCCCGCTGGCCATGGCGGCCTGGAAACTGGGGCCTTGCCTTGCAGCCGGATGCAGCGCCTTGTTAAAACCGGCTGAGCAGACACCACTGACAGCGCTTCGCGCCGGTGAGCTGGCTCTGGAAGCCGGTATGCCTGAGGGCGTCCTCAATATTTTGCCAGGTTTCGGTGCAGGCAGCACCGGCGAAGCCATTGTCCATCATCCGGGCATAGACAAGATCGCTTTCACCGGCGAGGCAAAAACCGCCCAAATCATTAAACAGGCCACTGCAAACTCCATGAAACGCCTGTCTTTTGAGTTAGGAGGGAAAAGCCCGAATATTATTTTTGACGATGTGAATCTTGAGGAAGCGGTTGAAGGCGCATACGGTGCCATTTTTCTGAATCAGGGACAGAATTGTTGTGCGGGTAGTCGCACGTATGTACACAGAAACATTTACAATCAATTCGTGGAACTGTTTGCCCAAAAAGCCAGACAACGGCGCATTGGCAATCCGTTTGCCAAAGAGACCGAGCACGGCAGCCAGATTGATGAGGCACAATTTGATAAAATCATGCATTACATACAACTGGGCAAGGAGCAAGGGGCGAATTGCGTAGCCGGAGGGCAACGACATGGCGAGGCAGGCTATTTTATAGAGCCCACGGTCTTTAGTCATGTGACTGACGCCATGACCATTGCCCGGGAAGAAATTTTTGGCCCGGTCGCCAGTCTCATACCCTTCGACGATGTGGATGATGTCATAACTCGCGCCAATGCCACCCCGTTTGGACTCGCCGGTGCCGTTTGGACCAACAACATAGACATTGCCCATAAAGTTGTACAAAAAGTTAAAGCGGGAACCATGTGGATCAACTGCTACAACATCGTGGATCCGGCAGCTCCGTTTGGTGGATTCAAGCATTCCGGCAGCGGGCGCGAGCTTGGCGAACAGTCCCTGGATTTATACACGGAAACCAAGACAGTCACTATGGCTGCAAGGATGTATTAATGCAACATTTTATCAGTGATAACGCCTCGCCGGCACACCCTGAGGTCATTGCCGCCATTGTAGAGGCCAATAAAAATCATGAAGCGGCGTATGGTCACGACCGCGTGACCGCCAAAGCCATGGATGACTTGAAAAAACATTTCGGCGAGGATTGCCAGGTATTTTTTGTTTCTACGGGAACCGCCGCCAATCTTATCGCGTTAAAAAGTGTGCTTGAATCACATCAGGCCGTTATCTGTGCCGACAGCGCTCATTTGTACAAAGATGAATGCGGTGCGCCGGAAGCTATTCTCGGAGCCAAGTTACTGCCGGTCACCACGGAACAAGGCAAGATTTCTCCACAAGCCATTGCCCCGCTTTTACTGGATACCAATATGGTACATCGGATTCAACCGAAAGTGGTTTCCATTTCACAATGCACAGAATGGGGAACCGTGTACACCCTGGATGAATTAAAAGCCTTATCCAGGTTTTGCCGTGAACACCGGTTGTTGCTGCATGTGGATGGCGCGCGGTTAGCCAACGCGGCATGCCGTCTCCAAACGTCTCTCAAGGAGATTTGCCTGAATGGCGATGTGGATTTGTTGTCTTTCGGGGGCACCAAAAACGGTTTGATGGGGGCGGAAGCGGTTATTATCTTTAACCCCAAGCTGGCAGCCAGAACCCCGTTTATTCAGAAACAATTCATGCAACTAAGCTCCAAAATGCGTTATCTTTCCGCCCAGTTTTCCGCTCTATTCCATGACAATCTGTGGCAGAGAAACGCCAGTCACGCCAATCAAATGAGTACCTTGCTGGCCGAACTGGTTCAAGACGACGTCGACATCGTTATGCCAGTCGAAACCAATGTCGTTTTTGCCCGACTACCCTTTGCCGCCATTGTTCCCTTGCAACAGTCGTTTCCGTTCGCAGTCTGGCAATCGCGACATCACATCGTTCGCTGGATGACTTCTTACGACACCAGGGAAGAGACCGTTCATGCTTTTGCGAAAAAGATAAAGGAGGTTCTTCGTGAGTACCAATAGTCCCGGTTACAAGGAATTGCTGGCACAATTGATATCCTTTGACACCACATCCTGTAACAGTAATCTGCCGCTTATACGATGGCTGGACAATTATTTACAGGGATACTCGTTTAAAACGCGTATTTTTTATAATGATGACCACACCAAAGCCAATCTGGTAGCAACCATTGGCCCTGATGTTTCAGGCGGTTTTATGCTGGCCGGGCATACCGACGTGGTTCCGGTGGAAGGACAACCCTGGGACACCCCGCCCTTTCAACTCACAGAAACACAAACCACACTGACTGGCCGTGGCACTGCGGATATGAAAGGGTTTATAGCTCTGGTCTGTGACGCGATAACCACTATCGATCCCGGGAAGCTCACCAACCCCGTCTATCTTGTATTCACCTACGATGAGGAAGTGGGATGCTTCGGAGCCAGGGCTTTGCAAGGGTATTTAAAGACGCTGGCCTCAAATATTCAATTCGCGTTGATAGGTGAACCTACCAATTTCGCGTTGGTAAACGCCCATAAAGGTTTGCAGGTCACTCACAGCACGTTTACCGGAAAACCGGCCCATTCCAGTTGTCCGCACCTGGGAAGCAACGCCATCCTGGCAGCAGCCGAGTTTTTAAGGGACATGGCGTCAACCATTCCGGAACAGGAAGATCCCCGCTTTAATCCCCCCGCCTCCACCTTTAACGCAGGAACCATCCACGGCGGCAATGCCGTGAATATTATTGCCGAACACTGTCAACTGGAATGGGAATGTCGAACCATACCCGCCGTCGACATCGCCGGGATCAATAAGGGAATCGCCCATATCAGTCAAAACATAACCGGTCATTCCAAAGTCACTATTGAGCATAAAATTCTGTCACAAGTACCGGGGCTAACAGCCGATCGCAATGAAAAAATCATAGAATTATTAAAGGAATTTTTACCCCGGGACATCAAAACGGCCACAGCGCCGTTTGTAACGGAAGCCGGCTTGTTTCAGCAGGCAAACATACCGACAGTAGTCTTTGGTCCGGGCGACCTGGAACAGGCCCATCAACCCAACGAATCCGTATCCATAGAAGCTATGAACCGTTACCGAACATTTTTACTGAATTTAATTTCTCACTATTGCCATTAGGAAGGAAAATTATGCGCTATTTTACTGATCAGGAATTTGAAGCCCGCCTTAACAGGGCACGCAAGGTGCTTGAGGAAAATGGTCTTGATGCCTGCGTTATTACCAACCCGGAAAATATTTATTACCTTACCGGGCTGAATCATCAAGGCTATTTTGCCTACACCTCCTTAATCCTCACCCATGATAAAGCGGTTTTGATTATGCGTGCCATGGAAAAAATGATCGTCAAGGATATGGTCATTCCTACCGTAGAATTTTATCCTTATAACGACGGCGTCGCACCATTGCCAAAAGCGACCAATATCAATGAGGACATCACCATGTCCGCTTATAAGGAAGGTGCGGAGTCTGCCGGACTGATGCCATCCAGCATGAGCCTGGGTATCTCGGTTCGCGTTGATGAGGACTCCGGCATTGATTACACCAATCCCGCCAAAGTGACCTGCATGGCGTTGAAGGAATTGAGACTGGAATCATCACGCGTAGCCTTTGAAAAAAACAGCTCCTTTTTACCCTATAAAATTGCGGAAGGTTTTGTACAGGGTATGCCCAATATTCAATGGTCGGACGCCGGCGATATAATCAACGACTGTCGCGCCGTTTTATCATCCCAGGAAATAGAATGTGCCCGATTTGCCGGTAAAATTACCGATGCGATGATTATGAGCGCCATTGCCATGGCTGGCAAAGGCGTATCAAATAAAAACGTGGCGGCCCAGGCCTACTCGGCTATGATCCAGCGCGGCGGAACCTATCCCGCGTTCACACCTCTTATCCGTTCAACCCGAACTCTGGATCATGAGCACGGAACCTGGGATGATGATATCTTGCAGGATGATGATTTACTGTTTCTTGAAATGTCCGGTTGCCATTGGCGCTATCATGCCCCGGCTGGACGGCTTATCCATATAGGCCGAGCCTCCGCGGGCGCTGAAAAAGCGACGAACGTCTGTGTCGAAGCCGAACAAAACGTGGTAGACACCATCAAGCCTGGAGTGACCGCCAACGAGGTGTACCAGGTATGGAAAAAAACTATCGACAAATACGGTTTTGAACATTACCACCGTCATCATTGTGGTTATATGGTGGGTATCGGCTTTCCACCCAGCTGGTCCGGTTCCGGCGTTCCTCGCAGTTTGCGAAACGGATCGGATATGATCATCAAGGAAGGCATGGTCTTTCACCTGCTCTCCTGGCTGATGCGCACCGGCAAGGGAGACGCGTTTGTTTCCGATTCCGTAGTAGTCACAAAAAACGGTTGCGAGTTTCTGACCAACGCCCCCAGGGAGCTGATGGTAAGATAAAATGACAGGTTGGGTTGTCGTACAACCCAACCCGCCCTCCTCTCTTATAATTAGCCTTGTAGCCCGTCATGAAGGTGAAGCCGTAATGCGGGGATTACCGCTCACATGAACCCGCAATACGGCCGCAGGCCTCCTTACGGGCTACCGCATTTTTATAAAAAAATTGTACAATTTTTTTTAGTTACAGAACTTACGAAACAACCAGTTGCCCGACCAATCCATTCAATCCCAATACCAGGCTGAATCCTGCGATAAGCAATCCGATGATTCGAGAAACCAGACAAGACCTTTGATCAGCTAACCGGATAAACATGGATACAATCACACCATTACAACCATCAGCCGCTATCATTCCAAGCATAAAAACCATACCGAGCATGATTGAAAACAAGGTATTTGCCGTTACCGACGCCGACATGGAAAATAAAGCCACCTGGGTGAAGGTATCAAACGAGAAGGCAAACAAAGCGCCTGTTGCCGCAATAAACCACGGGTTAAACGACTTTCCGGCCAGCTTTTGAAACAGGTAAGATTTAAAACCGACGGGTAACATACTGCTATGAGGCCATATATTCCAGAGCGTGAGCGAGCCGAAGATAAGCAGACAAATAATAGACACCCAGTTTCCAAAGGCTTCCAGCCATAACGGGGCGTGCATCCTGACAAGACCACCGCCAACAACGGCACTTATTACAATGACAACAAGCCCATGCCCGAGCGAAAATAAAAAGCCGGTCCATCTTGCCAGTCTGTGATGAGTTTTTACATGTCTGGTTATGGCGTCAATAGTAGCTAAATGATCCAGATCAAACCCGTGGCGTATACCCAGCGCGAACGCCATGGCGATCAGAAGATATAATGAAGTATCGCCTGTCAATGTCTGTTGCTCTCCGTCTCGACTCGAATTGTCATGAGGCGCGGTTGTAATCCTGCCGCGATTTGCGCAGAATAATATCCGTAAACAGCAGGATTGTACAACGGGAACTTATGCATGAATTATCACTTTGCCGGGCCATCCTTGATATCATTCACGATCATGTAACGGATAAATCCGGCAAACAAGTCAAAAAAATTGGCCTGGAAATAGGACAGTTAGCCGCGGTGGATGAAGCGGCGTTACGTTTCGGATTTGATGCGGTACGCAAAGGCACCGTCGCGCACCAGGCCATTCTTGAGATTGTTACGATTCCCGGTATGGCCTTATGCAATCTCTGCCGCACAACAATAGCCGTGCAACATAGTTATGACCTTTGCCCAACTTGTGGCAATATGTCGCTTACAATCACACAGGGCGAAGAGCTCCGTGTTAACTATCTGGAGATTGGATAATGTGTGGACTATGCGGATGTACAAGTGAAACAGAAATGGCTCATCAACATCACAACAACACCACCCACCATCATCATCCCATGGAGCAAGGAGAATTTATTGCGGTAGAACAGTCATTGCTGGCAAAAAACAATCAATTCGCCGCAGACAACCGCGAGTATTTCTCCAACCACAAAATAACGGCCATCAATCTTATGTCAAGCCCGGGCTCCGGAAAAACCACATTGCTGGCTAAAACCATAGAGCAACCAGGACACCGGATGAACATGGCCGTCGTAGTCGGTGATCAACAAACGGATTACGACGCAGACTGCATCAAACAATCCGGCGGCCAAGCCATACAAATCAATACCGGAAAAGTATGTCATCTCGACGCCCACGCCGTTGGTCATGCCGTTTTGCATTTGCGTGTCGCACAACCAACCATTTTATTTATCGAAAATATCGGCAACCTGGTCTGCCCTTCCCTGTTTGATCTCGGAGAAGCACATAGAGTCGTTCTCCTCTCCGTTACGGAAGGAGACAACAAACCTCTGAAATACCCGGATATGTTTCGTCGCGCCGACTTGATTCTTGTGACAAAAATGGATTTGTTGCCCTATGTTGACTTTGATGTGGACAAGTGTATGACCTATGCAAGGCGCATCAACCCGGGCGTACAGTTTATAACCCTGTCAGCGGCTAAAGATTCAGGGCTTGATACCTGGTATCAATGGCTGAACGACAATCGGGTATAAAAAAGATTGGAACGGCTGGAAATAGTAATAACCGGACAAATTCAGGGCGTAGGATTTCGCCCCCATGTGTATCGCGTTGCCCGACAGCTTCAACTAACCGGATGGGTTAAAAACAACGCCCGCGGGGTACTCGTTCAGATCCAGGGACAAACCGTTGCCGATTTTGTGTCCCGACTTACCGCCTCTCTGCCGCCACTGGCCAAAATCACGTCGATGGCAACAAAAGTCATACCGGTTGTTGACCACGAAGCGCCATTTCAGATCCTGGGCAGCGAACCTGGCGCATCACAGACCAATATTTCGCCGGATACAGCCATTTGCGGTGATTGTCTGGACGAATTATTCGACCCTGACAGCCGCTACTATCGCTACCCGTTTCTCAATTGTACCCAATGCGGCCCTCGCTTCACCATCACCCGCAACCTGCCTTATGACAGGGACCAGACGTCCATGGATTGTTTTGCGCTCTGTGCCGATTGTCACAAAGACTATTCCGATCCAGCCAATCGACGCCATCACGCTCAACCAACTGCCTGCCCGGTGTGTGGCCCTGAATTGTCGCACTCAATCGAAGTCATTGTGAACGCGCTGACAGACGGACAAATCGTCGCCCTGAAAGGATTAGGCGGCTATCAGTTGTTGTGTGACGCGCGCTGTGAAAATACCATCAACAGGTTACGGCAACGAAAAAACCGGGAGGCGAAACCATTAGCCATCATGGTCGCCAACGCGGCCAGCGCCGAACCTCTGGTGTCTATGGACGAAGAAGCGCGGCATTATCTGGCAAATCCCGCCCGCCCTATTGTGTTATTAACAAAAAAAAATGAGATACTGCCGCCAAACATAGCGCCAGGCTTGAATCATCTGGGGGTTATGCTGCCTTCCACCCCGCTTCATTATCTGATTTTTCAAGCACTGGCCGGTTATCCCCGACAAACGGAGTGGTTAAACGAACCACAATCAACCGTTCTGATTGTCACCAGCGCCAACGTAAACGGCGAGCCGATTATTAGTACCGACAGTGATGCCCGCAACCAGTTATCACTCATAGCCGATCTGGTTGTGTCCCATGATCGCGCTATTGTCAGTCGCGCCGATGATTCCGTATTACAGCTCTCTTGTGGTTTCCCCGTATTCATAAGGCGCGCACGAGGATTTATACCCGAAAGCATCAAGCTGCCCTACTCTATTCCCCCCACGTTGGCAACAGGCGCCCACCTGAAAAATACCTTTTGCATAACCCGTGATGATGAAGCTTTTGTTTCCCAACACATAGGCAGCATGACCAACAAAGCCACCATTGAGTTTTTCCACGAAACACTGACGCACTGGCAGCGATTTCTGGCGATTGACATCGAGCGGGTAGCCTGCGACCAGCATCCTGATTTTTATACCTCGCAATGGGCGCACACGCAGGGGCTGCCCGTTATCAGTGTACAACATCACCATGCGCATCTGGCCTCGATCGCCGCGGAGCATCATCTCCTTGAACCTGCCCTGGGTCTGGCACTGGACGGTTATGGTTACGGTAGTCAGGGCGAATTATGGGGCGGCGAACTCTTGCTGCTTGACCTGCAAGGGTTTCAGCGTCTTGGCCATTTTACGCCATTGCAACAGCCAGGCGCAGACATGGCGGTTCGCGAACCCTGGCGTATGGGAGCAAGCCTGTTGCATCATATAAACCGGACAAAAGAGATAGCGGAGCGTTTTGTCGATCAACCACAATCGCTGTGGTTAAGCGAGTTACTTGCCGCCGGTGTTCCTACCCCGTTGACCAGCAGTTGCGGGCGCTTGTTTGACGCAGCAAGTGCGCTTTTGGGCATTGGCAGGATATCGCAATACGAGGGACAGGCGGCCCAGCAGTTCGAAAGCCTGGTCACTCAGCCTGAGATCGAACCGGAAGGCTGGCAAATATACCACTCACAGTTTAACATGACCCCGCTCTTTGAGAAGCTGCTCCATGTGGATCCAATAAGAGGAGCCAACCTGTTTCATGGCACGTTAATCGCAGGTCTGACAGAATGGTTGTTATCCTGGGCAAAAACCACATCCGTTGATGTCATTCTGCTTGGCGGCGGTTGTTTTCTCAATAAAGTCCTCCGCGAGGGTCTAAACAAGCGATTGACTCAAGAAGGATTACGGGTATATTTACCACAACGGCTCCCCCCCAACGATGGTGGCCTGTCCCTTGGACAGGCATGGGTGGCTGGAACGAAAGCAATAAAAGGATGATGGCCATGTGTCTTGCAATTCCGGTGCAAGTTACCCGCATACTGGACGATCAGCGTGCGCTGGTTAATCTGGGTGGTATTGAAAAAGACGTGTCTCTCGCTCTCGTTGACAACGTTGAGGAAGGCGATTATGTCATTCTTCATGTAGGCTACGCCTTGACCAGACTCGATGAAGACGAGGCTCAAAAAACGTTGCGCCTGTTTGCCGAAATGGTGCCCGGAGGCGAACAACCATGAAGTACATCAATGATTTTCGCGATGAACAATTGGCTCAGGCCCTGACAAACGCTATCGCAAACACCGTACGTTCCGATCGAACGTACCGGCTTATGGAATTTTGCGGCGGCCATACTCATACCATTCACCGCTACGGTTTGCCCGGCCTGCTTCCGGACAATGTCAAGATGATTCACGGACCGGGTTGCCCGGTTTGTGTATTACCGGTCAGCCGCATTGACAAGGCCATCGCACTTGCCAAACAATCTGATATTATCCTGTGCAGTTATGGCGATATGTTGCGCGTTCCCGGTTCCGGGCAGCAAAGTCTGCTGCAGGCCAAAGCCGCCGGGGCGGATGTGCGTATGGTTTATTGTGTGGACGACGCTTTAAATCTTGCCCGGAAAAATCCCGACAGAGAAGTGGTGTTTTTCGCCATAGGTTTTGAAACTACGACGCCGCCGACGGCACACGCCATTAAAGAGGCCGAACGATTACAACTTGCCAATTTCAGCGTCTTTTGCAATCACGTCCTGACCCCTGTGGCCATGGAGAGTTTGCTGCAGACACAACAGAAGGAAACCGGCTCAGTCCAGCTTGACGGCTTTGTGGGGCCGGCCCATGTCAGTATTGTGATCGGCAGCAAAGCTTATGAATCCGTCAGTCAAAAATACCGCAAGCCCATCGTCATTTCAGGGTTTGAGCCACTGGACGTGCTGCATGCCATTTTAATGCTCATTCAACAAATCAATGAACAACGCTGCGATATCGAGATTCAGTACACCCGTGCCGTATCCAGAGAGGGTAATACACGCTCACAGGCATTGATGGGCGACGTCCTGGAATTACGCCCCTCATTTGAATGGCGCGGTCTCGGTTTTATCCCGGAAAGCGCCTTGCAAATCAAGTCGAAATACGAGCGATACGATGCGGAGAAGCGGTTTTCCCTACCCGACACCACAGGTGTCGAGCACAAACGATGCGATTGCGGCGCTATTTTACGAGGTCTCAAACAACCCACCGATTGCTCCTTGTTTGCCACCGTTTGTACACCGGAAAACCCTTTGGGTGCGTGTATGGTTTCTTCAGAAGGCGCCTGTGCCGCCGTATACGCATATGGACGAGTGAATACATGAACGACCTGGATACGACAATCAACGAACTTCTCCCGAAGAAAAAAAGAATTGGCTCAAAACTGAATTTCAAACACGGCCGTGTGGATTTAAGCCATGGCAGCGGCGGACGCAATACGGCTCAACTGATCGATCAGCTTTTCTTATCCGTTTTTGATAATGAATGGCTCGCGCAAAATAATGATCAGGCCTGTTTTACAGCCACAACCGGCCGTATGGTGATGAGTACGGATTCGTATGTGATTTCCCCCTTGTTTTTTCCGGGCGGCGACATTGGATCACTGGCTGTGCACGGTACTGTCAACGACATCGCCATGGCCGGTGCGAAGCCGCTTTATCTATCAGCCGGATTCATACTGGAAGAGGGTTTTCCCTTAAGCGACTTGAAAAAAATAGTGTGCTCCATGGCCAGGGCGGCGCAACAAGCCGGCGTTGCCATTATTACCGGTGATACCAAAGTCGTTGAGCGCGGTAAGGGGGATGGTGTATTTATTACGACAACCGGAGTCGGTACCCTGCAAGACGGCATCCTGATTTCAGGCGACAGGGCCAGACCGGGTGATCGGATCATCGTCAGCGGTTATGTGGGCGATCATGGTGTAGCCATCATGTCCCAACGAAACAACCTGCAATTTTTCACCAGCATTCAATCCGATTCGGCCGCGCTGCATGATCTGGTCGCCCATATGCTCAGCGCCGCCCCCCATATCCATTGCCTGCGCGATCCCACTCGCGGAGGCGTGGCGACCACATTGAACGAATGGGCCAGGCAGTCGCAAGTGGGATTTATGGTTAATGAGAAAAATATACCGATTCGAACCGAAGTGGCCAGCGCCTGTGAATTATTAGGGCTCGATCCCTTGTACGTGGCCAATGAAGGCAAATTACTGGCCATTTGCCCTCCTGACGAAGCCGCAGCGCTGTTGGCTGCCATGCACACCCATCCGCAGGGAAAAGAGGCCGCCGACATCGGTGAAGTCATTGAAGATCCCCGGCACTTTGTGCAGTTGCGCACCAAAATGGGCGGCCTGCGGATGATGGACTGGCTGGCCGGCGAACAATTACCAAGGATATGCTAGGGATGAACAAAGAACGATCCTTTTTTTTACCTCATGCTCAATTGCAGGACTTGCTTGACGCCTTAAAGGCCTCAGGTTACCGCTGTGTCGGACCGCAGGTTCGTGACGCCGCCATCGTCTATGATGATTTAACCCATGCGTCCCAATTACCCTGGGGTATACGCGATCATCAGGAGCCCGGTAAATACCGGCTGGAGAAACTCGATAAGCACGAGGCTTTTTCCTGGGCGAACGGCCCGCAAGCCATCAAGCCCGTACTTTTTAAACCCAGAGAAACCGTCTGGCGTGTCGAGCGTGATCAAAAAGGAAAACTGGCTTTTGTTCCCTGCCAGGCCGATGATGAGCAACCCGTTGCCATTATTGGCGCCCGATCCTGTGACATTGCGGCTATGGTTATTCAGGACAAGGTATTTATCAATGGCACCGGGAGCGATGTCCGCTATAAAAATCGGCGTGACGCCTTGTTTGTCGTGGCCGTCAATTGCACGTATTCCTCCGGCAACTGTTTTTGCGTTTCGGCAGGAACCGGACCCTCGGCCAAAGACTCCTACGATCTGGCCATGACCGAACTCGAAGACGGTTTTGTTATCAAAAGCGGCAGCGAGCGCGGTGAAAAAATCCTGACCATGCTTTCATTATCGTCGGCACATGAAACCCGGAAACAGGACGCAGAAAAACGGGTGACACAGGCGGCAAAAACCCAGACCAAACGCATTCCTCTGGACAATCAACGAGGACTTCGGGATTTGTTGTTCAGCAATCTGGGTCATCCCCGCTGGGATCACGTAGCCGAACGTTGTCTGTCCTGTGGCAATTGCACCTCCGTCTGCCCTACCTGCTTTTGTCACAGCGAACAGGATAAACCCGCTTTGGACGGAACCGCAAGCGAACATCAACGCGAATGGGACTCCTGCTTTACCGCGGGACACAGTCATCTGGCTGGCGGCCAACCCGTACGTGACGACACACGAAAACGTTACCGTCAATGGTTGACACATAAGGTAGGAAGCTGGTTTGATCAATTTGATACCAGTGGCTGCGTAGGTTGCGGACGTTGTGTGACCTGGTGTCCCGTTGGCATTGATATTACGGAAGAATTAGCAGCGATCTCGGGGGAATCCAATCAACGAGGGACAGACCATGATTAACGCCAATACCGATCCCTGTTTGCCGTACCCGATTGAAATCATTGCCCGAACACAGGAATCCCCCACCATATTTAGTCTGGAAGCCCGGTTTACCGAGTCAAAACACCACGAGTATTTTTCATTTCATCCCGGACAATTCAATATGCTGTATCTGTATGGCGTCGGCGAAGTCGCTATATCCATCTCATCGGATCCGGACGAAAAAACATACCTGCGCCACACCATTCGTGCCGTGGGACGAGTGACCAAAGCCTTGCAAACTATAAAAAAAGGCGATCAACTTGGACTGCGCGGCCCATTTGGTCAAGGCTGGCCGGTTCATCAGGCACAAGGCAAGGATGTTGTCATTGTCACCGGAGGACTAGGCTGCGCCCCCACCGTTTCGGTTATTAATTACATCCTGGCCAGACGTCAAAAATACGGGACATTGACTCTGTTACAAGGCGTCAAACACAGCGAGGATTTTATTTTTCGCAAACAATACGCCTTGTGGCAGCAATCACCCGACACTCATGTCCACATCGCCGCCGATCAGGCCGGACCGAGATGGCCATGGGGTATCGGTTATGTCACCGATATGATTCAGTCCATTACCATTGATTCCAGTAAAACCATCGCTATGTTATGCGGCCCTGAAATGATGATGTACGCCGCGGTAAAGGCACTGGTTCAAAAAGGCATGGCCGAGGATAATATTTATTTGAGTATGGAACGAAATATGGCCTGTGGTCTGGGCCACTGCGGCCATTGTCAGTACGGCGGATTGTTTGTCTGCAAGGATGGTCCGGTTTTCGCTTATCCTAAAATCAAGGCGTTATTCAGCGAGAAAGGATTTTAGCCATGGGAAAACCACGTCTGGCGGTACATAAATTCACCTCTTGTGACGGTTGCCAGCTTGCTTTTCTTAATGCCGGTGAGTCGTTACTCGTATTATCACAATTGATGGATATCGTACATTTTGTTGAGGCTGGCATGATCAATGCGGATGCTAAAGTCGATATCGCTTTTGTAGAAGGCAGCGTGTCAACACCTTCTGAAATCCAGCGCATCAAGACGATTCGTGATAACAGCCAATACCTGATAACCATAGGCGCCTGCGCGACCGCGGGCGGTATACAGGCGTTGCGTAACTCCGCGTCACATAAGGAATGGATGGCCAGTATCTATGCTTCACCGCAAACCATCGACACCCTGGAGACGTCAACGGCGATTTCCCGCCATGTCAAGGTCGACTGGGAGTTATGGGGCTGTCCGGTTAATACCGGACAAGTCCTGTCAACCATACGTTCCCTGTTATCCGGTGCCACACCCGGCATCGTTCGTGATGCGGTATGTCTGGAATGTAAACGCCTGAATCAGGTCTGTGTGCTGGTGGCCAGGGGAGAACCGTGCATGGGTCCGGTAACCCAAACCGGATGCCACGCTTTATGCCCGACTCATGGCCGAGCCTGTTATGGTTGTTATGGGCCGTCTGAAAATCCCAATACCCATTCCCTGGGCAAGCAATTTCAGAACAACGGGTTATCCGGCCATCAAATCGCCGATCAATTTTTGCATATTAACAATCAAGCGCCAGTCTTTCAGGAGGCCGCCACTTATTTTAAAGGGGTGAAAGTTGTCAAAAAATAAAAAAAAGACCATTCATGTGCCCATCCTGGCACGGGTGGAAGGCGAAGGTGCGCTTTGCGTGCAAATCCGCGATCACAACATTGAATCCCTGCAACTCAAAATCTACGAACCGCCCCGCTTGTTTGAAAAATTCCTCGAAGGCCGCTCCCACGAGGAAGTCCTGGATTTCGTCGCTCGAATCTGCGGCATTTGTCCGGTGGCTTATCAAATGAGTGCCGCGCATGCCATCGAGCATTGTTTTATCGTACAACCCGGGAACTGGGTTCGCGACATGCGCCGTTTGTTTTATTGCGGCGAATGGCTGGAAAGCCACAGTCTTCATATTCATTTCCTGGCCGCTCCTGATTTTCTCGGCTTTCACTCCGCACCCGAAATGGCCAAAGTGTACCCGGAAGAAGTACGGCGAGGACTGCGTTTGCAATCACTGGGCAATGAATTGATTCGATTGTTGGGAGGACGCTCCGTTCATCCGATCGGTGCCTGTATCGGCGGCTTTTACCAGGCGCCCAGGCCGGAAGCCGTCAAGGATTTATCAAGGCGAATTCGCGAGCGCATTGAAGATTGTCAGGCGTTAATTCGCTGGCTGGCCGGCCTGGCGTTGCCGGACAATACCCATGAATTTACCTGTGTCTCGTTGCGCCATCCTGACGAATACCCCATGAATGAAGGCCGCATCGTCTCGGATCAGGGGCTGGATATCAGCATTGAGCAATTTGACCAGCATTTCCGGGAGTTTCAGGTTCCCTATTCCACCGCCTTGCATTGCCTGCTGGAGGGCAAGCCCTATCTGGTCGGACCATTGGCACGGCTCAATCTTAATTATGATCGTCTGCCGCAATCGCTGCAAACGTTTCTGAAGGATAATAATGTCCATTTCCCCAGTAAAAACATGGTACACAGCATCATAGCCCGTGCGGTGGAAATCTATTACTGCGTACTGGAAGCGCAACGCATTCTTGAGAATTATACTTACCCAAAATACCCTCGCATCGCCTTTACACCCCGTGCCGGTACAGGATATGGTTGTACGGAAGCGCCGCGCGGCTTGTTATGGCATACCTATGACATGGATGAGCAGGGTCATGTTCGCACGGCTCGTATCGTACCGCCAACCAGCCAGAATCAGGCCAGAATCGAGGAAGATTTGCGTATTTCGCTGGCGCGGTTCGGCTTACAGAAGCCGGACGATGAATTACGTGCCTACAGCGAAATGCTTATCAGGAATTATGATCCCTGTATTTCCTGCTCCACGCACTTTCTCAATCTGACGGTGACTCGCACATGAGCGATCTGCGGGTTTTGGGGATCGGCTCCCCCTTCGGCGACGATCGGCTAGGCTGGGAAGCGATTGCCCTGTTACAACAACAAAATACCCTGAAACAATACTCCAGCCGGCAGTTACAGATCAGCCACTATGACAGGCCGGGATTACGACTGCTGGAATTGATGCAAGACGCCGCAACCGTGATTCTCATTGACGCGGTGAAAACGGGGGCCGCTCCCGGAACCTGTCACCGTCTTGAAAACAGGAGCATCGGCGGCTTTCACAATCAGCTATCGTCTCACAACATTGGTATAGCCGAAACCATACAACTGGGGCATGCGCTCAATCAATTGCCGAAACGAATGATTTTATATGGTATTGAAATTCAGGAGATATCCAGTCAATTTGAACTGTCCGCTATTGTGGCTTCCGCCTTGAATTTACTCGTCATGCGGATAGAAAAGGAAATCAAGGCACTGTTGGCTTAACCCTGAGGGCGCCCTGTAGCCCGCCATGAAGGCAAAGCCGAAATGCGGGAAAACCCCCTCACATGGGTACACCCCACTTCTCTGTGTGCGGTATTAGGACACGAAACCCGCAATACGGCCGCAGGCCTCCTTACGGGCTACCTAATGGTACAGCCCTGTAACCCGACATGAAGGCAAAGCTGAAATACGGGAAAACCCCTCACATGGGTGCACCCCACTTCTCTGTGTGCGGTATTAGGACACGAAACCCGCAATACAGCCGCAGACTTCCTTGCGGGCTACCAAAACCTGGCCGTTGATTACACAAGCGGACAGCGAACCGCAACCACATGAAACGCATCTATCACAGCTGCCGTATCCCAGCCTCTATCCATAGCGGCCTGAATAACACCACACGATGCAAAATCAAAATTTGTATTGGGCACCCAATAATAACGATTGGCGTCAAACATCACCTGAAAGGCTTTTTGCGCATTCCAGCCAGGCTGATGCGCCAGCAAAAAGAAAGCACGGTTAAACACACCGCTTGAAAAATGCACATCCAGACCTTCGTGGTACTCTTCGGCCGAAGCAATGGAATAGCCATCATCGCCGGGATTTTCCATATAGCGCAATGGTATGCCGTCCAGAGCTTCTTCCCGCCCTATACTCCAGTCTTTACCGTCCCAGTACCAGGGATATAATCGGCTTAAATAATCCCGTAACGCCAGATCGGCCATATCCGAAAACGCCTCATCAATGCCGCCGGACTGTCCGTCGTAAATCAGTCCGGAGTAATTGTTCGTCACGTTATGACTTAATTCATGAGGGATGGTGGTCTGGCTCATCGGGGCAAAATACTCTTCTCCGTTCCCGATCACAATTTGCTGATGAGAATGGATACGGCCGTTTTCATATTCGGTTCCAATGGCAAAAGCGTTATCCAGATTGGCAACATGAACATACGCCCGAACAGGCAAATCATCGCCGAATGGTTTATCGTCACCGTACAGTTGCTGATACATATCCAGTGTTGTCTGGGCGAAGTACATGGCGTCATTAACAGGAGATAATCCTTCGTTGATCGGCGCATAGCCTCCATCGTCATAATTGACATATTGCGTATGCCTGCTGCAGGGATAGGAAAAAACCGGATATTGATCTTGTGTTGCCGCACTTATCGGAAACAAGTCCCAGTCAAACGCCTTGTTTTGCAGATTCACCACCTCAAAATTACTATTGGCGACCCGACAGGTTCCCCCGGCCACCGTGACATCAAAACGCCCGAGACTGTTGATCCGGGAATCGGGCTGGCCGTAGTAAAAATCTCCGGAACGCGACGGCAGGCGGATATAGTTCCCTCCGGATCCCTGCCCTACGCGTCGGGTACGTAACGCGTTAAACGCCTTTAACACGGTGCCGTCATTGGCATCAATAATTTTATTGGGGTTAGCCGGTTTATGGTTATCCATAGTGTAGTATTTCACATGGTAAGCCAATCTGGCTTTTTTGTTCCTGATGTAGATCACGGTTTTCAATGTGATGTTCTTGCCACCCCGAGCCGCGATTGTCCTGATCACAGATCCCTTGTTTAAGGCCGGCGTCAGGGAGGATATATCTTTTTCAATGCCTGAAACCATATAACCGCTGTAGGAAATCTTCCCTTTGCTGTGCTCAATAAGTTGATAGCCCCAGACCGGTATACCCTTATAAACCACTTGATAACGGCGGTGCCCGTTTTTGTCTTTTACCAGTTGCAACTGATTCTTGAATTGCGTCGCGGCTATTGAAGGCGGTATTTTTCCCCAAATTGGCTGGATTTCAGCGGCGTGAACGGTTAAAGGAATCAAGGTTAACAACAATAATGTTTTTTTCATGAAAACGTCCTGTTTCGGCTCTGAGTGGGATCTGATACTCGTTGCCTGTCATTTTGACTGACGAGTTAAGCGAATAAAAATATTTGCAGTTGTAAAGCGAGTTGTCAACCAATACCGGTTTCCCGGCAGCCTGCGACCTCTTACAGGCAGCACGTTTCGTTTATGACTTTTTCTTCGCCATTTAACTGACTCAGAATAGCCTCATTAACCGGCTTGCTGTTTCTATGATCAAGGAAAGCTTGCATACCAATTTTACAATATGCCACAAATTGATCGGCGCTACGCGGGATATCATCCGCTTTCTCAAACGCTTCTACCGGCAAAATATCATAGTTCAGGCAGAGGGATTTCGCATGAAATACCAAATTGGTCAGGATAAGGGTAGGGAAAATTAAAAATCCTGGCCCATCAATGATTTCTTTCCATACATCGAACCAGAACCCTTTATTTTTATAGAGATTAACCGGATGTATGGCTTTTGGTTTCCTATAATGACACATTTCGGGAGGCTCGTCAGCGGATTCGAACCATACAAAAACGTGTGCTTCCCGCGCGATCAATTTTTCAATTAAGTCATCTTCCCTTAAAAAACAGGCGTAATGCAGCAGGGTAAACTTTTTATTGTCCATGACATGAATATTAATTTCATCCATCGCAACCAGTTTGGCCGCCACGTCAATTAAACCGGTCTTTATAGCCAATAAGGCAGGAGAATTACCTAACGACACAGCGTTTAACTCATCTTCACTCATACTGTCTATCAATGCCAGACATGCTTCGGAATCCCTTGCCAGGATGGCTTTGTGAAGCTCGTTGTTATTTTCCTCATCGACAGCCCGGGGACTTTGGTGAAAACGATACATAATAAATTCTCTCTCAATCATTTAATCTTTAGCGCACCGAACCTAAATCCCTGTCTTTTTCCCGCGCCTCACTAAAATGAGTCAACTCCTCGCATGCGACAATCCTGTTATCCTCCAGTGTGAATTGCGCCATCACCTTGCCTTTAACCGGAAAACCTTCTTTGGTCAGCGCATCGATCAAATGAATGGTCGCAACCCTGTTACCTTCTGCCACCATGGATTTGAAGGTGACAGATAAACGCTCGATGCGTTTGCCTTGCGCTTTAATATGGGCAATGAAATCCTGAAAATCCAGTTCATGACCATCCACCCACTGCCGATAATTTCTGGAAAAATACAAACCGATGGTTTCTTCGTCATGGTGTTTTTTTTCAAAAATAACCTCGAACGCTTTTCGTATTATATTTTTATGATTTTCTTCCATTTGATGATCTCCATTGTCCTCGAAAAATGGCCATTTCATTGGACAGTAATTATGAATTAAACCACCCCTTTTTGCAACAATAGTCAACAATAAGAATTAATTGTAAGCACTAAACTGCTATAATTATAAATAAACAAAATCATCGGGATGCTTATAAATTAAACAGGAAATACAATGGACAAGTATAGTAATCGCAGAGAGGCTGGTAAATTTCTGGCAAAGCAACTCTCTGATTACGCCAACGACCCGGATGTCATCGTACTGGCTTTGCCACGAGGAGGCGTACCCGTCGCTTATGAAGTCGCTAAAGCGCTTTCTGTACCACTTGACGTTTATATTGTGAGGAAGCTGGGTGTCCCGGGCCACGAAGAGTTGGCTATGGGTGCCCTGGCATCAGGTGGCACCATGATATTCAATGAGGAAATTATCAATACACTCTTCATTTCCGAAGACGCAATAAACCAGGTCATTCAGGCGGAAGAAAACGAGCTAAAACGACGTGAACAAATCTATCGAGGAAAGCGACCTTTCCCTGATCTGAGCAACAAAACCATCATTCTGGTCGACGACGGCATCGCAACCGGCGCCACCATGCGCGCAGCCATTAATGGATTATACAAACAAAACCCCGCTCGAATTATTATTGCAGTACCCGTCGCCGCTTTATCCACCTATGAGGAAATGTCCGTCCTCGCAGATAGCATAATCTGTCCCCTCAAACCCGTTAATTTCCACGCCGTTGGCTTGTGGTATAGCGATTTCTCACAAACCACGGACAAGGAAGTCACCGATTTGCTGGCCAGAGCCCATGAACACTACATTGCCGAGATATCGACGGAGCGTTAAGGACAAATCATGATAAACCTTTCTACAAACAGGGAGCATGAAACCACCATAACCCTGGATGAGGTAAAGCTTGATGGCATTCTGCACATTCCATCAAAAGCCACAGGACTTGTCCTGTTCGTTCATGGCAGTGGCAGCAGCCGTTTAAGCAGGCGCAACCAATACGTTGCCAGTGTTTTAAACAAAGCGGGCCTGGCCACTCTGCTATTTGACCTGTTAACGCCCTCTGAAGAATCAATTGATATTTACACACGCGAATACCGCTTTAATATCCCGTTATTGTGCCAGCGATTAATAGACACCACTCACTGGTGTCTGATTCAGCCTGCCACCAGGCATTTGCAGATAGGTTATTTTGGTTCAAGTACCGGGGGAGGCGCCGCATTACTGGCTGCCGCCCGGGAACCTGAATCGGCCAAAGCGATCGTGTCCCGAGGCGGCCGACCCGATCTGGCCGGAGACTATCTTCCACTAGTCAAAACACCTACCCTGCTGATTGTAGGCGGGAAAGACGACGTCGTAATAGAGTTGAATAAAACGGCCATGGCCAGGATGAATTGCCCGGTCAAACTGGAAATAGTTTCCAAAGCCACGCATTTGTTTGAAGAACCGGGCACATTAGCGACGGTCGCCAGGCTGGCCCAGTCCTGGTTTACAACATTTCTGGGCAAGGGGGATAACGTTCATGGATAAAGATGCCCAACACCATTTAATTCAAATACTGGATAAGAATATACATCCCTTAACGGACAATTACTCATCCCTGCTTGATGAAATAGGCGACAAGCGGTTTGTGATGATCGGCGAAGCGACGCACGGTACTTATGAATTTTATCAGACTCGTATTGAAATAACCCAGCGGCTCATTAAGGAAAAAGGATTTATGGCCGTCGCCATTGAAGGAGATTGGCCTTCCGCTTATGGCATTCATCGATTTATCAAAGGAAAGGGCAACAGGACTGACTGGGAAAGCGCGTTAAGGGATTTCAACAGATTTCCGGTCTGGATGTGGCGTAATTCAACCATCCCGCCATTTATCCAATGGTTGCGCCGCTATAATGACTCTATCAATTCCGCCAGGGAAAAAACTGGTTTTTACGGTCTGGATATTTATAGTTTGCAATCCTCCACGCATGCCGTGATTGATTACCTGATGAATGTCGATCCGGATGCCGCCGAACGCGCCAAAAGCCGTTATGCCTGCTTTGATCATATCAATATTGATCCTCAGTTGTATGGCTATCTTACCAACCTTGGCATAAAAAAATCCTGTATCGACGAAGCGGTTACCGTTTTGGTTGAACTCCAGCATAATGCGTTTGAATATCTCGGACGCGATGGCATAACCGCGGAAGATGAATATTTTTTTGCCACCCAAAACGCCCGTGTCGTCAAGGACGCTGAAATTTATTACCGCTCCATGTTTGAAGGGCATGTCTCTTCCTGGAATGTAAGAGATCATCATATGGCTGAAACGCTGAATACGTTAGCCGCTCATCTGGAAAATAACTTCAAAAAACCGGCCAAAATAGTGATTTGGGCGCACAACTCTCACGTAGGAGACGCCCGGGCAACGGAGATGAGTGAACGAGGGGAAATTAATATTGGTCAACTTTTGCGGGAGCAATACGATCAACACGTCTATAGTATCGGATTTTCCACGTACGACGGTTACGTCACCGCAGCGTCCGATTGGGACCAACCCGCGGAACGTAAAAAAATAAATCCGGGATTACAAGGCAGTTATGAAGACTTGTTTCATCAATTAAGATCCAACAATTTCATTTTGTTTTTAAACCATAATCTATCTTTGGAACATTATTTGAAAATACCTCGGCTGCAGCGGGCGATTGGTGTCATTTACCGTCCTGAAACCGAGCGTATGAGCCACTATTTTTTCACGCACCTGACCTATCAGTTTGATTGCATCATTCATTTTGATAACACCAATGAAGTAGAGCCTTTGGAAGTCATAACAGTTTAGAACAACAGGCTCTGTGTGTGCTATGATTTTCTATTATGCTCCAAAATCTGGACTATTAGTCATGCTGGAAACGCAAAAAGGATTGTTCGTTACCACAGGTTCAAACCAGGCTATTGACGCGATCAATCATTTTCACCATCAAATACTGGGGTTTGGAAAACAGGCCGGTGATATCCTAACAGCCGCCAGCGATCACCCGGATAACCTGCTCATACAAACCTATGCGGCGATCTTTTATCTGTACGCTCAGGAAAACGAAGCCACGGTTACCGCCGCAGATTATTTGATGCAAGCGGAAAAACAATTACATAACGCGAACCGGCGTGAGCAATTGCTTTATCATGCCGCCGTTGCCTGGCAACGCCGTGATTTTGAGTGTGCCATTGCCTTGTTTGCCGCCGTGACGGATTTGTTTCCACGCGATACCCTGGCGTTAAAATTTGCCGAGTGGCTTTTTTACTGCCAGGGACAAGCGTACAAGGGGCATCAATACCTGGCTTTGTGTGAACAATGCGCCGGTGAAAATCAGGACGAATCTCATTTTTTAGCGATGCACTCTTTCGCCCTGGAGCTCAGCGGCCATTACGATAAAGCCAATGATATGGCCGAACAGGCCATATCCATGAATCGTCTGACCCCCTGGGCCCATCATACCCTGGCCCACGTATATCTTTTAAAAAACGATATAACAGGCGGTATTAAACGGTTGCAAACATTACAAGGAAGCTGGAACGACATTTTACCCCTGTTAAAGGGACACAATACCTGGCATCTTGCTCTTTTTCATTTAGCCTGGCGAGACAATGCCGCCGTATCATACCTTTTCCCGGAGATCTTCGGCACCATGCCCGATACGGTATCCGAACAAATCGACGCTATTTCCCTGTTATGGCGCATGGATATGGCCGGATTACCACAAGATACCTTGTTCCAGTCCTTACTGCCCCACTTGAAGCAACATCCCTTTGAACATTACACCGGATTCAACAGTGCTCATTTTATCTATTGTCTGGTAAGAAATGGAGAAATGAAACTCGCCGACACGTCCTTGAAAACTATTGAGGCTCATGCCAGATCGCAGCCCAAGGGCTGCGGCCAAAATCTCTGGCGCAATCTTGTTTTCCCGTCTTGTAAAGGTATTTATTACTTCGCACAACAGGATTATAAAACGGCACAGGAGACTTTAGCGCCCGTTATTGAAAACTACTTGCAAATGGGCGGCAGTGACGCACAAGACGAACTCTTTACGCAAACGTATTTACTCAGTTTGTTACGCACCAACCAAAAAGATAAGGCTTATCAGTTTTTTAATCGCTATTTAAAACATTACCAGAATACACCTCTGGCAGAAAACTGGTTTTCTTAACAAGGAAAGACATTATGAAATATTTATTACCCGTAGTACTCTCATTAGTCTGTAGTGCAACCGTTGTTGCAGCATCAACGTCTGATTTTGTAGTTTGCAAAAGCACGTATGCCTTATGCACGACTGCAAAATGCGCTCCCGTAGCCGGTAAAAAAGATTTGGTATCATGTCATTGCGACGTCAAAACAGGATACTCTGCTTCGCAGCAACCTTGCCAGGGCCTGAAAAAAATCGGGGGGGAGATATCAGTTTATTCGCGTTATTATCCGGTGCGCAGTTATGCCGTCTGTACCAACAAACGCCCCTGGGCATGGTGTCTTGACAAACCCTGCCTGGTTGACAGGCAAAATCCATCCAAGGCAACTTGCACATGCTCTCTGGTCAAAAATCTCGGTGATTACGTCATTGTAACCGATAAAAAAAGCGCATCAACATGCACGACCGGTATCATATCATCAGCGACCGTGGAACAAATTACCCAAATAACGGACTTTTTAAAAACAACACAGGAATTGCCGCCCGACCCCATTAAGGTATTAAAATAAAAGGGGGGTAATTGGTTAATTTTTTACAGATAGCAAAATAATTGCGCGGATTGCAGGTTGGGCCCCTGGCCCAACACCCTCAGGAAATAAGCTGGAGCGTTATGCTAACCAACCATTTTTTTGAGCCAAGGACTCAACCTGCCCAAAAACACGTCCTGGTTATTTATTAATGAAAGACCGTATCCGGATACTTCAAAGTTTGTTCACCAATGGCCTCCAGAAACTGTGCCGCAAGATCTTCGTATTTAACAAGTCCACTATATAATGTGAGATCGTCAACTATCTGCTTGATAGCTCCATCCCGGTAATTCCGTATATATAATTTATCTTCAAACTGATCGGATTGACAGTCCAGTTCTGATAAAAAAATCCGTGCTGTTTGCATATATTTTTCTATCAAACCTCCAGCCTGATTCAAGCCGGCAAAAAAACCAAGATTTAGTGAAGCACTTCGAATCGCCTCATCTAATACAACAATTTGTTTATTCCAGTAATCATTTAATTTCCTTTCAGTTTCTGATTTTTTAAATTTCATTTTTCATTCCTCAAATTAACATTTTTTGAGGAATATATAGGTAAATTATTAAGAAAATATTAACTTCTAATAAAAATATCGTCATTCGCCAAAGGAGAAATTAAGTCATAAAGCTCAATAAAATGGCCAGAAAAACATGATCAATAACGTTGCCACAATAGACAGTAATACGGTAAGGGGAAGTCCCATACGCCAAAAATCGGAAAAAAGATAATTTCCCGGCCCTATGACCAACGTATTGGATTGATGGCCGACCGGAATAAGAAAAGTACACGACGATCCGACTGCAATCGCCATAAGAAACGGATCCGGTGAAGCAGCCCAGTCGGATGCCACCATAATGGCAATGGGTGAAAAAATCAGGGCGACTATGGACGTATTGATAAAATTCGCAAATAACATGCACGTGACAATCAAAAGATAAAGATTCAACCCTATAGGCAAAGATTGACCAAAATAATGAATCCCTTGCGCTATCAGTTTTGCGGTACCAGTACTCTCCATCGCCTCCCCAATCGGAATTAAAGTACCTATTAACACGATAATAGGCAAATTAACACTCTGATAAGCCCTGTCAAGACTGATACATCCGGTAAGCACCATGGCGGCCGCCGCGGTAAAAAAGGCAACATCAGGACGAAGTAAATCGGAAATGACTGCGGCAATGGCCAACCCGAAAAACGTCATAACCTTGATAGTCCCGCTTTTTGAAAAGGAACGAACGTATTTTTCTTCAAAAATAATACTGTTTAAATCATAAAGCCTGTCCTGAGTTATTTTCTGTTCTGATTTAATCAGGATAGCATCCCCGGGTTTCAGGATAATTTCCCTTAAACTTTCGGTAAATCGGGCGTTTCTTCGAGAAATGGCAATGACTTCTATGCCATAGGTTTCAATCAGATTAAGTTCCTTAATCGGTTTACTGCATAAAAAAGACTGCGGCAATAATGTGATTTCGGAAAGAAAATAGTTGTGTGAAATTTTTGATGATTTAGGTTCATTGATTAAATTATATTGATTCATCAATTCACCCGCCGTCCATTTATCCGTTTCCAGAATAAAAACATCGCCTGTTTTGACCACATAATAACCCAGATTTTCGCGGATCACTTCACCATCTCGCAGGATGGCCAGCAAATTAGCCCTGCCTTCATACTCTTTCATCATACGTATGATTTTGGTGTGGATTAATGGGGAGTCTGATTTGACTTCAAGTTCCAGGGTAAATTCCTCAACGTATTTTTTTTTATCACCCACCTTTTGCAGATGAATCAATCGCCATCCAACCAAAGACATAAAAACAAGGCCGACAACCGCCACACTCAAACCAACGGGGGTGAAATCCAGAAAATGGAAAGGACTTCCGGAAACAGTTCTCCGGTATTCCGATACAATGATGTTAGGTGTTGTGCCAATTAAGGTAATTAATCCGCCCAACAGGGAACTGAAAGACAAAGGCATCAACAGCGCTCGTCTGGGTATATTTTTTATACGGGCAATTTTTAAAGCGACGGGAATCATCAACGCCACGGCGCCGACATTATTTATAAACGCGGATATAAGTACTACCATGGAACAAAGTACAAAAATCTGTTTGGGAATATTTTTGCGTCGTAATCGGAGATAATTTGCCATTTCATCAAGCAAACCGGTATTCTCAACGGCTCGGCTGATTATAAATACGGCAGCAACCATAATGACCGCGCTATGACTAAAACCGATAAAGGTATGTTTGACAGGCACCAGCCCTAAAAAAACACTGAGCAGGAGAGTCATTGTCGCGACGACGTCATACCGTAAAAAACCTGTAATAAAAAAAAACAGAGCCACGATTAAAATTGATAACATTAATATCTGATCGTAATCCATTACATTGCTCAATGTTATTCATGAACCATTTGACCACATGCAATTGCAAGTAAAAAACATCAACGTTTTTTAACATTTCATGGCATGAAACAAGCATGTGGATGATTTGATGCTGCCTTACATTTGCATCGGACAAATCATAATGACATAAAAATATCCGGCGCCAGGGTTATTTTTTGCCGGCATCGTCCTTCAGCTCCAGCCACATAGCATTTAATACTGCCAGGGTACAGGCGAGTCCAGTACCCAAAATCCAGGAAAAATACCACATATCCTCTTCTCCTAATAAGCCGTTTCCTGATTACGTGTAATTGTTTCTTCCGTCACCTTACCTCGCAATACCCTGTAAACCCAGCCCGTATACAGTATGACAATCGGCAGAAAAACAAGCGTTGCGCCCAACATGATAAACAAGGTTAAGTGGCTGGATGAACTATCCCAGACCATTAAACTTTGGGCCGGATGGGTTGAAGACGGCAGGATAAAGGGAAACATACTTAATCCTACCGTTGCAATAATTCCGATAATGGCCGCCCCGCTGCACAGGAATGCGATTCGGGCATATCCTGAGAAAATAACCGCCAGGATGGGTGCGGCAATCCCGGCTAGCGGTGCAACCAGAAAAACCGGGTAGCGCATGTAATTGGCGAGCCAGGCTCCCTGTTGTTGTATGGCGGTTTTATACAACGGATTGGAAGGACCATCATGAGCAGTGACACCTACCAGGCTGTAACCATCGATACCATAATAAAGCCATACACCACCGCCAGCAAACAAAACCGTTGTTAACAAGGCAAAATACCGGCTCGTGCTTATAGCACGGTACTGTAAACGGGAATCGGTCTTAATGTTGAGAAATAACGATCCGTGCATGACCAGCATACTTACGGAAAGCAGTCCGCACAATAGTGCAAATGGATTAAGCAGATTTAGAAATGTACCTGTATAAAACGGACGCAGGCTCTCGTCAAAATAGAACGGAACACCTTGCAGCACATTGCCAACGGCCACGCCAAAAACCAGAGCCGGAACAAATCCGCCGACAAACAAGGCCATATCCCAAAAGGAACGCCATAGCGGATGAGTCAGTTTGGAGCGGTATTTGAAGCCGACCGGCCGTAGAATCAATGCGAGAAGAATAAGCAACATGGCCAGATAAAACCCTGAAAACGACAAGGCATACAGCATGGGCCAGGCTGCAAAAATAGCACCGCCTCCAAGAATAAACCATACCTGGTTCCCTTCCCAGGTTGGGCCTATGCTATTGATAACCACGCGCCTCTCCACATCGGTTTTGGCCAGCCACGGTAAACACATTGCCACACCAAGGTCAAATCCATCCATTACCGCGAAACCGATAAGCAACACACCAAGTAAAACCCACCAAATCACCCGCAATGTTTCATAATCCAAAGGCATGATCGACCCTCCTAATGAGCCAGGTTATCGGGACCAAGACGAATATACTTAACCATCAAATAGACTTCCACAATAGCGAGAACCGTATAAAAAATGATAAATCCGGCCAATGAGGTTAATACCTGCGACGCACTCAACGAGGAAGTGCCCATCATTGTGGGCAATACGCCCTGCACGACCCATGGCTGACGCCCGTATTCGGCAACAATCCATCCCAGTTCCGCTGCAATCCAGGGCAGAGGCAGTGACCAGAAAGCCACATGAAGATACCACCGGGACGTGTGGATTTTTTGTCTGGCCGATAAATAAAAACCTGTGGCAAACAGCAGGATAAAAAACATGCCGCACGCAACCATGATCCGGAAGGAAAAAAACAGAGGCGTCACATGCGGCTGCAGATCATTAGCCGCCTGATTAATTTGCTCCTCGGTAGCATCGGTCACTTTTTCCGTATATTTTTTAAGGAGTAAACCATAACCCAGCGCATTGCCATGGGCCTCAAAATCCGCCCGGGCCTGCGTGTCCTCGGGATTTTTCCGCAAACGGCTCAATGCGTCGTAGGCTTTCATACCTTCATGAATCTTTACTTTCCCCTCCTCAATTAACTCACTGATTCCCTCCAGCGGCTCGTTGATGGAACGTGTTGCGATAAGTCCCAACACGTATGGGATGCTGATATCGTAGTCCGTTCGCTTTGTCTTTTCATTAGGCAGACCAAAAAGCGTGAGACTGGCCGGCGCCTTTTCAGTGTGCCACATGGCTTCCATAGCCGCGATTTTCATTTTCTGGTTGCTGTTGGCCAGATAACCGCTCTCATCCCCCAGAACAACCACAGACAACGCCGAAGCCAACCCAAACGACACGGCGACAGCCATGGATCGTTTAGCGAATTCCATATTGCGTCCCCGCAACAAAAAATAGGCGCTCACCGCCAATACAAACACGGCCCCCGTCACATAACCGGCACTGATGGTATGAACGAATTTTGCCTGTGCGACCGGATTAAACATCACTTCGCTGAAATCGGTGACTTCCATACGCATCGTTTGATAATTAAATGACGAGCCGACCGGGTTCTGCATCCAGCCGTTCGCGATTAGAATCCAAAGCGCGGACAGGTTGGTTCCCAATGCCAGCAACCAGGTGCAGCACATATGCTGAATCTTGCTTAACTTGTCCCAACCGAAAAAAAACAGTCCGACAAACGTCGCTTCCAGAAAGAAAGCCATTAATCCTTCGATAGCCAGTGGCGCCCCGAAGACATCACCGACATAATGCGAATAATAAGACCAATTCGTTCCGAACTGGAATTCCATCGTCAATCCGGTAGCGACTCCAAGAACAAAGTTAATCCCGAACAATACCCCCCAGTATTTAACCATACGACGCCAGATTTCCCGTCCGGTCATCACATAGACGGTTTCCATAATAGCCAGCAATAAGGACAAACCCAGCGTCAGAGGTACAAAAAGGAAATGGTACAGCGCTGTTAAAGCAAATTGCAGGCGGGACAGATCGACAACATCACTTCCGGGAATCATAATCAACCTCGAAGATTATAAATTTGTAAATTAGGGCGTGTTTTTCAGGTTATGTATTGGAATATCTTGTTGGGTTGTCTATCGACAACCCAATCTGCCGAACCATCAGTCAAAACCAAATGACAACGGCTTCTCAGCGTAAAAAAACAACCCATAATGTATCGTAAAATCAAATCCATAGCCAGTTAAATTACAAGCTCCGGATTCCAAAATTCGCCGTTTGACAATCAGGCGTATCAAGAGATTCGTTTTTAATCGGTTCGGTGAATAACATGCGTCACCACACCCCATATTACCATGTCCAGATCCTCGGTAATATCAATGGGTTTGTAGTGTTTGTTTTCAGGCATTAGCCGCATACGGCCATCCTGATGTGATAATCGCTTGACGGTCAGCTCCCCGTTAATCGCGGCAATTACTATCTTGCCATGCACCGGCTCCAGACTTCTATCGACTATCAGCATATCACCGGAGGCAATACCGGCTCCGATCATGGAGTCACCGGAGGCAACAACAAAAAAAGTGGCTGCCGGATGTTTCACCAGATGCTGGTTCAGATCCAGATAGGTTTCTATATAATCGTCAGCCGGAGAGGGAAATCCTGCTCGTACCGTACTGGAATACAACGGTAACTTATTTGACGCCTGGCCGCTGTCCAGAAAAGCCCTTACCTCGGACACACGTGAAAGTGGTATCCGCATGGATTTGGTTGTCTCACCGTATTTACCCTGGCCTCTGGGCCGCCCCGCCCCCGCTCGTTTGCCGCCATGACTCATAGAGAATGTTATCTTGAATTAAGTGACCAAAATCAAATTTTATACCGTCATCCCGGGTTTGTAAATCCTCTTTAGCCCTTGCCGCGACAAATATCAAACAAAAAATCATAAACGCCGTAAATGTACTAGAATTATTAAATACCTGATATGAAAAGGATAATGAATTCATCGCAGGCTTGGTGAATTAAAATACATCCACTTATCATTATGAAATGGAAAATACTGATATTACTGCTGTGTTTGCCTGTCACCATAACCCACGCTCTTAGAGTCGGAAATGTCTGGTTTAAACCCCCTTTTGTCATTACCGGGCAAACGGGTTTGGATATGGAGCTGATGCACAGGATTTGTCACTGCATGAAGGTAACCTGTACCTATCAGCCAATGCGGCTTCCTGAATTGTATACGGCACTGGCTGAAAATAAAATCGATCTGGCGATTGGCGGAATTACCATATCACCACTGAAATCCAACGTCCTGTATAGCCTCCCTTACCTGCCAAGCAAAGGCCATTTTGTTGTCACAGCGGATATCCGTGCCAAATCCGTTGCGGATCTGGCCCCTCATACCAAAATTGGTGTTATCCGCGAATCAGCCTATGAAACCTATTTAAAAACTCACTATCCGGATCAATTACAAATTGTTGTGTACGACGCCATGATTGACATGCTCACCGATATGAAAACGCATGTCATCAGCGGCATTTTGATTGACGACCCGATGGCTACCTATTGGGTGCAAAACTCCAGTAACGCACAAAAATTATTGGGAAACCCTATACCAATAGGTGATGGATTCGGAATCATGGCAGCCCCGCAAAATGCGAATTTAATCCGGGAAGTGAATCAATGTCTGCTTCGCATGGAAGAGGATGGCAGCTATCTTACCCTTTATAAAACTTACTTTAACTAGTGCCGTTTTCATTTGGTTTTGACCGGTTTGGTTGTACAACATACTTCCTGTAGCCCGTCATGGAGGCAAAGCCGAAATGCGGGAAAACGTTCATTTAGGCACTCACCTGTTTCCCTGGTACCATATTGAAACATGAAGCGCGCAATACAGCCGCAAATCTCCCTGCGAGCTGCCGCGCTTTTGTAAAAAAATGGTGCGAAATCACTCCAGAACCTGATTTAATAGCAGCAAATAATCCTTATGATCGGCAATATTTTTCATCAGGTACTTATGAATAAACCATGTTAAAGACGCTTTTTTCGCCTGTGGGGCATCTCCATACTGAATTTCAACAGCCAGAGATGATGCGGCGAGCAGAATAGCCATTTGCTCAATTACGGACCGAATCCGTAACGTTTGCTCATCATGCGGCAGAGTCTTCATTGTTTTCATGGCCGCATCCAGCTCCTGTAGCTTTTCTTTTAATAGTCGTTTGTGATCGGCGGCGTCATCAATTTTATCCGTCAATTGTGACAAATGATGCAGGAATAACTCATCAACGGCAAACTTATGAATGTCCCTGAGCGTTTGCATCCATAGCGTAAAGTGCGTACCTTCCCAGTTTTCACAAACGATACTGTCTCTTAATAACCTCGGCAAGGAAGAAAAACTCTCGATCGTTCCATTTCCGGCCAGCAAATCAAGGCAGTGATGGATGTTCTCTACAGAACGCTTGGCTGTAAAATATTTATTAATGTTCGCCAGGGTTCTTAACAAGAGTTTCTGTGACGCAGACTGCTCACTCAACGGCAGAATATCCAGCTCATCCTGACAGCGCGCCATATGAAAAACACTGGCCAGCATAGCCAGATTTTCGGCCTTGATGCCGGCCAATGTTTCTTTAACCAGGGGATAGTCGAAGATATTATGACCAAAAGCCGGGCGGTTTTGCGTGTAGTAATACGCTATCTGATACGCACGGCGCGTTAAACCCAATACGGAAAACGCGTTAAACAGTCTTGATAAATGCAAAACATTTTCCATGACCAGATGAATACCATCCTGAACACGCCCCATAGGATAGGCCACGGCACCATCAAAATCTATTTCAGCCGTCGCCATGGAGCGCGTACCTATTTTCTGTTTCAGCCGGCGCAGCCTGTAATGATTCGGTCGTTCATCCGGCAAGCGGGCAGGTACCAGAAACAACCCCAGACCTTTTGTTCCGGCTATATCCTGATCATAACGCGCAGTCATAAGGATCAAATCGGCGTTGGCATTGGAACAAAACCACTTTTCACCTGTAATACGCCATTGATTGTGATCATCCCTCGCTGCACGGGCCGCATTCGCTCCGACGTCGGAGCCACCCTGGATTTCAGTCAGAAACTGTGCGCCGGTATAGTTATGACTGAAAGACGGATGAGTTAATTTATCCAGATAGTACTGGGTTTGTTCCAGTTGTGAGTGATGGCTTAAAACGCGTATCACACCTGCCGAACAGGCGATCGGGCAATTATGCCCCGCTTCTCCGGCGTGAGACGACAGTAAAAACAAACTCAGCGTTTTTTTCATATCACCGGGCTTAAGCAAGAACCGCATAAGACCCGAGCCATAAATAATATCTCCGGCCCGAACGTAGGAAGCATGATGAACCACCCTGTCCTGCCGTTCGCCAATCGCGTTGTATTGCTCAATGTCGGGAAGATTGGCATCCAGATTATTTTCCATAACAGCCGGCTCCAACCGTTCCGCCACATCACCGGCAAATCGTCTTAATTCATTAATAAATTCCGAATCATCCGAAAAATAAGCCCGGTAAGTATGCATTAAACAGGAGTGATCCGTCAGAATGTTCTCCCTGAGTTGTTTCTGCCACGTTGTGAAATGATTTCTTGCTGTCTGATAATCCTTATCCCCACTCATTTTATACCCCTTGTTTTCCTGATAATCCGTTGGCTGTCTAAATAAAATAGAAAGAGCGCCAGGCTACTGTTTTTGCCAGATAATACTGCAGTTTTTTTCCTGGGCCGATTTAAGCATATTGATTAATGGAAACGCCCTTTGCGACAAATGAATGGGAGGCGAATTGTCATCATCCTCGGGTAAATTTTCTTCATTATCGAGCGGGTATTCCCTGCGCAGTGATTTTTCCAGTGACGCAAGCGCTTCGGGAATTTCTTCCGCTTTAAGCGCTCCGGGAACAACGCCGGATTGTCCCATCATTTTCAGTAAATGAATGGCAATATCACCAAACATGGTAATATTTTCATACGCATCGCTCTTGAATTGAATCAACATGACGTCTCCTTTCTTGTAAAGTCAATCTATACTACTACCGTTTCCAGGGTTGGCTGTCATTCCCGCGAAGGCGGGAAACTATCCTTGATTTGTCTCTATGCTTGCTTCACTATGGTTCCCCGCCTTCGCGGGGATGACAACACGTCAAACATTCCGGACAACCAACCTGTAAAACGAAATGGAACCGGTACTGCTCGCCTTATTACGGGCGGCCATTTTGGTGATCATCCCGTTATTTCCATTTTTTCAGAACACTCGACCTCATTATCATTGAGCAAAAACAGTGACTGCAAACACTCCGTTAAACAGGCAATCTGTCTGAAATTAACCTCGTCGGTATAGCCCCCTTCCAATTGCCAGTAAATTCGCTGAATTATCGGTTTATAATCCTGACATAAAATCATGAGCTGTCGGTTAAAGTAGGTCATGTCCCGGTCAGTAAAACGACAACCAGAACTTTGTTTTGGCGTAAGCTCCTGTTTTTGATTAAGCCACTTGCTACAAGGCGCCTGTTCCTCATGGTGGGAATCCCATCCCGTCGGCAAAAACAGAATAACCGGACTTTTCTTAAGGCAGGCTTCTTCCAGGGCTGTCTTTAATTGCGACAGGATGAGCAGTAATGCAGGATGATAATCAGTCTCATTTTTTCGAGCGTGCCTTGACAGATCAATACCCAGGTATCGTTTGCCTTCCTTGCTCCATACGCTGACGCCCGGTTCGGAATAGCTCTCACAGCCAATTATCTCATTAATTTGTTTCTCCTTATGCCAAGGATAAACCCGTGAATCATAAGCATCGAGATGCAGCAAATTCTGCTTAAAATCGTCGCCCATTAAAATGGCGCTCAATCCATCGTCACGATTCACATCCGTGCCGATAACAATCGCTTTAAAAGGTTTGGAAGCCATCAATTGTTCATAGACCATCACAACGGCTGTTTTATTGATCATACAAAACCCTGCTGCCCGCTCACGATAGGCATGATGCGTCGGTAATCCAAAACATACATTAATAGCACGACGTTGCGTTATGGTCGTTATCAAATCCTGTATTAACACCTCAAAGGTCAACCTACCACAAACCACATCCACGTCCACTTCCTTTATGGCCCCTTCAGACAGCCCGACGCATTGCGAGATCAAAAACCACAAATAATCCCGGCTGTGTACCTTTAACAAAGATTGCAACAGGAGATTGTCTCCGGGGATCTCGTCAAAAGCCAATTGAACCAGTTCCGGATCGCCCCCCCGGATAGCCTGAAATAAAATCTCCCATGGCAGGGTATCGAGCCACTTTTCACAGGGAAAAGTTCTGGTTTCAACCAGTTTTTCAAACTCGACTCGAGCAGCTAGAGTGCGAGATATTTTTTGCAACCGTTGCTGTTGATCGTCTTTATAGCCGGCACAAAAACCCTTCATAGCGTCAATATCCCGCTTGCAGGGAATTTGATAGGTAATGCCATACCTGTCCATCTTTTCCGACATAAATAATTTGTTCACTTGTATGTAATTTCGGGAAATTTTCTTTTTGCAGGCATGAACAGTTTCACGCAGACAGGTGCTTAGCTCCGGAAAAGAATCATGTCGCTCAATTTTGCTAAAATATTCGCCACATGCCCGCAATCTATCCAGCAATGCGCGGTTATGTTTATCCGTATAAGTTGCCACCCAATTACAAAGTATCGCAGCTTCCTTCATACAGCAGTCAATGGTTAACAATAACCATTTTTTGCATTTTTCATCCATGGCTTGTATTCCCGATAGGCACTTTACAACCTGATTTTCCTCGATATTGTCATAGAATAATACTTTTTTAGCAAAGAACAGTTATTATTAAAGAAAGACATTATGAAATTCTCAGCAAGGATCCGGGAAGAACGTGTTTAGCATAAATAGATTTAAAGGTATGACCATCAGCATTCGTGTCAGCATCATTACCTTATTCGTATTGCTGCTAAGCCTTGTCGGCTTCTCGATCATAAGCGTTGAATACCTTGCCCTGGATAAAATTTTAAGCGCCAGTACGAAAAAATTGATTGAACAATCTTCCCTCCTGGTCAAAGAACGGCTCCATGCCTACATCCTTCCGCTAAATCACCATTTGATTGAAATGAAAAAAATGATTGAGAAAGGCGTTATCAACCCGGACAATCAAAAGCAACTCGATGGTTTTTTTATAGAAACCATTAATGATGAGCCCGAAATATTCATGATCTACTACGGCACGGTAGACGGAAATTTTTTTGGCGTTGACCGTGCGCGAAGCGGAAAATTGTCCGTAACTCATATTATTAATTCCCGCAAGCCGCCATACCGAATCAATTACAAAATTGATGATCAGTATAAAATGACCAAATCCGATGTCGTCCTGAATCATTATGACCCAAGAACAAGGCTCTGGTATCGTCAGGCTGTTGAGGCGGGGAAACCTGTATGGACCGATGTCTACCAGTTCTTTGTGTTAAGCAATCAACTGGATTTTGAACCCGGAATTACCGCGGCGGTTCCTGTTTATAACAAGCAGGGACAAATACAGGGGGTCGTCGCCATGGATTTAACCGTCGATGGCCTGCAAAAATTTATTCAAAAGCTGGACGTCACTGACAATGCCCTGATTTTAATCATGAATAGACACCGGCAAATCATTGCCTATCACGATCCTCTGCATAGAGTGGATTTAAGCCAAAAAACCCTTGACCGTGAATTAATGGAAAAATACAAACTGCCTTTCCCTTCCTTTAATCTGGAAAACCATCAATCCCTGGTCACGTCTTTCAAAAAAGACGGCAAGGACTACTTCCTGGCTTACCAGCATATCTCCGATAAACGATCCGATGTATTCTGGCAGATTATTATTATCGTGCCAGCCGATGACGTCCTGGTTCCGCTAAAAAAAGCGAGTCTGCGTACGGTATTGGTAGCCTTACTTATTTTACTGATCGGCATTATTATTGTTCGCCTGATTTCACTGCGAATATCGCGACCCATTATTCAGCTTGCCAATGACGCCCAAAGAATAACCAAGCTCGATCTAACCCCCAAACCCGCGCTTAAAACCATCATCACGGAAATTCGCTATCTGGACAAGTCATTACAAACCATGCGCTCAAGCTTAACCTCCTTTCAACGATACGTGCCGAGTTCCCTGGTTAAAAAACTGATGCGCACCAGCAAAATCGCCGAGGTAGGGGGTGAAAATAAAAACATCACCGTTCTGTTTTCAGATATTAAGGATTTTACCGGACTATCGGAAAAAACCGATCCCAAAATGCTCATGAATTATCTGTCGGAATTTTTTCAATCCATGACCGATTCGGTTATCCACCATCATGGCACGCTCGATAAATATATAGGAGACGCGGTTATGGCATTCTGGAATGCGCCGCTTACCGACAATGAGCACGCCCGCCATGCCTGTCAATCCGCCATGGACATGATAGCTGCTGTTGCAAAACTGAATGAAAAAAACATTGAAAAAGGATCACCAACTATAAATATTCGCATAGGCATTCACTCCGGGCAGGCCGTCGTGGGTAACGTTGGATCCAGTGACCGATTAAGCTACACGGCTCTCGGCGACACGGTCAATATGGCCAGCCGCCTGGAAACCATCAATAAACTGTATAACACCCGGGTCATAGTCAGCCACGCCACCTTTCAACAAACTGAAAAATATTTTACTTTCCGTCTGATTGATGAGGTAGCCGTGCGAGGCAAGCAGGAAAGCAGTAAAATTTATGAGCTCATTACCGAAATCAACATACCCAATCTTGATCAACACAAAAAGGAATTTCTGGAAGCCTTCGCCGCCTATCAAAGCGGCAAATGGCATGAAAGCCTGGCGTTATTTAAAAAATTGACACCGGCTTACAAAAACGACCCTCTGGCGGCTGTTTATATCGAGCGCTGCCAGTTTCTACTCAACCTGCCCCCCGAGCATTGGGATGGGGTATGGCATGTTGAAAGCTCGATTCATTAGAGCCATTATAAAAAAACAATATCGTGCGCCTGCAGCACGTCGCATTTAATATAATCGCCCACAATGGACTCAATATTGCAGCGGTATTTTAACAGATCGCGCAATTCATCGGCCGAATATAGAATAATCCCCTTGGCAAAAGGACGTTTGTTATCCACAGAGATAGCCACCAGATCCGATGCACGAAAAACACCACGCATGGATATAATATCATCCAGTTCTATCCCTAATCCCTTCTGCATTTTGGATTTGGCATCTTTCGTAATAACAAGCCTGTTATTCTGATTGACCGATTGTTGCATCAGCCACTGTTTTCTATTTTCGTCTTTAGGCAATGTCGGTTTGAAGTGCGTGTGTTCCTGATGCGTAATAATACGCTGAACAGGTTTGCTATCCGTGATGGCCGTAATAAACACATGACAACCATGCCCTGTCGCATATTTCGCCGCCTCGATCTTTGTTTTCATGCCCCCCTTGCCATAGGTCGATTTACTATCCTTAGCCAGCGCCATAACGTCATCGGTTATTTCGTCCACCACTTTTACGAGTACGGCATCAGGATTACGCCGGGGGTCTTCGGAATACAAGCCTTTGACGGAAGTAAACAGAATAAGTACATCCGCCTGAATCAGGGAAGCAATAAAAGCCGCCAGTTCATCGTTATCCTTAAAAGCCACATCTTTCTGACTAACCGTATTGTTTTCATTAATAATCGGAATAATTCTGTTGTTCAATAACTCGGTGATTGTTGCCTTGGTATTATAAGCCCGTTTAGGATCATCTTTGTCCTCTATATTATACAGAACCTGAGCAAATGGCAGGTAATAAAGGGACAAAATTTTTTCATAAGCCACAATTAATTTAGCCTGACCAACCGCCGCCGCAGCCTGCAATTGATTGATCTCTACCGGATTATCATCTTTCAGGATGGATTTTCGTCCCAGGGCGATGGAGCCTGACGTAACGATAATGATATTTTTTCCTTCCCGATACAGCGTACTGATATCTGACACCAGTTTAATGAGCCTTTCGCTGCACAAATTATTTTCTTTTTCATTGTATAAAAGCTCGGAGCCGATTTTAACAACAATATTTTTTGCCTGGCGAATAATATGAGTCATGATTGCTCGTCGTGCAGGGATAAATTCAATCTATTGATGACTTTGGCCATGTCATCAATAATTCTGGAAGAAAATTTGGGGTAATAACCAAGGAATTTGAAAAAATCATTTTTGGAAATTTTAAGAATTTTACAATTGGTTTTAGCAATCACATCGGCATTACGTTTATTGCCCGTCACAACCGCTATGGCGCCAAAAATTTCTCCGGTCTGAATATGTCCTATGTTATGGCCATTGACACAAACATCCGCTTTTCCTTCCAGAAGGATGTAGGCGTTTTGCGCTTCATCACCCTGTTTTATGACTATTTCCCCGGATTGAAACTGCTCTATATTATATCGCCAGTTCATTTTAAAACGTGAATAGACGCCGATTACTTCAATAAGAACACTAACATGAAACGTTAAAAAACGATTCCATAACTGACTTTTTTGCATATCTTTTTTTGTTGCCGAATAAACATCCTGATAAGTTATAGGCACCAATTCCACTTGCGAGTTTTTCGTTATCAAACTCAATTGTGAAAACGCGTCAACAGGCGGAATAATAAAATCCTGTGCCACGTAGGAAAGTAACACCATTTTCTCAAGCGATAATTCGATAGTTCCGGTTTTCAGGTAAAAGCAGACAACATCCGTTCTGTCCTTGACAAGGTTCACAATATCCTGATTTTCGCAGAGGATTATAGAGGATGCGTCAAAACCAACTCCATTATACAAATCCTTGCCCATGACATTCAGTTTGGTTAACAACTGATTCACTTTGGTGGACAGAGTGATATATGTTAACTCCATACCTGTTCCTATCGTCCTTTGCGCACTTATCTCATCCAAAAACTCGCAGGTTAGATTGTCAATTTGGCAGTCCAACCTGCAAAAAATGAACCAATGCAACAGCTTTTCAGTCCGAAATAGACAAGTACTCAGAACCTGATACTTACGCCTTATCGACTTTAATTTTACGCGACTTGTTTTTGCTTTCCGCTCGTTTGGGGATCTTTACCCATAACATACCTTTCCTGAAAGAGGCGGATGCCTTTTCAACATCAGCTGAGGGAGGTAATTCTATGGTTCTTTCATAACAGCCATAGCCGATTTCTCTGCTGAGATAATTCTTATCCTTGTGTTTTTTAGAAGAGGTTTTTTCACCCTTAATTATCAGTCTGTTTTCACTGATACTGACGTTGATGTCCTCTTCACCCATGCCGGGCATTTCCAATTCAATATTAAAATGGTCATCCGCTTCGACAACATCCATGGCGGGAAACAGATTGCGGTTTTCAAAACGCTCAAGATTCAAATCACCGGACTCAAACACGTTATAAAAATCTTTCAACGCGTCACTCATGGATCTATGAAAACCCCACATCGGGTTTATAGTACGCTCTATTGGTATTGATGTTCCCTTACCTTGTTTTAATATGCCGTTCATGAATCACATCTCCTTTATAATTCAATCAACAAATAATAAGCTCCAAGCCTAATGGAATAGGCAGGCATACATAGTGTTTAGCACGATTTTCTGATTTGTCAAGGGCATTTCCGGCGAAAAAAAATACCCTGGACACTTGTCTGTTTCAGGTTGCAAACAGTACGTGATTTGTTTATTTTTTACCGGTCAAATCACCATCGGCAGATAACCATTGGTTTTATCCATAGCCATTCTGCCTTACTGAAAATAATGCCTGTTCTTTATGACAACTGCCCATTGATTGTCTAAACTTAGATCATGTTGTACAAATTTATATTTTACTATGAAATTTTTTTCTGACAATAAAACCCAACCAGCCTTGCACATAAAAAAAGCTGAAAAAAACCCGGTTGCAGCATTTGTCGGAAAAGGGAATCTACATATAGCTGACCCTGGAAGTACGGTTTTTCTTCGTAAATCGTCTGAAATGATAGGTACGGCCAAATTAGCAGATTGCTATGCCCTGATAGTGATTGGAGAACAACGGGACGGCAAAAAAATAATCGGTTTAAATCATTGGATAGGAGAGAACAAAACTGCGGAAGCTGTCCTGGAGTTATTAAAAAATACCATGTTACGCATGGGTGTCATGGAGGAAAGTTTTTTTTCGTGTGCGCTTGGGGGTGATAAAGACCACCCGGACAATACGGAGGAATTAAAAAAACTGCAAGAGAAAGGTATTATTCAGGAGGTCCGGTATGAAATAAATAAAGAGCCGTCCGAGATCACCGATTTACTCATTCAAATAACTGACAAAGGCGTAGAATTGCAATATTTCACCGAAAATAACTCTCCCGCCCCGAAATCCAAACCGCTGTAAAATAATGCACGGTAGCCCGTGCCTGCGGCCGTATTGCGGGTTTGGAGTGCCAATTAGCAACGTTATCCCGCATTACAGCGAAGCCTGCATGACAGGCTACGGGAAACATTACAAAAAAAGACAAATCACTCCCCTTTTTGCAGCCGATAAAAGATAAGCGCAAAAAGCATTCACTTCCTTTCCGACAATAAAATTTCATTAACACTGGCATTGATACATTCAGTAATGGCGCCGAGATTCAAATGATCCTCGGTTAAGCCAAAAGGCTCTTCCAGGTTTCGGGCAATGCCTTCGACAGCAATAATTAAATAACTGATTAAGACAGTGGATGGAATCATCCACACACCAAGCGCATCGACGAGACTACAGGGCAGGATCAGGACAAATATAATAAAAACATGCTTGACAAACACACGAAAGGAAAGGGAAATAAACGTATTTTTGATTCGCTCGCACCCGCCGCATATATCCATAAACTTGCTGAATTCGCCATCTAAAAGCCAGAGATTGATTCCTTCTTTCGCAGCAGGCGTCTGGTAAAGTTGGGTATATAATTTTTTAGCCAGATAAGACGGTACATGCTCGGGAAGGGTTTTCATATTCAGCAGGGCTTTAAAATCATCCGGAGTGCTTTTTTGCCGTAAATGTATGGCTAACGCGTCGCAAAAATTATTTATTAACTCGGAAAATTGTCTGGCTTCCTTTTTATGAGGCACTAACAATACCTTTATCTTGATAGCCAGATTACGGCTGGCATTGACTAGTTCCCCCCAAAGCGTTCGCGCTTCCCACCAGCGCTCATAGGAACGATTGCTTCTAAACACCAGAAGCAATCCGAGAACAATGCCAAAAATGCTTTGGAAATAAGATAGCCAGGTATATGAGTGCGCATAACCTTGTTCAAACAACAAATACACAAGGGCACTGTATGCGCCTACCAGACAACTAATCCAGAGTACTTTTGTTAATGCTTCGGTAAAATGCATCTCGCTGAACAAATGCTTAATCATGGCTTTTCGTCACTCGCACTATAGTCTGTATTAATACATCCTGAACACGCTCATCCAAACAGCTTGCAATGTTAACCCCTTCCGGGGGCTGGTTACGCCGTGGCAGGAATACATTGCCAAAGTATGGTCAGAGAAGCCACTATTCCGATGAACCATACGGTGGATCGAAGTGTTGATAAATTAACCAAATAAAAAATATGGTACAGAAATCTGGTGACAATATAGGTGATCGCCAGATATTGGGTTGTTATCGTCACATGCTGTGTGGCTATCGCGGTAATCACCGCCGTAGCGAATACCAGAAGCGATTCAAAACTGTTTTGATGCGCAGCCAGGGCACGGGCACCAAACCCCTTTAGACCGGCCTGTTGTTCCCGAGGATAGCGATTATCATAACCGCTAGCCTTGTGCATGGCGTAGGCCACAGGAATTTTAGAAAGATAGGGTAATAACACAGCAATAAAGAGGCAATAAACCAAGATACTCATCGGGACTCCATGTTCCTTACAATACACGCGGCGCATTATAACTTATAATCAGGAGAATAGCTTGTGTTTGCTTTCTTACTGAACGATGCAAACCGCATGCTCCGGTACCATACCAGGCACTTTGGCCAGCTCTTTCATGAGTTGCTGATTACCGTTGATACTTGCCCCGGACCAAATCCCCTTACTGCAATTTTCGGTTTTGCATTCGCCGGCAAACGTCACATAGCCCTGGTTACGCACGACATCACACGTACAGTTTGCCCTGCGATGATCCGGAGAATCGTCATCCACCAGACAAGGGTGATCGAGACAGTTTGCCCAAGGTAATCCGGAAGGACAGGTCATGTATTTGTAGTGCCCGCCGCCAAATGAAAATGTTGAAACCAGCGCAGTCAGACTATCTCTGGTTTTTCTTTCCTTGCGATCAGCACAAGTGGAAAAACCGACATTTTTGCCTTTCCAGATAGAACAGGAACATAACACTTTGTCCAGCATGCCGGGAATGGGCTGGCAATCAGCGGCATTACACAAGGCGTAAGTGTTCGTACATACAATCGGCTTTTGGGCTGCAAAAATCGTCTGCCCTACAATCAATATACCAGTTAACATGATAATAATCCGTATCACCATAATTATTCCTTCCCGGCCATATTTTATATTTCATTCGCGACATTATCATCAGTATACTACGCTTTCGTTAATTTTCACTTACCACCGACAACCCGGGTACACTCAAACTATGACGAAACGAAAAATAACCCTGTTGATCATCCTTCTTGTCCTTGTCGGCCTTCTCTCGGTGGGATGGTGGGAATTTTTAGGAAAAAGGATGCGGGATCTACCCCTGGCAACCAACACAAGCAACAATAATAAAAATACAACGCCACACTCAAACAAACCTCTGATTTCCATTCAGGCCAAACATTTAATAGTGCCCTGGGCACTTGATTTTTTACCCGGACAACGAATCCTGCTAACACAACGCGGCGGTGATATTTATGTCATCAACCGCGATAAACCCAATACCGGCGGGCAGCGTTTAGCCCGAATTGACGGGGTAGCAGCTGTAGGCGAAGGCGGCTTGCTGGGTCTTGCCATACACCCTGATTTTAAAAATAATCATTATGTTTACCTGTATTACACCTACCGTTCCAAAGACCGCTATTTCAATAAAGTGGTACGTTATCGACTGGAGAAGTCCTCTTTAAACAATCCGACCATTCTTCTGGATAACATTCCCAGCGCGTCCACTCATAATGGCGGTCGCATGCGTTTTGGACCGGATGGTTATCTCTACATCACGACCGGCGATGCGCAAACACCCGCCAACGCGCAAAATCTCAATTCCCTTGCCGGAAAAATATTACGGATTAAAGACGATGGCGGCATACCGGCCGATAATCCGTTCCCAGGATCACCCGTCTATTCCTATGGACACAGAAATCCGCAGGGTATTGCATGGGATGCAAACGGGCAACTTTGGGCAACGGAACACGGCCCTGTCTCCCACGATGAAATTAATCGAATACTACCCGGTGAAAATTATGGCTGGCCGCTTATTCAGGGAAAAAAAACCAGACGGGGTATGAACAGTCCGGTTCTTGAAAGCGGCAATGACACCTGGGCGCCTTCAGGCGCAGACATAGTTAAAGGCGTGCTTTATTTCGCCGGTTTAAGGGGCAGAACCTTGTATGGCTACGATCTGAAATCCAAACGTCTGAACCGGTATTTTAGCGCGCAACTGGGTCGGTTAAGGGAAGTGAAACTGGGACCGGATCAGCTCTTGTATATCACGACAAACAACCGGGATGGACGGGGTGTGCCGACTACGGACGATGATTTACTGCTTCTGGTCAACCCGGAATTACTGGATTTGACATCAAATAACAAAATGCAATAGCTTTACGCTCTGTGCACCATGCCAGGATACTTAATTTGCAAGCGTAAGGAAATAGCAATGAATACCCTTTATATTGACCCTGATATTGAAAAAGCCTCCACAATCCCGTCCCGTTTTTATACATCGCAGGACTGGTTTGAACGCAGCAAGGAAAAAATTTTTGCGAAAACCTGGCAATTTTGCCTTGGTATGGAATCACTCCAGTCCAGAAACCAGCTGATACCGTTCACCCTGCTTCCCGATTTTCTAGACGAACCTTTGTTATTTGTGCGTGACCACGAAGACACTATTCGCTGCTTAAGTAATGTCTGTACCCACCGCGGGAAAGTATTGGTTGAATCTCCATGTACGGCGCAAAAAATAAAATGCGCCTATCACGGACGCCGATTTAGCCTTTGCGGTGACATGCTGCATATGCCCGAATTTGAAAAAACCAGGGATTTTCCCTCCGAACGGGATAATCTGACTCGTGTTCCTTTCGAGAGGCTGGATCCATTCATTTTTGCGTCCTTATCCCCTCAGGCCTCTTTCCAGGACGTGTTCAGCGACTTGAAAGAGCGCCTTTTCTGGCTTCCCATGGAAAACATGCGACTGGATATTCAACGCAGCAAGGATTATCTGGTCAGGGGACACTGGGCATTGTATTGTGAAAATTATCTGGAGGCGCTGCATATCCCCTTTTTACATCATGGACTAAGGCAAGTCATTGATTGCACGACCTACACCACCGAATTGTTCCGGTATTGCAATCTGCAATTAGCCCTGGCCAAAGATGGCGAAGAGCGGTTTGATTTGCCCAGGGACTCCCAGGATTACGGCAAACAGGTTGCCGCTTATTACTATTGGATATTTCCCAATACCATGCTTAATTTTTACCCGTGGGGCTGCTCGGTCAATGTGGTCAAACCGCTTGCCGTTAATTTAACCAAAGTATCTTTCCTGACCTATGTTCTTGATGAGAGCAAGCTCGGCAAGGGAGCCGGAGGCGATCTGCATCAGGTTGAACTTGAGGATGAAGCGGTTGTTGAATCCGTGCAAAAAGGCATTCACTCCCGTTTTTATGACACAGGACGATTTTCACCGACCAAAGAACAGGGTACCCACCATTTTCAGCGTTTACTCTGCGAATTTCTTAATGATTAGAGCGGAAGCATCCGAACCTGAATCGCACACCATCATGGAAGAGAATAAACGATGTATGAGTCATCCAGTGAAAACAATCTGCACCGACCATTAAATGCCCGTACCCTGGGCATGATTACCCTTGGCGGCTCGCTGGGAACCGGCATTTTTCTGGCCAGCGGCAACGCGTTATCATTAGCCGGCCCGGGCGGTACTCTGATGGCATACCTGATCATGGGAGTGATGGTCTATTATCTGATGACCGGCCTGGGTGAAATGGCAGCATTCATGCCTACCTCCGGCTCGTTTTACGTGTATGCGTCCCGATTTGTCGATCCTTCCCTCGGTTATGCACTGGGATGGAATTACTGGTATAGCTGGGCCGTCACCATCGCCTCGGAAATTTCTGCAACATCACTGGTCATGCAGTTCTGGTTTCCCGACAGCTCTCCGATGATCTGGTGCACTCTTTTTTTAACACTGGTTACAGGATTCAACGCCATCTCCACAAAAACATTCGGCCAGGCCGAATACTGGTTTTCCTTTATTAAAATCACTGTCGTTATCCTGTTCATCATTATTGGTTCGCTCATTGTGCTGGGGATGACCTCCTGCCACCCGGGCAGATTTCAATACTGGAGGATTGGCGACGCGCCATTTCATGGCGGTTGGCTGGGCATACTAGGCGCGTTCATGATTGCCGGTTTCTCGTTTCAGGGAACGGAGTTAATAGGCATAGCGGCGGGAGAAAGTCACGATCCGGGCGTTAATGTCCCCAAAGCGGTAAAAATGGTATTCTGGCGAGTTCTGTTATTTTTTATTTTATCCCTTTTTATCATTAGCCTCTTGATTCCGTACACATCGCCTCAACTGATGTCGTCCGATATTGTCACCAGCCCTTTTACCCTTGTTTTCACCCAATACGGCAAGGTATTTGCCGCCACAATCATGAACAGTGTCATTCTCATTGCCATTTTATCCACGGCCAATTCCGGTATGTATGTTGCCAGCAGAATGCTCTGGTTTCTGGCCAGAGAGGGTCATATGCCGCCGACGTTTGCCAGGTTGAACCGACGAGGCGTGCCCATTCCTGCTCTGGCAGCCACCTGTGGGGTTGCCATGCTGGCTTTTTTATCATCATTTTTTGGTAACGGCCAGGTCTATTTCTGGTTGCTCAACGCCGGTGGTCTGGCGGGATTTATTGTCTGGATGGGCATTGCCATCAGTCATTACCGTTTTCGCAAGGCTTATCTCCATCAGGGCAAGGATCCAGCACTTCTTCCTTATCTGGCCAAAGGATTTCCCTATGGCCCTCTGTGTGCGTTTGGCCTGTGTCTGCTCATTATCGGCGGCCAGAATTATCAGGCTTTTATGAATCACCACATTGACTGGCACGGTCTATTGGTATCTTATATTGGCTTGCCGCTATTTATCCTGATCTGGCTCGGCCATAAATGGATAAAAAAAACCAGAATGGTCGCCCTGCGGGATTGTTGTTTTGACATCGAATGACAGGGCAAATTATCAGCACGACGTCATCAGAAACAACAATCACACCGGCAATCCATTTCAGTGATCCGCACATCAAAACCGATCCGGCATTAATTAGAAAAACTGGCACCTTATCTTTGCCCTCAAAAACCACTTATCGATCAAGTTTCAAATAATATTTTCTAATTAAATAATCAATCGATAATTTTCCTGAACCGGTACATAAGAGCATTAAAATCATTATTCCCCATTGCATGTGATCAGTCAGACCGACCGCACCGTCAGGTGTCCATAAAAATTTATATGAGAAAACCGCAAATAAATTAAACAGAAAAAGTCCAAGAAAAACAACCCTGGATCCTAAGCCTAATGTAATCAATACAGGAAACCCAAGTTCACAAGCGGTTCCCAGGTAGGCAGCAAACGTAGGGGATATAACCGGTACCATGTATTCGTTCTGAAACAAGAAAATGGTTGACTGCCAATTACCAATTTTGGTTAAACCAGACAGGAAAAAAACCTGGGCCAAATAAAGGCGTGTTATAAGAATGAAAATCGGAGCAAGAAAATCAAAGATTTTATCATTTAATAAATAGGTCTTTGCTATAAACGTTTTCATATAGCCTCCAACGAAAAACGATTAATCCATTGATTGCGAAGGGCTTTAGTTAAAAGAACACCAATTTTCTCTTCACTAATCCATTGACTTAAGTCAGCTACTACGTTTTGCCATGCTATTTGGTTTCCAGATGATAAAAATTCCAGAAGCAAATATTCCTCATTACTAATTAGCATAATACATGGTAAATCGTTATGTTGATAAATAACAATTTTTTCAGGATAACCCGAAATTTGTATTTCCTTATCCTCTTTAAAGTAATTCATAGACCATATTTGGTAAATAGGATAGTCAGAACCAAGTATTTTTAAATTTGGCGTCAAATGAAAACATAACGATTGAATAGCTCTATCTTCCAGCTTTGAAAAAGATTCAAAATCAAAGGGTTGGGCAGGAGAAAAAAGTTTTAATGTATGCCAATGCCATTCAATGGTACATAGCTCATGTAAATAAGGCAGTGCTTTAGCGGGCTCAAAACCAGCGATAAATTGAGGGAGGCTATCACCGTATTGATTGATGTCGTATTGGGTGGATTGATGTTGATTAATATAACGATGCAATAAAGCATACCAGAAAGAATCCCCCACCAAACGCAAACAGAGCGGGAATGTTGATTTCAAATGATTAAATAAAGTGGCGTGATGGCTTTCGAGATACACCGCAATACCATCAAATTTTGATTGAGTGAACCGGTTGGATAACGGGTCTGACTGAACTTCTTCTCTAAACTGCGCTATCCATTCGTGCTGGATTGCCTCAAGGAGAGTATTACGCATAATGATTCAAACTCCGCTCTGCCACTCGTTTTATTATAGCTTTCGCTTTAAGCATTTCTTCATATAAGACAGAAAAATCAGGCAAATTATTATCCCACTCGATAATTGTGGGGGTATTGACAAAGAGGTTTTGGGCTTTTTCATAAAGTTGCCAAACGTCCTGATAAATTCTATCGCTATGACTATCCAGTAAATAACCCTCTTCTTTTGAAAAGCCGCCAAGATGCATCTGCCATACGTGTCTGGCATTGATTGATTGAAGGTATTTGTCTAAATCGTCGTTATGGTTATACCAGTTCACATATAAATTATTGACGTCCAATAAAATTCCACAACCTGTTTTCGTGCTAAGCTCATTAAGGAATTCCGCTTCGGTTAACGTGTTTTGCTGGTAGCTTACGTAACGTGAAACGTTCTCAAACATGATTGCCTGGTTGAGATATTCCTGGACTCGATTTGTTTTTTCAATAATGAAAGCCAGTGTTTCCTCAGTATAAGGGAATGGGATAAGCTCATGAGTAAAAAATTTGTTGGCATGAGTCCAGCATAGATGATCTGATATCAGACTCGAATTCAAACAACGGGCTAAATCCTTTATTTGTTGCAAATATTGATAATCTGGTTCGGAGGATGTGGCAATTGATAATCCAACGCTATGTAGACTCATTGGATAAAACTCTGCGATTTCAAGCAATTGCTTAAATTGAATCCCTGATTGCCTGATATAATTATCAGCGAGAATTTCAAAATAATCGATAGAGGGCTGCCGATTTAATATGTCGTCTATATGTTCAAGCCGCAATCCAATGCCTGAACATCCTGAAAAACATGCGGCTTGATTAATAGAATTATTATTTGCCATTCTATTTAGCTTTTAACCGTCCCGTTAACAAGTTTATCGCAAGTACCTTTGGGCAGGTAAATCCAGTCTTTTTCTGAGGCGTCTGTCTTGGATTGGCCAGCACAAGCGTGTTGAGCGGTACCACAATCATTTTTGCCCGCTTTAGCCACACCCTGACATTTTTCCATATCATTTGTAGTTTCGGCACTGGCTGGTACGGTAGCAATTGAAAGCCCGGCGGCCATAACAGCAGCCATTGTTATTTTAGAAATATTATTCATAATGCCTGTCCTTTATTATATGATTAATCCATATGTTATTTAATAACAACGTCATTAGTATAGTATCATTTTTCAATTTGTCACAGGATATAAATTGAACCTACATCTTTGAATTAATTGAAAAGATGGGAAAAAGAGTTACGCCACATTATTTTCCTCCAATATTGGGCAATACCCCTGATTTTTTTTGAATCGGATCTAAGCACAGATTTTTGATTTCCCACCGAACTGCTCTATCCATGCAATCTTCTAGTGACTGGTAAATTAAACCCGCACTGGGTATTTATCAGGCATCCTTAAGTAGTACTGTTTCCATTTAATTTTGACAGGTTAACTGTCATTCCCGCGAAGGCGGGAAACCATTCCTGATGTGGCTCAGTGCTTGATTCAGTATGGATCCCCGCCTTCGCGGGGATGACAAAAAGACAAACATTCTGTGCAAGCCAACCTGTCAAAACTAAATGGAAATGGTACTAGGAAGGTAAATTTTAAGCACCTTGGGAAAATGACAACTATCGATCTTGATGAATACCTGTAACTTCAGGTTAAAAAAATGGTCCGCAATATAATTTTAAATTTGTGGCTATAATTAAATCCGAAGTTATTTGAAACAAAGGGATTTTTTTAAAATTTTTTTGAAAGGGATTCTTATATGCAGCAAGTAAATCATATATCGGCAACTCAGAAAATCAGTACGTTCTCAAGAAACATAGCGAGGTTTTTTGACACCTTTACCGATACTATTGACTTTCTTGGCCGGATTGGATGGCCTGTAATTGATTTGGCATTTCGAATATGGATAGCGCAGCAAGTATTAGTCTCAGCGATTCTTTTAACTAACCAATGGGATACTGCGGTTTATTTAGCCCAAAATGAATACCCGGTTCCATGGTTATCTCCTGAATGGGAGGCGCTGTTAGGAATATTGGCACAATTTATTGGCGGTATTTCCCTTCTTTTTGGCTTGTTTACCCGATGTGGGGCAGCGATTATTGCAGTATTCGCGGCTATGACCCAAATTTATTATCAACCCATAGATCTTAATTTGCTCTGGATCACATTAATGTTGGGCTATGTGTTGAGAGGGCCAGGTCCCCTTTCTCTTGATAATTTGTTTGAGCATGGATTTAGCAGAAGTCCTTTGCCATTTGCAATGGCGATTGTAACCTTTGTAGATAAAGCAAGGGGTTTTTTTTCAAGTTTGTTTTTATTTCTTTTACGTATCTGGTTAATGATTTCATTGTTGCTGGCCAATCAAAACGTCGAAATAATTTCTCCTGATAAGCTACAATCTCTTACGTCGTGGCTACCTTTAAGTTCAGCATCAATCGTTTTTAGCCATTTTTCATTATTTATTGCCCTTTTTTTGGGAGTTGGCTTTGCTACCCGCTTTGTTGCAATTCTGGGATTAATAGTTGTTCTTTTTAGTTTTACTCCAGAAGTAACGGGGTTTGATTTATACTGGGTGATGGTGATGGCCATTTTATTTGTTTCAGGTCCGGGATTCATATCATTGGATCATGTGATTTTTAATGCTTTGAAAAAACATTATCCGCAGCTTTCTGGCAAACCGGCATTTAGCCTGGACAACTTACCACGCGTAGTTATTATTGGTGCCGGGTTTGGGGGTATTGCTTGCGCCAAGGCATTACGTCATATGCCAGTCAAAATCACTTTAATTGACAGACATAATTATCATCTTTTCCAACCATTTTTATACCAGATTGCTACTGGAAGTCTCTCGCCAGCTGATATTGCCATTTCGATTCGATCCATATTTATAGAGCAATTTAATGCAGAAATATTATTGGGAGATGTTACAGATATTAATAAAGAGGAGCGACTCGTTATAGCTGATAATTTTACCATTCCCTATGATTATCTGGTGATAGCAACAGGATCAACCCATAGCTATTTTGGTAAGGATAATTGGGCTCCTTATGCGCCAGGGTTAAAAACAATTAATGATGGTACCTCCGTACGTAGCCGCATAATCAGAACGTTTGAACTAGCCGAGCTTGCGCAAAGTGATGAAGAACACAAGCAATTGTTAAATTTCATCATTGTGGGAGCAGGACCTACTGGTGTTGAGCTTGCCGGGGCAATAGCGGAACTTGCACGATTTGGGTTCGTAAAGGAATTTCGTCACTTTGACCCATCGTCAGCAAATATTATCCTGGTTCAGGCGGCACCCCGCATTTTGCCCACTTTTTCAGAAAAAATCTCGGCAAAAGCTCACAGCTTTTTAGAAAGTCTGGGTGTTACAGTATTAGTGAATAGTATGGTCGAGCAAATTGATGGTGATGGCGTCATTATTAATAATGAAAGAATTTATTCAAAATCGGTTTTCTGGGCGGCGGGGGTTGCTGCTTCTCCGGCTGCAAAATGGCTTCAAGTAGACGCTGATCCAGCGGGTCGTGTTATAGTGAATGACGATCTGACCGTAGCTAATTACGCAAATATTTTTGTTATAGGCGATACTGCCGCCTCAAATGCCTGGAAAGGTAAGCCAGTACCTGGCATTGCTCCTGCCGCAAAACAATGCGGTGTTTATGTAGCCAAAGTCATTTCTAAAAGGATTTATAATAATCAATCAAAAAACAAACCGTTCAAATACGTTCACTTGGGTAGCCTTGCTACTGTTGGTCGTAAAGCCGCCGTTGCTGAGTTTAATAGTTTTAAAATCAGCGGAGAACTGGCCTGGTGGTTTTGGGGCGGGATCCATGTCTTTTTCCTGGTTGGCTCTCGAAATCGTTTAAGTGTTATTTTAAACTGGTTTTGGTCTTATTATACGTTTCGTGCCAATAATTTGCTTATAACGGATGATTCATTGAAGACAAGAGATAAATCAGAAACAAACTAATACCATTTCCATTTCGTATTGACAGGTTGGCTTGCACAGAATGTTTGTCTTTTTGTCATCCCCGCGAAGGCGGGGATCCATACTGAATCAAGCACTGAGCCACATCAGGAATGGTTTCCCGCCTTCGCGGGAATGACAGTTAACCTGTCAAAATTAAATGGAAACAGTACTAATTGGTGTAAGGGCTTACGGAGCCTAAGCACAGATAACCTCATAACGACAGCCTCTAATAAAACGTCCAGATGATATTCATTGCCGAAAGATATTGTATTTTATCCTGTACGCCATTTAATTGTTGCAGCAGGGGCAATGAAACACCTAATTGCACTATGAACTGTTTGGTCGAATAGGAAAGTGACGGCGTCATATACACAATATTGCCGCCGGAATCCGGATCATATTGACCGGCAATTTTATCTTTTTTATCGTATTCGCCATCCACTTCCAGTAAACCAAACAGAATATATTTGTTGGTTGCGCTCGCAATGTTTCGACCCAATCCAAATTGATAATAATATTGGGAACCTCGATGAATGTTTTGATACGGTGCGATCCAGGTGCCTCCAGGAGAAACGAACCAATACCAGTCCACATACATACGATTGAAAGTACCGCCAATAAAATAACTGGGCGTGCCATAACCGGTTGCGGGATCTTTGCGAGCCGAACCCGTGGGCGCCTTTGCCGCCACAAGTACAGTGGCCTGTGCCGTATAGAGCCGGTTGGAAGCGTTATAGAAAGCGTACTCCGCCTGAAATCCCGTATCCCCTATCCCCGAGGAATGTCGAAAGTCCTCAATATAATTAACCGCGACCGGTAGATAAACTAATACCGCCAATGAGTCGCTTATCCCATAATTCAATGCGGCGGTGATATTGGGATATTGCTCGTTGGCCAATTGCTGATAAGAAGGCTGCAGAAATATCTGGGTATTACCCTTGTCAACAATATCCTGGCCAAACGAATAAAAAGGCCCGGGCTGCTGCGCCGTGGGCAGGGAATAATTACCGGTCTCGGGAGGTGCATCCGGCGCAATTGCCTTCGGATTGGTTTTTGCAAACAATGGCGTCAGAAATAAGGCACACACCACTATAAGCAAGACGTGATGATTTTTTCTAGCAGGCAACCTTATCGCTTTCAAACACGATAACCCTGGCGAAAACAACACGCTGTCATCAGAAACAACAACCATATCGGTAATCCATTTCAGGTCATTCCCGGAATGATTTTATCCGGAGGTACTCATCAAACGGACATATTGATGTTTCCTGAGTCCATCCATTATTAGAACGTATAATACTTCCTTTCGTCAACCAGGAGCTCTTCTGTAAACGGGCGTAGTTTGCTTATTTTATCCAATCCGGTCTATTTATAGGCAATCCCGTAAATATCCGGATGAAAAGCGCGTAAAACCGAATGCCCACACCCAGAGGTGTACTCAATTCACGAAGATCAAATAATAGACAAAGTGCTATAATATAGCTACATATTATACATTCCGGTTTATTGATTATGAGAAAATCTCGTTTTTTCGGCAAAGGTAGTGGGTCTCAATGGGACAAACTTATAAATATAAATTCCGCCATGTGGTCAACGAGGTCAACGGAGTCAAGGGTTCTTTCAAAAGGATATACTCCCATATCGATAGGCGGATCAAAGCTTGACAAAAATAACGTCGTAGTCAAACTGAAAACATTAAGAACCAGTAGCTTGGTAGCACGAACCATGCGTGACGTGGAATTTGACAGACAAAGAAGAAAATGGCTGAAAAGCCCGAATCAAATAGTACCGCTGGGGCTGCAGGGTCAGGCGCAGTTGGTTTCGTATGATAAAGAAAATGGCACGGTTGATATGGAACAAACTGCGAAAAATTACCGTGGGCATCACCAACCCGAATCGTCTGAACACATTGGCTTCGGGCTATCGTATTCTGATGAATACACGTTATACCACCTGATGACGCTGGTAAGTGGTAATTCCAGTATTGTTCTGGTGGATCCGACTATATTACCCGACACTCATAAATATCACCAAAGCGTCAGCAGCGGCCCTATCGTATACGACCCTGATGGTACCCCAAGTATCCACACCCACGAGAATGAAATCACCCTTCAGGATGTTCCGTCCTTTCTTATCGCAGGCGCCATCAGAAGAGTCGGCCGGCGAGTGGAAATAGCAACGAATCCATTTTTTATTGACGTACACAATCCTGAAACTCCCAGGGAAATTGTGAGAAAATCGCAAGAAGCCACCATGGCATTTTTAAATTTAAGCACTATTGACAGAACCGGAAGTCCCATACCCGGCATGGGGCGGATATCAGAGCAGGAAATCTCCGAGATCGTTACTGAAGTAGTAGCTCTTAACATGGAAGTTAACCTTGAAATATTGTCAATGAGCGGTCAAGAACAGGATATCTACTACTCAATCCTGCAAGAAATGAGACAACATCAACACAAGCCTTCCACAACATACCACTCTATTGAGGTGGTAGAGGATACAGAGCAAAAGAAAGAAGGCGTTGACACCGGGAAAGAGGAAATCAGCCCCGAACAGGAAGAAAGCGGTCCAAAAACTAAAATTTAGCGCCGGGCGTACCGTTTTATTTACAGGGAGAGCGATGTCTCCCTTTTTTCTATTCCGGATTCACCGAGCCTGAAAATAACCCACCATTTTTTCGTTTCAATACACCCCCAAGAAAATCATAATTTGAACAATTTGTTTGCTTTATGTAAAATAATGTCTTAAAATATACCGTCACTCATCTCGACAAGCCCTGTTTTTAAAGAAAGGAATACCCATGTTTAAAAGATTGGCAACAACACGAAACAGCAGCAATTTTTTTGCACGATCATTCGCCACCAGCAACAGTCCAAGACCACCATTTCAGGTGCGCGTCCCAATCAGCACAAATAGCGAAATCTTTGCCGCCATCCGATCCAATGAAGAAGACGCCAGTAAACTTAAGCAGTTAGGTGACACGTTAAAGGCCCAGCATTATGAGGTTCATCATAGAGACGGCGAACTTTTTGTTGCGCAAACCAGAGAAAAATTGCTCCATGATATCGATCAAGCTGCAAGCGAGGTTGAGCATCAACCTGCCGGTCAATACAAACCTTAGGTTCACAGAACCCGGCAGGATTATCCTCTCCTGCCGCGCTCAGGATTGCGATATTGCAACCACAGTAACGCGAAACCGATAATCGGCAGGAAGATGTCGGACCAGAAAATAACGCCAGCGTTACCGGGAGCAAAATTATGGGCCACAATCATTTGATAGATATGTCCGCCGGCTGCTCCCCATAAAAACATGGCCGGCGCAATAACCGTTGCCGCTCGAAATCCAAGCCCGCCAAAGAAACTGATGACGCCGACGACGGCAAACCCCAGGCTTGCGAAACCGACTTCCAGCTGAAACGGGCTTTGCGACCAGCCGATAAACTGAGCGGCCATCTCCCCGAAAAACACGTGCATGACGAAGTTATAGAAGGAACTGATACCAATGTTAAACAACAGGTAATAGGAAAACAGAATGTCAATAACCGTGGCCTTCTGCAATGGCCTGGGCTTAAAAGCCAATGAAACTCCGGCAAACAGCAGGCTTAAAACAAAAAAAGTCAATGTAAAATTACTTATTACAAAAATAATCAACTGTTCCACGTTCGCTACCTCCCGGTATCATTGCCTTTGTTATAAAAATGTTATCGTCAACACGCCACATGACCTAAATCGTATTGCTTTTATCAACCTGCCACAATGAATCGATAAAGTAGTTTTTACTGTCGGTAAAATTTTGAAGACGCTGAAAACCATTATCATGGGCCAGCTGTGTAATTTGAGTCGGCAGGTATTTAAACGAATACTCCACATGAATGGGCTCCAGCAGGTGGAAATGAAAGGTTCGATTTAACTTTCCGATAACAACATCCTGTTCGCAGCGACTCAGCAAATAACTTTCCATTGCCCCGGAATGAACATTGTAAACACCATAATGTTCAAATTGATCAATAATAAAATTGGCATCCAGTTCGGTGTTCATACGCCGTAATAAATTCAGATTAAACTGACGGGTAATCCCGTCACTATCATTATATGCCCGAGTCAGGACATGGATATCCTTGCGCAAATCAAAACCAATCAACAGATAATCACCATGATTAAGGGATTGCCAAAGATTACGGAGAAATTGATTGGCGGCGGCAAAATCATAATTACCAATGCTCGAACCCAGAAAAAGAACCAGATTTTTGTGTGAGGAATGGCGGGTAAGCCACTGAATACCGTGCAAATAATCTGCCTTAAGACCCGTGATATCAAGCCGGGGCCACTGTTTTGCAATTTTTTTTTCAAGATCAATCAGATATTGCCGGGATATATCCACCGGATAGTAGGTAAAGCGCAAATTCCGTGTCATGAATTCATCAAGCAACAGACTGGTTTTAATACCCTCTCCTGGCCCTAATTCAATAAGGTTGCATGTCTCTTTGGTAAGAAAACCGGCAATTTCCTGTTTGTAACGAGTTAAAATGTCCAACTCGCAATTGGTCAAATAATAATCCGGATGACGGGTGATCTCGTTAAACAACTTCGAACCGTTGGCGTCATAAAAATATTTTGACGGAATTCGCTTGGTCGGCATCGACAAGCCATGATTAATATCGCGCAGGAAGTCTCTGTCGCCCTCCTCCTCAAACCGATCATCAATGATCTGAATCGTTGCGCCCATAAGTTGTTTCCTTACATAGTGACAGCCAGTCTAATACCACAAAATGACCACCGTTTCTCCGGCTGATAAAAATTACGGTAGGTGGGGCGAATGTGATCACGGGGCGTCACGCAACATCCTCCCCGCAACACCATTTGGTTATTCATAAATTTCCCGTTATATTCGCCCAGGCTGCCGGGTAATGGCTTGTAACCAGGATAAGGCAGGTAAGCACTTGCCGTCCATTCCCATAAATCACCGAAAAATTGCTGTGCGACACCGTCAGCCGCCTTGTCACAAGCCTGCGGATGAAAGAGTCCGGACTCCATGAAATGACCTTCATTACAAATGAGGCCGCTTCGCAAGACAAAATATTCCCATTCTTCCTCGGTAGGTAAGCGATACCCGCGCCATCGTGCATAGGCATCAGCCTCATAGTAGCTCACATGGCTGACCGGCTCACAAGGATCCAGTTCTTTCAGCCCGGACAGGGTAAAGACATGCCACCGATCGTTCTGCCTGCTCCAGTAAAGCGGAGACTGCCAGCCGAAACGTTGTATGGCATCCCAACCATCGGCCAGCCACCATTGCGGCTGGGAATAGCCGCCCTGCTCGATAAATTGCAGATAATCCCCGTTCGTCACCAGCTTTGGCGCTATGGCATAGGGGTTGATAAACGCCTGATGTTGCGGCCTCTCGTTATCAAAACAGAAACCGTCACCAAAATAACCAATCGTGGTTAAACCACCCTCCATGGCTATGGATGGTTCGCTACTACCACCGCCTGTACACACACTCCGGGAGGAAGACAAGGATCGGTAAACGGGTAAATCCGGTTGAATGGAAAGATTATGTTTGATGTCCATGAACAAAAGCTCTTGATGCTGCTGTTCATGCTGCAGGCCAACCTCAATGATCGGCGCAATAGCCACAAATTCCTCCTCCGTCGCCCGGATCAGAAGATTTAAAACCCCTTCATCAACGCTCCGGCGATAGGCATACACCGTTTCGGCTGACGGTCTGGACAGCAAACCTCTACGGGGCCTCGGATAAGGGCTGCCAATAGTCTGATAATAGGAGTTAAACAAATAATTGAAATGGGGATCAAATTCTTTGTAGCCACACGGCTTGTCGCTTAAAACAAAGGTTTCAAAAAACCACGAGGTGTGTGCCAGATGCCACTTTGGAGGACTGACATCCTCACAACTCTGAATGACATAATCCTCGGTAATTAGAGGATGACAAATCTCTTCGGTAGTTTTTCTAACCGCTTGAAATCGTTCGCTGAGTTGTTTACGTGTTATCAAAATAATCTCTTTCCATATCTTAATAATTAAACTAAAAAAACACGTATCGCATTGAATATTATAGGTTCTGTGAACCAATTTTTCTTCGCACCATTTTTGCGAAAAGGCAGTAGCCCGTAAAGAGGCCTATGGCCGTATTGCGGGTTTGGTGTGCCAATTATGAACGTTATCCCGCATTACAGCGAAGCCTTCATGACGGGCTACAGGAAATTATTATTTTCGGAAAAAAATTTGTTCACAGAACCTAGAGTGTATAGCAATTTAAAAATGAAATAAACGACGTCATGTTCTTCGCAGACGTCGGGAAAATCCGTTTATATAGGTCGCGGTAATGAAGGTTTCAAGGATCTATGCGCCCAATAATAAAGTCCCGGTAACACCAGCAGGGTCAAAAAGGTGGAGGATAAAATACCTCCGATAACCACCGTCGCCAGGGGTCGTTGCACCTCCGCACCTGTTCCGGTGGACAGTGCCATAGGAACAAAGCCCAGAGAGGCGACCAACGCAGTCATCAGTACCGGCCTTAGCCTGGCCATTGCCCCTCGTACAATGGCATACATCAGATGATTCGTTTTTTTTCCAAGATTGGTGATAAATGTGATCATCACGAGTCCATTCAGGACGGCTATGCCTGAAAGCGCTATAAAGCCGACTCCGGCTGATATGGAAAGCGGCATATCCCGAAGCCATAATGAAAACACACCGCCGGTCAAGGCCAGCGGTATGCCGCTGAATACGATTAAGGCATCGTATTTATTTTGTAAAACCATAAACAACAAAACAAATACTGCCAGCAAGGTCAAGGGCACAATAAACAACAACCGGTTAACGGCAGACTCTAATTGCTCAAATTGCCCGCCATACTCTATCCAATAACCGGAGGGCAAGGCAATATTACCCTCAATGCGATTTTTTGCGTCATCAACAAAAGAGCTTAAATCCCGTCCCCGCACATTGGCCGTCACAAATATACGGCGCTTGCCGTTTTCACGGCTAATTTGATTCGGCCCGATATTTTCATGCAGGGAAGCCACTTCACTTAAAGGGAGAAAATGATTTATCCCGTCTCCTTTCGGCGGCAGTTTAATAAAAATTTCAGACAATATCCGTTTGTCCTGACGTTGACTTTCCTTAAGCCTGACGACCAACTCAAAGCGTTTGTCTCCCTTGTATACCAATCCGGTCACATGACCGCTTGTCCCTGTTTCTATGGCGTTTTGCACATCAGACATATTCAAGCCGTATAACGCGAGTAATCGCCGGTTAATCTCTATCGTTATGGTCGGTAATCCCGTGACTTGCTCTATTCGCATATCCTCTGATCCAGGGATCTGGGTTATAACCTGAAACACCTGTTTTGCGATACGCGATAAATGCGCTATGTCATCCCCGTAAATTTTAATGGCCACGTCCGCACGCACCCCGGAAACAAGTTCGTTAAAACGCATCTGAATAGGTTGCGTGAATTCATAAGTATTGCCGGGTTCTGCGGCCAGAGCTTTCTTTATTTCACCAATCAGACTGTTTTTTGATTTTGCCGGGGAAGGCCAGTCCGCTCTTGGTTTTAGAATAACAAAGGTATCTGCGACATTCGGGGGCATGGGATCAGTAGCCACTTCCGACGTACCTATTTTGGAAAACACCTCCGCCACTTCGGGAAATTTATCAATAACCTCTTCTACCCGTTTTTGCATAACAACCGACTGCGACAAACTGGTGGAAGGAATACGGATGGCATGCAAGGCAACATCGCCTTCATCAAGTCCGGGAATAAACTCCCCCCCCATATTAACGGCCAGCAAGACACTGAATACAACCAGACTTATCGAAAATAATGCGACCCAGCGCCGTTTTTTAAAGGAAAAAATGAGTAACGGCTTATAGATTTTCCGGAAAAATCGCATAAGGCTGTTAGGACGCTCGGTGATTGGGCCGGATAAAAAAACGGCCGTTGCCGCGGGCACAAAGGTAAGTGATAGCAGAATAGAGGAAAGCAGCGCCAGAATAACCGTTTGCGCCATAGGTTTAAACATCTTGCCTTCCACACCGGTTAACGTGAGAACTGGAATATACACCATGGTTATAATGATTACCCCGAAAAGACTGGGTTTTACGACTTCGACCGCTCCGGCCAAAACCGTTTCCAGACGTTCATGCCGCAGTAATTTTCGTTTCAACAAGGATTGCCGGTGCGCTAGTTTCTTGACACAATTTTCAACAATGATAATACCCCCGTCTACAATGAGCCCAAAATCCAGTGCGCCCAGACTCATCAGATTCGCGCTAATGCCTCGCTCCACCATTCCCGTGACGGTCATAAGCATGGATAAGGGAATAACAAAGGCGGTAATCAAAGCCGCCCTGAAATTACCCAAAAACAGAAAGAGTACAATGATAACCAGTAACGCGCCTTCCAACAGGTTATTTTTTACCGTATTAATGGTGGCATCCACCAGATTCATGCGATTATATACCGGGACAGCTTTGACCTCTTTTGGCAGTATTTTGTTAATTTCCTTTAACCGATCATGGGTATCCTCGGCCACAATACGGCTGTTTTCTCCCATATACATGGCCACCGTACCGATCACCGTTTCATAGCCGTTTGCAAGCCCCGCCCCCTGCCGTAATTCATGGCCAATCATGACTTCAGCAACATCGGAAATACGAACGGGAACCCCGTCTCTGGTTACGACAACCACATTTTCTATATCCCGAACTGTTTTTAACTGTCCGGGGGAGCGCATCAGATATTGCTGACCATTCTTTTCAATGTATCCGGCACCGACATTATCGTTATTTTTCTTCAAGGCCGATTCAATATCATCCAAGGTCAAACCAAACCGTATCAACTGTTTTAAATTGGGAGACACCTGATATTGTTTGATGTACCCTCCTATGGCATTGACCTCGGCGACCCCGGGCACATTTCTAAGACGTGGCTTGATAAGCCAGTCCTGAATCGTACGAAGTTTCAGGGGCGTGTATTTTTGAGGATTGCTGGTGGTTAATTTATACATATAAATTTCACCAAGTCCGGTGGATATTGGCCCCATTAATGGGGTTACATTTTGCGGTATTTTATTTTTTACGGCTCGCAGACGTTCGGAAATTAATTGCCTGGCAAAATAAATATCGGTTCCTTCCTTGAATACCACCGTGACCTGCGATAGCCCGTAACGGGACAGTGAACGGGTGTAATCGATTTTCGGCAGTCCGCCCATAATGATTTCAATGGGATAGGTAATGCGCTGCTCGACCTCAAGAGGGGTATAACCTGGAGCCTCCGTATTGATTTGCACCTGAACATTCGTGATATCAGGTACCGCATCAATAGGCAGGCGGGTAAAGTTATAAACACCTAGACAGGCAACCGCTATAGTCGCCAGCAGAACCAGCCAGCGCTGATGAACAGAGAACCGCAATATTGCCTTTAGCATAAGCTCCCTCTAATGGTCGTCTCCCACGCTTTCCTTTTCCATTTCCGCCTTCAGTATGAAGCTGTTTTGGACAACATAATCCTGGCCGGCCTTTATCCCCTGCAAGACTTCTATATAATCGCGGCCCTCTATCCCAAACTGGCAGGCTCTCGGCACAAAACCTCCTGCCGTTTTTATAAAAACAACCTTTTTACCGCCTAGCGTCTGCACTGCGGTTTTCCTGACCGCCACGGGTACTGTTTTACTGGCGACCACCACACGCGCATCAACGTATAAACCCGGGATCCAGATCAGTTTATCAATATCATTGGGTAAAGTCGCGCGAGCCAGCATGGTTTGGTTATGCTCGACACCTAGTGGTGAAACATAATCAATAACAGTAGCCATCTTTTTTTCAGGTACTTTTTCATTGTAAATAATTATTTTCTGTCCTTTTTTAATCAGATCCACGTTTTTACGATAAATAAACAAATGAACCCAGACAAAAGACAAATTCGCTAACTGATAAACGGGACTACCCGTTTTTACAAACTCCCCCACATTCGCTTCCTTCTTAATGATATAACCGGAAAAAGGGGCATGGATTGCATACGTTTGCAGCGTCTGATTGCTTTCAATCTCAGCCAGCAATTCGCCTTTTTTAACCTTATCGCCAAGAAATTTGGTGAGTTTTTTAATAATCCCGCTATACCTGGGATAGATAAAGATGGTCTTGTTCGCATCGGGCACAATTTTACCAAGAACATCCCTGGTCATTTGAATTTCCTGTTTCCCGGCTTGCTCCGTTTTGATGTTATATTTTTTTATAGTCTTCGCGCTTAAAATAAGGACATGGTTTTCATGATGGTTTCCTTCGACGCCCAAAACCGTACAGGGGAGCAGGATAACTAATAGTAGACACAGCCTTGTTTGCCACATAATCATTCCTTTTTCACTATTCTTTTCGCAAATAGCCCGTAATCCGGATCATCGCCTTATCAAGCCTTGCGTGAGAACTTTGATAATGTCTTTCCTCTTCAAACAACACACGCATCGCATTGGACAAATCGATATAGGTATACAATCCCTGTTGATAGCCTTTCTGGGCGAGAGCAGCCGCTTTTTTCGCCAAGGGCAGTAATTCTTTTTTAACCCGCTGTGATTCTTCCAGATTTTGACGCATATCAAGAAAGGATGCGGTGAGCTTTTGCCTTAACTCAAGCTGCAAGGCTCTTAACTCTTGCAGGGTTTGAGTATATTGTGCTTCAGACGACAGTATTTTTCCCTGATTGCGATCAAACACGGGCAAGGAAGACGAGGTGGCGATAACCAGAGCGTTTTCATTATCGTCCGCAAAATGCCTGCCACCCAACTGGAACTGTAAAGTCGGCCAGACGTCTTTTTTAACAGCCGTAATGGCTGCCCGTTTTGCGCTTAACTGCGCTTTTTTTTCGGCAACAAACACATTGTTCCCTATGGAGTCGGTTATCTCCGTCCAGGACATTCCATAATGAGGCAGTCCTTTATCTTCCAGTATTTTGCCATCGGCATGACCCTTGCCAATCAACCGCTCCAGAAAAGCTTTCTTTTTTTTAATCGCCCTGCACGCCCTGCTTTGCTGAATTCGGGCTTCTCCCAGCGCGATTTGCGCGAGTTTCAAATCAAGTTCCGCGCTGGCGCCCGCGTTTTTTCTTCGGGTAATATCCTCTACGATATTCTCATTCAGGCGAGTCAATTTCTTTGTCACACGATGCCATTTGTCCGCATATAGCACATCAATATAAGCCTCTCCAACCGCTATATAAAGTTCCGCTTTTTTTCGCTGTATCGATATGATCATGGCCTGGTATTGAGCATAACTGGCCTGCCGGAGGGTATGCCATTTTCCCCCCAAAGGTATCGGCTGGGTAACGGATAGTGTCGTTTCCGCCGACTCAAACCCTTTGAAAGACCCCGAGCCGCCGATATTCTCCCCTTCTAACCGGATGGAAGGATTTAAAAACTGGCTATTCTGGACAAATCGGCCTTTTATGTCATTCGCCTTTTGAATTTGAGCCTGTAACTCCGGGTTGTTTTGAAACGCCCAATCCAGAGCCCGGGCAAAACGCAAGGTGTTTTCGGCATGCACGCCCTGCGTCATGACAAAAAATAAAACAACACTTATCCACCAATAGAGTCGGATCATTCCTGGCCTTATCCGGAGCGTTTCTTATCTGTCGATATTCATATTGGAATGGTAACCCTGTCCAACCATCAACGTCTGATACCATCTTTAACTTAAAACAAATGAAATTAAAAGTCATTGAATTAAAATAACAATCAAGTCAGACTGCGGGAAACCGTGTCTAATGCGTGCCCGGCAAACCATTATCCGGATGATTGAAGCATTTAAGCAGTGTATTGGCCGCCATCTCTCCCATGACCTCTTGCGGACTGAAATCCATGGATGCCGCAAATCCAAGTTCTTCTTCCGCCCCCGTCCATTTGACCTCGCCCTTTAATATGGGTTCAACGCGCCTAATCATGGCCTGCATGGCCACGGCATCTATAGACATAAAACGTTGTGTCTGGCTTTTGTGCATTTCGGTCAAGGTTGCATGCAGTGCGTACTTTAACAGATACAACGCATGGTTCACGGATTGAATCGCAGGATCAGGTCGAACGGGATGTGTCGCGTTATAAAGGTGGGTAAACCGGTAATCATGGGGTGAAAAATCAGGGTTTATCGTATCCGACTGGTCGGGCGTCAGACACTCACAACGGAAAAATAATAAAACGCTGTGAATAGCACCTGTCCGGGTTATTTTGAAACACCCCTGAAAAACAAAAGGTCGCTCCCATACGGCAACGAGCACCAGTGTTTCAATAGTAATATTGGTAAACGTTTTATTTTCAGACATGGTCGTTAAGCTAGCAAGCAAGAAAAACCGGCTTGTCCTGATCCTGATTTACATACACTACGCACTGCCGCAATCTCTGGAATCTGACATCACTTGCGTATCCCTGATTCCGTGTATGCGCCATCTGATGATAATACCTCCCCTGTTCGACCGCTTTCCTGCGGTTCAGCGCCATTTTTCCGGAAAAATCCGTCTCGACTTGTGCTGATAATATCATGATCTTTTTTATCGTGAATGGTTACTTGCAAGGTATCACCGAAATCGTTGTTGAATTCCGATGAATTGACGTAATCAGACAACATTCCCTGAAACGTATCCAGTGCGGTTACAAGCTCTACGGCATTCCATTTTACGGCATGCTGATTGTAGGGAGAGGCTTCGGATTTTGCAATGAGATCAAACATCAGCCCGGCTTCAGGCCCACGAAGACGTACACCCGGAATGTACTCGTGATTCGGGTTTCCCCTGCCAAACATATGCAAATGGAGCATGCCGGGCTCCTCTTCCGTTCCAATCATGGTTATGCCCGTAGTCTTATCAAACGTATGGGCATTATTACCAAGAAGGGATGTCTGCGGGATTAAATCCTGCTTTTTATAAATCTGCATCATCATGGATGCCACTTCGTTTAACCCTTTTTCCTCAACCGCCGTATACGGCCGATTAAGCGCGGAAGCAAGCGACTCGCCCTCTTTGTTCAGATAACGAATGATAGTGCGATATCCCCGGCAATCGCCAGGGTTAAGAATAATGGAGTAATGATACAAATCGCCCGAACGACTGCGGTAAGCCACGTTAGCAATCGACGTACCCGCACGCCTGTAGGCAATGGCCCAATGTTCATCCGTGTACTGATGATTGACATATTCTATTTTGCTTTTCATGACCACCTCATCGTTTGGAATCAATTCACGCACTTTTTACTATTTTACATTATATCAAAATGACTTAATTAACGACACTTGTTTAATTTTTAAATCATCTTGCTCCAGGGGTGTTTTTAAAGTTTCGTTGCTGATTAACCGGTCTTGAATAACAGCTGTTTATCATCTAGCCTTTATTGTATGGATGAAATGACGTCATACTCCGGATGATTAAGGAATCAAAATGACCTACGTAGACGGATTTGTTATACCCATTCCCCAAGACAAATTACCGCAATACCGAAGTATGGCTGAAGCTGCTGGCAAGATATGGATGGAGCATGGCGCCCTGGCGTTCAGGGAGTGTGTGGCGGAGGATACGACGGCCCATGAAATGATTGCTTTTCCCAAACTGGCTCACGCGAAAGACGATGAAACCGTCCTTTTCTCCTATATCGTTTTCAAATCCCGGCAACACCGCGATGAGGTCAATAAAAAAGTGATGGACGATCCGCGCATAAAGGAAAATTGCGGCCAACATGGTTCCTGGTTCGATTGCAAACGTATGGCCTATGGCGGCTTTGACGTATTGGTCGATATGTAAGAATTATATTTATAAAGAGAAGGATTTCTTATGACAACGATCGGCACCTACCTTGCAAAACGCCTCCAGGAATTAGGGGTGGATGATTATTTTGCCATACCCGGCGACTATAATCTGGGACTGCTTGATGAGTTTTTAAAAAACAAAAATCTCAAGATGATCAATTGCTGCAACGAACTCAACGCGGGCTATGCCGCCGATGGCTACGCCCGGGTCAAAGGCGTGGCGGCTTTAGTGGTTACTTACAGTGTGGGTGGATTAAGCGCCGTCAACGCGGTGGCAGGCGCTTACGCCGAAAATCTGCCGGTCATCGTTATTTCCGGCGGCCCCAACACCAACTCCGTTCAGGATGCGGAAATTTTACACCATACGCTGGCCACTGAAAATTACAGTTATGTCCGTGAAATCTTTGCCAAAATCACGGCACACGCCATTTTCATCCACAGGGCAAGCGACGCGCCCATGCAAATTGATAGCGCCATTGCCATCGCGCTCGAAAAGAAAAAACCCGTTTATATCGAAATTGCCTGTAACATTGCCGGCGATGAAGTGTCTCCACCGACCCGGCGTGCTCTGAATGTCAAACGCCTAAGTGACACCTCGTCCCTCAAGGCCGCGGTTGAAGAGACGGCGGCGTGTTTAAATAAAGCCGTCAAACCGGTCATTGTCGCCGGCAGTAAATCACGTCATTGCGAAGCGACAGAAATGATTGAGGTACTCAGCGAATCCTGCGGTTACGCCCTGGCAGCGATGCCGGATGCCAAAGGATTCGTGTCTGAACAACACCCCAACTATATCGGCATCTATTGGGGCCCGGTCAGCTCGCCGGGATGTGCTGAAATTGTCGAGTCCAGTGATTTGTATTTCTTCGTCGGCCCCAATTTCAACGATTACACCACCGTCGGACATATGAGTAATATTCAACCAAAAAAACTGATTGTCATTGCCGACGGCAGCGTGTCCGTGGCCGGTAAAGTCTATACCGAAGTATATATGAATGAGTTTCTGCAGGGCTTGAAGGAAAAATTGAATGTCAACGACGCCTCGTACAAAGCCTACCGCCGCATTGCCGGCTCCGCGCCGTTGTATGAAGAACCCGCTGATCTGAATGACCCGCTCACCACCCGCTTTCTGTTTGGCCAAATCCAGAAGATGTTAAGTGATCAATATGGGGTGTTGGCCGAAACCGGTGATTCCTGGTTTAACGGCATGCGCCTGAATCTGCCCAAAGACTGCCCATTCGAAATTCAGATGCAATACGGGTCAATCGGTTGGTCAGTCGGTGCGTTGCTCGGAATGCAAACAGCCCTTCATAATAAAAAACGGGTTATCGGGCTGATTGGCGACGGTTCATTTCAAATGAGCGCCCAGGAAATTTCAACGCTTATTCGCTACGGATTCAAACCCATTATTTTCCTGATGAATAACGCGGCCTATACCATTGAAGTACAGATTCATGACGGCCCCTATAACGTCATCAACAACTGGCATTATTCCAAACTGATTGAGGTGTTTAACGGTGAGAAGGGTACGGCAAAAGCGTTTCGGGCACCTACCCATCAGGCACTTCTCGATGCCATCAGGGAGGCTGTGCAATCCGATACCCTCTGTTTTATTGAGGTTATTCTGGATAAGGACGATTGCAATAAAAATCTGCTTGAATGGGGAGCACGTGTTGCCGCCTATAATAGCAGGCCGCCACGAGCCTAGCACCTCATCCATTTCGTTTTGACCGGTGGTGATATACAAATTGTTCTAGAATTATCTACGTGCCGCGACTTGTTCGCGGCATCCAGGCTTGCGTAGTTCGGAACTTTGAACCACTGGTTCCCGCGAATACATCGCGGGACGTAGACGTTTTTCAAGAATTAAAATCATGTAAAACGAAATGGAAACAGTACCAGGCTCTGAGCCAGGGTTATGCGATAACATAGACTAAGAGAGTTTGGGAGGCTGATATCCTTGTTCTGATTCGTTGTCATCATGAACATTTAATCCCGCAAACAAATCAAACTCAACGTCGTCTCTCGTTTCCCACTGCATGCTTTCATCGTGGGCTACCTCTTTACGAGACAAAACATTCTCAATAATAACGTTTGGCAAACCGGTAAACATGGGCTTTACACCAATTTTATCGCATTGGTTTTCATATTTCATAATTTCATCCTGCAGCACCATGACTTGCTCATCTACTTGATCCCGAATATCCTCTTTGCTGGCCTGTTGAAGCTCAGCACCTTTTTTTTCCAGATGCCTTAATCGAGCAACGACAGTCGCCATAAAATCTATATCTGGTTTGTAAAGTTTCTCTTCACGCCCTTGGGGAACACTCTCTCCATAATTTAGCGTAATCGCAGTGGCTTCACCGTGACGGTTATCAAGATATCGGGAAAGTACGCCGCCCACTTGTCCGGATACGTTCTCAAGCCAGGATTGTGAAACATTCATAAAACACCCACGCAGAATCATTTTTCCGGCATTGTTGGGTCCAATTTCATCCTCAGGCTGTATTCTGTCAGGCATAGTTCTTCCTTAAGCTATGTATTTAATCAAAGTATAGGAAAAATTGAAGCGTATGCAAAAACCGTATTACCTCATTATCATCCGATCGGCAGCAAAATGTCTGAACCCTGATGTTTCCTCATGCAAGATATCTTGCAATGAAATAGGGGTTCTTTCCCTATATCGCTCTGCCAGACTAACCATTTCACGCAGTGTTTTTGCAGTTGATAAATAACCCCGATTTTCTGCCTCGTCGGCCTGTGAGGAAAGAAAGTGTTTTATTTCCTGAAAATTAATTGGTTTTTGATCAGTCATGCGTTTTAATTTATCGAGAACCGTTTCTATCATTACGTCACTTGTGGATATGCTGGAAAATCGGAATGTTGCGGAAAACAAATCACCTGGTCTAAACCGGGACTTATTTCTTAACTCTTCAAATTTTATTGACAATTCCTCAAAAAACATTTTATCCGGAATCAGTTGCATAAAAACATTCTCTTTAATCCAGGTTTTTAAAACCCCGTCATTTCGTGAACATTGCTCGGTAAAAAATGAGAGAATATCTTGCTCGCTAAAATCGTTACTATTCAGCCAGACTTCAATTTGGCTTCTGATCGTCATAACCAAAAAAGCAGGCTCGGGTGGAGGATTAAAGCTTTCAAAAAAAGAAAACATCAACGGATTGACACGCATTGTTCTGTTTGCATCCGGCGTACAATCATAATGCCTGAGTTCGTCGTACCAGCCTTGTAACAAGACCACAAGCTCCGTACGACGGCTCATCGCATTTCTGACAGCTTGTTTTCCTTCATCCCAGTTTCCGAACTCAGGAAACCATCCCAGAAATTCCTCCACATCGGATTCACATTTTAAATAAGGATGCTTTAATCCGGTGGACGCGGCAAGTAAGAGGGCTTGCCGTTCTTGACTGTCAGCAGCGCTCATGAGACATTTCAGATCATCAAACTTTGACGATAAACCCAGCAATTCGCTGGTATAACTCGTGAAAATCCCTTGCCTGAAAGAAATATTGCTTAATTCTTCCTGCATCAGCAATTGTTGCACGGAGGAGAATTGTTTAAACCAGGCTGTCATGTCATTTTTTATCCTGTCATTGGCAAAAATCGCCTCGTGACAGGAAACCGGTAATTTTCCAAGCCATCGGATAACATCCGATATGTCCATTTTCTCATGTTTTTCAATATACCGTTCCAAAAACCATTTAACCGTTTTCTCGTAATTGTCAGGCGTTATGGCCTGAAAAAAAGCAGCGAAGGTTTGTTCATTATCCAGCCATAACCAGAGTCGTTCCGACAAGGCTGAAAGCAATGACCGCGCCAGCGGTTTACCATATGAAACAGAATCACTATAGAATGTACGTAATGTGGCTTGCAGTGCGTCCAGGCTGCCGAACTGTTCGGGAAATTTTTCTGTTATTTGCAGCCAATAGGCTTCTGCCGCGATGTCCTCGTACCTCACCATCTCGTAATAAACAGGGATATCCGTTATCGATTCCGTACGTGCGGCCATCTCATGGACCACAGCCAGCAGAAATTGTTTTCGAATCGCTAAATCATCAAAACTGTGATTAATAACGTATAAAAACTCTGATTTTTTTATAATTTCAATCCAGTTGTTACGCAGCAATTCAATAAGCAACGCCTGGTTATTGCAAGATAAATAGCCAATTATACTGCTAAAGTCTCGTACCTCGCTTAAGGTAGCGAATGCGAATTTCGCAATGCCGGGCGCCGTTGCCCGCAAGAGATCCGCTATAAGTTTCTCATACTCCAAAGCGCGTTCCGGTTTATCGATTTTATATTTTGTTGTCTTCTTTACAAAATAACGGAACGTATCAAAATTGGTTGTCAGCTTGCTGATAAATCGACTTTTTTGTTCCGCCTGTAACACTTCATCCCGCAGCAAAAATGCAATCAAATGGAAGGCATCGTTGTCATCAGGCTCGACGTGAAACAATCGGCCCCGATTCTTGATCGCTTCTAACGCGTCGGTTTTCAGTTGCACCAGATTATGCTGGACAGGCGTTTGTTCATCCGGATTCAGACGAACGCAATACAATTGCGGAAAACGGCGCAATGCTTCATTCAGAGCGCAGGATAACTGATGAGCACAGGGAAAAACTTCCTTGTCAGTAGCGCGCCGACGCTCTTCATCGCTTAATAAATCCTTATCGATATAGGGAACAAAGAGGGCTAACAAATAGTCATTCAACGTGAAATCTTTTCCTCCCCACCCGGTCAGTTTTAATTCCTTGATATCCTCGCTGACCGAAAACTGCCGCCAGATCTCGTAAAATTGCCTAACCGCACCGGCAATGCTTTCAAAAGCCTCTTCTTCCGTACCCTTGCCCATTTTAGACGCGTCATACAATTCGTCTGCCAGAATCTCGAGATAATGGCCAAGATTATTGGCTTCGCGAAACTCAAACGTTTCCTTCAGGGCCTTGATATAACGAATACCCGCATCACCACCGGCTTCTGCCAGCCTGTTCACATCATATCTAGACAAGAAATAAGGGGCAGACGCCTTGCCCCGCGAAAATCGAAATAAATATTCCGGATGCAATTCCGCCTGCTCATAGATTTCCGCTATTGGAACCAGCAATTTCTCATTATCGACACAAGGAAGAAAATGTTCCGGATAAAAGAACCCCTCGTCCTCCGTTTCCGATTTCAGGGAATAGCTTTGCCGGCAAAGCCCGTGCAGAGAAGGGTTCAATACCGTACAGACCGGTTCATCCGGTTCAGCCAACGCGTGGGCAATGTGTAAAAAAAGACGGTTCAACGGATAGTGAGGATGACAGAAGAGGTCATTGTCTCCATTAACAACAAAACGGGCACGCCGCTTTAATAAATCACGTACATGCGATTCGGATACGAGTTCATTTTGGGATTGGGTTATAATCCGTTCCAGAATACTTAAAAACACCTCATTTTCGAGTTGTTCAATTTTTTTTCTGTTTTCCGGTAGGTCAGCGAGATAAATCCTGTTTTTTTCACGGCAATCAGCAAGCCATTCTTTAAGTCGGGAAACGGTCAGCATAATCCATATATGTAAAATAAATAAGCGAATTATATCATAACAAACCTGTTTGATTAACAGGTTAAAATACTAAACTCGATTTCAAACAACATTTTCATCACAGATACACTATGCAATGAAAATAGCCATAAATGGCCATTCATCATGATTAACAATTGTTTTTTCCTGTGAATTAGGGCTAAATTGTACAACAAACGCATGGTTTCCCTGACACTTATGACTTCTTCCTCCTCAATACGGTTACCCTTGGCCGGCATTAATTTTTTTCTGGCGGATGTGCGCGATGGCCTCGGACCTTTCCTGGCCATTTATCTGATCGCAAGTCAAGGTTGGGACAGCGGAAAAATCGGTGTGATTATGACCATAGCCGGAGTGACAACCTTGCTGTTGCAAACCCCGGCAGGGGTTATTATTGACAATACCCGCTTTAAACGCGGTATTTTTATTATCTGCAGCCTGGCGATCGCTGTAGCCGTTCTGGCCATACAATATTATCCCGGGTTTTATGTCGTAGCCATTAGCAAGGGCATGATTGGAGCCGCCGCGGCTTTTTTCCCGCCGGCTATTGCGGCACTTACTCTAGGTACCGTCGGCCCGGAATATTATGCCGGACAGGTCGGCCGTAACGAAGCGTTTAACCATGCCGGCAATATTTTTGCGGCTCTTATGGCCGCTCTTTTGGGATATTATCTGGGTCTTGAATCGTTGTTCTGGTTCACGGCCATCATGGCCATGGCCGCCGTAGCCAGCGCACTATCATTAAATAAAAATCTCATTGACCACCGCCAGGCGCGTGGATTGCTGACAGACAGCAATGAGGAAACCCCAAGGGCGCTGACCGTATTACTGGAAAATAAAACGTTGCTGCTTTTTGGAATAGCCATCCTGTTATTCCATCTGGCCAACGCCGCCATGCTTATTCTTATCGGTGAGGAAATAGCCGTAGGAAAACAGAGTCAATCGCCGGTTTTGTTCGTATCCGGCAGCATTATCAGTGCTCAGTTCATTATGTTTTTTATGGCTATTCTCGTCAGCAAAAAAGTGGACAAGTGGGGAAGAAAACCGCTTTTTCTCCTGGGTTTTATTGCCTTGCCGATACGGGGTCTTTTATTCACGCTATCCAGTGATCCCTATTATTTACTGGCGGTTCAACTGCTTGATGGAATAGGTGCGGGTCTTTTCGGCGCGCTCTTTCCAATTGTCATCGCCGATCTGACTCGTGGAACAGGTTACTACAACACGGCGCTGGGCGCACTTGGCACCTTGCAGGCTATTGGTGCCGCAGGCAGTACGCTGGTCAGCGGGATTATCGCCGATTTATACGGCTTTGTAGCGGCTTTTTACGTTCTGGCCGGCATCGCATTAGCCGCCCTGTTTTTATTTTACTTTGCGATACCTGAAACACGGCCGAAAAATTTATTGCCATTTACCGATAGCCATGGTTACGAAACCCGATGAATGCCTTAGGATACCCGCCACTGCCCATTGTGATATTGCTCTTTGTCTTCGCAGGAATCAGTATTCGCAAAATCGGCCGCCTGCAATTGCCTATCTGGCTCATCATGACCCTGGCCGCCCTTGCGGTTTTAGTTACCCGACAAATTACTGTTCCCGAAGCTATACGTTCGATTAACGCCGATGTGATATTGTATTTACTTGGTGTTTTCATCATCGGCCAGGCGTTCGAGGAGAGCAATTATCTGGAGCACCTGTTACTTACGATTTTACAAACGTTCACCGGAATAAAATGGCTTCTGGGTCTATTGATATTTTTTTCCGCGATCATATCGATGTTGCTGATGAATGATACAGCGGCCATCATCGCGACACCGGCTTTAATCTTATTGCACCAACGGTTTCGCTTGCCTTTAATCCCGTTGTTACTCACACTGGCTTATACCATCACGGTAAGCAGCATCGCCAGTCCTATCGGCAATCCGCAAAATCTGCTCATCGCCATGAAACTTGATAATCCTTTCGTCCTTTTCCCGCAACATTTGTTAATACCTACACTGCTTGGCCTTGTTATTTTATATTTCTATATCTGGTTTTGCTTTCGCCGGCAATTTCAGCAGCCTGTGCAAGAGGATATCCATAATCTGGACGTCGACGTGGATAGCCGATTGGCACGCCTGGCCAAACTATCTATGACAATTATGTTGCTTCTTATCGGGTATGATATTTTGAACGCCCTGCTGGCGTTTGCAGTAGCTATTCCTTTCAGTGCCATAGCCCTGATTTCCGCCTCCCCCATTGTTTTGCTCAGCCCCAGACGTTTTACGTTAATTCGCCATATTGACTGGCACACCATCGTGTTTTTTATCGCGCTGTTTATTTTCATGGAAAGCGTCTGGCTGTCGGGCTACTTCCAGGCTATTGTGGAACAAAGCCACATCCAGGTCACCTCGAAATCGACAATAGTGTGGCTAAGTCTGTTACTAAGCCAGCTTATTTCAAACGTTCCCCTGGTCGCATTGTATTTGCCCTTGCTTGCTCAAACAACGACACAACACTATTTATTACTGGCCATGGCCAGTACCATTGCCGGTAACCTGTTAATACTTGGCGCCGCCAGCAATATCATTATTATTCAGAACGCTGAAAAAAGAGGCGTGAAAGCGTTTGGTTTCTGGCAGTTTCTGATATACGGTATCCCCGTAACATTACTACAAATAATGGTTTATTTCCTGTTTTTAACCAGTTGGTAAGCCTGGCATGCAATGAAAGACCGTAGCCCGCAAGGAGGCCTGCGGCCGTATTGCGGGATCCACGTCCAAACGAAATATCAGCAAGTCCGAATTTTATATGGAAAAGACAATAATAATTGGGTTATTATCTTTAAGTCAGGCAATTTTAATCTCTATTTTAATTCAAACAATTAACCCATGCCTGTTTGATTAAAGTTCCTGCTTTGGATGGATCCTTATTAACTAAAGGATTATTAACACCTATGTTAAAAAACCTGATTGTCTTATCCTGCCTGCTGCTTAGTGCCTGTATGGTAGGTCCGAATTACAAGGATCCCAAATTTTCCGTTGCTGATCATTGGCAGCAAGCCTCGCTTCACAAAAACGCCCCCGTACGTGAAGGCCCGCTTAAAACCGCGAACTGGTGGAACGTATTTTACGACCCCACCCTGACCTCCTTGATTAATCAGGGTTACCACAACAATCTGACCCTGCAAATTGCCGGTGTTCGTGTGTTGCAAACTCGCGCGCAACTAGCCGAGGTAGTGGGCGATCTTTATCCGCAACAGCAGGCCGCACTCGGGAATTACACCTATAACCGTATTGGTGGAAGCTCGCTGCAAGGTATTCTACCGCCAAATTTTTATACGGCTTCACTGGGATTCTCAGCCAGTTGGGAGATTGATTTCTGGGGGAAATACCGCAGAGCGATTCAATCAAACGACGCCAATTTCCTGGCATCCATCGCGGCTTATGATAACGCGCTGGTTTCACTCACCGCCGATATTGCCAAAACCTATATTAACATCCGTACCACCCAGGAACTGATTAAGGTCACCAAAACGAATATCAGCCTGCAAACCATGAGCCTCAGGATTGCCGACTCCCGTTTCAGGGCGGGTCAGACAAGCAAGCTTGACGTTCAACAGGCCCAGACTGAACTGGCTCAGACGCAAGCCTCACTCCCCTCGCTTGTCAGCAGCCTGCAGCGTCAAAAAGACGCTTTGGGTGTGTTACTGGGCATTACACCGAATAAAGTCGATAGCCTGCTGACCAAAAATTACGGTATCCCCAAAGCGCCACGCCGGATAGAGGTGGGTATTCCAAAGGAAACCCTGGCGCAACGCCCGGATATTCATCAGGCACGTCTCGAAGCCATAGCACAATCTGCGGCGATAGGAGCGACAAAAGCGAATCTTTATCCCGCCTTTTCCCTCGCGGGTACGTTTACCTTTGCCTCTAATACTATTGGCAGCTCATCCATCAAGGATATTTTTAACTGGACAAATCGCAACATCACGGCAGGACCATCTTTTAGCTGGCCAATATTGAATTACGGACAGATCACCAATGCCGTACGCGTTCAGGACGCGGCGTTTCAACAGGCGCTTCTGCAATATATGAATCTGGTCTTGCAAGCCCAGCAAGAGGTACAAGACAGCATTACGCAATATGTGGAGGCTAAAAAAACCGTATATTCGCTGACAGTAGCCGATAATTCAGCAATACAATCCACCAGGCTGGCTTTGATACGTTATAAGGAAGGCGAATCCATTTACACCACCGTTCTGGATGCGGAACGGCAACAACTGCAAATACAACGATCATTAACGAATGCCAAAGGGGATGTTTCACAAGCGTTAGTGGCACTTTACCGTGCATTAGGAGGCGGCTGGCAAATACGCAGGGGCCATGACATCGTGCCCGGGCATATCAAGGAAGAGATGGCTGCGCGTACCAACTGGGGTACTTTGCTGAAGCAGCAAAATCATCAACCGCCAGCCACTAACAGTCAACGAATAAAACAGCTTTATCTGCCGAACTGGTGATAACTATGAATATTGATGAAAAAAAAATAAAACTGGCTAAAACTACAGGCATGGTGATTATTATTTGCTTGTTGGTTTATATTGCTTTCTTTAAAAAAAGCGCGACTACACCGGCCATACAGCCCCCTTCCGTTGTCGTGATGAAGCCGAAACGTATGGAGATGGTCGAATACATCACCCAAACCGGTAATACCGTGGCCTACAATTCGGTGAATCTGGTTGCCCGAGTTGAGGGCTATCTCAATGAGGTAAATTTTACCGATGGAACGTTCGTCAAAAAAGGGCAATCCTTGTTCGTGATTGAACCGCAACCTTATCTGGACAGCCTGAAAGGGGCTGAGGCAACAGTAGCTGCCCAAAAAGCCAGCCTTGCTTACTCCAAAGCGGAATACGCACGCCAGAAACAAATGTATAAGGAAAACGCGACGTCGTTAAATAGTGTTGAAAAATGGCTGGCTCAAACCGAACAGGCTTCTGCGGAAGTGGACAAGGCCAAAGCCAATGAGAATTCCTCGAAAATTAATTACAGCTATACCCATATCGAAGCCCCGTTTGATGGGCGTATAGGCCGTCATCTGGTTGATCCGGGAAATCTGGTTGGCCATGGTGAGGCAACTAACTTGGCTACTATTGAACAAATCAAACCCATCTATGTCTATTTCAATATCAACGAACTGGATTTACTTAAAATCCGTAAAGCTGCGAGAACCGAAGGCTTAAAACCCAAAGACATCAAGAAGATTCCGGTGCAGGTTGCCATGCAAAATGACTCCGGATTTCCGTATGAGGGACGGCTGGATTTTGTCAATACCGGCCTGAACGCGTCCACTGGGACGATAGAATTCAGAGCGCTCTTGCCCAACAGTGATTACGTATTGCTGCCCGGGCAGTTTGTGCGGGTACGTATCGCCATTTCCCAGCCATCTCCGCAATTAACGGTTCCGGATACCGCCATACAGTACGATCAGATTGGCCCTTATTTATTATTAGTCGACAAAAACAATAGCGTAGTCCTGCAACGGGTGACAACAGGTGCTGTGGAGCAGGGGATGCGCGCTATCGTTAAAGGGTTGAAGGCAACCGATCAGGTTATCGTCAATGGATTGCAAAACGCCGTACCCGGAAACGCTGTTTCTCCCCACTCTAAAAGTGAGGACAAGTAACGATGATTTCCAAATTTTTCATTGAACGACCCGTACTGGCGAATGTCATAGCGCTGTTGCTTGTTTTGCTCGGCCTGATTTTCGTTGCGATTTTACCGGTCGCTCAATATCCGGCCATTGTGCCTCCTACCATTCAGGTTACCACCAATTATCCGGGTGCGGACGCAAAAACATTAATCAAAACCGTCGCCCTTCCCATTGAACAACAGGTCAATGGCGTGGAGAACATGCTGTACATGCAATCAACCAGCACAAACAGCGGTAATTATAATCTGATCGTTACCTTTGCAATCGGGACGGATCTCAATTTCGCGCAGGTGCTGGTACAAAACCGTGTGCAGGCGGCGATGGCGCAATTGCCGGAATCGGTTCAACAACAAGGTGTGGTCGTGCAGCAAAAATCCACCGCTATCCTGCAATTTATTACCCTGACTTCGGAAAACGGTGAATACGACGGTCTGTTTCTGAATAATTACGCGACTATCAACATGCAAGATGAACTGGCACGCCTGCCCGGTATCGGAAATGTGGTGATCTTCGGCTCGGGCAACTACGCCATGCGCGTATGGCTTGATCCTCAAAAAATGAGAACCTATTCGTTAACGCCTCGTGACGTCCTTAACGCGGTCAGCAATCAAAACAAGCAGGTTTCCGCGGGACAGATTGCCTCCCCGCCCGTGGCGGGACAGCAGCCCTATCAATTTACCGTTAATGTGCCCGGTCAGCTTGCCAATCCCGATGAATTTGCCGATATCATCATCAAATCACAGGCGGCACAACCCAATCAAAGCGCCAACGCCAGCACCAGTGCGCAAATCGTACGTATTCGCGACGTTGGACGTGTTGAACTGGGCTCATCCAGCTATAGTCAATTGGCCAAACTCAATAACAAACCAACCGCGGCTATCGGGATTTATCAGCTCCCGGGCGCAAACGCCCTGGAAGTCGCCCAGGAAGTACGTAATACCGTAGCTAAAATGGCTAAAAAATTCCCTCCGGGCTTACAATATTCTATTCCCTTCGATACAACCATCTTCGTCAAGGCATCCGTTGAAGAGGTTTATAAAACCCTGTTTGAAGCAGGCATTCTGGTGTTGCTGGTTATCGTCGTGTTTCTGCAGAATTTTCGTGCGACGCTGGTGCCTGCCACCACCGTACCCGTCACAATTATCGGATCATTCATCGCGATGTACATGCTTGGCTACACCATTAACCTGCTCACCCTGTTCGCACTGGTACTGGCCATTGGAATTGTTGTGGATGACGCTATCGTCATTGTGGAAGGGGTGTCGCATCATATTGAAAAGGGAATGTCGCCGAAAGAATCGTCCATTAAAACCATGCAGGAACTATTCGGACCCATTCTAGGCATCACGCTAGTATTGATGGCCGTTTTTGTCCCGGCAGGATTCATGCCTGGATTGACGGGAGCCATGTATGCGCAATTTGCTCTGGTCATTGCGGCAACCGCCTTTATCAGTGCCATAAACGCCATGACGCTGAAACCGACCCAATGTGCCTTATGGCTAAAACCAATTGATCCTGACAAACCGAAGAACGTGTTTTTCCGGACTTTTGATAACATCTACAATCCCATGGAAGCACGATACGTTCGTTTCATTAATCGACTGGTCAAACGCAGCGGCCACACGTGTTTTATTGGAGTGGTTCTGGTCGCTCTGGCTATTTACGGATTAAGCAGAATACCAACCGGCTTTATTCCCCTTGAAGATCAGGGTTATTTAGTTATGAATGTGGTGCTTCCGGATGGATCTTCCTTGCAACGTACGGAAGCCGTTTTGGATGAACTCAGTACCAAGGTGGCTAAAATTGGCGGTATTGATAATGTCATCGCAATCGATGGGGTTTCATTGCTGGACAATAACGCCAATCTGGCCAATGCCGGGATCTTGTATGTTATGTTCAAGGATTGGAGCGAGCGAGGCAAAAGCGAGGATTTGCTGGCGCTTTACACCAAGCTCAACAAGATAGCCTCCGAAACCCTGAGCGCGAAAGTCATGGTCGTGGTTCCTCCGCCCATCCAGGGGCTGGGGTTATCCGGCGGCTTCCAAATGCAAGTGGAGCTTCAGGACGGTACTTTTGATTATCAAAAACTGCAAAACGCCACCGATCAACTCATCAAGCAATCCGTACAATGGCCCGCGCTGCAAAAACTCATGACTTCGTTTCGAGCGGCAGTACCACAGGTTTTAGCGCCTATCAACCGCACCAAGGCAGAATCGCTCGGTGTCGCGGTTGGAGATGCGTTTGATACCTTACAGACTTACCTTGGCTCTTCCTACGTCAATCTTTTTACCAAATTCGGACAAGTATTTCAGGTCTATGTGCAAGCAGACGCGTCTGCCCGTATGACCGATGAGGATATACGTAATTATTATGTTAAAAATCAATCCGGCGAAATGGTGCCGCTCGGAACCCTCACCGATATCAAACCAGACACAGGGCCTGCAATCATTTCCCTTTATAATCTGTATCCTTCCAGTAGTATCAACGGCATGTCCGGGACAGGATACAGTTCCGGCCAGTCCATTCAAGCCATGGAACAACTGGCCAGCAAAGTGCTTCCTGCCGGTATATCCTACGAGTGGACAAGCACCGCTTACCAGGAAAAAATAGCCGGAAATATGAGCTACTATATTTTCATTTTATCTCTGGTATTGGTATACATGATACTGGCCGGCCAGTATGAAAACTGGGTTACCCCGGCATCCATTCTGCTTAGTGTGCCGCTGGCATTAATCGGTACAGTATCAGTCTTATCCATTCTGGGACTTTCTAACAATATGTATACACAAATCGGTATTTTGCTGTTGATCGCCCTTGCAGCCAAAAACGCGATTCTTATTGTAGAGGTGGCGCGTGAACAAAGGCTATATAACAACAAATCCATTCTGGAAGCTGCCGTCATGGGCGCCCAAACCCGCTTTCGCCCTATTTTAATGACGTCATTTGCGTTTATTATGGGCGTCATGCCCCTGGTATTTGCCTCCGGTGCGGGCGCCAACGGCAGACGCTCCATCGGTATTGCGGTAGCCAGCGGTATGCTCGCCTCTACCTGTCTTGCGGTGGTCTTCGTGCCGGCGTTTTACGTGCTTTTACAACAATGGCAGGAAAGACGGCATGAGAAAAAAAGAAAAAACGATAAAAAATAGCGAAACCATTATGAAATTAACCGGATCATGTCATTGTCAGTCAGTCCGGTTTGAATGCCTAAGCCACACACCCTATCCCTATATGCGTTGCTATTGTTCCATATGTCGTAAAACCGCGGGAGGCGGCGGATACGCCATTAATATCATGGGGGATGCCAGGACATTAAAAGTGCATGGTGAAGAATACATCACCGTCTACAGAGCGCGTCTGTCCCCAGAAGATCCCGAGCCAGGTACGGGACAACGCCATTTCTGCAAGGTTTGCGGCAGTTGTTTATGGGTCTTTGATCCTGAATGGCCACAACTTATCCACCCATTTGCGTCCGCTATAGACACACCATTACCGATACCGCCTGAACAAGTTCATATTATGACCGATTATGCGGCGCCATGGTGTGAAATCCCCAAGGGCGAGCACCATAGTCATCATACCCACTACCCCCCATTGTCCATTGAAGAGTGGCATAAAAAACTGGGATTATGGATATAACAATTCTATTAGCAAGCATTTTCAAGAATCATCCCGGTTGATCGATAAACCCGTAATACGGCCGCAGGCCTCCCTACGGGCTACGGTACTTTTACAAAAAGCACGTAGCCCTTCATGAAGGGGAAGCCGAAATGCGGAATAACGTTATTGATGCCTAACCAAAAAATTTCTTGATCCCGATGATAACAGGATAGGAAATAATAGCTCCGGTATTACTGATGCTTGCCTTCTGAATAGGACGAATGGGTACGGTTTTATCGATTAGATTGTTTCCGAGCAAACCATCACTGGCCATCACACCGACTTTTATAAAAGCGGCGCAGGTTTCCTGAATAGACATCATTAACCCGGTATACACCCCCCCTGACAAGCTCGAACTGGATTTGTAAAAAGTGACACTGGAGCTGCCACCGGCAAAAGAGACCGGTGATCCATTAAGAAAATCATTGGAAACGACCACCTTGGGTCGGTAGCTCACTCCTACTTTGGCGCCGACGAAAGGATAGATCCTGCGGTTAAACGCGGTGAAAGAATTGTCAAAATAATACGAGCTGGATAAATAAGACGAGTAAGATTCGTAAGACGAGTAGGTTTGATCAAAAAAACCTATCGGGGTATTGCGACGGTATCGTTGACTGTCGGCGTAGGTTCCCTCAAATTCAAGCCCCCACTCCAGATTATCCGTATACGCATAGTTAATACCAATGCCATAGAAATAATGAGTGCCGAATAATTTGTCAAAATAATAATCGCTACCAACTCCCAACACTCCGGCAGGATTCACATTACCATTGATATTAGTTCCCGACAAACGCAACACTTTGGAGGGACTGGTAAATCGGGTATCGCTGGCACCACCGTCAATGGACAGGTTCCATTGCCCTTGTCTGAGTGGATGTTGAACAACATCACCTGCCGTACCGGCAAAGGCAAGTGAAACCACCAACGATGAGAGAACACCCCACAGAGTATTTTTTGTTATCAATTTGGTTGACATAAACACACTTCCTTGTAAGAATCAGCAAAGAACCCGGGAATACGATACAGTAATTTTAATATCGCCTACGATACATAAGGCAAATTGCAAATTCAATACCCAGGTTCCGTGAACCTAAAAACAATGAAACTTTCTTATTACATGCAAAGTAGAAAATTTGCTTTTTTTACATGATATTATCTTAAATTTATAAATATACACAAAAAAATTATAAACAGCATTTCAATTGAAGACTTTAACCAATGTATGTTACCAAAGACGATGTTAATTTGATGTATGGCTACCTGACATTTTATAAAACCAAAATGATGGATGATACACAATGGAAACGTGGCAGCCTATTATTACAAAACTGCCTGAAAGACTTGTTTGACCGCTTGAAATCAGGAAAGAATTATAAAAAATCGATGGGATATTTTTACGAAAACACAAGAGAGTCTTTCAAAGATAAAAGCGATCTTCATGACTTTTTTACCATATTGGCAAGTAAAACATCCAATCCGGCCTCACTACTCCATTCATCACGTCGAAACATGGCATTCTCTTTTTACAAGGATATTATTCACATTGAGATTCTCAGGGCATTTTACGACGTTCTGATGACATTAAACCACTCAGAACCATTATCATCCATCGACGTAAACTTAATACATACAAGTGTTTTGAATGATTTAAAAAAGGACGCCGATGTCTCCAGAAAAAAATTATGCTTTTTTGAAAACGGTAGAAACATAATTTCTTCTCCGGTATATCAATTTGCACAATTTGGATTAATTTCTTTAAGTACATTTCTCGCTTTCAACTTGCATCTGTTTTTCAAATACCCTGCTCATGATGATTACGATAATTACCATAGAGACATCAATCTTCTTTTAACGCTATTGGCCGCCATATTTATATTATTATTATTCAACTACCTGAATAAGTCACTAAATAACTCATTATTACTGACCCGCCAAAAAATGAGCGAAATTCAACTTGTTGTTGCCGAATTTGCAGAAAGCAACGATACCATCAGGCATGACGATCTATTACAAGAGTTGCATTTAAAATTGCTCGAACCGGTTTTTGTTCTTAACAAAGAGACCATATTTCAGCGAGTTGAAGATTACGACTCCGATGATGAAAGATTTGCAATTTGACGTCATAGTTGTCAAATAATAGAAGAACTGCTAGTTTTAAAAAATCATTGACGGAAAAATTTCAGAGGCATCCAAATGGACTTGAATATAAAACATGATAAAAAAAATCAGCGATTTTATGTTGCGAAAGATAACAGGGAAAGTGAACTGAAATATAAAAAAACCGATGAAAAAACCCTGGATTATTTTACTACTTTTGTGCCGGAAGAACACCGTGGGCAAGGTGTTGCCGGTCAAATCACCGATTACGCACTGCAATACGCCAGGAAAAATAATTATAAAATCACACCAACCTGCCCTTTTGTAAAAAATTATATTGACGATCATCCCGAGTATCAGGGCCTGGTGGAAAGCCAATCCGGAAAAAAAGAAAACCGCTCTTCTTTAAAAAAATACTGGCCATTATTTTCCCTGATTCTTGTCTCACTCCTGGCGGCGTTCGCGCTGAACTGGCAGGCAGAGGGTGGAATGAACATATGGATGCATTATTTCATGGGTGTTTTTCTTGTCCTATTCAGTACCCTGAAACTATTTCATCCTGTCGATTTTGCAGACGGTTTCGAGATGTACGATATCATTGCAAAACGATCGCGTATTTATGCCTATTGTTACCCATTAATTGAGTTATTTCTGGGACTCGCTTTTCTATCTTTCTTTTTACCGATACTTATTTACATTGTCACGATTGTTATTTTAACTATTGGCTCTGTTGGAGTCATTCAGGCGCTACAAAAGGGACTTGATATAAATTGCCCTTGCATGGGCACGGTTTTAGACGTTCCTCTATCTACGGTAACACTGGCCGAAGACATTGGCATGGCTTTAATGGCGTTTATTCTCTTGATTATGAGTATCGTTTAAATTTAATACGGAGCGAAAACAGGGTGAATATTGCCATACACCAAATAAGAGCTTCCTGTAGCCCGTCATGAAGGCAAAGCCGAAATGCGGGATTAACGTTCACCCGGGTATTCACCTAAACTCCCGGGACAATACTGGATCAAGAAACCCGCAATACGGCCACAGGCCTCCTTGCGGGCTACGCTTTTTATTACATAAACATGTAGCCCGACATGAAGGCGAAGCCGAAATGCGGGATAACGCTAACCCGTGTACTCACCTGAACTCCTGAAACAATATTGGACCATAAAACCCGCAATCCGGCCACAGGCCTCCTTACGGGCTACGGTTTTTTACGTAAATATGTAGCCGTCTTGAAGGCGGAGCCAGAAAGCGGATCATCTAATTGGCGAATATTGTTTTTATTGAAAATCAAGTCCAGTTTTTTGTAATGAAATATTTTCACAAATTCCCTCATTCTATGGCTCAATCCTGCGTAACTGGCAGGAAAAAACACACGTTTCACACCATGGAATTAAACAATGGATACATTCAAACTGCATACCCAATCACCCTGCATTCGGTCTACTTTCACGAGAATTCGTTTTTATATCGGATGTTTTGTAATCCTGACCGGTATGATTCGTGCAACGTACGGCAGCGACCGTTATTTCCTTTGCGGTCCTGATGAGGACGGCTGCTACGACGGTATCTATCAATATTGTGCCTGCATACCCTATGATGATTTAACAGGCGACCAACCTTATTGTCTTGATTTTAACCTTCTAACCTGTACGCCTTTATCCCGGGTACCGGATTGCCCTGCTTCCCTGACGTTCAAAAATCAGGGTGAATGTCTGGGCACCATTTTCCAAAGCGAGCCATTACCGCCCTGCCCACTCACGACACATTCCTTTTGCCTTGAACACCACGTCAGTATTTGCGACTCCAATGGACAACCGGATAGTTGCCGGAAAACCTGAGCGGCACCCACAATCAAACAGGAATATCAGATGAACTGATTTGAATATCTCCCTGCTCCAGATGGGCACCAATAAAGGTGTACTCAGGCACTTCAATCCAGGTTGTTGTGTCTTCAGTCAACGGTTCGGAAGCTATAATAATGCTTTTTCTTCTCTTACCCATTTTCATTTTATAATCATCTTCAATCAACCCATAACGTTCCCCGTAGGTATACCATAACGAATGGTATACCATATGTGGCGATAAATATTCCGTATCAGGATAATGGCCATAATCCAGTACAAACCGGGTAGCGGCGAGAAAACGGCCATTTGAAATAAAAAAATTAAGGGGCGATGAAATCTTGATACCGTTTTTTTTGCGGATCTGTTGTAAAATATCAATCAAAATGAGAACAGCTTCAAAAACATCTTTTATTTCAATAACTTCTTTATTCGGAAGTTGCGAAAGAAAGACCGCATACATCCACTCGCTATCCGTTGTTCCTTTTATCTGGTTTTTAAACCTTGTCTGCATGTATTTAATCAATTCAAAACGAATATCCTCAAAGCCGGCCAAACCGCCATTATGGGCAAACACCACATCAGTGCCATGGTATAAAAAAGGATGTACGTTTTGTTTGGAAACAATATTGGTTTCGCTATACGGTACACCTCTGATATGAGCAATCAAGCAATTTGCCCTGATTTGCGAGGCGATTATTTTCAGGTTGTCGTCATAAAATGGAAGCGTTGGAGTACGATAGATAAACGGAGATCTTGAAGAGTAAAAAATTCGGCCCCAGGCAGCCATGCCAAAACCGGCCAGATTAAGCATCATATGAGGCATCAATTTTGGATTGTAACTTTGGGTAATCAATGAGTTATCCGGTTGGTACAATAACTCATCCGTTAAAATAGGCTGGCCCAGGTAAGATAACACTCTACACATAATTCATTCCTTCACCCCGGATATCACCTTCTCATTCATTAACCTGAGGGTCAGACTGTTTAATTTACTCTGTAGCGATACTACGTAACGACAGAATACATCATGACAACGATACCAAAGTAATGGATTGGTTTTGGCAAGACGCTCCAGATAATCCGGTGAAATTTCCAGCAACGTTGCCGCACCAATGGTTGTGTAATGAAATATTTCCGGTTTGCTCTCAATAAAAGATCCCGGACAAACGAGCGTATTGGGACCATAAACCGTCACCTTGGCACGATTATTTCTGGACTCGACGGAGATCTGAATCGAGCCGTTAATAATAAAATAGCCGCAAGTGCGAGTTAAGCCGTCCCTGATTAAAGTACAATGTTTACGAACTTCAACTACCCGGGCATGCTGGAGAAAATCATGCAACTCCTGTTTTGAAAACAACTGGAAAACCGGCAAGCGATGCAAATAGGAAAATCGCTCAAACAATTGATGATCAGAATCCGGTCTGTGATATTTTTTTTTGCCGGACGGCAATATTTTATTAAAAACGGTTGCCTGCGGCAATTCCATTAACTTCTTAATTTCCTTATACATCATACGGTGCCTCTCCATGACATCCTCTACTATGGCCTGGTTAATGAAATAACCAAGTTGAGGCATAACCGCAAGAAAGGCATTGTAACATGCCCTTTTTAGCAAAAAGCAGATTGTTTTTTTACAGGAAATGATTGAAGCGGTACAAGGCCCGTTTTCAAGCAGACTTACCTCACCGAAGAAATAGCCCGGTGCGACCTGTGCCAATGTCACTCGTCCCTGGCCCAGCGCAATAACCGTAACGTCCGCTTTCCCGCTCAACAATATGTAAAGACCGGGACTTATTTCACCTTGTTTTAAAATAATTTCAGCATCATCAAACGCCACAAACTCTCCCAGCTCCTGGATGATCTTGATTCGTGTCTCGTCAAGATATTTAAAGGGCTGGGTATTTTTTAATACCGCTATTTGTTTTTTATCAATCTCTGACTTCATAACAGGATTTATTTGCTGGCTTACCACTCAGTATAGAAAAGGCTCGTCAAATTGGCCATTCATGCACAGGGAAACCTTTTTTTTGCAACTCAACATAAGTTTGAGTCAAGTGCACCACATCATTGTTATTTTTTTCCAGAAACAGATTTTGCCAATAGCTACCCGTTCTTAACGTTCTGACTCGTGCCTCTAAAATGGATAAATAAAATCCAATCTCACTCTGATTAATATCGAGTTGAGTCAGGCCCTGCCACGCAGCCGGCAGTAACGTATTCAGTAATAATTCTCCTGCATTACAGGTTTTATTATCAACCCAGTTCAGCTTGGCCGCCAGGCCGTGTCGGGCAGCCAGATAAAAATTTCGTCTGGCTGTTTTAAATGCCACCTCCGATTCCAGGGGGACCGCCCGATTGGAAAAAAATTGTATCAAACCGATGTAAAACGCCATATTCGCACACATATCCACTACCGTCGGCCCGGAGGACAACATACGGTTTTCAATACGGAAATGAGGACCTCCACTTTCGTCAAAACCAAGAACTGGCCGGTTCCAACGGTAAATCGTTCCATTATGCAAACGTAAATTCAACATTTGCTCTCTGGATGCGCTATTGATTTCCGGCAACAAGGATTCATGAAACGTCTCATTTTCTATAAACAATTCCAGCATGGATTGTTTAAGATAACCTCGTCCAAAAAATGCTCTCGTGGTCCATTGGTTATTATATTTATTTTTCATTTGAAAAAGTTGTTCCAAAAAGGGAATACGACTTTCCGACCACAGTCTTTGCCCCAGCAGACAAGGAGAGTTACAACATAATGCGACCAATGGCGCCGCGATGATTTGAGCCGTGTTATAACATCTGGCGGATTCCGATAATCCAATCCGTAAATGTATTTGCAATGCAGCGATAGCACCGCCAATAGCCACGGAATGAATGCGTTTGATGAATCGATCCTGCTCACCCTGGATATCAAAACATATAGGATTTCCATCACGCAAATTAACCATACTTTTATCTATGGCATGATAACGCGCCGCCTTGGTCAGGAATTTTTTTGAGAAGCTGGTCGTTTGAGCGGTTGGCAAGGCACCTACGTAAATAAAATTCTTATGCTGCTCCCCGGCATTGGCAATACATTTTCCTATATATTCGTTGAGACTGGCTTCATGCCTTGAAAATACATGACTATCAAGGGGATAACGATCGGAATTGATCTCCAGACATGATTTCGTAATTTCAAAAACCAGATGGTAATCTTTATAATCCCGAATAAACTGCAAATTGGACTGTGACGGAGACATATTTTCATCAAGAAGCCAACCCTCCAACTCTAACCCGACTTCTTTAGTCCGCTCCGACATATTCTTTTCTTTTACCCATTTCTTTAATAAATTGGTCTCATCTCGCAAGACATTATAAAAGGCATGATAATCAGCTTTGCGGAAAATTCGATTAACTATCGCTGTTCCCATAAAATGCCCTGTCAGGTAATCGGGTATTTTATTAATTATAGTTAATTTTGATGAAAATCAATGAGGGCGTTCAAATCAAACCCTGTTCCATATAAAAATGGAATGTATCACCATCCCCACCCTAAAAAACAAGAGATAATGATTTTTAATAACTATATGTCGTTTATCGCGCCTGTCATGGACAGTGACATGGAAAACGTGCCTGATTCCCGGCATTCACGATGTGACGTTTATTGCATCCAGATTAATGATCCGATCAGCCATACGAATACTCTCTTCACGATGCGCAATACTTATCTGGGTGATCTCCAGTGACTTTAATGCTTGATTAATGCGCTTTTCATTATCGACATCCAAATGACTGGTTGCCTCATCCAGAAACAGTAATTTAGGTTTTTTATATAATGCTCGCGCCAGCAATACCCTCTGCTTTTGACCACCAGACAGCGTTGACCCCATTTCACCAACCATCGTATCGTACCCCATGGGTAATTTGAGGATAACGTCATGGATACTGGCCAGTTTTGCGGCTTGATGGATAACCTCCATTGAGACATCCCCTTCATCAAAAAACGAGATGTTATCTCTGATGGAGCCGGTCAGTAATACATCGTCCTGCATGACGGAAGCCGTTAAATTACGGTAATTCAAAATACCAATATCCCTGATGGAGACATTATCCAGATATATATCACCGCTGCTGATGCTCAGTAACCCCATCATGACTTTCAGTAGCGTTGATTTACCGCAACCCGATGGTCCGACAATAACCACCTTTTCGCCGGGATTTATGGTCAGGTTAATATTATTTAAAATGTTTTTTTCATTGTCATTGTACTTGAAAGTAACATTTCTCAGGCTAAGAGTACCAGCTGTCCGCGCCGGTTGACGATAGCAGGAAACGTTATCCAGTACTTCCGGTTCCTGTAACAGGATATCGCTCAAGCGACTCAATTGTATCGAGATTAATTGATAGTCGACCAGATTCTGAATGAAAGACGCCGCTTTATTAACCAGCATCAACCGATAAGACAGGAACGCAATGAGCATCCCTACCGAAAATTCATTTTTCAAGATCAATGATGCACCCGCGCATATCACCAAAACAGGCTCGATATGAAATATCAGTTGATTCACAATATTGTAGAGAAGGTGTATCTGGGAAACCTTGATATCCGCATTCAACGAATGGATATTGCTATTCCTCCATGCGTTAAACCGCATTTTTTCCTTGAGAAAAGATTTGATCGGAATAATGCCCTGCAACGTTTCCAGAAAAACGGATGCGGTTTTCGCATGTTGCGTTATTGAGGATTCGGTTTGTTTTTTCAGGGAATGATACGATAGATATCGAATGGCAAGATATAGAAACAACGCCATCACAACCAACAAAGTCAAAAAACGACTATAGATAATCATAACCACAAGATTAATGACTATCATCAAGCCATCCAGTACGGCATTAACGAAATCCGTACTTATTTTTTTCTGGATCTGATCTATTGCCTGAAACTTGGATTGAATATCTCCTTTATGTCGTTTCTCAAAATACTGTAAAGGCAACGTCAACAAGTGCCTCACAACATTCGCCGAAAATTGTTCGGTTAAGTTATTCGATAAATAAATCACCATATTGCCTCGAATATATTCCGTAAACGCCTGTATCAACACTAAAATAATAAACGCACAGGCAATAATATGCAGATTATTGCTATTACTGGTCCCCACCACATCGTCAGTCACGTATTGCACAAACAATGGATTTAACAAACCCAGTATTTCAATAGAAAGCGATAACAGGATTAGTAACAGAATATATCGGTTGATCCCGACCACTGTTTTTACCAGCGAAAACAAACTCAGTTTGCTGGTATCTTTTATCCTTGCGAAATGCTCTGATTTCTCAACCTCAAGAACGATGCCTGTAAAAGAACTGGACAGTTCGTCCATAGAGCAATATCGGATACCGGTTGCGGGATCGTGGATCACCACGCCATCCCGTTTCATCTTTTTCAAAACAACAAAATGATTCATATCCCAATGCAGGATTGCCGGTGTTTTTATTTGCCCAATCTGCTCAAGAGATACTTTTAATGCCCTTGTTGAAAAGCCGATAGTTTCCAGTAAATTTTTTACAACCAGCAAGGAAATACCACGCTGAGACGGGTTGTTCATTTTTCGCAATGCGTGCAAATCAAGTTTATGCCCCCAGAAATTACTGATCATCGCTACACAGGCATGTCCGCATTCTCCAATTTCATCTTGCAGAATAACAGGTAATTTTGGCGATTTTTTAAATTGAAGGACTGCGTTTGTAAAACTCATTTGAATAACACCCCATAATAACTGTATACAGGGTCAAGAACCCATTGCCATACCTTTCGCTTTGAACCCACTATGACGGCTGACAAGGTCATACCATGTTTCATGGTTTCCCGCTTGCCATAAAGCATCACAGACTGTTTTTTTAATCGGGCGGTAACCTTATAATAAGGTTCACCGATTTTTATCGGTTTTTCTTCCTCCTCATCGGTCATAGCACTTTGACTGATGTCCTCAATCACGGCCCTGTAGGTTCCGAATCGTTCATAGGGATAAGCGTCGTAACGAATAATCACCGGGCTATCCTTGCGTAAAAATCCTGCCTGTCTGGCTGGAACAAATATTTCAGCCACCAGTTTCGACTCGGCGGGTATAATTTTGGCAAGCGGTTTGGCTGTATTGATGTATTGCCCTTCCCGGTACAACACATTCGAGATCACACCATCTATAGGAGACTTAAGGACATAAGATTTACTTTGTTCATTTTTAATCCGATCTATTTCAACGAGATTGCGTCTGTTCTCAAGTTCCGCAATATCTTCCTTTATTCGGTTATATTCCGTAATGGCAACGTATTTTTTTTGTAATAAAGGTTCCAGTGAGTGAGCAAGTTTTTTCTTGTAAACGATTTCCTCTTCTATGGCTGCTTTTCTATTTTGTAATTGTAACGCTATCTCGCGCATGTCACTTTTAAACTCCGTATACGAAGTATTGATCAAAAATAATGGCTCTCCCTTTTTAACCCTGTCTCCCTGGTGGTGATAACTGTTTGTAATAATACCGTTTATCCTGGGATAAACCTGGACGGAAGGTCGACTGGAATTAAGAAATCCCGAGACTATAAATTTCTCGGTAAATTCAGCAAACATAAAAAATACAACGATCATGACAATTAATGCGGCATAACCAATTAATATTGTTTTGTATTTTGGCGGTTCGTTTATGAAAACAGAGCCATACGCCTGATTGCTTCTGCTTTCAATAACTTCTTTTCTAAACAAACTATCCACAACTTACTCATATCAATGAAACGATAATCAGGGCGTGTAGTTTTCTATAAATATCTCAACACGCATAACCAATGTTGCCGACTGAACAACATGACATGGAAAGAGTACCTGGTTTCTTTTATGTAAATTTCTCCCATATAAAAATGGTAAAAAACGACATGAACAGAATCCAATATCTTTTCCTTTTTCAGCCAGTATTACGAACACCATTAAGATAAATATGGTTGTTTATTTTTTCCCGGATTATCTTCTCTGCCTCAAGTTCCAGATCAGTCATCCTGATAATTCTACCATTCGGTTCCCATTGAAAACGGTTTGTTTTTTCCAGAATAAAGCGAACAAAAACATCCAGCATGGGAATCTCGGGAAGCAATTTTTCAATCCATAAAAATTGACCCTGTTGATTAATTTCAAGAAAATGAATGTCATTATCGGGTGTTACTATAAAATCAAAACATCCAAAGACCACGCCGAGTTTTCTCATAAAGACACGTATCGTATGTTCAATAGACTCCGGCAAAATATAAGGTTTTATCGGCAATATTCCAGGACGAATTTGACGCCAGTCCATCTGTCCTTCAGGATGCTTTTGAGAGTCAATTTTTACTGCTACAATATAATCACCAAAACAAGTGACCCGTAACTCATATTTTTTTTGTAATTTTTTTTGAAAAATACCCGGGGTTAGCTGGAGGATCTGATCATCAGGTAAATCGTTTACCGTCACCGGTTTGGTGTAGGATAATCTTAATTGATTATGTTCATACCAGTAATGGGAGCCAAAACCTTTATAAATTACCTCCTCATCTTCATGAGACCCAATGAACCTTTTAATATCCTCGGGTGAATTTGAAATCAAGCTATCCGGTATTTTAAATCCGGTCTTAACAGCCAGTTTTAATTGATATATCTTTGAGGAGGCGTATTTAATACTATCGTAGGGATTAATCCACCATGGGCCTTTGGCCATTTCCAATGGAATGGATTCATAAAATATATGATTTTCCTTTCTAATGAACTCCAAATCATTTTTGTGCGAATTTTCAGAGATGTAGGGCCGTCTTGGTCTTCTCCACCATACGACATCCAATTGCTCCGGTTCTATTTTTTTTGATAAACCATAAATACTATTGGTCGTCCATGAATGATGTGAATTGGAACAATAAACAGAATTGGTTTGCTGTGTGGGAAAATCAGCCAGATACCATAAAAAACAGGAATGATTCTTGCGCTCCAGAGCCAATTTAACAAGCATGGCATGGGTATCATCCGGTTCGGTAGCTATTAAGACATTCATAAAACAAATATTTCCTTATAAAAATGCTATAAAACCCGGATTTACACATGATTTTTTAGATTAAAACTCATGAAAACACTGCAAATAATTATACTCAGAGCCATGTTTTCCCCGTCTTATTCAAAAAAGCATCCTTTTAAATGAGCCAGGGGCAAATCCGGAAATAAGATTCATAACCTAACATTCAAATATTATTTGATATCCAAACGGTTAGTTACAAATCATAATCAATATCCTTGGCCATATGCCCCCCTGTTTTTTCGCCGCTGTAATACCATGTCACGATACGGGACATATTTGCCACGCCTCCGGATACCTCCTGTATATCACTGTCTCTAATTTCTGTTGATAATCCATAGGCCAGGACTCGCTCTTGTTTTTTTTCCATGTTATTTTCCTCTGTAATTCAAGCTGGACTTTATTCCGTTTATCATCAAGCTTGTTGTTATTAACGTATCATCCCTAATTCCGAATACAATTATCCAACCGTTTGATTAACCGCAAGTTTGCAGCCAGTTTTCCCAGGCAACCACATTGCCGTCATCATAATTCTTGCTGCTTATTTTTTGTAATAACTCGTAAGCCAGCTTATGGTTATTAGGTTGATTTAATTGCAATAATTTCAATATTTTTTTTCCTCCTTTTTGAATAATTAATTTTTTAGCCTTATCCGATTCAGCAGCGTTAAGTAACACATAAAAAGCTTTATTTCTGTCCGTATTTTCGGGCGAATCCAGTAATTCAATAAAAGGATTTACATCAATATCATGGATGCCGGATTTGGACATCGTTCCACCTATCACACGAATGACATTATTTCTAACCTTGCTGTTTTTATCGGTCACATGGGGTAAAAGCAAGGATATGATTTCTTTGGGATCTTTAAAATGCCCCATTAAAAACGCTGCCGCTGCCCTTCGTTCGGGATCCGGATCCTGGTTTAACGTGTCAACAATCAGTTTTTTTTCTTTGATGGCGCCATCATTAAAGATTTTCAAATAGGGTTTCAGCTTTTTATGATGGAAACCACTTACGCAATGAAATACCGGGCAGGATAACTGTTTGCTATTCAATTTCTTATTAATCATGAGCTGTAGTTCAAGATTTTCAAAATCAATCATGGTATTTATTAAATCATTTCCGGGCTGATAAACAGCCATAGCACTTGTATTAATAAAACGAAGTCGTTTTTTATCATTCCTTTTAACCACTTCGATGGTTGTGTACTGGTTTTCATCATCAGGATAAAAAATGGTATTAAAATTTACAAAAAGGAAATCACCCTCTTTCTTGATTTGCTCTAATAATTGATTTCTTTTTAATAAAATTATTTCCAACTGATCATTAACGCCATTTTTATCATCCTGATTGATTTCCTTAAATTTTGTTAATAATTGACTTTCAATCTCACCCACCTGACTTCCATATTTTTTTATAAATTTATCCGCCTGTTCCGGCTCGCTCCCATACATATCTATAATGTTTTTGGCATTGACATGCAGGGATATAAAAATGCAGAGACAAAAAACCAGTTTTTTCATTATCACTTTTCCTTATTCACTATGGATTTTCGCGCAATTTAAATCGATATGACGTTCCATGTTTACACATATTGCACGATTCATTTCGTATTGATAACGAGCTATGGTATGTTCCGTTTTTTGAGGATTCCAATGAAATCGCCTTGTTCTGCTCAACAGAAAACGAACAAACATATCCAGCATTTTAAAATCAGGGTTGTATTCCTCAATCCATAGAAACTGTCCTTGCTCATTCACCTCCAGAAATATATGTCTGCCGCAGGGGGTCACAATAAAATCGAACGAACCAAAAACAATTCCTGTTTTGTGCATGAATACTCTGATCTTGTCTTCCAGATCAGGTGGTAATCTATAAGGCTCAATAATCATCTCTCCTTCTGGTATGGCTCGCCAATCTATTTTTCCATCCGGATGAATCTGGGAATGCAGTTTGGCAGCAACTATATAATCACCAAAACAGGTAACCCTCAGTTCAAATATTTTTTCAATTTCTATCTGAAAAATTCCGGGAACCAATTGTAAAATGTGATTATCAGGTAGATCCTTAAAATTAATACTGGAAGTATACGAAATTTTCACCTGCTCTTCTTCAAACCAAAAATTAGAACATAATGGTTTGTATATAACGCCATATTCCTCATATTTTGATAAAAAATTACGAATTTCCTTCGGATCATTTGAGCATAATGTGATTGGAATATCCATGCCACATTCATTTGCCATATTAAGTTGATACAGTTTTGAATTAACCTTGTTCGCTGCTCCCTTAGGATTAACCCACCAGGAATTTGGCGCCATATTATCGGTTAATGACTCATAAAATAATGTATTTTCCCTGAGAGCGAATTTATAATCTCCGGGATGAGTTTTATGCTGCGGGATATAGGGTTTTCTTGCCCTTCTCCACCATACTACTTCATAGTTTTCATGGAGAACAGACTCATAATCATCAGCACTTTTCCAACGATATCCGGTTTGATCAACGTATGCCGAATTTTTTAATAATGTAGGTTGATCAGCTGTAAATAGACACTGTACATAATGTCCCATGTTTTCCAATGCCATTTTCACAAGCAGGGCATGACTGTCATCCGGCTCCGTAGGGATTAAAAACTTCATTTCCCTTTTCCTTATATTTATAAATAAAAAATACATGAACAATCATCTTTGTATTGGGCCGCATGATCAATTTTTTTGAATCCACGCGGCCCTCGTTGTTCAATCTAAATAATTTATCTCCTTACCAGTCCACTGAAACATCATATCTGGCATCAACACCCTGCCCGCTTCCACCGGTAGCTTGTACCGTTTGTTTTGAAGTCCATTGCGATGATCCGCCGGATACCTGTTCCAGATCGTCATTAGATATCGTTTTAGCGAGATTATAGGCGAAAACACGTTCCTTATTATGCGTCATTTTATTCTCCTTTTTTAATAAAAATAACAGTTAAAAATACCCTTTCATTAGCCTTTTAAATGAACAGGAATTTCCTGAAACCCTGTGTAATCTTTCGTGTTTCAGGATGCGATATTATTGTTATTTTTAAATTTTTGGATATCCCCGTCGCGACGGGGTTGCGCAGAATTTTCTTTTATGATACTTGAATTGATTAATATTTGATGCTCAGAACCTGGTACAACGTTTCATTACCGTTGTCTTGCCTATTTATTATTGCCGCGACAACGGGCCAGGTCATGTAGCACCTCACCCGATTATTTTTCTTTTAATTGTAAAAGTTTTAATAAAAAATCCTGGGCTTTTTCAGGTTTGTTCGCTCTTATCGCCATATCAGTCAGTAATTGATAGGTTAGCTCGTCATCAATCAACCCATCAATGTGTTTATCGATAGCGGACAAAGCGAGATCATATTTCTCACATTCAAAAAGAATTTTCACCGCCAGAATATAAAAATATCGTTTATCATTGATGGTCGCGGCTTTATCCTGGGCAATAAAATAGTAATGCGCACTTTTAATGCACTGTTGTGCCCATAACGCGGTTTCGCCAACGTGTGCGTAAAAATACACATCCTGTTCAGGATTTTTTGCAAGGGCCCGTTCATAAAAATAAAGAGCCATTCCTGCATTATTAATGGCCAACGCATCACGAACCAAAACGATATCCTGGTTAAAGGTTGTCTGTTTTTTTTGAAATGTCTTCAAGTAATCAAGCAAGACCCGATTGGCCTGCCGTTTTAGTTTTTTGTCTACTTCGGGAGCATAGGCAATCATTTTGAGAATGATATATTGCGCCCAAAGATGATTAAGATCAGGGTCAATTAAATCATCTTCCAACTGTTTGATAATGACGGACGGATGTCTTTTTATTTCCCGGAATGTGATTGGCGTACCACCGTCACGATTCAGCAATAAAATGCTATAACCGACATCGACTTCGGATATATATTCCTGGTGCGTCAGCGTCAGGATTAGTGACTGTCCGGGAAACAGGTAGACAAGGCAACCTGAAACCAATAAAAAAAAGCTGGCTAATAACCAATAGGACATTAACCGCTTTTCATGTTTGATATGCAATTCATCGGGTACAATGTATCTCAAATGTTCCACAATGCGCATCCTTTAAAGAGTAATTGTTATCCGCAGCCGTCTGTAAGACATGATTATTGTGTTTTAACAGGCACTGATTCATATTAGCCAGTTTAAAATCTAACGGCACGTAGCCCTTTAATGACAATTGAAACGTATCCTTGTTTATTCTATGCCAGTGTGTAATTTCTGCGTTGGCATCAACCAGATAGGGTTCGGTCGGAGGCGTACTGGTAAAACGAATCCACGTATCACACGCGTTGCCGGTATGAATATAGTAATCATTATTAATAGCGCTATACCCCGCCACATTGCGACTTTTAGCGAGATCAGGAACACCCTGTCCAATCGGCCAGCGAAATTCCCTTAATGACTTGTTATTAACAATAAGCCAGGCCAACGACGTATCATCAGTGATATTTTTGGCAATCACCGTATTATTAAAATCCAAAACCTTATGAATATAATCCGTGACCTGTAATGGAATCACCAATTGCCTGACAGTCCATTTGTAAATACGTTTTAACGCCCGTAAGGAAGCCTGATCAACCGCCGCGTAGAAATGATAATAAATGGATATTGGTTTGTAACGCACGGGCTTGTCCGTCAATTCAAACGTATGAATAGCATTCTGAAACGCATAATAGGGAGGTGCCCAGTTGTCCGTATATTCAAACTCATTGGGAATAGGCGCGAACACCTGAATAAATTTCCCTGTATTAATTCCTAAAGGCCCCAAATTGGTGATGGATTTTGTGCTGTTTATGTAAATTTTTGCCATACCGTTAATATTCATTAACCCGGCCTGATAAGCTATTTTAAGTGGTTTTTCCAAAGGATTACTGTTTCCTGACCAGTAAATTGCAGTAACCTTCTTGTCAGAAGGCGCCAGAAACTTGTTAATAAACGCCACGGAGCCTGTAATTTCTTTCTGGAAGCTGAAATGATAATTTTTATCGGGGTAGGAAAGATATTCCGTATTCGGTTGACCTTCCTTAAGATTTGCCCAGTCCAGAGGGTGGGAATAAGTATGCGTGGCTATCTCCACCCAGGGCAATGCGAATATCCGCCTGGCTACCTTGGTGAGGCGCCTGGCGATATTGGGCGTGGATTTGATGATCTCAAATTCCCGCTGAATAATGGAGACACCGGTAGGAAGTTTATAACGATTTAATATTTGTTCCAGTATGACTTCCGCGGTAAATTTCCCGTGCATCCAGGGTATGCGGCTAATAAAGGCGTCACCATCGATATGTATGTTCAGAATTCTTCTGCCGCTTGCGGTAGTGACATCAGGAACAGGAAACTCGGGGAGTTTTAATGTTTTCCTGAAAAACTCAAACGGGTTTACAACCCAGCGAGATTGGCCACTATCAGGTAAAACAACAATATCATAGGGCGTCAAAGCATACCCTCCCCACGGCGTAACGACGATGACATCCTCCAGCAGGTCATCCGCCTGCACTTGCAAAAGCACCTGGCCGTTTTTACAGGTGACGCCAAGAAAATCAACCGGGATCGGCTGCGGCAAAGCTTCATAGCCAATACTCTCATCACGATATTTAATCCGAATCTTGCTTATGTGCTTTGAGTTTTCACGAACGGTGATATTTAAACGTTTAAACAACGGGGAATTGAGCGGCACCCCAAAATTCTGCATGAAAACCACAGGAATGCCTTGTTGGATCTGTTGTGTCAACCATTTTTCCAACCGTTTATGATTCTTGATAACCGGTTGATTAAACCATGTCAGGATTCCCGCGTAACGATCTTTCAAAACGCCTTGGGGCAAGGTCTCATCAACCGGTTGTAAAACAGGTATAAACCCCATGAATTGGAGCGGAAACGCACTATAAGCAAACGCCGCGATAGCCGTTGCGGGATTTTTGGCATTCTCAGCGTTTTTTTCATACAACAGCAAAATCTTGCGCGGTATCACTTCAACCGTTCCCACTCCCAGAGACTGCAAATCCCAGTCAGTAACCCAGGGAATAAATCCTGACGCGCTGATTTTCCGGGCAACCTTTCGTGCTTCGTCACGCCTGTCTATCGGAAGATAATCAATGACGATAACCGGTAAATGATAATCGCGGCGGATCGTCTCAAGCTTACCGGTCAACCATTCCCTGTCGTTTTTTGAAACCGCCTGGTATTGCTTTTTCTGCGGATTCCAGCCTGCAAACAGTGACTCGGCCGCAACGGCATCCACATCCTGATGAACCGCGTCCAATACCTCAAAACCACGGTTTGTAATAATTTTGGCTTTTGGATATTTGCTCTTGACTCGTTTAATAATATCAACGATTCCGGCACGTTGCTGTTGTTTTTGCTGTGGGGTTAATTTCAAAAGCTCATAAGAATCAAGAGTGTCCAGAAAAAAACCACGATAGCCGCTTTCCCATAATGGTTTAAAGACGTCATTGAGCAGAAAATCACGCCAGCCGGGATTGGCTAAATCCATAATATGACTGTCCCAGGCAGGATTTTTTCCTTTACGCCAGGCTGCGGGGATCCGCTTTATATAGTTTGCATGCGCATCCATTTCACCGATATGCACGTAAGCGTACAATTCACTGTAGGCATTATTATATTGTTTGGGATCCAGATCGTTTTGCGGCTCGACAACAACCACATTAAACGCGTGCAATTCGTCCAGGGGAGGATTGTTACCATAATAAAATGCCACCCGCGTATTATCGTTCAATGCAAACGACGTCTGGCAAAGAAAAAGCCCTATCATTGCATAAACGAAAATATGCGTCCTTGTCATGAAGTTGCCATAAGTGGGTAAATAGCGTTGGAATTTATTGTTAAATAACAATGAGAATAGTAAGTTGATCAACAACGTGTCAAGATAAATTTGTCATCAACCTTCGACTGTTCCGCACCAATCAGGGCGAAAGCCTGATAGAAAAAAATTATCACATCTGACAGCGGCCCAGTTATCTTTAATGGGAAACGCGTTCGAACTATTTTTTTATTCCATATTGTTTTTATTGACAAAATAATCAGTATAATAAGTGCTGTTGTCCTTACAATTCCCGAAAGTATGTCAGCTAGCACCATGTCGTAAGGGATATCGGGGAAATGATCAAACCCTTTCAGGGAGCCGATGACTGAGATGAGAAGGACCGCTCTCATTATATGTTTTGCTTATCTCCTCATGGGACAGGCTCAAGCTGTACCCACCCGTAAAGCCATAACTATTTTTGGCCTGGAGCAAGCCGGCCAATTCAAAAACGACAATCCTTACACTACGTATACTATACAGGCCGGTTCCTTTTCGAAACGCCCTAATGCCGTAAAATATAAAGCGATGTTATCAAACCGGATCGATATTCCTGTACGCATCGTTACCATTAACCAAAAACAAATGCTCTATCGGGTCATTATCGGGCCGGTTAAGGACACAGATACATTACATGAAGTAAGCCGCCGGTTACTCACCAAACCAGCCGGATATCATAAATCCCAATCCATCCCGACAAGTTTATCTCCGGACAAAAAAAGGAATCCTCAGAATTTTATAGCCTTTCCCGCCCGGGATAAAAAAATTTCCGAAAAACAAACCCGAACGGATGATAACGACAAAGACAATTACCGATCAGCGATTATCCCCATTCGCCTGACTCATCAACAATCCGGAAATCAACTCGGAACTCCCGTTAAATATCATATTCCTCTAACCGACAGGATTTTCCCAGGTGTGAGTCCTTCCCGGGAAAACAAATCCCAATCCCGACTATCCGGCAACCCACCTCTTTTTTTACTGGCCGCGGCCGGTGAGGGCGGCAGTGAGATGGCCATACCAATTAATTCGCCCGCCCCTACCGATTCGGATTCGTCGGACGAAACAATATCGTTTATTAAAAACGGTACCAAAGTCACTATTAACCTTACCCGCTATGATCCTAAAATTTATCGGTTGGCACATAGTGTGTTCGTGATGAACGGAGAAGTCGTCTTTGCCTATAAAGTGGCCAAAGCCGCCGTCAAGTACGATCCAAAAAGCATTGAATGGCGTCAAAAACTGGCTGAGGTATCACTGTGGAGCGGCAATAGTGAAGTCGCGCTGGATCAATATCTGTATTTTATCAACCATAATATTGAACCGGAAAAATACGCGGATAAAGCGTTAACTTTAGCAGGACAATTAAGCAACTACGATGCCCAGGTTACTATTTTACGCTATTTAATGAAGCAACATCCTAACAGCCCCGATCTATTTCTCAAATACATCATTGCTGTCCAAAAGCAGGGGTTTCCTCAAAAAGCATTGCGCGTGCTGAAAAAAATAGCGGGCGTTGACAATAACCTTGTCTATCTGAGACAAATGGCGGCGATTACCGAGGGCATTGACGAACCCGATAAGCAGATTCGCTATCTGAAACGGATCATAGCCATTGATAAATCGGATAACAACGCGAAAATGGCGCTGGCGTCCCTTCTATCCTCCCGAGGTGATTTTCAGGCGGCCTATCAGCTTTATACCGAAGCGGCAGCCACAACACCTTCCGAAGAGGTGAATTTCTGGAACAATTACGCAAGCATTTCCTTATTATCAGGCCATATCCGACCCGCCATAATGGCCTATAAAAAACTGCTGCGCATCAAATCGCTCGACAAATCCTCCGCCTTGCAGCTGGTATTTATGCAGCAGCTGGAGGGACAAAGCGCCAGGACATACCGCGACGCGATCATCATTTATCGGCAATATCCCGATATCAATCTGGCAAAAACCATTCTCTCACTGGGTATTGACTTAAATTTATGGCAAGAGTTAAAACGTTTTCTCGATGCTCTTTCGCCACAACAAATGGCCGCCTTGAGAAATCGCCCCCAGGACTCCATAGCCATCGCTAACATAATCCAGCATGCCGGACTTGTTATGGAAGCCCATGACGAATGGCAAAGAATATTCAGACGCTGGCCTGCCCTGGATATTGTACAAAGCAGTTATCTCTGGTTTTTAATTGATAACAATGACATCAAACAATTAACCTATACGCTGGATCGCTGGTCAAGAATACTCGGCTTTAAACCCGCTCTCTGGGAAGTTTACTCCTCGGCTCTTAACCAAATCGGTGATTATAAAAACGCACTCCGGATCATGAAACAACATCGCTCAACGGTTAATAACGATGTCTCCATGCTGATTAACATAGCCGGCCTGTTTACCCAAAACGATCGGAATTTTGAAGCCTACTATCTGCAAAGACGGGCAATATACCTGCTATCCGGACAATTGTCCGGGATCCCCATAGATAAAATCCCCTTCACTCAACAATTTCTGGTAGCGCAATTGATGTCCGGCCACGCACCACAATCCATGATCTACAACAGTATGGTACTGTTCAGCCAATATTTGTTCAAAAATTCTCAAGTCGATGATCTTATCCTGGATTGGGCGCTGGGCCAGAGAAATTATGATCTCGGAAATTACATTGTCAATATCCATAACGCGACAGGACTCGCCACAGCTCCCTGGATGCAGTTAACGCTGGCTCTTGAAAACAATGACCAGGATCTGTTGCAATTACTTTTGTCCGATTACCAGGATCTGTTGCCTTACCGGGACAGAGTCACCGCGGCCACCCGCACCGGTAATCTCACTCTGGCCGAGAATTTAGCCTACAAGGGACTGGAAGAGCATCCTCAGGATTCCGACATGTATGATCTGTTCATCGACACGATGCTACCGCGATCAAACAAAATTTCCGCCGGTATAGCGGAACAAACCTGGGGCAATGTCTATGGCCCGATAACGAGATTATCCGCTCGTGTTTTTGTAACGCCCTCACTGTCCGTCACACCATATGCAAGAGCCTGGTTTCCACGCACCGATGATCGGGCTATTGTTGCCACCACACCCTCCGTTGATGAAACGGTGGGGATATTGCTGCGCAAATACGTAAAACGGGGCTGGTGGCAGCTTAAACTGGCAGAAAGGAAGAGTCTTGATAATTTTTTCCCCATCAGTTATCGATGGCATCGTGATAATCTTGTACACAAACTGGATATGGATATAACCCTTGGTTATCATAGCCGCGCGGATGAAACAACCAATCTTGTTCTGGGCGGGATGAAAAACGAGCTCAAACTGGGCTTTAATTATTTTACCGACAGCTATAACCTGTATGATATGCAAGTTTCGATGAATCAATTTCTGGGTCAGGATGGCTTGCATCTGGGCGATGGACAAACCCTGGATGTACATTGGCAACATCGTTTTTATCTGGAGTATCCCGACTGGAATATCAATTTATATGGAACATGGCTTAATTACCAGACAAACACCGGGACCCTGTCCCCACTGCTTCAGACCTTGATCCCGGCCGGTTCCGATCCCCTGATTGCATTTTACATGCCCGTCAGCGATATTAACGGAGCAGTCACATTCGGATTCGGGCAGCAATACAGGAAGCAATACACCCATAGCTGGAAACCTTTCGGCGAAGCTGGCGTCATATACAGCAAGGTTTTTACCTGGGGCGCGGTAGCACAGGGAGGAATTGCCACTAGCGTATTTGGCCGTGATCATTTAGTGTTGTATGCTGAATATACTGTGAACCAGCAACAGGTAAACCAGCAGCAGTTGACAAATCAGCGACAGGAATCACAAATATTATATCTAATAGGGATCAGTTATGATTATTACTTCTAAATCGTTCATTGATGTTATAAGGCGCGGCCGATACATTACATTACGTCTCAGCCTTACTGCGTTACTAGGCGGGGTACTGGCCGCCTGTACCACTTTGAATCTGAATGTCAGTAATCGCCTGTCGCTACCCATGCACACCCCTATCGCCGTTGGTCCCCTGGCCAACCACTCTACAACCCCTTTGGCCAATCGTCAGGTTGAATCCATGCTGACAGGTTTATTACAAGTCAAGGGATTCATGAACATAAAACCCTATCCGCACGACAAAGCCTGTGCGAAACTACTCTATTGTCCTGATGAAACCAAGTCACGAGAACAAATCCTTCGCTGGGCGCGTGCGAACAAAATGGCATTCGTACTAACCGGAGCTACCAATGAGTGGCGTTACAAAGTCGGACTTGACGGCGAGCCGGTAGCAGGTGTCAGCCTGATCCTGATTAATGTCAATACCGGTAAAACAATCTGGACAGGCGTAGGCAGTGTTATTGGTACGAGCCGTTCCGGACTGGATGTTGTTGGGCAATCCCTGTTAAACAATTTACTCAAAAAAATACAACCAAGTTATTAAAAAATGAAATTTGAAAAGGATTTTTCCATAGCACTTGTTCAGAGGCGAAGCAGTTTCTGGAAGTCGATCGAGACGATCCTGATTACCTTGCTTCTGCTTCTGCTTATATACCTTAAAAACCCCAATGACCCGTTTTCTATCATGGGGCCTGTCCCATGGATAATATTCGCGCCTGTTTTTTGCAGTTTATTCTACGGCGCAGCCTATGGCATGAGTTCTTTAATTCTCATACTGCTATTTATTATTTTTCAGCTCCCGAAAGAAATATTTTATGATCTTCGCATCAGGGAATACATCATAGGAATAACCGGGCTTACAGCCCTTGCCAGCGTTTTCAGTTCGTACTGGATATCACGCATCAGGCACGTGGAGCATCTGAATCATTATGTTCGTGAACACCTGGAGAATTTATCACGGGATTATTTTCTGCTACGCATTTCTCACGAAAACATAGAGCAGGCCTATATTGTTAAACCTTTATCCTTTCGTGAGGCGTTTTCTCAAATAAAACAATATATTATCCGCAATGATTGTGAAATAAATGAGGAAAATGGTCAGTTTCTACTTGGTATTTTCAGCCAATACTGTTCTATTAACAATGCCGCATTCTGTTTATACAATGAAAAAAATAAAGATATACAAGCTGTTGCGTTTTTAGGTAAGGAATTCCCGATTTCACCAAATGACCCATTGGTAAAAAACGCCATCGATAATAAAGTTTCCACTTATCTGGCCATCAGCAGGTTGACCGAAGAAGATGATACCGATTTTCTGGCGGTCATTCCCCTGTTCAATGACGAACGCGATACGATAGGATTTGTCATCATCAAGGATATGCCTTTCTGGTCACTAACACATGATAACCTGGAAGTACTTAGTGTCTTTGCAGCTTATTTTGCCATGCAATGGTCGATCATCCGAGAAATCAGTCCGCTGTTAAAGGATTTTCCTGATTTTTCACCTGACTTCCTGTCTGAACTGCGATCCGTTATCCAACTTAAAAAATACAGCAATGTGGACAGCTCCCTGTCCTATTTTCTCGTGCCTCCCGGTGTTCAACAGCAAAATATCGTCTATTTAATAGAGCGGCAAAAACGTGCTCTCGATTGTTTTTGTGTTCTAACGATTAAACAAGTCCAATTCATTGTTGTCTTAATGCCGCTAACCAGTATGGAAGGGATTTTTGGGTATAAAAAGCGCATGACCGACTTGTTTAAAAGTGAACTGGGCGTTGAGTTAAACAAACAGGATGTGCTGTTCCGCTATCACCAAATCAGAGGGCAAAGTGAGAGCGACCACCTTATTAACCTGATAGAAGAAGCGACCCATGCTATCACTTAGCTACCTGTCCCATCCCCATAATATTGTGCCGATATGGCTATTGTACAGTTTGTTTTGTATACCATTGGTTTATGTTATGACCGCATTATTGCCGCATCGACTAAAGGCAAAACCATTTCCGCCCTTTATTTTTCTGTATGTTCTAGCCATCTCGATGCTTTTTTTAGGTGTTTTTTTTGTTTTTCTGCTGGTGTTGGTTTTTCATTATCAAAAACCGTTGAAAAATAACATACGTCCGTGGATTACAGTCGATTATCCGGACTATCAACGTTCTCCCCAATCGGAGAGGATTGTCTATGGTGAAGGCAGCGGGTTTAAATTGATCAAGGAGCATGTCTTGCCCAAGTTGGTTCGCCAGAAAATCCTGGTGGCCATCAATCAATTTGATTCAAAAAATGTAAATAAAATTAATTCGTTGGCATTGAGCGATGATTTGGATGAGATTCGTCTTTATGCTCATAGTCTGATTGAAAAACAGGAGCGAAAACTTTTATCACTGATAAAATCATATACATTGGAGCTTGAAAAAACAGACGATATCATTATTCAGGCTCAGTTTAAAAAACAGATTGCCGAAGCCTTGTGGGAAGGAGTCTATAAATATCTGGTGATTAATGAAAATCTCGCAATGACCCTTGATAAAATTAAACTTTATGCGGCAGAAGCCCTGGAAATGCTTCCCGATGATATGGAGCTTCCCTTGTTGCTGACTAAAATCGCCTTGCAGAAATCCGACAGCCGGGAAGCCAAAAGCTGGTTGAAACTAGCCATAATCAATGAAGCGCCCGATTATAAAATACTGGCCTATCAGGCTGAAATCTTATACCTTGAGCGTAATTATTCCAACATCAAGCCGATTCTTTGCGCATGCCGTAATAAAGGTATCTTTGGGTTGCAGCCCATCATCTCTTTCTGGACAAACCCATGATTGATACCCTTTTTGCCAGCAAGCAAGTAGATATACTTCTCTTTGCGGAAGGAACCTACCCTTTTGTGAAAGGCGGTGTGTCAACCTGGATTTTTGAGATGATCAAAAATCTTGCCGAATACCGTTTCGGGATTATATTTCTTGGCGCTTATGAGGGCTTATACGACGAACCCCTCTACCCTTTGCCCGAAAATCTCGTTCACCTGCAAATTGTCTATCTATTTCAGAGTGAAAATCAGGACGACATCCCCCACAAAAATAAAATCCATAAAAAAACATTACACGATATCAAAAGAATGCACGATATTTTCAAAAATTCGCATGAGTTACCCATCGGATTATCCGATTCCATTGGCGATATCGGAGAAATGATTGAACGGGGAAAAGGGTTTGATTATTTTCAGTTTTTACATAGTGAGGAAGCCTGGCAATATATTTCCGAGCAATACTGCAATTACAGCACCGATCCGGCTTTTATTGATTATTTCTGGAATATACGCAATATGCACGCACCCTTATGGCGTATGGAAGAGGTAATTCCCCAGGTTCCAATGGCCGGAATTTTACATACCATATCAACAGGGTATGCCGGCATGCTGGCCGCCATGGTACATCAACGATACGGCTTTCCACTTATACTTTCCGAGCATGGATTGTACTCCAAGGAACGTAACATCGAATTATTGCAAACCACCATGTTTTCCAAAGTTGATCGGTTACTTGCCAATGTCAAGACGTTTAACTATCAGCACCGATTATGGCTCAATTTTTATAATACGCTTGCCCGCATCTGCTACCATAACGCCAATCCGATCATCAGTCTCTTCGAAAATGCCAGCATCCAGCAGCAAGCGGCCGGCGCGGACAGCAATAAAACCAGAGTGATTCCCAACGGCATTGATATTCCCAAATTCGCTTCCGTCAGACGCCCCCCGGGGACGCCTGTTCCTAAAATAGTCTGCTATGTGGGGCGTGTGGTTCGTATTAAGGACATAAAAACATTTATCCGTTCCGTCGCTATCATGGCAACAAAGGATAAAGACATCATAGCCTGGATAAAAACAGCGGGCAGTGATGATCCAGATTACAAACAGGAGTGTCTCGATTACATCGCCTTAATGGGATTGGAAAACAAAATCAAAATTGTCATGGAAGGAGACATGCTGGATGTCCTGGCTCAAATCGGCGTGCTTGTTTTATCATCCATCAGTGAGGGCATGCCCCTGGTTCTGCTGGAATCCATGGCTGCCGGCATCCCGGTGATTGCTACGTCTGTGGGTGCTTGCCGGGAAATTATTGAGGGGCGCGATGAAGAGGACAAGGCACTGGGTAAGTGCGGCTCGGTGGTATCTATTGTTAACGCCTCCATGCTAGCCGATGAAGTTGTGAATTTGCTTAATAATCCGGACTTGTGGTTACAAATGCGGGAAGTTTGTATCAAGCGGGCAGAAAAATATTACAATCAAACGGATATGCTGTCTTCCTATAGAAAAATATACAATACGGCAATGGGCATATGGCAGGAATAGGCATAGAGTTACGAAAATTAACGGATAACGATTCATTCTGGGGATTTCTGCGTGCCCATCTTTATGCCGGCATTTTAAGCAGCGGCGCATGGATTATATCCATCAGTATCCTGATAGCCATTTATTTTTATCTCAACGACCGCCTGGGTCCTGTTTTATTTTCGATTCAGTTTCTTGTTGTAATCACCTATCTTATTGCCGTCTCTCTGATTTTGAGTGGTATTTTTCAACATACCCTGAACCGTTTTATTGCCGATCGCATATTTGACAAGAAACTCGATTTAATTTGCCCCAATTTTTTTACGGCAATATTGATTTTAACTATTCCCGCGACCTTAATAGGCTATGTATCTATAGAATTGTTATTCGCCAACCAGTCCCTTTTGTTAAAAATTCTGCTGGTCTGCAGTTTTGTTGAATTAAATCTCATCTGGGTGTTCTCCAACGCGTTTGCCGGCTTGAAAAAATACCGTTTTATTTTATTTTCCTTTTTAATCAGCTACGCCATTATTTTTCTTCTGGCCATTTTATTATATTCCTATCAATTGCCCGGTTTGATGCTGGCTTTTTGCATTGGCCATACCTTGCTTCTTCTCGCGTTTTTTGTTTTTCTGCTGCATAATTATCCGTCAAAAAAATTTCTTGGATGGGAAATAATACAATTTCTGAAAAAATATCAATCTCTGGCCTATGGCGGATTTTTATTTTATCTGGGTGTCTGGATAGACAAGTTTTGTTTTTGGATTAACCCGAATACCAGCCTCCCCATCCTCGACTCCTTACGTGCCTCTCCTGTATACGATATGCCTATATTCATCGCGTTTTTACTTATGATTCCTGGTATGTCCATGTTTTTTTATGAAATAGAAACCAATTTTTCACGTTATTATCATCGTTATTATGACGCAATTCGTGACGGAGCCACATTACAGGAGATCCATGAAAAACATATCGAAGTGGTTGCCATGGCAAGGACCTGTATATTTAACACGTTAAAAGTTCAGGCGTTTACTGCGGCATTTACGATTATTCTGGCTCCTGAGATATTAAATCTGCTTAAGTTATCACCGGTTTTTGTTTACCTGTTGCGTATAGATATTATCGCATCCTCATTACTGATTTTGTTTATTGGCCAGTTAAACTTGTTGTATTATTTGAACATGCCCAAAAAAGCCGCTTATATGGCCCTTTTATTTTTCCTGCTGAATTTCCTTTTTACTTTTTGCAGTTTTTATTTAGGGCCACTGTACTATGGTTATGGTTTCGCATCGGCATTATTGGTATGCAATGTTGTCTCTTTCGTATTGCTCATTAAATCCTTTGAAAAATTGACCTATTATTCATTTATGTCAGTTAATAACTGACATCGCAGGTTAAAAGAACCGTAATTTATCTAACAGTGCTGTTTGGGATAGGTTGGTCAACTTCCTATAGCCCGCCATGAAGGCAGAACCGGAATGCGGGATAACATTCACTTAGCTATGCGCCTGTGTTCCTGAACATGAAACCCGCAATACGGCCACAGGCCTCCTTACGGGCTACCGCTCTTTTGTAACAAACCTGACCAACGAGCATCCGGCACGGAACTGTTAATTTCAGATAAACTTCGGGTTCGTCTTAATAGTCCGATGCTTTGTAGTTGTCCACTTTCTATAGAGCAGATCTCATCCGGGCCATGCCCATGATCATATTTATCTCGTGCCGGCTCAATAATAGCGCTCGCCCTTTTTTCTTCGGGTTGCTCTGATAAGTTATTATCCAGCAAGCTATTAATGCTATTCAGAACGTTGTCGGGACCATGAATAATATCTTGCTGTTTTCTGTAAATACTGTCTTGCAGTTTATAAATAGCCTGACGCTGCTCACCAAAAACCATATAGTCCTGTTTTCGGGTTTTATAATGGTAAAACGCCAGTGCCGCAGCTAATAATAAGCCGCCCCCTAACGCCACACAAATCCCTACCGGACCTGCCAAAACAATAAGACCGGCCAGGCTGGTTCCCATTATTTGTGCAGCCACGGCCAAGCCTAACCCCGCGACCCCCAATGCACCGGAGTAGGCACATAAAAAACTGCCCGTCGAACTTAACGCGACATATATTTTATCTTTCCCGGTTATAAAATCGGCCGCGTTTCTTTCATTGCCTTGCAGGCTTTCCGGTTTGTTAATGGTTTTTTTTAATTCCTCGCGTATAAATTCCAGTTCTTTTCTTTCCTGAACGGTGAGCGAAGGCTGTGAAGACAATTGCTGCACCCTTTTTCTGATATTCAGCAGCAAAGCCAGCTCCGCTTGCAATTCCTCCAGCTCCCACACCGCATTTTTCTCTGATTGCATTTTTTTATAATTAGCATACATGATGATGCTAAATCCCAGGATGGCGATGACCGCAAAACCAATATTCACTCCCAAAGCCACCGCGGCACTGGCTCCCACCAATAATCCACTATAGGCAAACGACTCCGTTAATTCCGCGATGGATGCGGAAGGGCAAAACGTTTCAATCAAGGCGGCTGTAAAACTTTTACTTTTTAATCGCCCTACATGTTTTTGTCGTATACGCGATACACTATCCAGATGTTCTTTTTTATAACCAGGGGCCGGTTCAAGCAATAATAATTTTTTATAGACAAGATCGTCTTGCAGTTTTGCCGCCATAACAAGCGGCGTTTCACCTTGATTATTTTCCACATGAAGTAATGACAACGCACGTTTTTGAGATTCTTTTAGTACACTTGCTTTATTGCCGCGATCCTTATCCTGCCATTTTATTTTGTTTTTTCTGTCCTTTGCCGCTGCTGAAATTCCGAGCATTTCGTAGACAATATTAAAATAGCCCTGTTGTACGGCAAGATGCAGCGGGGTGTTGCCTTGATGGTTTTGCAAGGTTATATCGGCATTTTCAGCCAGTAAACATTTGACAAACGGCAAAGCGCCCTTCATGACCGCAAGATGCAAAAGCGAGTTTCCCTCCCCATCAATATCATTAAGGCAAGCAGCGCCATGTAGGCCTGTCTGGTTGACAACCTCTTGTTTAAAGGCTGTTTTGTCCCCCTTCAAAAGCGTGACTTTCAATGTTTCAATCATGCCGATTTCCATAAATAAAATAAAAGGAATAAATTGCATTATATCGAGTGAAGCTTAAGAGAAGGTTAGGGCTTGTTGCCGATTATAGTCCGGCAAGTCTTTGTAAGGGGGTAAAAAGCGACATTAGCAATTACGCTGGCTTTCATGACGGGCTATAAGGAAATAGTATATATTGCGGAAACAGGTAACGCGCCGGAGCCAGCATCCAGGCTAATAGCCGGCGTTTTTGAAGTTGAGCAACCTTCTTCAAATCCGGACGACGCGCGTCTCGCAAATAGCCCGACTTCATGTGTTAGCCCGGAACAGTCCACTAATTTCATGCTATCTTCTGCCGGTTTTTTATTTAGTGCCGCCATCATTGCAATACAATGGCTGTACATTTCAAAAACATAATTCACCAGTCTCGGTTCAAGATAATCAACATCGGGAATACGGATAGGGATGCCTTGAACCGCAATGTCAGGCATGCAGGCCAACAACACCTCTCCCGCGGCATTACGAATAGCTTTATTTTCATGGATCAACAGTTTTGTAAAATTTTCAATCACACCAACCAGCCTATCCCGTGTCAATTGTAATGTAACAGCGCCAATAATTTTTACAGCGTCTTCGCAAATATCAACCTCCTCATCGATAATATCCTCATGGGTTAACAACTCACTTAACTCATCAACCAATTTGCCTGACTGTACTTGCGACAAACGAGGTGCGACTTTTTTTATAATGCGTAAGGCAGCATGATAAACACACTCCCCTTTATCCTTCATCAACCCGGTTAATTGGTTAACCAATATATCCCCCAGTTCTTGTGACAAACCTGGTGCCGCTTCCTTTATAATTTGCCGGGTAAGATGGCAATTATACTTACCCTCTAGCTGACCCGTCAGCATACCAACCACTTGATCCAATTGTTCTTGTGACAAACGATTCACAATACTTGCTATAATTTCTAAAGCCGCATGGCGGACATGTTTGTCCTCATCGACTAACTGGTTTAGTAACAGATCAACCAAACTATCAAGTTGTTCCTGAGACAGGTGTGGTGCAAGAGATGCCACCATTCGTTTGACTTGGTAGATAGCATAATGGTTATTAAGCTCACTAACCATTTGATACGCTTGTTCTTTTGACAGGAATGGTGCAATGCCCTCTATAAGAAGTTGTATGTCCGAATTTATATTTTCTATCCAACCGATTACCTTCTTAACCAGCTTATCCAACGGCGCCTGTGACACACATGGTGCAAGAGCCACTATAGCCCGAGCGTCGTAACAGTTAAGAGCCATATCATAAAATGGTGACCATTCAGCAATTGTATTAACCGCTTGATCCGACTGTTCCTGTGACAGGCGTAGCACAACACGTTCTAAAATTTCTAAAGCAGCATGACGATCAGATTCGTCCCAAGCCTTTAATTTGTCGTTTATTAATATATCAATCAAATTATCAAATTGTTCCTGTGACAGATGTGGCGCAAGAACTGCCAGGATTCGTACGATGTTTCTGTCTCTATATAAATAGGGATAACCCTGCTTGTTAGCTCATTAACGAGTTGATTTGACAAGAAAGGTGCCATGCCTTCTATAAGTCGTATAAACTCAAAATGCGTATACGTAGTTACATCCTTTGTCCAACCAATTACCAGTCTATCCAACAGTTCCTGAGTCGCGCATGGTGCAAGAGCCACTATGGCTCTTGCCGCGTCCTCCGCTATATCGTGAGACTCTAGCCAGCCGGCAAATTCATTAACCGCTTTACTCGACTGCTCCTGTGACAAGTGTGGTGCGATATTTTCTATGATTCGCACGACATCATGACAAACATATTTATATCCGAACCATTCTGGCAACCTTGAAACCAGCCTATCCAGACGATCCTGTGACAACCGGGGCGCAACAATTTTTATGACTGGCACAATGTCTTTAACATCATCATTGGGCATTAACCGGCTTGTTAATTTATCAAACATTTTATCCGATTGTTCCTGTGACAAGTATGGCGCCAGGCGTTTAATGATTTGTAAGGCAACAGAACGAACCGCCGCCCTGTCCTTATCATTTACCTGGTCTTCAGGGTCATTCGGCACTTTATCTGATTGTTTCCGTGAAAAGCTCGGGGTCACTTTTTTTATAAGACCTGCCGCAGCATGATGAAGGTATTTTCGCTTTTTATTTGTCCATCCTGTTAACTTATCCGAGCGCCTTTGTGAAGGATATGGGGCAATATTTTCTATGGTTTCTACAACATCATACTGAGCATGCCCTCGCCCATCCTTTATTCGCCCTGTTAATTCATCGATCAATTTATCGAACTGTTTCTGTGATAAACGTGGTAACGCTTTGTTTATGATTTGCACAATTGTAGCATCGTACTCATAATATTCCTTACCCAGTAACTCGCCTGTTACTATTAACTGTCCCATCAGTACATCAACAATTTTCTCCAACTGTTCCTGTGGCAGGCGTAGCACAACACTGTCTATGAGGTTCAGAGCCGCATCAGAAGCCTTATTGTTCTTACCCGTTAACCGGCTTGTTAACTTATCAATCAAATTATCCCAAGATGCTTGCGACAAATGGCGTGCGCTATTCCTGAAGGCTTCACCAATCAGGCTGCGATCCTCATAATGCCACGTCGTCATTAAAAATCCTGTTATTTTATCCACTAAATTGTTTATTTTTAATCCCAACAGCACGCTTAACAAATGAATAACTGCCAGCTTGTGCGGGAACGTTCCGGACGGATCTTGAAGGGATCCGGATAACCGGTGATACCATTCGATTTTGAGTTGGTTCAAAGAGGCGTTTTTAAGGCGTTGTGCCTTCTCACTTAAAAAGATAAACACCCTGTCTTGAGACAACCATGTTTCGGCCAGCATTTTCTGGTACGTACAAGCCTCAGGGCCTTTTCTTTCAAATACCGCTTCTATACAAAAAATATAATGAGGGAAAGAGGCGTTTTTAAATTCAAAAAGGGTTCTCAGGGAAAGATAGGGAGAAAGCTTTTGTTTTATCAGATATTCATCAATAGAATCTAATCCAACCGCCATTTCCTTATGACCGGCTATCATTGTGCCATCTCCAACCAGGGTTTTATTTTTTCTTGCAGGCTACAAAATTATCGTCTTTTTACCCGTTTTAACAAACGCTTTTTCCGCTTAATCTGGCGATCGGTCAATTTGTTCTTTTTGTCTTTAAAAGGGTTGGTTCCACCCTTGAATTCCAACTTTAACGGCGTACCAATCAAACCCAGTTGAGTAACAAATGTATTGTTCAGATAGCGTTTATAACTTTCCGGCAAGGAATCCAGCTGATTACCATGAATCACAATGATTGGGGGATTATGGCCTCCGGCGTGGGCGTAGCGCAATTTGATCCGTCGGCCTTTGACCATTGGCGGGTTATGTTGCTCAACAGCGTCCTGCAGCAAACGGGTTAATTTGGGCGTTGAAAAAGCTTGCACGGCTGATTGATAGGCTTGTCCGATATCCTCAAACAGCAGACCCACACCGCTGCCATGCAACGCCGAAATAAAACGTGTTTTTGCAAACCGGACAAAATGCAGGCGCCTGGATAATTCCATACGGACTTGTTCCTTGTGATCCGCTTCCAGTCCGTCCCATTTATTAACGGCTACGACCAGTGCCTTGCCGGCTTCAATGATAAAACCCAGCAAATGCATATCCTGCTCGGTGATCCCTTCCTGTGCATCAACTAACATCAGACAAACGTGGGCTTCCTTAATGGCTTGCAGGGTTTTAATAATGGAAAATTTTTCAATTTTTTCATCAACACGTGAACGACGCCGAACCCCCGCCGTATCAACGAGCACATAGTGTTTCTCGTCTCTGACGAAAGGAATGGCGATGCTGTCGCGGGTTGTACCAGGCATGTCATAGACCACCACCCGTTCTTCACCAAGCATACGGTTGACAAGGGTGGATTTGCCAACGTTGGGTCGCCCTACAAACGCAATTTTAATGGCATGGTCTTCTGGTGTTAACGCGTCCTGATCGGCGTTACTTGTAAAATTTTCGGTAATGCTGGTTAAAAGAGTCTGGATTCCGCGACCATGAGACGCGGAAATCGCATAGATATTGTTAAAACCCAATGATTGAAATTCCGCCGCGGCAATTTCTTCATCCAGGCCGTCTGCTTTGTTAACAACCAGATAAACGGGTTTATTTATTTTTCTTAGCCGAAGGGCAATACTTTCGTCAATCCCCACAAGCCCTGCCCGGCCATCTACCAGAAAAAGGACAATATTCGCTTCATCTATGGCTGTTTCCGATTGTCTGGACATTAATGTATCGACAGCCGCATCATCGACACCCACGCCGCCCGTATCCACCACAATAAAGGGCTTGTCTTCAAAAACAGCTTGCCCGTACTGCCTGTCACGAGTCAAACCTGGAAAATCAGCGACTAACGCATCCTGTGTTTTTGTCAAACGATTAAATAAAGTGGATTTGCCCACATTCGGGCGACCAACTAATACAACGACTGGAATCATGAATTTAACTCACCAAATACCGGCTTAATTTGCCATTGGCCGTCATCACATATAAATTATGGTCGGAAACGACAGGAGCGACATTGACCGGACCACCCATCGGAACACGGGCTAAAAATTCGCCGCTGGAAGCGGATAAAACGTGTAACAGTCCTGTTTTATCACCGACAAACAAACGATTGCCCATAAGGACAGGTTCCGTTAATCCCCGTGCTTTCAAGGCCATTTGTTTCCAGTTTACCTGCCCGTTTTTTCTATTAATAGACCAAATCACATCATCCGTATCGGTGACATAAAGATTATTGCCAACGACGGTCATATTCTTGTAAATTGAGGCGGGTTTTCGCCATAAAAAATGGCCGTCCTGCAGGGAAAGCGCGCCAAGATACCCCTGATAACTTCCGAGAAGCGCCACATTGTTAATAACGATGGGATCCGCATCAATATCCACCAGGCGTTCAACATCACTGGAACCTGTTGCATAGGCGATACTTCGCTGCCAGAGAACCCGTCCTGTTTCCTGTTCAACCGCGTCCATTTTTCCATCGGAATAACCAACCAGAATCATATTTCCGAGTACGACAGGCGAGGAGCTGGCCTTCAATATCAAATTAGGAGCGCCATGATCGGAAACCCAAAGCCTGGCGCCATTTTTCAGATCAAGCGCATAAAGATTGCCATCGATAGATTTTGCAATCACACGTCCGTTAGAAATGACGGGGTTGGCCAATACCTCACTGGAAACCTTCGCCTTCCAGAGTTCGCTTCCATCGCTTTGTTTCAAAGCCGTCAAACTGGAATCATCGGTCGCGACAATAACATGGCCTGACGCGACAGTCGGTCCGCTAACCGGATCGGATGACAGTTTTTTTGACCAGACTGGCGCGCCGGTAGATTTATTAATGGCCTGAACATTTCCGGCTCCGTCCGCACTATAGATGATGTTGCCGACAATGACCGGTTTTAGTTTGGGATTATCATTTTTCTTCGAACGCCCTACAGGAGCGGTCCATTTTTCGACCATACTTACCCGCGATTTAACCGGGGGCAGAGCGTCCGGCTTTGGTGTATTGTCTTTTCCCAGCATGTAATCATCAATGGTGCTGCACGCCGCAGATAAAACACATAGAGCAATAACAATCAAATTTCTTTTAATGTACAACATAAAACCTCTTTATCAAGCCGCTTGTAATGAATGTTTATCATTCGACATCGATTGCGTCAGCGAGGCGAGTTCGTTTGTCTTCATTTCCAGGAACAAATTGCCCATACCCTTGATACGAGTCTGACTCATTGCTTCCTTATAAGACAAAATTGCCTGCTGATACTTACCGGTTGCCGCAAAAATATCACCTTTCAACTCATTAATGAGCGGCATATAAGCCCCATCATCAACCACACTCAATTCGGTCAACGCCTTGTCAAACTGCTTCTCGGCAACAAATAAACGTGAAATCCGAAGTTTTGCAATTTGCTTGAAGGCGGACATGGTGGAATGCTTTGCAACATAATCCAGCATATCTCTCGCTTTGTTATAATCATTCTTTTTTATATACAATTTGGCCAGGGTCATTCTTGCCACATCGGCATATACTGTCTGGCCGTATTCATTAATCAATTGGTTGGAATAAGCCCTGATATCCTTATTATTCTCGTTGGAAAAAGCCAGGATTAAGTGTTCGTAAGCGTTTGACGCTTGTGTCTTGATTTTGTACTGATGCCAATTCCAGTATTTGTAGCCGGAAACGCCTAATAATAACAATGAAACCAGAATAGTAATCCACGTACTATGGCGACTCCACCACTTTTTTATGGCGTCTATTTGCTCGTCTTCAGTCATATAAACCGACATCATATTCTCCTGCTATCGTCCAAGATAGTCGTTTATTCGTATTGCCAAATCCTGCTGGGGCATAGTGAACTGTTCCTCGTGATTTCGCAAGTTTTTCACACTGACCTGTTCGTTTTTCATTTCATCCTCGCCCAGAATAATAGCAAGATCAGCCCCGCTTTTATCGGCCTTTTTGAATTGACTTTTAAAGCCGCCACCCGCGGTATTGGTAATGACAGACCAGTCGCTGCGAAAATCTCTTAATTGTTCAGCAAGACCTAACGCGCTCTGCGTGGCCGAATCATCACCGATGATAATAAACAACGTCGGGTGTTTATTATCATCGAGTGTCACTTGTAATGTTTCCATTAACAATAGCAGGCGCTCAGCCCCCATGGCGAATCCAACCGCGGGGGTCGGATTACCGCCCAGATGTTCAACCAGAACATCATACCGCCCACCGGCGCAAACCGTTGCCTGACTGCCCAGTTTGTCGGTGACCCATTCAAAAACGGTATGGCCGTAATAATCCAGTCCTCTAACCAGAAATGGATTAAGCTGGTAAGCAATCCCCAGAGAGTCGAGACCCGCGCAAAAAGATTGAAAATGGGTTTTGCTCTCTTCACCAAGCATGTCCATCAATTTCGGTGCGTTTGAGATCAACGCTTGTATATCAGGATTTTTACTATCCAGAATGCGAAGGGGATTTCTATCCAGTCGTTTTATGGAATCCTCGTCAAGTACGTCCAGATTAGCCCGGAAAAAACGCTGTAATTCCTCTTTATACAAGCGCCGCTCATCCAGCGTACCCAATGTATTGATTTGCAATACGACGGATTGATCAATCCTCAATTCCCGCCATAACCGTAAACACATGGCTATCAATTCAAGCTCTACCGCTGTTCCCGGGATATTCAGCGCTTCCACACCAAATTGGGTAAACTGACGATATCGACCCTTTTGTGGTTTTTCATGGCGATACATGGGACCCATGTACCAGAGTTTTTGCTGTTGATTATGCAAAAGCCCGTGCTCAAGACAGGCACGAAGACATCCCGCGGTACCCTCAGGCCGCAAGGTCAGACTGTCGCCATTCAAATCGGTAAACGTATACATTTCCTTTTCAACGATATCGGTCACTTCTCCGATAGTACGTTTGAAAAGTTGCGTGCTTTCCACAAGAGGAAAGCGTATTTCCTGATATCCGTACTGCAATAGACAGTCTGCGAATATTTTCTCTACGGATCGCCACAATGATGTTTGATGAGGCAGTATGTCATTCATGCCTCGAATTGCCTGGATTCGTTCAGCCACCCTTTTTCTCCGAAGAAACGGACGATGAATCGGCTCTGAACATCGACTGCATTTTTGAAATATCGGTTAATTTAACTTCCATTTCCTTGTCAGGCTGTTTCGCTAACGCCACTCCCGATCCGGCTTGTTTTCCGGAAAAAAACAGCTTGCCATCATTGCTTTTCTGCCACCAGAAACTAATAGCGACAATCGCGCTGATAGCAACAAGAGCACTTACCCAGCGAACAAGGCGCTCTCCTCGATTTGTTTCACGTCTGCTTTGCCATAAAGCGATTTTTTCGGCTTTGCGTTCGGCCATAAAGATATTATTGAATGATGCCAGATAAGGCTCCGGCAATACATCCAGCAATTTGGCGTAGGCTCGAAAATAACCTTTGACAAAAACAGGCTCAGGCATCTGTTCATAGTCGCCTGCTTCCAGAAGCTCAATCACTTTTACCCGTAAATGCAGCTTGCTCGCAACGTATTCGCGACTGTAACCCTTTTGCTCACGAATGTGCGCCAGGTGTGCGCCGGGATTTTCAATAGGATTTTGTGATAATTCATCCGTTACTGTTGTGTTCGTAGTCATTTTTTTCTCCGGCAACATTATTAGTGAACCTTCCCAGGCGTTGCTTATAAAAATCTTCCATGTCCGCTTTCTCCGCCTTATGCGCAGCATCAACGGCCAAAGCAAGCAAGGAGGGATCATTCAAAGCCATTTCCTGATATTTTTGCAGAATCTTCAGTGCTTTGGATGGATCATTTTGTTTTATTTCCAGTGTTACGAGTTCTACCAGTGATTGCCTGCGATGCGGATCCTGTTCAAGAGCCTTGGTAAAATAATGCTCCGCCTTCGCAAGATCAGGAATCGCGCTGGCGCAAAGTCCCGCATTTTCATAAGCACCGGCGCTATGGATATAATGGACATCGTTCACCGCTTTTAAAAAATAGCGTTCGGCTTCCTTATATTTACCTGAACGACACAAAAAAGTACCATAATTATTCAGTTGCGACCCATCATTCGGTGCAAGCGACAACGCCTTGCTGTAGTAGTTTTTCGCCTCATCCACATCGCCTGTTTTTTCCAGGAAATAAGCCATGGCGACATTCACGTCAGGCGAATTGGGTTCCATTTGCAAGGCGTAGAGTAATTTTCTTTTCGCTCGCGGCGTATCACCCTGTTTCAGGTAAGCCAGACCCAGTTGAGTATTATAACCAGCCGCCTTGCTTAACTTCTGCTCTTTGACCTGTTTTTTTCGCTCAGTTTCCAGGCTATGTTGACATGCCTGCAGAAGCAAAAATACGCATAAGGAAGCTAACCAGCCAATTTGTTTCCAGCCTGACCTTCTGCCCATTATTCCACCACAAAGATATGATCGCTCGTCGCAAACACCGGATTTCAAAGCATGGCGGTCGAACATTTTTAATATCGAAATTCGACGATAACCAGTCAAACCAAATAGCATGCGCACTATGATCACGAAACCTAGTAAAGATTGTGCATTATACCTATGAACAGTGGAATTTCAAAAGGCTTATGCAAAGGATCACAAACTTCCGCAAACAAATTTTTTTCCAGGCGAAAAAGAGAGTGCCTGTATGGAAGCCTGCAGCCGTATTGCGGATTTCATGTGCCAATATTGCAACAGAAGTTACAGGTGAGTGCGTTTTCCCGCATTTCGGCTTCGCCTTCATGACGGGCTACGGGAAACTATTATTTAGTGTAACAATAATCGCCTCGCTTTCGCCTGGAAAAAAATTTGGCACACAGAGCCTAGGCTCTGTCTTCGGAAACCATCTTTTCGTGTGGCATAAAATGCAATTTTTGCCATCTTTTGGAGCGGCTGGTTCTATCATTTACCTTTCCAGCCAATTGACCGCATGCCGCATCAATATCATCACCTCGTGTTTTTCTGGTAATGGTATTGATTCCCTTGGCAACAAGCCGATCACGAAACGAATTAATAGTATCCCGGGAAGAACACTCGTATTCGGTATAGGGAAACGGGTTAAAAGGAATCAAATTGACCTTGGCCGGAACGTTACGTAATAGTTTAATCAATTGTTCGGCGTGAACAGGCTGATCATTGACGCCCTTTAACATAACGTATTCAAAAGTTACCTTGCGTTTTGACTCGTTTTTGAAATAGGTTTTGCAAATTTCCATCAATTGCGCCAACGGATATTTTTTGTTTATGGGCACCAGTTGATTACGTAACTCGTCCGTCGGGGCATGCAGCGAAACGGCCAGAGAAACCGGACTCGCGGATTGCAGCCGGATCAGTTCCGGCAACACACCGGATGTACTTAGTGTCACACGGCGCTTGGACAAACCATAGGCGAAATCATCCATCATAATATCCATGGCGGCGACGACATTATCAAAATTAAGCAACGGCTCACCCATTCCCATCATCACCACATTGGTAATTTTTTTATCATGACTGCCATTACTGGTTGATAACTCACGAACAGCCAGCCATACCTGGCCTATGATTTCCGCAGTGGTCAGATTACGGTTAAACCCTTGTTTGGCCGTGGAGCAAAAACTGCAGTTCAAACCGCAACCAACTTGTGAGGATACGCATAAAGTACCTCTTGTGGTTTCAGGAATGAATACGGTTTCAATGGAATTACCGCAATCCAGTTTCAACAACCATTTGTGTGTTCCATCGTCGGATTTCTGGCAGGCGATAATCTCCGGCAAACGAATTTCCGCTTGTTCAGAAAGCCGATCACGTAATGATTTTCCCAAATTGGTCATGGTTGAAAAATCATGGCAACCGGCCTGATGAATCCACTGCATTACCTGTTGAGCACGAAACGGCTTTTCACCCAAATCGGTAAAAAACGCTCGCATTTGCTGATAATTGAAATTCAACAGATTAATTTTTTCGCTCATTACCTGCCCCGAATACGATGGATTACCTGGCGCAAATTTCGTGAGGCTCAAAAAAGAAAGCGATCTCTTTTTGCGCGTTTTCAGCACTGTCTGAACCATGAACGGCATTGGCGTCAATATTTTCGGCGAAATCAGCGCGAATTGTTCCGGGAGCCGCTTCCTTGGGATTTGTAGCACCCATGATGTCACGGTTTTTGGCAATGGCGTTATCGCCTTGCAAAACCTGAATCATAACCGGACCGGAAATCATGAAAGAAACCAAATCATTAAAAAAGGGACGCTCTTTGTGTACCGCATAAAATCCTTCCGCCTGCTCACGGCTCAAATGCGTCATTCTGGCAGCCACGATTTTTAAGCCGGCATCTTCAAATCGGGCGTAAATTTTGCCGATAACGGATTTGCTGACAGCATCCGGTTTAATAATTGACAAGGTTAATTCTTGAGTCATGAATTTACTCCATTCATTTAAAATTAAAAAGACTGAATTATACACGAAAATCAACCAAATGAACTAATAAAAAACACTATGAAATAAAAAATAAGCTCATAAATGCCTGGAACGCCTAACTGTTCAAAAAAAATAAAATATAAACAACAATTGACTAAAAATCCTGGTGCATTTATTATATATAGACTGTTTATTTATTTGGCTGATGTTTATGGACTATTTTAGCAAACAACTTTCCGGTAACTCTCAACGACTATCCCTTATTCTTCTCCGCTAGGGCGGAGCATATATTTCATCATCATAAAAAAACTCAATCTTCTTTAGTTAGCTTATAGAAAGGATTTTTTAAATTATGCCTATATCGCGACTGGCCGCCTGGGTGATCTGGACAACAGCATCCATCTTTTACGCTTACCAATATATATTACGAGTTATGCCAAATATCATGCTGCAGGATTTTATTCAGCAGTTCCATATTGACAGCACCATATTTGGGCAGTTTTCCGGCGTGTATTACATAGGATACGCCCTGATGCACTTGCCGTTAGGAATTCTCCTCGATCGCTACGGGCCTAAAAAAATTATGACCGCATGTATCTTGCTGTCCGTCATCGGTCTGCTACCTGTTCTTTTTGCAGAACACTGGATTTATCCCGTTATCGGTCGCTTGTTGATTGGCATGGGTTCGTCTGCCGCTATTTTAGGCATCTTTAAAATCATTCGTATGACATTTACAGAGAAACAGTTTACTCGAATGCTGAGTCTTTCCGTGACTATCGGTTTAATCGGAGCCATCTACGGTGGCGGGCCGGTTAGCGCATTGACAGAGAGTCTGGGATATAAAAATGTGGTGCAAATATTTATCGGATTTGGACTCATCCTGGCCGGAATGACTTATTTTATTATCCCTGATCTGGAACAGAAACGAACTGAAAGCGTCTTATCCGATCTTAAATCGGTTCTCATGAACAAAAAGGTGATCATGATATGCCTGTTAGCCGGATTAATGGTTGGCCCCCTGGAAGGGTTTGCCGATGTATGGGGAGCAGCGTTTCTGCAAAAAATCTATGGTTTCAGCCATGAAAACTCCAGCTATCTGACGTCCATGATTTTTGTGGGCATGTGCTTTGGAGCGCCTGTTTTAAGCTACATAGGTGAAAAAACCGGCAATTATCTGGCTGTTATCGGCGCCGCAGGGGCGTTTATGATGTTTTGCTTTCTGGTTTTGATATCGGGACAATTGACCAGCCACAGTATGGTAGCCAGTTTTCTTTTAATAGGAACCTGTTCCGCTTATCAGATCCTTGCTATTTATAAAGCGTCCACCTACGTACCGGAACAGGTCGCCGGATTAACCACCGCGGTGGCCAACATGATTATCATGAGTTTTGGATACGCGTTTCACTCCCTGATTGGATTAGTAGTCAACCATTTTGGCGGTACTACCGTATCAAAAGCGTTTATCTACGGGATCAGCATCATCCCGATTGGCCTGGGTATCGCGGTGCTTGGCTTCCTGGCATTGTTGTATAAAGAGCGAAACAAAATGATAGCGGCATAACCAGGGGGGGATAAAAGCAATAAATTCCGCAGAGGGTGTTTTGCCGATCGCAGATTGCCGGGCCTGATCCCGCCTGCGATCGAGCTAAAGCCATTTTTTCAGCACCAGTGCGTCTTCCTCCTTGCCATCTTCATCCGTGTAATAGCCGGTTTTAATGCCTTTCCTTTGAAACCCCAGACTTTCATATAACGCTATGGCGGCTTTGTTGGTCGGTCGAACTTCGAGAACAAGGGTGGCGATCAGATTTTTGTCCAGAGACTCCAGTAAATTTTTTAATAAAAAACGTCCATAGCCTTTGCCTTGACAAGAAACGTCGATGCAAAGATTAAGAATATGGCATACACCGTTACTTTGACGGGCAATCAAATATCCGACAATCCGTGGTCCAGTCGATTTCTCCGTTGACTCTAAAACACGGCAATTGTAACCAACCAAAATGCAATCCTGTAAAATACTGCGACTCCAGGGCGCTTTATGGGAAGCAAGTTCTATAGTATAGACACGATCAAGATCACTAACCTGCATTGGGCGAACTTTAAGCATGTTACCGTTACCAGATTGGGTTAACAAAAAATAATATCTTGTAGCCCGTCATGAAGGCGAAGCCGTAATGCGGGAAAACGTTCCTAATTGGCACATCAAACCCGCAATACGGCCGAAGGCCTCCTTACGGGCTACTGCCTTTTCGCAAAAAATAGTGCGAAGAAAATTTGGTACACAGAGCCTAATTATCACCATCCTTTTTCTCATTATACTCAGTCCGGCAAGTTTTTGTAACTTAATGACAGGAAGTGATAGCTCATGGCAGGATATGTAAGTTCGTTATCTGTAGACAACGAACTTACTCAAACGAAAACTATTATTTTTTCTTCTTTTTGGGCAGATACAAATCCGTAATGGTTCCCTCAAACGCCTCGGCAGATAACATAACCGTTTCAGAGAGTGTCGGATGTGGATGAATGGTTAAAGCAATATCTTCAACGTCGCATTCCATTTCAATTGCGAGTGCCGCTTCGGAGATCAAATCTCCGGCATTCACTCCAACAATACCGGCTCCAAGTATGCGGTTGGTTTCAGGACAGAAAAGCAGTTTGGTCATACCCTCACCACGCCCCATACTGAGAGCCCGCCCACTGGCCGCCCAGGGAAACGTTCCCTTTTCATATGGGATCCCCTTTTCTTTCGCTTCTTTTTCCGTTAGTCCGGCCCAGGCGATTTCAGGATCAGTATAAGCTACGCTGGCAATACAGCGTGGATCGAACTGATGTTTCATACCGGCAATCACTTCCGCGGCAACCCGGCCTTCCGGTATCGCTTTATGCGCCAGCATTGGCTGCCCGACCACATCACCTATCGCAAAAATATGAGACACATTGGTACGCATTTGTTTATCAACTTTAATAAACCCTCTTTCATCCACCTTGACACCAGCCTTGTCCGCACTGATAGTACCACCGTTTGGTTTACGGCCAACCGATAACAGAACCTGCTGAAAACACAAGGGTTTGTCCGTGGCATGTTCACCTTCCATGGTGACGTAGATACCGTCTTTTTTCGCATCAATAGCAGTGACTTTGGTTTTTAACAGGAATGTCACGCCTTTGTTGGCCATACGTTTCTGCAAGACCTTCACCAAATCGGCATCCGCACCGGGTATTAACTGATCCATAAATTCAACAACCGTTACCTTGACACCCAGAGCACTGTATACGGTCGCCATTTCAAGGCCAATAATACCACCGCCTAAAACAAGCAAATCCCCTTTGATATCGGCCAGTTCCAAAGCGCCGGTGGAACTGAAAATTCGGGAATCTTCAGGCACAAAAGGTAACGTGATGGACTCGCTGCCTACGGCAATAATGGCGTTTTCAAAATCAATGGTTGTTTTTTTACCGTTACCATCAACCACAACCTGATTGGCTCCGGAAAAATTAGCCACTCCGGTCAATACCTCAACCTTACGTTGCTTGGCCAACGCTTTCAGACCACCGGTTAACTGGCCCGTTACGGAGTTTTTCCAGGCAACCAGCTTTTTGCTATCCACTTTGGGTTTGCCGAAACCAACCCCCATATCGCCCATTTCATGGGCTTCATCCAGTATCCTTGCAACATGAAGAAGTGCTTTTGAAGGAATACAACCGACATTGAGACAAACGCCGCCCAGACTATCAAAACGTTCAACCAGGACAACTTTTTTACCTAAATCGGCGGCACGGAATGCTGCCGTATAACCACCAGGCCCGCTTCCCAGAACTACAACTTCGGTTTTTACATTTTCACTCATTACAAGCCTCTTTATTTAATTAGAAAGCCGGGCCTGTTGACAGCGCATTTACAGCCGTGAAATGACCTGCCAACAGACCCTGATTTTTTACAATAATATCCGACGCGCGTCTTCCAGTAAATCCGCAAGGAAACGGGTAAATCGAGCCGCTTCCGCACCATCGATAACCCGATGGTCATAGGACAATGATAAAGGAAGCATGAGACGGGGTTTAAAATCGCTTCCCTGATAAACCGGTTTTATTGACGATCGTGACAATCCCAGGATGGCGACTTCCGGCCCGTTGACAATGGGAGTAAACGCCGTGCCTCCTATTCCACCCAGACTGGAAATTGTAAAACAACCTCCGCTCATATCGGCAGGAGTCAAACCTTTCTCCCGCGCTTTTCCGCTTAATTCACCCATTTGCCGGGCAATGTCCCCAATCGATAACTGGTCCGTATTTTTAATGACCGGAACCACCAAACCATTGGGTGTATCCACCGCGATACCGATGTTAAAATATTTTTTATAAATTAAATTCTCGCCGCCCGCATCCAGGGACGCGTTAAACTGCGGAAACTTTGTCAAGGCTTTGGTCACCGCTTTGGTAACAAAAGCGAGCAAGGTCAACTTATATCCGGCTTGCTTTGCCTTGTCCGACTCCTGTTTACGAAACGCTTCCAGCTCCGTAATATCGGCCTCATCAAACTGGGTGACATGCGGGATTGTAATCCAGGAACGATGGACGTTAACGCCGGTCAGACGTTTGATTTTATTCAACGGCTTTGTTTCTATCTCGCCAAATTTGCTGAAATCCACCACCGGTGCCTGTGGCATAGCCATAAGACCCGAACCGGCTTTCTGACTCAAGCGTTCCTTGACATACGCCTGAACATCTTCCCGGGTGATCCTGTTTTTACGGCCGCTTCCTTTCACCCTGTCAAGCGCCACACCCAATTCTCTCGCCAGGCGTCTAACCGCCGGTCCCGCCGCAACAAGGTTTGTTGACGTACTGGCCGGATCGTCGCTTTCCCGCGGCTGATACCCGGCCTTTTCCTGTCGTTGCGGCGCTTTTTCCTCAACCATGGTTTTGTCCGCGATCGATTCCGGTTCACCGGAGGGGGACTTCGTCTTTTCAGGCTCCTCTTGCTCAACCTTCATGGTGACTATCCTGTTTCCCTGGGACACCTTGTCGCCTACTTTTACCGCAACAGACAACACTTCACCCGAATAGGGCGAGGGGATCTCCATTGTCGCTTTATCACCTTCCAGGGTAATTAAAGACTGATCCTTGGCAATAACATCTCCGGCATTGACCATCACTTCAATAACATCCACATTTTCCGCACCACCAATATCAGGAATCAGGATCTCTCTCGATTCGGATGAGGAAACGGATTTCGGCTGCGGCGATTCCGGCTTGCCCGGGGGTGTCTGTTCTTTTTGTGGCGGTGTGCTCGACTTCGACATCTCACCATCTTCAGAGGCGGCAGTCGGTTGCGAGCCCGAGAGAATCAGAATCTCATCACCCTCTGAAACCTTGTCACCAACCTTGACCAGCACTTTTTCAACCTTTCCTGCTGAAGGAGAGGGAATGTCCATGCTTGCTTTTTCCGATTCCAGCGTGACCAGGGGCGTATCCACTGAAATCTCATCGCCCGGTTTTATCAGAATTTCAATAACATCCACATCAGTCGCGCCACCAATATCCGGTATTGT